>NZ_JBVJMW010000022.1:3033-103324 GCF_055583985.1 Streptomyces sp. NPDC104313
CGGCGGGGCCGCGGGGGGGGGGCCGTTTGTGGGGGGCCCCCGGTGTTCGCCCCCCCCCCGCCCCCCCCCCCGGGGCCCGGGGGGGGGGGGGCCCCCCCCCCGGGCCCCCCCCCCCCCGCCCGCATTTCACAGGATCCCGTTCGTTGACGGAATTCCCGGCTTCTCCTCACCCCCGAGGGTCAGAAGAAGTGCTTTCGCCCACCGACCGCGCGGCCGGTCGCACCCAGGATCCAGAGGATGGCGCCCACCAGGACAAGGACGCCGCCGACCGTCGTCAGCAGGCCCATACCGACAAGCAGGCCGATAATCAGCAGAACAAGCCCAAGGAGGATCATCTTCGTTTCCCATCGTCGATTCCGTTTCAGACGCGTATACGCCTGCGCTTCACAACGACCTCAGGGCAACCCACCGGCATATCCCGGCTCCGAATGCCGCCAGGACCTCGTTGCGAAGGTCCGTGTGCCCGGCAATTCGACGCTCACACACATCACTCACACACATCTTCCGAATCATGTTCGCCGCTGTCGTGCCAGAAAGACCGCGGCCGCCCCCGACAGCAGCAGGAAGAACGCGGCGGCCCCGGCCGACAGCCACGCCAGCAGGGCCGCGCCGCCGCCCCCGACATCGTCTTCGCGGGCGACCACCCGCGGATCATCCGCCTGGTACCGGACGGTCATGGCGGCGCCGACGGATTGCTTGCCGCCTCCGCTGCCCACCGGGAGGTCGGCCACCACGGTCCGCCCACCGGCCTCGAACCTCACCTCGCACTGGCCCGACATGCACGCTCCGGCCGTGTGCAACGTCGCCCGAGCCCGCTCGCCGCCCTGGAGGGAGCGCAGGTGCTGGGCCGCCGGAAACATCACCAGCGCCGACAGCGCCCCCAGCAGCAGGGCGAGAGCCAGCGACATCAGCATGGACGCGCGAGGCCCCACGCCACTCGCGCCGCCGCCGGCCGTGTCCGCGTCCGCGCTCGACGGGGCGCGCACCCCGGGCGCACCCCCGTTCGCTCTGCCGTCCAACCGGCCCACCCCCCTTGCCCGTCGGCACCGCGCCGACGTTTCGTTTTCTCATGTCCGAGCAGGGTAGGCGGGTCAGCGAGGTGAATTCAGTGGGTGATGTCGGCACACAGGGCCCGGCCCGACTGCCTGTTGTCGGCAACCACGGCCGGGGTGTCAGCGCTCCCGCGCAGGTTGAGCGCCGTCGCAGTCGAACAGAAGGCGCAGGGCATCGCAGCGCAGCGCGGGGAGCACGCCACCCCGGACCGCCCCGCACCGCCCCGTACCGCACGGCAGAGAGCGCTTCCGGCCGAGCATTCCGGTCCGGTAACAACGCCCTCACCGTCTGCCATACCCCTTTAGGGTTCCTCACAGTTGCCCCTTGAACGCGTTCAAGGGGCTCTCCTGGGGAGGGGGACCGCGAGATGCGCAGTGGAGCGAAGGTCGCCGTGATCGGCGGAGCGTTCGTCCTGATGGCCGGAGGGATCGGTTACGGGGCGTACAGCATGCTCGGGGACACGGTCGGCGGGGACGGCGGGCCGCGGAGCGCGTCCGAGTCGTCGGACGTGAAGACGGGACCGCCGAGCGCGGAGGAGATAGCGGAGACGTCGAAGGGCTTCCTCGACGCGTGGGCGGCGGGGGACGCGAGGGCCGCGTCCCTCCTCACCAACAACGAGGCGGGCGCGGAACCGGTGCTCGCCTCGTACGGCGAGGACGCCCGCATCGGCGAGGTGAAGATCACCCCGGGCCCGGCCGTCGGCACGAAGGTGCCCTACAAGGTCAAGGCCACTGTCTCGTACGACGGTAATTCCAAGCCCCTTGTCTACGCCTCGGAGTTGACCGTGGTGCGCGGCCTGACGACGGGCAAGGCCCTGGTCGACTGGGCCCCGACGATCGTGCACCCGCAGCTGACGGAGGGTGCGACGCTGAGGACGGGCGAGTCCTCGACGCCGACGATCGAGGCCGTCGACCACAACGGGACGGCGCTGACCAAGGAGGAGTACCCCTCGCTCGGGCCGATCCTGGACACGCTGCGCGAGAAGTACGGGGCGAGCGCGGGCGGTTCACCCGGCATCGAGACATGGATCGAGCCCGCCGACGAGACCCAGCCGGACGTCATTCTGCTGACGCTGGCCAAGGGCAAGCCGGGCAAGGTGCGGACGACGATCGACGCGGGCGCTCAGGAGGCGGCCGAGCGGGCGGTGAAGAAGTACGCGGAGGCCTCCGTGGTCGCGGTGAAGCCGTCGACGGGGGCGATCCGCGCGGTGGCCAACAATCCGGCGACCGGGTTCAACACGGCGATGCAGGGAAAGCAGGCGCCCGGCTCGACGCTGAAGATCATGACGGCGGCGATGCTGCTGGAAAAGGGCCTGGTCACGGCCAACGGGGCGGCGGAGTGCCCCAAGGAGGCCAGGTACTACACCCGCACGATCCACAACCTGAAGCACTTCTCGCTGCCGGACGGCTCCACGTTCACGCAGAGCTTCGCCAGGTCGTGCAACACCGCCTTCGTCAAGCTGATCGACGAAGTCGACGACGACTCGGCGCTCGCCAAGGAGGCGCGGGAGGTCTTCGGGATCGGCCTGGACTGGAAGACCGGTGTCGTCACGACCGACGGCAGCGTGCCGGAGGAGGTCCAGGGTGAGGCCGCCGCCCAGTACATCGGCCAGGGCACGGTCCAGATGAACGCCCTCAACATGGCGTCCATCACCGCCACCGCCCGCACCGGCACCTTCCGCCAGCCGGTCATCGTCCCGCAGTCCCTGGACGACCGGCAGTTGGCGACGGCATCGCGCTCACTGTCGCCGTCCGTCACCCAGCAGCTCACCACGATGATGCGCGCCACGGCCGCCTGGGGCACCGGCGCGAAGGCGATGGCCTCGGTGGGCGGCGACAAGGGCGCGAAGACCGGTTCGGCGGAGGTCGACGGGCAGGACACCTCCAACAGCTGGTTCACCGGCTTCAGCGACGACCTCGCGGCTGCCGCGGTCGTCCAGACCGGCGGCCACGGCGGCGACGCGGCGGGCCCGGTCGTGGCGGAGGTGCTGCGCGCGGGCCGCTGAGGCCGCAGCCGTTCGACGCACGGGGCGCGGGGCACTGGGCACGGGGCACTACGTCCCCTCGCGTGCATACTGCACCGACCGCTAGCGTGCAGCCATGAACACATCCGAACCCCCCGAAACCACGCTTGCCGCCCCCGTCTCCCCCGCCCACCCCCGGTTCGCCGAGGCGCTGGCCGAGCTCGGCCTCCAGGCAGAGGTGCGCCGCTTCCCGGACGCGACCCGTACGGCGGCCCAGGCCGCGGCGGCGGTCGGCTGCTCGCTGAGCGAGATCGTCAAGTCCCTGGTGTTCACGGCGGACGGCGTGCCCGTGCTGGTCCTGATGGACGGCTCCTCGCGGGTGGACGTCGAGCTGGTACGGCGTGAACTGGGCGCGCGGAAGGTCGAGCGGGCGGACGCGGACCTGGTCCGGGAGGCGACCGGGTACGCGATCGGCGGCGTACCGCCCTTCGGCCACGCCACCCGGACCCGGGTGCTGGCGGACCGGCGGCTGCTGGACCACGCGGTGGTGTGGGCGGCGGCGGGCACTCCGCACACGGTGTTCCCGCTCGACCCGAAAACGCTGATCGCCCACGCGGGCGCGAGGGTCACGGATGTGCGCGAGCCCGCGAAGTGACCCCGCTGGTCACCCTCGCGGTCCTCATGGCTGCCCTCACACACGCCAGTTGGAACGCCATCGCGCACGCGATCAAGGATCAGCTGGTCTCGTTCACCCTGATCTCCGGCGGCGGCCTGCTGATCGGCGTGGTCATGGCTCTCTTCGTCCCGCTTCCGGCGGCGGGGGCCTGGCCCTATCTGGTGGCATCGGCCGTGCTGCACGTCGTGTACATGCTGCTGTTGATGCGCTCGTTCACACTCGGCGACTTCGGGCAGATGTACCCGATCGCCCGGGGCACGGCCCCGCTGGTGGTGACGGTCCTGGCGGCGGTGTTCGTCGGCGAGCGTCCGAACGGCTGGGCCACGGCGGGCGTGGCGGTGGCCTCGGCCGGGCTGGTCGGGCTGGCGCTGTGGGGCATCCGGGGCTCCGGCAAGCGCCCGCACTGGCCGGCGATCGTCGCGGCCCTCGGCACGGGTCTGGCCATCGCCGGATACACGACGGTGGACGGCGTCGGCGTCCGGGCCTCCGGCACCCCCCTCGGCTACATCGCCTGGCTGATGATCCTTGAGGGCCTGGTGATCCCGGCGTACGCGTACTACCGCCACCGGGCCGAACTCCTCCCGCAGCTACGGCTCTACGCGGTACGCGGCCTGCTCGGCGCGGTCCTCTCGGTGGCCGCGTACGGGCTGGTCCTCTGGGCCCAGACGAAGGCCCCGCTCGCCCCGATCGCGGCGCTGCGGGAGTCGTCGATCATCGTGGGCGCGGCGATCGGCACGATCTTCTTCAAGGAGCGCTTCGGTGGCCCGAGGATCGCGGCGGCGGGGCTGATGGTGGTGGGCATCGGGCTGATGCTACGCACGAGTTGATGCCTCCCGCCCTGCGTACGCACAGGATGGGAGGCATCAGGAGGGATCGGGACGGCAGGACTCAGACGCTCGCCTTCGCCGACTCCTCGTCCTTGTCCTCGCTCTTGTCCTCGTCCGTTCCGTCGGCCTTGTGGGTGCGGACGTATTCGAGGAAGGTGTTCAGCTCGCGTTTGACGACGGGCGCCAGGAGGTAGAGGCCGATGATGTTGACGACGGCCAGGGAGAAGAGCACCGCGTCGGCCAGGTCGATGAGGGTCTGGAGGGTGAGCAGGGACCCGGAGACCGCGAGCAGGGTGTAGAGGGACTTGAAGACGATCTCGCTGGTGCGGCTGCGACCGAAGAGGTACGTCCAGGCCTTGAGGCCGTAGTAGCCCCAGGTGAGGACCGTGGAGATCGCGAAGAGCAGCACGGCGACGGTCAGGACGTACGGGAACCAGGGCAGCACGGTCTCGAAGGCGTCCGAGGTGATCGTCACGCCGCCGATCGACTCACCCTCGCGGGCCTCGCCCCAGCTCGCCGGGTTGGCGATGACGATGGTCAGCGCGGTCATGGTGCAGATGACGACCGTGTCGATGAACGGCTCCAGCAGGGCGACCAGGCCCTCGCTGGCCGGGTGCTTGGTCCTGACAGCGGAGTGGGCGATCGGCGCGGAGCCGAGGCCCGCCTCGTTGGAGAACGCGGCGCGCTGGAACCCGATGATCAGTGCGCCGAGCACACCGCCCGCGACGCCCTCGGGGTTGAAGGCACCCTCGATGATCGTGCCGATCGCGGCGGGCACGGCGGTGACGTTGACGAGGATGACGACGAGGCAGGCGACGATGTAGATCCCGGCCATCGCGGGAATGAGCCGGCTGGTGACCGAGGCGATGGAACGGATGCCGCCGAGCAGCACGATCCCGACGAGGGCGGCGACGAGGACACCGAAGAAGAGCGCCCCGGCCGAGGAGCCCATCGCCCCGTCCTCGCCGCCGGTGACGGAGACGAGCTGGGCGTAGGACTGGTTGACCTGGAAGAGGTTGCCGCCGAAGAGCCCGAAGAACAGGATCATGATCGAGGCGAGGACGGCGAGGAACTTGCCGAAGGTCTTGCCGTTCTTCCCGAAGCGTTCGCCGAGCCCCTTGGGCAGGTAGTGCATCGGTCCGCCGGAGACGGTGCCGTCGGCGTGGACCTCGCGGTACTTCACACCGAGGGTGACCTCGACGAACTTGGTGGCCATGCCGAGGAGACCGCAGAGGATCATCCAGAACGTGGCCCCGGCGCCGCCGATGGAGACGGCGACGGCCACACCGGCGATGTTGCCGAGGCCGACGGTGCCGGAGACGGCGGCGGTCAGCGCCTGGAAGTGGTTGACCTCGCCCGCCGATTCCTTGTCGTCGTACTTGCCGCGCACCACGTCGATGGCGAGGCGGAACTTTCGTACCTGGACGAATCCGAACCATCCGGTGAAGACGAGGCCCGCCACCACCAGCCAGGCGACGATGAGCGGAAGGTCCGTCCCGCCGACGGGGACGGCGTAGAAGACGATCTCGCCGAGCCATTTGGCTATGGGTTCGAAGAACCCGCTGACAGCTCCGTCGACGTTCTCGGTTATGGATTCGAGTGACACGTTGGCTACCTCGATGGAGCGGGAACGGCGGACAAGTGGGGTGTCCTGGCCGGTCGGTGTGCGATGGGGGGACGCTTCTGGAGGGACGAGCGAACGTCGTTGCCCGGTCAACGACCTGGCGTGTCCCATGAGTTGGACGACGATGACGGTCGCTCCGGCCTGCCGCCGGGGCGGTCCCGGCACTCCGCTTCGGCGAGGTTTCCGCCTACGAAGTTGGGCATTTTTACCATGCTTTTTACCTGATCTTTAGTGATGCAGGTCACTTTTCCAGAGAACGCGAGTGAAGATCCTGGGTGGGCGGTGTCACCGCTGCGCGGAGACGCGGATACGTCAATCGGACACCTGTCGGCAGGTCGGAGGGGGCACTTCTCCCGTCGCCTACCCCGCCGGTCGCCACGTAGACAGGCCGGTGCGACGCGTCAGCGGCGTCGAACGGGCCACCGCGAGCGGCAAGGATCCGGGGGGCGGTGGCGGCCAAGAGGGGGACGGGAACCCTCAGCCGGACGAGGCCCGAGCTGGAGAGCGGCATCCGCCCGACGAACTGCGGGACGTCACAGGCGAGCGCGACCGCGCCGTCCTGGTCGGACCACTATCGGTATCGCAGGGCGCCTACCCTCGCGACCGGGCCGTGCGGCTTACCGCGTTGCGGCGTACGCCACGAAACCCGCCCACGCGGCGGGCCCGACGGCGAGACGGGGGCCCTGAAGGTTCTTGGAGTCGCGTACGTGGACGGCGCACGGGGCGGTCGCGACCTCGACGCAGTCATTGGGATTGCTGCTGTCGCTGTAACTGCTCGTGAACCAGAGCAGTTCGGACGGGTCCACGGCAGAAGGCATCTGATTCACGTCGCTCCCGAAGAGGGTCAGTGCGTTGCGGCGTACGCCACGAAACCCGCCCACGCGGCGGGCGCGACGGCGAGACGGGGGCCCTGAAGGTTCTTGGAGTCGCGCACAAGGACGGCGTACGGGGCGGTCGCGACCTCGACGCACTCGTTGCTGTTACTGCTGTCGCTGTAGCTGCTCTTGAACCAACTCAGCTCGGACGCATCCCCGGCAGAGGTATCGCTGATCATGTCTCTCCCAGCACTTGCTCGATGAAGGCCCGCGACTCCCTCGGGTTGAGAGCCTGCGCCCGGATGATGCCACACCGCAGTTCGATGAACCGTAGGTGCTTCGGATCGGAGACCGGCCGACTGCCGAAGTCGCCCTCGGAGCGCCCGATCGCCGAGCCGTCCTTGAACTTCAGCACCTGCATCTCACCTCCCATTCCGGCATGCTCATCGCGACTGGTCGGCATCACCTGAATGTCGACATGGCGCAACTCGCTGACCTCGAGGAGGTGTTCGAGCTGTCGACGCCACACCATTCTGCCTCCGAGGTGGCGTCGCAGGGTCGCCTCTTCTTGGACGAAGCTCAGCTCGGGTGCGGGCGAGCGGCTGAAGATGGACTGCCTCGCCACACGAGCAGCCACCAGTCTCTCCACTTCGTCCTGTGAGAACGCGGGCCTGCGCATCCCGAACAACGCCCGCGCGTCCTCCTCGGTCTGCAAAAGACCGTGAATGTTGTGGTTTCCGTACGCCGAGAGCTCCACGGCCGCAGCCTCCAGCTTCGCCAGCTCCCGGATCTTCTTCGGGTACCGCACCTCCGCCAGGTCGGACTTCATCGCCGCGAGCTTCCCGCCCGCCCCCACCGCCAGATCCACCGCATCCATGAACTCCGGTCGGGGGATGCGCCGGCCGCCCTCCACCTTGTAGACGAGATCCTCGCCGTACCCCATGGCGGAGCCCAGCTCACCCGCCCGCATACCCGCACCCTCGCGCCACGCCCTGATCTGACGGCCCACGGCGGCCACTACCGCCACCCCTGACTCGTCGTCCGGGTCGACCTCCCAGCCGGGCTCGTCCACCCCGCCGTCCCCGCGCTCCGTACCGTCGCCAACCATGCTCATGAGAGCCCCACTTCCGACGTGCGTGCCGTTCTTTCCTCAACCGCTTCCGTTCCCCGCACGTCACCCCCGACGGCCCGGACAACACCGGACAAGCCCCGGACACTCACCGTACGCAAGGGCTTCATCACTGGGCACGGTACGTCGGGACGGCCACGCTGAGTGACATGAATCAGGAAATCCACCGCGCCCATCACACGCCCATCGAACGGGCGTTCACCGTGCTGCTGTCCCCCACCCGCCGAGGGGCCCGGCTCGCTCGGCTGCTCACAGCGGCCCATCTCGGAGCGTGGGGGCTCCCATCCGAAGCGGAGACGGCGGCACACATCGTGGCCGAACTGGCAGCCAACGCGACGGTGCACGGGCGCGTGAAGGGCCGGGACTTCCAACTCGGCCTCACCGTCAGCGGAGGCACGCTGCGGATCGAGGTCACCGACACGCGTGGCGACAGCATTCCGCCCGGCCCGGGAGCGGTGAAGCCGCCCGAGGACGACGACTCCGAGACAGGACGGGGCCTGCTCATCGTGGAGGCGCTGGCGGACCACTGGGGCATCACGCCCGGACCCGTCCCCCGTAAGACCGTGTGGGCGGAGATCGGCCTCGTACGGTGACGACCCCCACCGGGTCGTGCGCCGCCGCGACCCGGTGCGTCCCAGCAGCCCCCCGACCGGATCGTTCTCGACCGCGACCCGGCGAAGCGCGACATCAACTACTCAAAGAAACAAGAGAAATAACCCCACCCGACCCACCCCCCGGCGACCACCTGACGCATCCCAGGGGCCCACCGGAACCTCGTCACCCACACGAGTGAGATTTCCCAACTCAGCTCGCTTTCGGGCGGGTTGTCCGGCATATGCTCACGCCAACACCCCACCGGACACACGTCGGCCCCCGACCGGGACAGCAATCCCAACCGAGGGCCTGGCCACCAAGGAAGTTAGGGCTTCCCGATGGATACCCAGCAGAATACTGCGCTCAGCCGCGCCCTGGCGGAGATTCCCGGACCACTGCCCACCAGCGGCGTGATCCACATCGCCATCCCGCACACCGACCGCTTCACCGTCGTCGGCAACCACCTCGCCCAGCACCCCGACCTCAGCTGCACCGCAGTCGGCATCGCCGTCCGCATCCAGTCGCTGCCCCAGGGCGTGGAAGTGAGCATCAAAGCACTCGCCGCCCGCTGCCGCGAAGGCGAGAAGCGCATCGCGGCCGGCCTGCGCGAACTGGAGAACTTCGGCTACCTGCAACGCGTCCGGGACCGGCTCCCCAGCGGCCGGGTCATCACCCGCACGGTCTTCTGCAACCAGCCCACCGCGCTGTTACGCCCCCGCAGTCCGGAAGCGCCGCAACAACCCGCCGAGCCACCCCCACTCCAGTCACCGGCACCGGCACCGGCACCGGCACCAACCGAGCCACCCAGGTCCACTCCGGACCCGGCACCCGCACCCGAGCCGGACAGGTCCGCACCCCCGCACGTACCGCCGCCACTCCCCCGCGAAACGCCCCCGGCCCCCCTCTTCGTACCGCCGATCCCGCCCCCGACCGCACCCAAACCACCACCCGCACCCCTCCCCCAGCCCGACGAACCCACCCCCGAACTGAACCGAGCGGCCACCGCACTCCTCAGCGACCTACGCCGCCACACACCACAGTTCACCCTCTCCGAAACCGACATCCGTCAACTGGTCCCCGGCGTCGCGGCCTGGCTCGAACGGGAAGCCCACCCCGACGCCATCCGCCGCACCCTCACCACCGACCTGCCCCACCCCCTCAGACACCCCGCCAAACTCCTCAAACACCGACTGACCACCCTCCTGCCCCCACCCCTACCCGGCTCACACGACCTGACCGCCCCCACCCGCCCCCGCACCACCATCACCCCCTTCCAGACCTGCGACGACTGCGACCGCGCCTTCCGCTCCCCCACCCCCGGCCACTGCCGCGACTGCCGCGAAGACCGCACGTACCGAACCGACCCCGTACGAACTGCCGCCTGAGCCACTCGTTCCTCGCCCCGTTCCGACGTTCCGGCGCTCCGGTGCTCCGACGGCTCAGGCCACCAGAAGGCGGAGCCCCAACTCTGCCGTGTCGAGGGCGGCGAGGTCGCGGTTGCGCTCGGCCCACCGGCCCGAGGACAGGTCGTCGCGGAGGCTGTCCACCGCCCGCTGCTCGGCCTCCGGCCCGACCCGGACCGTATCGACGTCGGCCTGGTGCACCACTGGCTCTCCACCGACGCCTTTTGGGCACTCGGCCGCAGCCGTGACCTCGTCGAGCGGTCCATGCGCGGTTCGCTCAACTTCGGTGTCTACGGGCCCGACGGGGCCCAGGTCGCCTACGCCCGGATCGTCACGGACCGGGCGACCTTCGCCTGGCTCTGCGACGTGTACGTGGACCCGGCGCGCGGCCGGGGCCTCGGCGTGCGGCTGGCGACCGCCGTGCGCGACCACCTCGCCCCGTACGAACTCAAGCGGACCCTCCTCGCCACGCTGGATGCCCACGAGCTGTACGCCAAGATCGGGTTCGTCCCCGTGGCCGACCCCACGATGCTGATGGTCCTGAGCGCTGAGCGGTAGGTGAGCACCGTGCCGGACGGAGACGGGACACTGCCTCGCGCCAGCGGTTCACACCGCCCTCGCTGCTCTGACATCAGGGGAGTTGGGCGCGGAGTTCGAGGCGGTCCACGCCCCGGAGACGGTCATCTCCCGGCTCCGCGCGCGGCTGCGGCGTTGCGGCTGAGGCATCCGGGTGGGCAGGCGGTCAGTGGGCGATGCCGTCGATCAGCTCCCTCGCCCCCTGGCGCAGCAGGCTGACCGCGACGGAGGTGCCCAGGGTGGCCGGGTTCAGCGCCCCGGCCCATTCATGGGCGTTGAGGACGGTCTTGCCATCGGGGGTGAAGACCTTGGCCCGGAGCGACAGGTCGCCGTTCCGTTCCACTTGGGCGTACCCGGCGATGGGGCTGTTGCAGTGCCCCTGCAGCACGTGCAGAAACATCCGCTCGGCGGTCGTCTCACGGTGTGCCGCCGGGTCGCCGAGCCCGCTCACGGCGTCGATGAGGCCGGTGTCGCCCTCGCGGCACTGCAGAGCGAGGACCCCGGCACCGATCGGCGGGCACATCACCTCGGGCGACAGGATCTCGGTGATGACGTCGGGGCGGCCGATACGCTCCAGCCCGGATGCAGCGAGGAGCAGCGCGTCGGCGTCACCTGCGGCAAGCTTGTCCAGCCGCCGGTTGGCGTTGCCGCGCATCGGTACGCAGCGGAGGTGCGGGTGCGATGCGGCGAGCTGGGCGGCGCGGCGGACGGACGACGTCCCGATACGCGTCCCGGCGGGCAGCTCGTCGAGGTGCCGGCCGCCGGGGTGGATCAGCGCGTCGCGGATGTCGTCGCGCCGGAGGAAAGCGGCGAAGGCCGTGCCGGCGGGCAGGGGCCGGTCCGCCGGGATGTCCTTGACACAGTGCACCGCGAGGTCGGCTTCCCCCGCGAGGAGGGCCGCATCCACCTCCTTCGTGAACGCGCCCTTGCCCTCCACCGCGCTGAGGTCACCCATCCACTTATCGCCTGTCGTCCTGACCGGGACGACCTCCGTACGGGTGTCGGGGTGAAGGGCGGCCAGCTCGGCTCGGACGCGCTCCACCTGGGCGAGTGCCATGGGCGAGTCACGGGACACGATGCGGATCAGATCGGCGGGCATGGCACTCACGATAGACCGTCAGATACGGGTTCCGACGAGAAGCCCCGACGCCCATGTTGCAGTGGTTCCAAGCATGTTGGATTGCTCGGGCAGGTGTGCGAGGAAGCCGTCGACCCGCGCCTGATGGTCGCTGGGCCAGGTGGGCTGCGGCAACAGGTCGTCGACGATGTACAGGCCGCCAGGCTCCAGCAGTCCGATTAGGTCGTCCAGGCGATGGAACTTTCCGGGGCGGCAGTCAACGTAGGCGAGGGCGAGAGGCGGCCCGGCGTAGCTGTCGAGCCACGCTTCGGCGTCTGCCGTCACGAAAGACACGCGGGTGTCGTGGCCCAGGTGGGCTGCGGCAACAGCCTGGTGCGCGAGGTCCATCTCGACGCTGGTCAGGTGGGCGTCGGCGCGCATGCCATGAAGCAGCCAGGACGCCCCGGCACCTGCTCCCGTGCCCAGTTCGACCATGTGCCCACCGGGCTTGGACGCAGCTAGCGTGGCGAGGAGGGAGCCGGTGCGGTCCTCGCACGACATGGCGAATCCGAGGCGCATCGCGTCGGCGAGGAGGGCGTCGAGGGCAGCCGGTCGGAAGTACGGACGGTCATCCACGGTTCTGCTCCAGGTGTGTGGCAACCTGTTCGGCGGCGAACGTGAGCACGTGGTCCGCGCCCGCGCGCTGAAGCATGGCGATGTACTCGGTCATGCCCTCGCATCCCAGCTCTCTCAGAGCAGGCCACTCGCCGGAGGTGGAGTACGCGACGAGCGGTGCCTCTTGGTCGGCCCGGAGCCTTACGAGGACGTCGACTGCGGTCATGACCGGCTGGAGAGTGAGCGAGTCTGCACCCTCGGAGATCCAGCGCCGGGCCTGGACCACGGTGTCGCGCTGGGCACGGCCCTGTTCGAGCTGCAGTCCACGCCGGTGGCCTGCAGGCGGGTCGGTAGTCATCAAGGTCTTGAACGGCCCGTACAGCGTCGTGTGGATCGCCAGATTGGGGTTCACCCCGATGTCGCGGAGCCCACTGTCGTCCAATGCAGCGCGGACAGCGCGTACCGAGCCCTCAAGCATCGCGGTGGGCGATACGACATCGGCTCCGGCCTCAGCGTGCTGAACTGCCATCTCACCCATCAGCCGGTAGGTCGCGTCAAGGTCGATACCTCCGGCGGGGGTGCGCAACACGCACTCGCCACTGCTGGTCCAGGAGCAGCCGCACACTTCCGTGGTCACGGCCAGATCCGGTGTGGCTTCTCTGATCGCCGAGACTGCCTGAACCATGAGGTTGCCTGCGGACAAGGCGTTTGACCCGGCGTTGTCGCGGTCGTGGCCAAGGGCGAATGCCTTGACGCCCCCGATGCCGAGCCCCCTCCAGCGGGCCACGGTCCGCCGTACGTCCGAAAGCTGCACCGCTCCAGGGAGCCTTCCGGCCCCCGGGTGCCCATCAGGGAGCGCGAGGAGCGGGGCACTTAGGTGTGCGGAGGTAAGCGCTGGGCGGGTGTAGAGGGCGCGCACGGCGGACCGGGCACGCGAGGGATTGACGCCGTCGGGGCGGGCGGCCGGTAACGGCCGTTCGGTGAGTGTGGTCATGCGCTCAGTAGATACCGACACCCTGTCGGCAAGATAGGGCGCGCGGAATCAATACAGGGAGCGCGAGCAGCACGCGAGCACTCTCCCGGGGAGCGGCCGGAAGCCGGAGCCTCCCCCACTCCGCCACCACCTCCCCGTCTTCCTCCACCCCGTCGGGCGGAAGCCGAGTGAGGCGTACAGGTGCGCGGCTGCCTGATTCTCCGGGGCGTGGGAGAGGCGCACCACCGTGCCGTCCTCGCGGGAGGAGAGCCAGGACGCCAGGGCCCGTACGGCGGCCCGGCCGATGCCCGCGCCCGGTGGGCGGCGTCGATCAGCATGTCGCCGATCCAGTGCGCACCGTTTTCGTCCCGGGCCCACATGAGGTGTCCGGCCACCTCGTCGCCCGCGCAGACGGCGAGCGAAGTCCCGGTCTCCTCGCGGCTGCTCAGCACCAGGAAGCGAGCGGCCAGGGCCGGGACCCCGTTGCGCTGGTCGTCGCGGGGCGCGCTGTCGGCGACCGCCCGCCCGTTGTCCGCGTCCACCTCGCGCAGGTGACGGGGCGGCCGGTCCTGTCCGTGTGTCCGTGGTCGATCATCCGCGCGAGGTAGGTCCGCCGGGCGGTGCCCGACCACGGATTTACGGCTGCGTGTTCACGGCTGCGTCATCGCCTGCCGGAAGCCCGTGTTCACCGCGAGGATCCCGCCGTCCACGCGCAGCGTCGTCCCGGTGATCCAGGCCGCGTCGGTGGAGGCGAGGAAAGCGACGGCGGACGCGATGTCCTCGGGGGTGCCGACCCGGCCGAGCGGGTAGAGGGCGGCGGCCCGGTCCAGTTCGGCGTCGCGGCCCGCCCAGGCGTCCGTGCGGATCGTGCCGGGGGCGACCAGGTTGACGCGTACGCCGCGCGGTCCGGCGTGGCCCGCCAGCGTACGGGTGAGGCTGGTCAGGCCCGCCTTGGCGGCGCTGTACGCGTGGCCGCCGAAGTCCTGCTCGCCGTTGACCGAGCCGATGGTGACGATCGCACCCCGGCCCGAGGCGACCAGGTGCGGCAGCGCGGCGCGGGCGCAACGGAACGGGCCGGAGAGGGTGATGTCCAGGTCGCGTTCCCAGACCTCGTCCGTCTCGTCCTCGAAGAGCGGGGTGTCCTGGCCCGCCGCGTAGGCGTTGTTGACCAGGACGTCGAGCCGGCCGAAGGCGGCGACCGCGTGGGCGACGGCCGCCTCGACCGCCGCCCGGTCGGCCACGTCGCAGACGAGGGATTCGGCGGCGCCGCCCGCCTCGCGTATCGCCGCCGCCGTGTGGGCGGCACGCTTCGCGTCCAGGTCGGTGACGAGGACGGAGGCGCCTTCCGCCGCCAGGCGGCGGGCTGTTGCCGCGCCGATGCCCTGGCCTGCGGCGGTGATCAGGACGCTGTATCCGGCGAAGCGGGTGGCCGGGGTCCGGGCGGATGCTGGTGTCATAGCGCCGACCGTACTGCCCTGACCAGGGCCTGGGCACGGGGGTCTGCCGTGACTCCCTTCTGGAGCCCGTTGGTGACATAGCCCAGCGCGATGCCCGACTCCGGGTCCGCGAAGCCCAGCGAGCCGCCCCGGCCCGGGTGGCCGAACGAGCCGGGACCCAACAGCGGCGCCGCCGGGCCGTGCAGCATGTAGCCCAGGCCGAAGCGGGTGTTGACGACCAGGACCCGGTCCGGACCCGCCGACTCCTCCGTGCGGGCCAGGGTGAGCGTGGCGGGCGCGAACAGGCGGCGGTGGCCGTCGACGGGGCCGATCATCGCGGCATAGCAGCGGGCCAGGCCCCGGGCGGTCGCGATGCCGCCCGAGGCGGGGAGTTCGGCCGCACGGTAGGCGGGGTCGTTCTCGTCGGGGAACGGGTCGATCGCGCCGAACGCCCTGCGGGTGAGGGAGTCCGGGTCCCGGTAGGCCTCGACGACGGAGCGTTTGGGGCGTACGCGCAGAGCGCCCGCCGCCGCGGCGGCGGCCGGGGGCTCCACCGGGCCGATGCGGCCGACGCGGTGGGCCTCGTCGGCCGGGAGCCCGAACCAGAAGTCGAGGCCGAGCGGGCGGGCGATCTCCTCGGCGATCCAGCGGCCGATCGTGCGGCCGGTGGCTCGGCGGACCAGTTCGCCGATCAGCCAGCTGTAGGTCTGGGCGTGATAGCCGTGGTCGGTGCCGGGCTCCCACTGCGGGCGCTGGGCGGCGACGGCGGCGGGCCCGGAGACCCCGTCGGCGGCCTCGGCGGGGGTGAGGGCGGTGTCCAGGGCGGGGACCCCGGCCCGGTGGGCGAGGAGGTCGCGGACGAGGACGCGTTCCTTGCCGTTCGCCTTGAACTCCGGCCAGTAGGTGGAGACCGGGGCGTCCAGGTCGACCTGCCCGCGCTGGTGGAGGAGGAGCGGGACGGCGGCGGCGATGCCCTTGCCCGCCGAGCGGACGATCTGGACGGTGTCGACGGCCCAGGGTTCGGTGCCGTCGACGTCTCGGGTACCGGCCCACAGGTCGACGACCTTGCGCCCGTGGCGGTAGACGGCGACGGCCGCGCCGCGCTCCCCGCGCTGCTCGAAGTTGCGGACGAACGCCTCCGCGACCGGTTCGAACCCGGGCGCGACCGTGCCCCGTACGTCCACGGCGACGGCTTCGGTCACGGTCACGGCTTCGGTCACGGCCTCGGTCACGTCCGCTCCCGTGCGTGGTTCGGCTCCCGTGCCTGTTCCCGCTCCCGTGCGTGGTTCAGCCCCCGTGCCTGTTCCCGATTCCGGTCCCGATTCCGGTCCCGATCCCGATCCCGAATCCGCGCCCGCCGTCGTGCTCACTCCCGCGCTGCCGCTCATCCCCCCATGGTGCACGTCCCGGCGGGCTGCTCGGGGTGCGGGTCGCCGTGACACCGGGCTGTCACGGCCTGTTCACACCGACGGAACGCTGACGGAGCGCGGGGCGAAGCCGAACGGCAGCTCCAGCCGGTGGGAGCACATCAGTTTCTCCTCCATGCCGACCTGCTTCAGCGCGCGCAGGACCAGCTCCTCCAGCTCCGGGCCGCGCAGTCCGGCGGAGGCGGGGCCGAACGCGACGTCCTCGCGGACGGTGGGCGTGAACAGCTGGTCGTCGGGGTCCTGGAAGACGATGCCGACCCGGCCGCGGATCTCGGCCAGATTCCGCTCGGTGACCGGGAGTCCGGCGACGCGCACCGTGCCCGAACCCGCGCCCACTGGGCGCGGGTGGCGGTCGCCTCGTCGAGCCCCGGGAGCGGCGGGCGATCGGCATGCGGCGCATCTCGTCGGTGACGACGTCCCCGTACCGCTGACGGCTACCGCGCCGACCGCGACCACCCCGGCGGCCACGGAGACAGGTGCGTCGATGAAACCATCGGGTACACGCTTGGGAGGCTCCGCTTCCTGCGGGGTCCGCACAGTCTCCACGCCCGCGCGGACGAGGTCCTGCGGGCGGGGTCATGAACCCGTCAACAATAGCGCCCTCCTGTGAACCGTACGCAAGAGCGGAAGCGCAGCAGGTGGATCGGGCTTTCACCGTGCCGCTTCCGCGAAATATGGGACATTGGATGACAGAGATGCACATATAGGAGGAGCCGGCCCATGCCCCCTGTGATCGAAGTACATACGCGCGCCCGGCTCATCACCGATGGCCCCCTGACCCGCCCGGTCCCCGTCGACCTGCGCTACGACCCGGCCGACGAGCGACGCACCGTCCACATAGGGCTGCCCGACGGCACCGACTGGGCGTTCGGCCGCGACCTCCTGGAACGCGGCCTGCGCACCCCGATCGAGCGCGGCGACGTCCGCGTCTGGCCGTGCGGCCGTACGCAGCTGATCGTGGAGCTGCACTCGACAGACGGGGTCGAGGTGTTCCAGTTCGAGATCAGGACACTGATCCGCTTCCTCGCCCGCACCCGGGCACAGACACCGACCACCCCGCCGGACACCGGCCGGGAGCCGCAGCCGCCGTCCCGGACCGCCCGGCCGGAGCGGGGCGCGCAGCCGGAGCGGGGCACACAGCCCGCCCGCGGCTGAAGCGCCACCGGGAGGGTCGCCTATCCGCCACCTGAACCCGACCCGGCAGGGCCGTCCGAAGGCGCCTCCGGCGCCACGGCCGGTGCCGGTGCCGGTGCCGGTGCCGTGTGGAGAATGTCGCGGGCCTGCTCGGCGGCGCGCGCTATGCCCTCGGAGACGAAGTCGAGGAAGCGGGCGACGCTCTCCATGCGGACGGCGGCGGGAGTGCCGGGACCGAGGACGTCGACACCCTGCCGCGCGGTGTCGACCATCTGGGCGGTGGCCCGGGCGCTGACCATCATCGACTGGTACCAGATGTCGTCGTCGACGATGTAGCGCTCGCGCCGGCGTTCGTCGCGTTCCCGGCGGATCATGCCCTGGCTGTCGAGGAAGGCGATCGCCTTCGAGATGGACGCCGGGCTGACCTGGAGGCGCTGGGCCAGCTCGGGCGCGGTGAGGCTGCCCGAGTCGGTGAGGGTGAGGCAGGCCAGCACCCGGGACATCATCAAAGGCATGCCCGAACCCATGATGACGGTGGTGAACTGCTCCTCGTACGCGCGCACGGCCTCGGCATCGCGCCCGTAGGGCTGCGCCGACGCCCGCGGCTCCCGGGGGACGGCCTGCTTCCGCCGGTGCGCACGGTGTTCGGTGGCACGGTGGGCCAGATCGGCGCGATAGGCGGCGGGGCCGCCGTTGCGCATCACCTCACGCGTGATGGTCGAGGTCGGACGGTCCAGACGTCTGGCGATCTCCGCGTAGGCCAGGCCGTCGGCCAGCCCCAGCGCGATCTGCTGACGTTCCTGCTGAGTGAGTCTGCCTCCCGGCATCGCGGTTCTCCTTCGTGGTCCACGGAGTCCCCATCATAGCGTTCACCCTCAATCTATTGCAACGCAACAATGGTTGACGTTGCGTTAAGCGCGAAGGGCATTGCAACGAATTAATGGCCGTGACCTGCGAAGATGGCGATTACTTGCAACGATCCCGTTGAGCAATCCGTAAATGCAACGTAGCTTTTCCCTCATCGGAAACGACGAGTGCAAGGAGAGCACGATGCAGAAGTTCGACACCACCGCCCCGGTCACCGCCATCCTCGACATCCCCGCCGGGCGCATCCAGTTCATCGCCGCCGACCGGGCCGACGCCACCGTCGAGGTCCGGCCCGCCGACTCCTCCCGGAGCCGGGACGTGAAGGCCGCAGAGCGGACCGAGGTCGCCTACGAGGACGGCGTCCTGCGCGTCGCGGTCCCGGCGGCCGGAAACCGGGTCCTCGGCGACTCGGGCTCCGTCGAGGTGACCGTCCAACTGCCCGCCGGGTCCCACGTCGAGGCGCGCTCGGGCGCCGCCGAACTCCGCGGCGTCGGACGCCTCGGCGATGTCGCCTTCGACGGCGCCTACCGCCGGATCAAGATCGACGAGGCGGCGAGCCTCCGCCTCACCGCGATCGAGGGCGACATCGAGATCGGCCGGCTGGGCGGTCCCGCGGAGATCAGCACCACGCGGGGCGACATCCGGATCTCCGAAGCCGCGCGCGGCACGGTCGTGCTCCGCACCCGGTCCGGCGACATCTCGGTCACCGCCGCCGCCGGTGTCTCGGCCTCCCTGGACGCTGACACCGCCAGTGGCCGCGTCAGCAACGCCCTCAGGAACGACGGCACCGCCGAACTCGACATCCGCGCCACCACGTCCTACGGCGACATCACCGCCCGCAGCCTCTGACCCCAGGGCCGCCGAACACCCCTGCCGAGCACCCCCGAACACCAACAGAGCCGGCCGAACCGGCCGAACCGGCCGAACATCTTCTGAGGAGCAACGACCATGACCCATCCGGCCATCGCGGCGAACAGGCTGCGCAAGTCCTACGGCGACAAGGTCGTGCTCGACGGCATCGACCTGTCGGTGCCCGAAGGCACCGTCTTCTCCCTGCTCGGCCCGAACGGCGCGGGCAAGACCACCGCCGTCAGGATCCTCTCCACCCTCGTCACCGCCGACGCCGGTGAGATCCGCGTCGGCGGCCACGACCTCGCCACCGACCCGCAGGCGATCCGCGCCGCGATCGGCGTCACCGGGCAGTTCTCCGCCGTCGACGGCCTGATCACCGGTGAGGAGAACATGCTGCTGATGGCCGACCTGCACCACCTGTCCCGGCGCGAGGGGCGGCGGGTCGCCGCCGAACTGCTGGAGCGGTTCGACCTGGTGGAGGCGGCGAAGAAGCCCGCCGCGGGCTACTCCGGTGGCATGAAGCGGCGGCTCGACATCGCGATGACGCTGGTCGGCTCCCCGCGGATCATCTTCCTCGACGAGCCGACCACGGGTCTCGACCCGCGCTCCCGCCACACCATGTGGGGCATCATCCGCGAGCTGGTCTCCGACGGCGTCACCGTCTTCCTCACCACGCAGTACCTGGAGGAGGCCGACGAACTCGCCGACCGCATCGCCGTCCTCAACGACGGAAGGATCGCCGCCGAGGGCAGCGCCGAGGAGCTGAAACGCCTGATCCCCGGCGGCCACGTCAAGCTCCGCTTCACCGGCCCGGACGCCTACCGGTCAGCCGCCTCCGCCCTGCGCGAGGCCTCCGGGGACGACGAGGCCCTCGCACTGCGGATACCCAGCGACGGCAGCCAGCGCGAACTGCGCTCCATCCTCGACCGGCTGGACTCGGCCGGCATCGAGGCCGACGAGCTGACCGTGCACACCCCCGACCTCGACGACGTGTTCTTCGCCCTCACCGGCTCCGACGCGCCCGCCCGGAACAACCAGCCCAAGGAGACCGCCCGATGAGTTCCCTCTCCCTCGCCGTACGCGACTCGAACACCATGCTGCGCCGCAACCTCCTGCACGCCCGGCGCTACCCCTCCCTCACCCTGAACCTCCTGCTCACGCCGATCATGATGCTGCTCCTCTTCGTCTACATCTTCGGCGACGTGATGAGCGCGGGCATCGGCGGCGGAGGGGCCGACCGCTCCGACTACATCGCCTACATCGTGCCGGGCATCTTGATGATGACCATCGGCTCCACCGTGATCGGGGCCGCGGTGTCCGTCTCCACCGATATGACCGAGGGCATCATCGCCCGCTTCCGCACCATGGCGATCCACCGCGGTTCCGTGATCATCGGGCATGTCGTCGGCAGCGTCCTTCAGGTGCTCGCCAGCCTCGTCCTCGTCGGAGCCGTGGCCGTGGCCATCGGGTTCCGCTCCACCGATGCCACCGCCCTGGAGTGGCTGGCCGCGTTCGGGCTGCTCTCCCTGTTCACCCTCGCGTTCACCTGGATCGCGGTGGGGATGGGCCTGGCCAGTCCGAACGCCGAGGCAGCCGGCAACATGGCCATGCCGCTGATCCTCCTCCCCCTCATCTCCAGCGCCTTCATCCCGGCCGACACCATGCCCGGCTGGTTCCGGCCGATCGCCGAGTACCAGCCCTTCACCCCGGCCATCGAGACCCTGCGCGGCCTGCTGCTGGGCACCGAGATCGGCCACAACGGCTGGCTCGCCGTCGCCTGGTGCCTGGCGCTGACCACGCTCGGCTATCTCTGGTCGAAGTCGCTGTTCCACCGCGACCCGGCGGCGCACTGATCGCGTGCGGCACCCCGCCCGCGCCTCGCCCGCCCCCGACAGTCGAAGCGACGCAGCAGGAAAGCCCCCGTGCCGTTCGCACGGGGGCTTTCGCTGTGCCCCGGTCCCCGTCCCCACAGGTAACCGGCGCTTCCGGAGCCGCGCTCCGCTCGGACGCGGACCCGGAGCCAGGAGGGCCTGTCCGGCCCACGCGGGTCGGATCAGACGCGCGCGAGTTCGCGCTCGCCGGTTTCCCCGCCCTCGGAGCCGGGCTCGTCGATCAGCTGCTTCTGCAGCTTCTCGCCCTCCACGTCCACGTTGGGCAGCGCCCGGTCCAGCCAGCGCGGCAGCCACCACGCCTTCTTGCCGAGCAGGGCCAGGACGGCGGGCACGATCGCCATCCGCACCACGAAGGCGTCGAAGAAGACGGCGATGGCGAGCGAGAAGCCGATCATCTTGATCATCTGCTCGCTGGAGCCGATGAAGCCGGAGAAGACCGCCATCATGATCACGGCCGCGGCCGTGACCACCCGTGCGCCGTGCTGGAAGCCGGTCACGATGGCCTGACCCGGACTCTCGCCGTGGACGTACGCCTCGCGCATCCGGGTGACGAGGAAGACCTCGTAGTCCATCGCGAGACCGAAGACCACACCGACCATGAAGATCGGCATCATGCTCATGATCGGACCGGTCTGCTCGACGCCGAAGAGCGAGCCGAGCCAGCCCCACTGGAAGACCGCGACGACCGCGCCGAGCGCCGCGACCACCGAGAGCAGGAAGCCCAGGGCCGCCTTCAGCGGGACGAGGATCGAGCGGAAGACCAGCATCAGCAGCAGGAACGCGAGGCCGACGACGAGCGCCAGGTAGGGCAGCAGCGCGTCGTTCATCTTCTGCGAGAAGTCGATGTTCATCGCGGTGGCGCCGGTGACCAGCACCTCGGCCCCGGTGTCGGACCTCACGTCCGCACCCGCGTCCCGGATGTCGTGGACGACCTCCTCCGTGGCATGGGAGGACGGCCGGTCCTTGGGGATGACCGTGATCGTCGCCGTGTCGCCGGCCTTGTTGAAGGCGGGCGGGACGACGGCGCTGACGCCGATCGACTCGATCTCCTCCGCGACCCGGTCGGCGGCGGCCTTCCCGTCGGAGCTGTTCTTCGTGTCGACGACGACCAGCAGCGGACCGTTGAACCCGGGGCCGAAGCCGTCCGAGAGCACGTCGTACGCCTGACGCTGCGTGGTCGACTTCGGCTGGGCGCCGTCGTCGGGCAGGCCCATCTCCAGCGAGGCGGCGGGTACGGCGATGATGCCGAGGCCGAGGATGCCGACGAGCATCACCCAGACCGGCTTGCGCAGCACGAACCGTGCCCAGCGGGTGCCCATGTTCGGCTTGGCCTCGGGGCTCTTCTCCGCCTCGGCGGCCTTGCGCACCTTACGGCCCATGATCCGCTTGCCCGCGAAACCGAGGGCGGCCGGGACGAGGGTGAGCGCGATGAGGACGGCGATGGCGACCGTGCCGGCGGCGGCGAAGCCCATCTTCGTCAGCATCGGGATGTTGACGACGGCCAGGCCCACCAGGGCGATGACCACGGTCAGGCCCGCGAAGACGACCGCGGATCCGGCCGTTCCCACGGCCCGCCCGGCGGCTTCCTCGTGCTCCCGGCCCTCGGCCAGTTCGGCACGGTAGCGGGAGACGATGAAGAGGGCGTAGTCGATGCCGACGGCGAGGCCGATCATCATGGCGAGGATCGAGGTGGTGGAGCCCAGGTCCAGCACATTGGCCAGCGCGGTGATCGTGGAGACCCCGATACCGACCCCGACGAGCGCGGTCACCAGCGGAAGCCCGGCGGCGACCAGCGAGCCGAAGGTGATGACCAGGACGATGGCGGCGATGACGACGCCGATGACCTCGGCGGTCCCGGTGTGCGGCATGACCTGGAGGGCGTCACCGCCGATCTCCACCTTCATGCCGCTCTGCCGCGCGTCCTTGCCCGCGTCCTTCAGGGCGTTCGTGGTGTCCTTGCTCAGCTCCATGGAGCTGACCTCGTAGGTGACCGAGATATACGCCGTCGAACCGTCCTGGCTCACGGCCTGCCGCTCGAACGGGTCGGCGACCGACGCGATCTGCTCCGATCCGGACTGCAGCTTCTTGACGATGCCGGTGATCTCGCTCTTGTTGGCGGGATCGGTCACCTTCTCGTCCCCGGGCGCCTTGAAGACGACGCGGGCGGTGGCTCCGTCGGCACTGGTGCCGGGGTTGCGCTGTTCCAGCAGGTCGAAGGCGCGCTGCGCCTCCGTACCAGGAATGGAGAAGGAACTGGAGGTGGCGGCGGGCGCGGTGGCCGCACCGATTCCGGCGACCGCCAGCAACGCCACCCAGATCAGGGCGACGAAGCGGCGGCGGCGGAAGGTGAGCCGTCCGAGCTTGTAGAGGAAAGTGGCCACGGGGGCGTACTCCCGGTCAGGTCGTATGAGTGGAATTGGGCATGAGGAACCAGCCCGACGACGAGAGCGGCGTGTCAGGTGGAGCGTCGGGGAGAGGGCCGTACGGGTGGGACGGGGACGTCAGACACCGAGGGCGGGGAGAACCACGGAATCCACGTAGTCGATGAGGAACTCCTGGTCGACAGGACGGTCCTCGATCAGCTGCCGGGCGGCCAGCGCGCCGACCAGCATGTGCGGGATGTACTTCAGCGCCGGATTGTCCGGTCGCAGTTCACCCCGGTCCATCGCCCGTTGCAGCATCTGGTCGAAGCCGGTCATCTCCGGCTCGATCAGCAGCTCGCGCAGGGCCTGGAGCAGCTCGGGGTACTCATGGACGGCATGGCTCAGACCCCGCATCAGCGCGGCGTCCTTCTCCATCTGGCAGTCGTCGGTCCGGCTCAGCGCGGCATGGAAGTCCCCGCGCAGCGAACCGGTGTCGATGTCCGCGAGGTTCCCCGGCTTGTTGTGCCGCAGCGCCTTCGCGACCAGCTCGGGCTTGGAGCCCCACTGGCGGTAGAGGGTGGCCTTGCTCGACCGGGTACGGGCAGCGACGGCGTCCATGGTCAGGGCGTCGTAACCGACCTCGCGGAGCAGGTCGAGGACGGCCTCGTACAGCTCGCCCTCACGCTCGGGGGTCAGCCTGGTGCGTGCCATGTGCCGACCTCCTTCGCGTGCGCCGTGCCGGCCGGTGTCCGGCTCGGCAGTCCCGGTCAACAGCCCCGCTCAGCATCGAACGAAACCGTTTCGTACACCTGAACCGTACTCGCACACTTCAGCGAAACGAAATCGTTTCGCTTGTGTCCTGCACCACAAGTTGCCCCGGGCCCCGCGCACCGAAAACATTGGGGGGTGAGTGACGACGTCGCGTATCTCCGTTTCCCGCACCTTCACCAGGACTTGCTGTGCTTCGCGGCCGAGGACGACCTCTGGGTCGCCCCCCTCGCCCCCGCCGGGCACCGCCCCGCACGGGCCTGGCGGGTGACCGTCGACCGGACCCGGGTCAGCCATCCGCGCTTCTCGCCCGACGGCTCCTCCATCGCCTACACGACCTGGCGCACCCTGGACCCCGAGATCCACCTGGCCCCGGTGGACGGCGGCCCGGCCCGCCGGCTCACCCACTGGGGCTCGACCGACGCCCGGGTCTGCGGCTGGAGCCCCGATCCGGGCGGGGCCTGCCAGATCCTCGCCGTGTCCTCGCACAACCAGCCGTTCTCGTACTTCTCCTGGGCCTACAGCGTCCCCACCGACGGCGGCCCCGGCGGGGGACTCCCCTGGGGCCCGGTCTCCGACATCGCGGTCGCCGACATCGACGGCGAGCGCCGCACGCTGCTGCTCACCGGCACACCCCCGCACGAACCGGCCGCCTGGAAGCGCTACCGGGGCGGGGCCACGGGCCGCCTGTGGCTGCACGGCGAACGCCTGCTCCCGGACATCGGCGGCCACCTCGCCAACCCGATGTTCGTCGGCCGCCGCATCGCGTTCCTCTCCGACCACGAGGGCGTCGGCAACCTCTACTCCTGCCTGATGGACGGCGCCGACCTGCGCCGGCACACCGACCACGACGCCTTCTACGCCCGCAACGCCTCCAGCGACGGCCACCGGGTGATCTACCAATGCGCGGGCGAGCTGTGGCTGGTCGAGGACCTGGAGTCACCCGACGCCACCCCGCGCAAGCTGGAGGTGCGCCTCGGCGGCCCGCGCACCGGCCGGCGCGTCCACCAGGTGCCCGCCGCCAGCAACGTCGACTCGCTCTCCGTCGACGAGACCGGCCGGGCCAGCGCCGTCACCGTACGCGGCAGCCTCTACTGGCTCACCCACCGCGACGGCCCCGCCCGCACCATCGCCGACACCCCGGGCGTCCGGGTGCGGCTGCCGGAGATGCTCGGCAGCGGCGGTCAGGTCGCGTACGTCACCGACGCGGACGGCCCCGACGCCGTCGAGATCGCCTACCTGCCGCGCGCCAGCGGCGACCGCCCCCCGCGCAGACTGGCCTCCGGGCTGCTGGGCCGGGTCCAGGAGATGATCTCCGACCCGGACGGCGAGCGCCTCGCCATCGCGTCGAACGACGGCCGTCTGCTGCTCCTGGACACGGGAGAGCCGGAGCCCCTGGAAACGGGGGAGCCCGAACCCGTGGAGAAGGCCCCCAGCGGCTCGACCCGCGCCGACCTCCACACGGCCACGGGCGCGGCAGTCCCGGACAGCACCGCGCCGGTCGACGAACACCCCGGGCTCACCGAGCTGATCCGCTCGGTCAACGGCCCGGTCCGCGATCTGGCCTTCTCCCCCGACGGCGCCTGGCTGACCTGGTCCCACCCGGGCATCGGCCGCTCGCTGCGGCAGATCAAGCTGGCCCGGATCTCCGGCCCCGGCACCCCGGTGATCGTCGACGTCACCAACGGCCGCTTCGAGGACGAGAACCCGGTCTTCACGGAGGACGGCCGCTATCTGGCGTTCCTGTCCTGGCGGGGCTTCGACCCGGTGTACGACGTCCACACCGGCGACCTGTCCTTCCCGCTCGGCTGCCGCCCTTATCTGGTCCCGCTCTCCTCGGCCACCCCGTCCCCCTTCGCCCTCTCGCCCGACGGCCGTCCGGCGGCGGGCGGTCTCGACCCGGTGGACGTGCCCGAGGGGGGTACGCCGGAGGGGTCGACGGTGATGGTGGAGTTCGAGGGCCTGGAGAGCCGGGTGACACCGTTCCCGGTCTCCGCCTCCAAGTACTCGGCGCTGGCCCCGGTGAGCGGCGGCGGTCTCGTCTGGCTGCGCTGGCCGATCTCGGGGGCGCTGGGCGAGACGTTCGCGAACCCGGCCGACATGTCGGGGCGGCCGACCCTGGAACACTTCAACATCGCCAAGGCCCGCAGGACCGAACTGGTCGATCACCTCGACTGGTTCGCGGTCAGTGGCGACGCGTCCCGCCTCGTCGTGATGGACGACGGCGAGCTGCGCGCCCTGCCCGCGACCGAACCGGGCGACACCGACTCCACGGTCTACCTGGACCTGCGCCGCATCCTGCACGAGGTGGACCCGGGGGCGGAGTGGCGGCAGGCCTACGGCGAGGCGGGAAGGATCATCCGCTCCTACTTCTGGGAACCGGACATGTGCGGCATCGACTGGGACGGGGTGCTGGACCAGTACCGCCCCCTGGTCGAACGGGTCGCCTCACCCGACGAGTTCGCGGACCTGCTGCGCGAGGTGCTGGGCGAGCTGGGCACCTCGCACGCGTACGTCTCCCCCGCCCGCCGCAACGAGGGCCCGCCGCACTACCAGCGCGCGATCGGCCTCCTCGGCGCCAACCTGGTCTGCCGGGACGGCGCCTGGACCATCCAGCGCATCCTGCCCGGCGACTCCTCGGACTCCAAGGCCCGTTCGCCGCTGGCGGGCACGGGGATCAGGGAGGGCGCGGTGCTCACCCATGTCGACGGCCGCCCGGTGGACCCGGTCGCCGGCCCGTACCCCCTGCTGACGGCGGCGGGCGGTACCACGGTGGAACTGACCTTCTCCCCGGCGGGCGGGGGCCCCTCCCGCCGGGTGGCGATCATGCCCCTGGTCGACGAACGCCCGCTGCGCTACCAGGACTGGGTGGCCAAACGCCGTGACGTCGTACGAGAGCTGAGCGGCGGGAAATGCGGCTACCTGCACATCCCGGACCTGGGTGGCTCGGGCTGGGCCCAGTTCAACCGGGACCTGCGCCTGGAGGTGTCCCGCCCGGCCCTGATCGTGGACGTACGGGGCAACGCGGGCGGCCACATCAGCGAGCTGGTCGTGGAGAAGCTCACCCGCACGATCCTCGGCTGGGACCTGACCCGCAACGCCCAGGCGGTGAGCTACGCCTCCAACGCGCCGCGCGGCCCGGTGGTCGCCCTGGCCGACGAGGCGACGTCCTCCGACGGAGACATGATCACCGCCGCGTTCCGGCTGCTGAAGCTGGGCCCGGTGGTGGGCCAGCGCACCTGGGGCGGGGTGGTCGGCATGACCGGCCGCCACCGGCTCGGCGACGGCACATCGATCACGGTCCCGATGAACGCGGCCTGGTTCGACGCATACGGCTGGTCGGTGGAGAACCACGGCGTGGAACCGGACGTGGAGGCCCTGCGCACCCCGCTGGACTGGGCGGAGGGCCGGTACGCCGTCCTCGACGACGCGGTCCGCCTGGCGCTGGAACTGCTGGCCGCGCACCCGGCGGCGACACCACCGTCGTACGACACGGCCCCGGACCTGCGGAGACCACCGCTGCCGCCACGGTGACCCCGGGGGCTCCGCACCGGGGCTCGGAGGCCGGACGAAGCGCCCACGGGCGGGCAGCACTCAGCAGCTTGATCAGAGTCCGGGCGGCGGCTGAAGACCGTCCGAGGGGCCCGACGAGATGCCGGAACACGCGGTGGCCCCGGCCCTTGACCGGGCCGCCCTACAGCAACCTCTCGAACATGCGCTGAACTTGACGTCCATGGTCTGCATGCGGGCGACATATCAAGGGGTCGCGTCACCTTGCTCGGTTTGAGCCCGGTGGACGTCGTCCAGATGCCTTCCCTGCCGCCTCACCAGCAACTCGTCGATGGGTTCGAGGACTCGATCCCATGCGCGTTCAGCCCCACGTGACGGGTTGGGAGTCCGCGCATAGACCTGAGCTGCGGCGATCGCCTTGTCGTAGAGGTGGCAATCCGTCGGGAGGGCGGTCGACCGCTCACGACGCAACCACGCGATCAGCCACGGCATGTCCCGGGACCAGCCCGGGTTCGCCAAGGAGCGCACGCGCAGATATCCCAGTTGATCCCACCATCGGCGGCTGTGCCACTTACGTGAGTCTGCTGGCGGCAGACCGGGGGGTAGCTCCTTCACTGGACCCATATTGCCTGGTGGCGGCAGTGGGGACTACGGAGTTTCCGTTCAAGCAGTGCGTCGGGTTCGGTGCCTGTCTTGTGGTGGCTTCGTCGGGAGCGATGTTGCCGACCTGGTGGAAAAGGGGACTCGGGTCCCCACGCGGGAAGGAGGCGCACCCGGTCACCCGGATGCGCCTCCTGAAGCGACGCGTACGCACGCGCGAACCGCAGCACGCACGCGTCACACCTCAGCGACCGTCAACGGTCAAAACGCTCGCGTGCCTGGTCCTTCGCGTCCCGGGCACGGTCCTTCCCGCCCGGGGAGGAGTCCGGCTCCTGGTCACGGGGCCGGGAGGCCCGGTCCTGGGCCTCGCCCTTGCCCTGACCGGCCTTCTGCTTGGCCTGGTCGGCGAGCTCCTGCGCCTTGTCCTTGAACTGGTCTGCGATGCCCATGCTGTTCACTCCTGTGGGATGCGTGGGGTACGTGGGGGCGGCCCCCTGCGGGGCCTCGCCCAGCGTTGCACGCCCCGACATCCCACGCATTTCGTACCGCTACGGTCGGTCAGCACGCTCCGCACGCGTGTCCTGGTCCGCCGCTCCCCCGGCCCCCACCAGCCCCTTCGACACCGTGTGGAGCCGCGGTTCGACGCGCCGCATCTCGCGCTGCCCGCCGATCGCGACGACGGAGGGCAGATAGCCGCGGACCGACTGCATCCCGCGCAGCCACCACTGGGCGTACACATGCGGGGAACGCCGCGCGATCCCGTCCACGATCCGGTCGACGGCCGGGCCGAGCGGGTACGTACGGTTCATCGGCCACGGCAGCCGCCGACGCAGCTCGCGCATCACGTCGTCCTGGTCCGCCCCGCGCACCATGTCGGTGTCGGTCCAGGAGAGATAGCCGACGCCGACCTTGACGCCCTTGTAGCCGACCTCGGCGCGCAGACTGTGCGCGAAGGCCTCCACACCCGACTTGGACGCGCAGTACGCGGTCATCATCGGAGCCGGGGTGATCGCGGCCAACGACGCTATCTGGAGGAAGTACCCGCGGCTCTCCATCAGCACCGGCAGGAAGGCCCGCCCGGTGACCGCGCCGCCGATGAGGTTCACCTCGATGACCCGCCGCCAGGCGTCCGGGTCGGAGTCGGCGAACAGGCCGCCCGAGGCGACGCCCGCGTTGGCGACGACCACGTCGACCTTGCCGAAACGCTCCTTCACCTCGCGCGCCACCTGGGCCATCGCCTCGTGGTCGGTGACGTCGGCGAACCAGTGGCCGCTCTCGCCGTGCAGCCGCTCGGAGACGTGCTTCAGCTCATCCGGCTCCAGACCGACCAGTGCGAGGGTCGCCCCGCGTGCCGACAGCTTGCGGGCCAGCAGCTCGCCCACGCCCCGGGCCGCGCCGGTGACGACGACGACCTGCCCCTCCAGACTCCGCTTGCCGCTCATGCGACATCCTCCTTCTCCGCCGAGGCGGCTTTCCGCTTGGCGTCCGCCCCCGTGGCGACGTACCGGGTGACCAACTCCCTGATCTTCGCCGTGACGGCCTCCGGGGCCTCCACCGGCGTCATATGCCCCACGCCCGCCAGCTCGGTCAGGCCGATCCCGACCGGCAGCGCGGCCGCGATGGCCCGTGCGTGGACCGGCGGGGTCAGCCGGTCCTCCGTGCCGGCGATCACGGCGGTCGGCACCCGCAGCCCGCGCACGCCCGCCCCGAGATCCAGCCCGGCGAGCACCTGACCCCACTCCACTCTCGCGCGGCGCGGGCAGGCATGCACGATGCGGGCGCAGACGTCGACCCGGTCCGGAGCCGAACCGGTCCCCATCGTCGCGTATTTGAGGACCTTCCTGGAGACCGGGTTGACCGGCCCGAGCGGTGCTTTCGCGCCCAGTACGGCGGTGGTGAGCCGGGTCCGCAGCGCACCCGCGCGCAGCGGCAGGACCCGGGCCTCGGCGGCCAGCCGCGTACTGCCGGTGGAACAGAGCAGCACGGCGGCGGCGTGCTCGCGCAGTCCGGGGCGCGCGGCGGCGGCCATCACCGTCATCCCGCCCATGGAGTGCCCGGCGAGGACCGCCTTGCGGCCCGGGGCGAGCGCGGCGGCGAGGACCGCCTCGAGGTCGTCGGCCAGCGCGCTCGTGCTGTAGCCGCCGGGCCCCGGTTCGGGGGTGAGCCCGTGGCCGCGCTGGTCGTAGGCGATGACCCGGTGGTCGGCGGCCAGATCGCGTATCTGGGCGTCCCAGAAGCGGGTGTTGCAGGTCCAGCCGTGGGCCAGGACCACCGCGGGCCCGTCCTCGGGGCCGTGCAGTTCGACGTGGATCCGCGACCCGTCGGCGGAGCGCGCGGTCAACTCGGCGGCGGGCACCGGCGGTACGGTGCCGCGGTTCGGGAGGCGGCTCATCGCGCGGCCTCCTCGGCGACGGACGCGGACTCCGAGGCGGTGGTCATGGCCTCGCGATCGGTACGGCCGGGCTGCTCCGGTACGCGTCCGGCCCCGGCGGCCCGCTGCTTTTCGCCCGCCGCGGCGGCCCGGACGACGTCGTACTCCGCGAGGTCCACCGAACGCGTCTGCCGCCGGAACTCACCCGTGGTGCCGGGCCAGACCGTGGTGTTGCGGCCCTCCGCGTCCAGGTACCAGCTGGTGCAGCCGCCGGTGTTCCACACCGTGCGCTTCATCCGCCGCTGGACCCGGTCGTTCCACGCGGTGACGGCGGCGGAGCGGGCGCCGAGTGCGGCACGCCCGCCCAGCACGTTCAACTGCCGCAGGTAGTCGGCCATGTAGTTCAGCTGGGACTCGATCATCAGGATCATGGAGGAGTTGCCGAGCCCGGTGTTGGGGCCGATGACCGTCATCCAGTTGGGGAACCCGGCGGCGGTCGCACCACGCAGCGAGTTCATCCCGTCCTTCCAGGACTCGGCGAGCGTGATGCCCTCCTCGCCGACGACCCGCTCCGCGATCGGCATGTCCGTCACATGGAAGCCGGTGCCGAAGATGATCGCGTCGACCTCCGCCTCGCTCCCGTCGGCGGCGACCACCGTGGAGCCGCGTATCTCGCCGAGCCCGGAGGCGACGACGTCCACGTTGGGCTGGGCGAGGGCCGGATAGTAGGTGCTGGAGAGCAGGATCCGCTTGCAGCCGATGCGGTAGTCGGGGGTCAGCTTGGCCCGCAGGGCCGGGTCCTTGATCGCCCGCGCCATGTTCGACTTGGCTATCCTCTCCACCAGGCCCAGCTGATCGGGGTGCTTGGTGAAGGCGCTGACCTGCAACTCCCTTATGCCCCACAGCAGTCCGCGGCGCGCCGTGCCGGTGACGGGGACGGCCCGGTGCAGTGCCCGCTCGGCCTTGCTTATCGTGCGGTCCATACGCGGCATGACCCAGGGCGGAGTGCGCTGGAAGAGCGTGAGCTTCGCGGTCCTCGGCTGTATCGCCGGGACGATCTGGATCGCGGACGCGCCCGTTCCGACCATCGCGACGCGCTTGCCGGCCAGCTCGTAGTCGTGGTCCCAGCGCGCGGAATGGAAGACCTTGCCGGGGAAGGAGTCGAGCCCGGGTATGCCGGGCGTCTTCGGGTCGGAGAGCGGCCCGGTGGCGGAGACGACGACATCCGCGTGGAGCACGGCCCCGCCGGCGGACTCGATCACCCAGTACAGGTTCTCCTTGTCCCAGGTCATCAGCTTCACCTCGTGGTTCAGCCTGATGTGCGGGCGGAGCCCGAAGGTGTCCGCGACGTGCTCCAGGTAGGCCCGGATGTGCTCCTGCCCGGAGAAGGTGCGCGGCCAGTCGGGGTTGGGGGCGAACGAGAAGGAATAGAGGTGGGACGGTACGTCGCAGGCGCAGCCGGGATAGCTGTTGTCGCGCCAGGTGCCGCCCACCGAGTCGGCCCGCTCCAGGACGACGAAATCGGTGATGCCTTCGCGGCGCAACCGTACGGCGGCCCCCAGGCCCCCGAATCCGGTTCCGATCACCGCCACACGCACGTGCTCCTGCTGGGCCATGCTGCCGCCTTCCGCGGTACGTCACACGACTCTGCCAGCAATCACTGGCATCATTCGGAGGGTAGAGCAGGACCGTACCGATGGGTAGGGGGCGTACCGGGGAAAGTTACCGGCGGTACAACATAGGGTGCCCCTGTGGCCGAAGGACGCGAGCACCGCGAATACCGCATGGAGGAGCTAGCCAAGGAGGCCGGCATCACCGTGCGGACCCTGCGTTTCTACCGGGAGCGCGGACTGATCCCGCCACCTCGCCGCGAGGGCCGCATCGCCTGGTACGACGACCACCACCTGGCCCGGCTGCGGACCATCTCGGGCCTTCTGGAACGCGGCCACACCCTGAACGGCATCGCCGACCTGGCGGCCACCTTCGAGAGCGGCCGGGACGTCGCGGAGGTCCTGGGCCTGGGCGAACCGACCGAGGAGACCCCGGTCCGCCTCACCCCGGAGCAGCTCGCGGACTACTTCGAGGGCGAGGTCACGCCCGAGAACCTCGCCACCGCACTGGACCTGGGCTATCTCGCCACCGACGGGGACGAGATCGTACACATCAGCCGCCGCCTCCTGGAGGTGTCGGCCGAGCTCGTACGGGAAGGGGTCCCACTCTCCACCGTACTCTCCTCGGGCCGCCGCGTCCGCGAGCACGCGGACGCGCTCGCCGAGATCTTCGTACGCGTACTGCATGCCCACACCAAGGAGACCGAACCGGCCCAACTCCGCCCGCTGGCGCGTGCGGTGGTGGACGCCGAACTGTCCATGGCCCTCGACCGGAGGCTGCGCCGCGAGGACGGCACACAGCCCCCGAAGTCCGACTGACGCACCCTTGCGGGGATGACCGATCACGGACGACCGCCGACCGGAACGGTCAGCCACCGCCGACCGGAACAGCCAGCCATCAGCGACCGAACCGGTCGCCCCCGGCCGGCCACCGGCCGGGGGCCACCGACCGGGGCTACCGCTCGTAGACGACCGTCACCGGCGCGTGGTCGCTCCAGCGCTCGCCATGGGTGGCCGCCCGCTCCACCCAGGCCTTCACCGCGCGCCCGGCCAGCCCCGGGGTCGCCATCTGGTAGTCGATACGCCAGCCACTGTCGTTATCGAAGGCGCGCCCCCGGTACGACCACCAGCTGTACGGCCCCTCGGCATCCGGGTGGAGCGCCCGTACGACGTCCACGTAGGCGGCCTCCTCCAGGACCCGGGTCAGCCAGGCGCGCTCCCCGGGGAGGAAGCCGGAGCTCTTGCGGTTGGCCTTCCAGTTCTTCAGGTCCGCCTCCTGGTGGGCGATGTTCCAGTCGCCGCAGACCACGACCTCGCGGCCGTCCGCCGCCGCCCGCGCCTTCAGCCCCTGGAGGTAGGGCAGGAAGGCGGCCATGAAGCGCTCCTTCTCGTCCTGGCGCTCGGTGCCGACCTCACCGGAGGGCAGGTACAGGCTCGCGACGGTGACACCGGGGAGGTCGATCTCCACATACCGGCCGCTCGTGTCGAACTCCTCCGCCCCGGGGACCCCGAAGCCGCCGAAGCCGGTCTGGACCCGCTCGGGGACCTGCCGCGAGTAGAGCGAGACGCCGGCGCGGCCCTTGGCGGCGGCCGGGGCATGGACGGTGTGCCACCCTTCGGGGGCGCCCACCCCTTCGGGCAGCTGGGCGAGCTCGGCCCGCACTTCCTGGAGGCAGACCACATCGGCGTCGGTCCCCGCCAGCCACTCGACGAAGCCCTTCTTGGCGGCGGCGCGGAGCCCGTTAACATTCACGGAGGTCACTGTGAGCACAACATGCTCCCCATCTTCACGAGCTTTCGGAGACTGCTCAGCACACTTTCAGAGGTCACTGTGAGCATGCCGGAACAGTACCCACTCCACCCCTACGCATAGATGTACGATATTTAGCATGATTATTCAGACTCGCCCTTTCGATCACCCCGACGCCGTCAAACTCAACGACCAGGTGCAGCTCGAATACGAGGTGCGCTACGGCGATGGGGGCGATCTCACACCGCTCGACCCCTCGATGTTCCTTCCACCGCGCGGCCTGTACCTGCTCGCCTATGACGAGCTGGACCGCCCGGTGGCGACCGGCGGCTGGCGGACCCAGGACCGCAACGCCGAGGGCTACGGGGACGGCGACGCCGAGATCAAGCGGATGTTCGTGATACCCGAGGGGCGCGGCAGGGGTCTGGCCCGGCGGATGCTGGCCGCCCTGGAGGAGGACGCGCGCGCCGCCGGCCGGATCCGGATGGTCCTGGAGACCGGCGACCAGCAGCCCGAGGCCATCGCGCTGTACGCGTCGAGCGGCTACACGGAGTGCGAGAAGTTCGGCCACTACCGGGAGTACGAGAGCAGCATCTGCATGTCCAAGCCGCTCCAGCAGCCCGGAGCCTGATCCGGGCCGTCGGCCCCCGGGGCGCCGGGCCGCCCGGCGGGGCGCTCACTCAGGCTCCCCCGTCGAGCACCAGGAGCACGTGCTCGTCCTCCCCGTGCCGCACCGTGCCGGTCGCCGAGAACCCGCACTTCTCCAGCAGACGTATCGAGCCGGTGTTCCCGGCGGCCGGGTCCGCGTACAACGGGCGTACCGCCTCCCGCTCCAGGAACGCGGTCAACGCCCGGGTCCCGATGCCCCGGCCCCAGTACGGACGGCCGAACCAATAGCCGATGTAACGCCGCTCCCCCTCCCACCAGGCCACGATGTTCCCCGCCGTCCCGCCGTCCACGACAACCGTCTGCACGAGGTTGGCGGGGTCCCCCAGCACCCTCGACGTCCAGTGCGCCATGAACGCTTCCCGCTCCCGCGGAGGGAAGCGCGATCTCCGGACCGCCTCCGGGTCGTGCTCGTACGCGAGAAAGACCTCCAGGTCCGCTGGTTCGACATCCCTGAGAAGCACGCTGTTCTCCATGCCGACCGAGTCTGGCACCCGCCACTGACAACCGGCCCCGCCGCTCAGCGCGGGGTGGCCAGCACCTGGGTCCAGTAGGGGCCGCGCGGGGAGTCGGCGATGCCCACGCCCACATGGACGAAGTCGCAGTTGAAGATGGAGTCGTCGCCGCGGCCCGGGTTGTCGCGCCACTCCTCGACGACCGCGGCCGGATCGCTCATGCCGGTCGCGATGGTCTCCCCGACGGCCGACCAGTCGTAGCCCGTGGCGTCGACCCGGTCGCCCGCGCCCCGGCCCGAGGAGTCGGTGTGGTCGAGGTAGTCGCGCGCGGCCATGTCCTCGGAGTGCCGCCGGGCCACCTCGGTCAGCCGGGGATCGGTCGCCAGCTCCGGGCAGCCGTTCGCGGCGCGCAGGGTGTTGACCCGGGTGACCACGCCGGCTTCCGGGCGGGGGCGCGGCTCGGCGGCCTCGGATGGGACGGAGGGCGAAGGGGCGGCGGCGGGCGGCCGGGAGGCGGCGGTGCGGCTCGGCGTCGGGGTCAGCGAGGGCGACGGCGACGGCGACGGCGAGACCGTGGAGGGCGTGGGGAGCGGCTCGGCCAAGGCGGCAGCGGGCGGCGGGGGCGAGGGGCTGTAGGTGACGCCCCCGCCCCGGGATTCGGGCGGGGCGGGGGCAACGGGCCAGATCAGTACGGCGAGGACGGTCACGGCAGCCGCGCCGGCCATGAGCCCCGCCGCCGTTCCGGCCGGGAACGCGGCGGAGGTGGCGGGGGCCGAGGCGGCCGGTGCGGAGACGGACGCGACGGCCGGGGCCGCCGAGGAGGCGACGGCCACCGCCACCTGCTGCCCGCTGTCGTAGAGCGGCACCACGAGGGCGAGCCCGGAGAGCAGGCCCTCCGGCGGGACCAGCCCCGCGCTGCCGTCGGAGCAGGAGGCGCAGCCGCGTATATGGCGGGCGATCCGCTTGCGCCACAGGGGCGTCGGTGTACCGTCCCAGTCGCCCAGCAGATCCGTGAGGGCCGGGCAACGGGGGTCGGACGCCAGGGTCCGGACGACCGCACGGCCGACGTCGAGCTGGTTCTTCACCCGCTGGACGCGTACGGCGGCGTGCTGCGGGGAAAGCCCGAGCGCCTCGGAAAGTTCGGGCCGGGTGAGGTCGCCGGTCGTCTCCAGCCACCACAGGGACAGCACGTCACGCTCGGCGTCGTCCAGCCAGCGGGTGGCCTCGGCCGTCTCCCGCCGCTGGCCGGAGAGTTCGAGGCGCAGGATCGTCAGGTCGACGAAGTCGGCGGCGGGGTCGGCGGGCTCCTCGGTCGCCTCCAGCGGGGCGGGGCGGTGGCCGAGACCGGACCAGCGGGTGCGGACCTGGTTCATGGCGATGGCGACGAGCCAGGAGCGGAAGCGGGACGGATCGCGCAGCGAGGGCAGGCCGGACAGCGCCCGGAGCATGGTCTCCTGCACCAGGTCGTCCACGTCCGGGTGGCCGTTGAGGGCGCGCCCGACGACGTTGTAGACCAGAGGGAGGTACTGGGCGGCCAGCCGTTCCCCGGCGGCCCGGTCGCCCTTCCGCGCCGCGATGACCAGAGCGGTGCTGTCCACGCCGTTCACGCCCTTCTTTCGGTTCGCCACCGGGATGTGGGACAGGTCACTCCTGAGGGTTTTGTTATCCGTCCCCCGTCCGGTGGTCAACCAGTATGCGGGGGCCCGTAGGCCGTCCCGCCGAGAGAGTGCCGGGAACGGGAGGGACATGTCGAGCGATACGGACAGCGACGTCACGCTGCCGGAGGCCATGGACGGCGGAGCGAGCGACTCCACCGGTCCGGACACCACCGGAGCGCGGGTCGCCGAGGCGCACGCCACCGCGGCGCGGACGGGCGAGGCGATCACCGCCTCGGCCCTGCACGCGGCGGCGACCGGCGCCGACACCTTCCCGGGGGCGCTGCGGGAAGCGCTGAACCGCCGCGGGCTGTCCCTGGAGCGGGTGAGCGAACGGCTCAGGGTGCGCGGCATCACCATCAGCCAGGCCACCCTCAGCAGCTGGCAGCGCGGCCGCAGCCAGCCCGAACGGGCACGGTCCCTGCGCGCGGTGGAGGTGCTGGAGGAGATCCTGGAACTGCCCGCCGGAGCCCTGCGCTCGCTTCTCGGACCGCGCCGCCCGCGCGGCCGGATCACCCCGCCCGGCGCGGAGGGGGCGGCACTCCAGATCCTCGGGGAGGACTCCGTCGTGGAGAAGGCGCTCGGCGCGCGCTTCCGCCACTTCAACCAGGAGAGCAGCTCTCTGATGGTCCACGACATCGTGAGGATGGGCGAGAGCGGCACACTGAGCGCGATCTCCACCACGAACGTGCTGCGGGCCGGCCGGGCGGGGGCCGACCGGGCGATCTTCGTGCTCAGCTTCGACGACGAGGCGGCCGAACCGGTCGACATCAGGGTCAGCTGCGGACGCCTCGCCGAGGCCACGTATCTGAAGGGGCTCAAGTCCCTGGTGCTGGAGATCCGCTTCGGCCGGGAGCTGGCCAAACTGGATACCACGGTGGTGAGTTACGCGGTCGAGGTGAGCCCGTCGAAGACGCCTGCCACGCACTATGAGCGCTGGTCGCGGACGAACCTCCACGAGTACCTCCAGCAGGTCTTCTTCCACCCCGGCGCCCTGCCGTCGGACTGCCACCGCTATGTCCGGGACAAGGTCGGCGCCCCGCCCCGCGGCCGTCGGCGCATCCCGCTGAGCGAATCGCACGACGTCCATGTGCTCACTTCCCGGTGCAAGCCCGGTGTCCACGGGGTGGCGTGGGACTACGGGGCGGGAGCAAGGGGAACGGGAGACCGCCCAGGATGAGTGGACGGTCTCCCGCGTCCGGGGGCCTTCGGCCGGTGCGGATCCGTGGTGCGGCTACTTGGTGTTGAGCGTCAGCCCGTAGTACGCGAGGGCGTCGTCGAGCGGCTGGAAGTAGGAGGAGCCGGGCGAGTTGACCTGGCCGTTGCAGCGCTGGTTGCTGGGACCGCCGGACGTCATGCCCTGGGCCTGGTCACCGGAGATGTACGCGCCTCCGCTGTCGCCTCCCTGGGTGCAGACGCTGGAGCTCGCCAGGCCGGTCACGACGGTGTCCGGGCCGCCGTTCTGGTCGGTGTAGGTGACGCTGACGTTGTACGAGCCGACCTTGCCGCAGGTCCAGTTGGTGGTCTGGCCGGACTTGCAGAGCGCCGCGCCGGAGGGTGCCCGCTTGCTGCCCTTGACCGGGACGGTGCCGGCCCTGCCGTACGTGGTGACGTCGAGGCCGATCGAGTTGCCCGCGTCCACGGAGGCGATGCCCATGTCGACGCTGCGGGTGCCCAGCGCGAACCGGGTGTGGGTGCCCTTGGCGAACCGGTTGCCGTTGTAGGCCAGTTCGGGCAGACCCTCGATACAGTGTCCGGCGGTCACGAGCACCTGCTTGCCACCGCGGTCCTTGGCCCCGTAGCCGACGGAGCACAGATAGCCGTTGAAGGTCATTCGGCTGCCGGGCGGAACGACCGCCTGGGTCTCCAGCTTCTCCTGGCCCTTCACGACGCGTACGGCGTCGCCCTTGCTCTTCGCCGCCTTGAGGAAGCTACGGGTCGCGGCGTCGGAGTCGCCGTTGACCTCGACGGTCACGGTGTCCGACGCGAGGTCGACGGACCACGCGGACACCCCGGCCGGGGCGCTCCTGAGCGCCTTGGCGTCGAGCTGCGCCTTGATCCGGTCGAGTTCGCTCTCGCCGCGCTCGGGAACGCGGGCCTTGAGCCCCGCGGCCCTGACGTCCTTCGCCGCCCCGGCGTCGGCGGCGTTGACGACCAACGACCCGTCCTCGGTGAAGAAGGCCCCGAGTGTGCTGACCCGGTCCTCCCGCAGCTCCGCCAACCGGGCCTGCTGCTCCGCCTCACGGTCCAGCCGCTCCGCGGCGGACTTCTCGCTGACGCCCAGGGTCGTGGCGAGCGCCTCGACCATCTCCGGCTGGTACGCCGGAGCCGAAGGCTCCGCGGCCGTACCGGCGTGGGCCCCTGTGGCGACTCCGGCCGACAGAAGGACGCCGATCGAGGCGGCCACGATGGATCTGCGCGCGTTCTTGTTCCTGCTGTGCTTCACGCGATTCCTTCCGCTACGCGGGCAGCATCCAGACAATGGGGGGGTGGCCACACCGCGCCTGGGGAAGCGCGATGTGTTCCATGGACACTGCCCGGCGGCGATGACATGTTCCTGTCGCCGCGCCTCGAACTCTGGCGCAGCCGGAACTGCCTCGACAAGAAGCGGAGATGGGGCTCTTTTCTACAGAACTGGCCGAGAACTGTAGAGAAGGCGAAGATCATTCACCGGCCGCCACCCGGCCGGACCCGCGCAGTCCCCGTCAGCGGCACCACGCCGACGCACTATCGGCGCTCACCGCACTCACGGCGACTCGGACGACCGGCGTCACCCGGGGACGACGAAATCCCGCCCGATCGAAATGAGCGGACGGGAAACCGTCAACCATCCCCGAGCCGACTCAAGAACAGTCGCACTGTGGGGTGTTCACGAGGAGCGTTGGCCTGGCCCGACAGGACGGCCTGAAGATCATTTCCCAGGGTGCTCGGGATCATTCCCCGGTGGGGCCGGCCCCGGGGGCCGGTTCGCACCCTGGCGGTGTTGTCGGTGGCCGCTCCTCCGGCCCGGCCCTGCCCGGCAAGCCCCTGACCGACCAAAGCTTCATGGTGGAGGACCTGTTGGCGGCGGGCTGGAAGTGGTCCTCGCTGATGTCCACGGTCTCGGCACCCCTCCGGCGACGGTCCGCACCGGCGTCGCGGCCGGCCTCGCCGCCCGCATCCGCCAACTCCCCGCCCACCCTCCGGCCCCGCACCACGCACCCGCCACCCTGCCGACGCGGCGCACCGCACCCCCGTACCCCCCGTACGCCACGACTGCCGCGCCCCCGGCCTTCCGAGCCCCGGCCGCTGCCCCGACTGCCGCACCGGCCGCCGTACGGGCCCGGCCGCCGCCGACCGCGCAGCAGGCCGCCGCACACAGCGCGGCACTGACCCGCGCCGCCTGCCGGGATGCCCTGGAGCGGGTACCCGCTTGACGGCTGCGGGCGGGCCCGGGCGGCAGAAGCGGTCGATACAGTTCCGCTTGAAGGCAGTGCCCCGACCGCGGCAGTCGTGGCGTACGGGGGAGCCGCCGACCCTCGGCGCCGGCGTGATCCAGATCACCGGAACCGGGCACCGGCGGCGGACAAGGCATTTCGTGGACTACTCACTGCAAGCCCGAATACGCGCGGGAGACCCCGAAGCGTTCAGGGAACTCTTCCGCGACCATGCCTCCTTGGTCCATCGGTACGCCGTCCGTGTGGGCGGCGACCGGGACCTCGCCGAAGACGTCGTCTCGCTGACCTTCCTGGAGGCCTGGCGGCTGCGTGACCGGCTCCTTGACCACGAGGCCGGCCCGCGCCCGTGGCTCATGGGCATCGCCGTCAACGTGCTGCGCAACACCCGTCGTGCCGCCCGCCGCCACCAGGCGGCCCTCGGGCGCATCCCCGCCCGCGACAGCATCCCGGACTTCTCCGACGAACTCGTCGGACGCCTGGCCGACGCCGACCAACTCACTGCCGCACACCGGGCGTTGAAGCAGCTCCGCCGCACCGAGCGCGAGGTGTTCACCCTCTGCGTCTGGTCCGGGCTGGGGTACGCCGAGGCCGCCGCCGCGCTGGACGTACCCATCGGTACCGTGCGTTCGCGCCTGTCACGTGCCCGCACGCGACTGCGCAAACTCGCCGAACAAGAGCTGAAGAAGAACCGGGAACCGCTTCCGCGCCCCGGACAAGTACAGGTTGGCCGCACTCGCGCGGCCCGGTCGTACGAGTCGCACGAGGAGACGTACGGATGACCCGCAAGTTCTGGAAGCGGACCGAGCCCCTGGACACGGAGCTGGACCACGAGGAGCTCGCCCGGCTGCTGCCGGCACCGTCAGCCGTCCAGATGGCGCACGACCGCCAGCTGCTTTTCGAGGAGTACCTGTTGAACGAGATCCGCACTCCCTCAGCCGCCCCCGCCCCCGCCCCCGCTGCCCCGAAGCGGCCGGCCCGGCGCATCATGCTGATCGGCATCCCGGTCACCGCAGCCGCGCTCACCGCCATCGTCGCCGTCAGCGCGCTGGACAACGGCGTCGGCTCGCAACGCAGGGGGCCGGCCACCGTGGCAGCGCCCGTCGTGGCCATCGAGGCCGGCAGCGACATCCAGCTCGTCGCGACCGTCCGGCAGATCGCCTCCGCCGCGAGCACCCGGCCGACCCCGGAGCCGGGGCCCGGCCAGTACATCTACATCAAGAGCACCGTCTCGTTCGTGTCCCAGACCCAGAACGGGGACAGCCGGGAGTTCAAGACCCAGGTGCAGCCGCTGCACGAGCGTGAGATCTGGAAGTCCCCCGACTCTCTCGGCGGCTGGCTCAACGAGCCCGGCTACCAGCCCGACGGCGGCATCGGCCTCGGCGACGACAACCCCCACTCCAAGCCCGTGAACGGCAAGGACATCCCGGGCGAGGCCCTCCGGCTGTCGTACAACTGGATCAAGGCCCAGTCCACCGACCCGGACGTCCTGCTGAAGGAGATCTACAAGACCGTCGACGGCCCCCGCCACCCCGACCAGGAGGCGTTCCAGACCATCAAGTCGATCATCGACGAGCAGCTCGTGCCGTCCACCAGCGCCGCCGCGCTCTACCGGGCCGCCGCCAAGATCCCCGGCGTCGTCGTCGTCCAGAACTCCCAGGACGCCGCCGGCCGCAACGGCCTCGCCCTGGCCCGCGTGGACGACCGGTCCGGCGAGCGCTTCGAGCTCGTCTTCGACCGCACCACCTTCGCCTACCTGGGCAGCCGCGCCGTCCAGGTCAAGGAGGTCGACAACATCAAGCCCGGCACGGTCACCGAGCGCACCGCCGTCCTGGAGCGTGCCGTCGTCGACGCCAAGAAGGACCGCCCCACCGCAGCCGGCAAGACCGCCTGACCCGAACCCGCAACAACAGCCGTGCCGCCCGGAGCCCGCTCCGGGCGGCACGCGCGCGCCAGCCACCGGCCCCCGCAACCTCGGCCGACCCCCGGTCCCCGGGTCCCCCGGTCCCCGCAGGGAAGCACTCGCCGCATCGTTCCCCGGCCCCCGTACTGCCGTGAACCCCGCGCGCCCCTCTCCGCCCCTCCAGCTCCCCGTGCGGACGATGGACCGGGGCCGCGCCCGGCTTTGCACAGCCGACAGCCCGGACCTCATCTGGCGCCCGGCCCCGGGAACCGCCGCGTCGGGGCTGCTACTTCATCAGGCGCTGCCTGATGAGCTCCATGACTTCCACGCGGCTGAGCCTGCCGTTGTCGGCCGCGTTGAAGTGGTTGCCGATCCGCAGCGACAGGACGAGCAGGCTGCGGACCTCGACCTCGTCCTGGTCCGGGCAGAAGGAGGAGAAGAGCGAACGCAGGTAGTCCATACGCCGGTTGTCCACGCGGCGCAGGCGCTCGGCGACGCCCTCGTCCCGGCGGGCCCAGTCGCGGATCACCATGTCGGCGGTGAGGCCCCGCACCGGCCCGTCGGCGGCGGCCGAGACGACGGCGAACAGCCGGTCCAGCCTGGCCCTGGCGTCTCCCCCACCGCTCTCCACCTGCTCGATGACGCCCTCGGCCACCTCGTACTCCCAGGTGTCGAGAATCTCGGTGAGCAGCGCACCCCGGTTGCGGAAGTACCCGTAGAAGCCGCCCTTGCTGACACCGAGCGCCTGCGCCAGCGCCTCGATCCGAACGGCTTCGGGGCCGCCGGCGACCAGTGCCCGCAGGCCTTCCTCGATCCACTTGCCGCGGGGTGTACGGGTCGCTCCCATGGTGTTCGGCTCCTCAACGCCCCTGCCGAATATACGGGGCCGTATAGATGGGTCTACGCTAGATCTATACGCCATCGTATAGATAGGGGTCCACCCGTGCGACTTCCCCGAACCGCCCACACCGACCGCCTCTGGCTGATCCACGGAATCGCCGAGGACTTCACGGTCGAGGACGTGTGGGCCCTGCCCACACCCGGCGGACCCGACGACCACGCCCGGCTGGTAAGCCAGTTCACCGACAACATGAAGAACGGAAAGGCGGCAGAAGGCCCCATCATCCGCGCACTCTTCGCCGCCCGCTGGAAGCTCGGAGCACTCTTCGGCTGGGACAAGCCCGACAGCGAATCCGACCTGCCCACCCTTCGCGACCGACTGCCCGTCGACCTCCGCGAGGACCCGCAGCCCGACCTCGGCCCCCTCTCGTTCATCCCGCTCTACCGGACAGGTGACGAATGGGCCGCCGAAATCAGCAACAAGACCGTGCACGCGGTGATGCACATCAGCTGGGTACCGGACGGATCCGGCCGCTACCGGGGCCAGATGGCCGTCCTGGTAAAGCCGAACGGCCTCCTCGGCGCCTTCTACATGGCAGCCATCAAGCCCTTCCGCCTCCTCGGCGTCTACCCCGCGCTGATCCGCTCCATCGGCCGCGATTGGCAGGCGAGCACCCCCGAACACCCCAAGCACTGACCGGGGGCACAAGGGTCCGGCCGGGCCGGGCAGAGACTGGGACATCAACTCCCGCCGGCCCGCCCGGTCCACCGAGCCCTTGGGCCGCCGGGCGTATCGACGACACCACCCCCAGACATGGCACCGCGCCGGCCCGGGCCGGAGACCGAGAACGCGCTCGGCACATGCCGCAGCAGCCAAGGAGACTGCCGCCCGGGGGCCGACTGCGCACGGTCAGGCGAGAAGGCGGCCGGTGAAGCCGGCCTCAACGAGCCTCCGGCAGGCGTCGAGGACACTCCCGGGTACGTCCTGGGCGACAGCGAACCCCGCTTCAGGTACTCGACGACCCGCTGGAGGTCTCCCACCAGGCTGTCGATCACCAGGTGATCATCGCCGATGGATTTCACGTACTCGTGCGGGTCGACCGGGGTGGAGGTGCACACCACGTCCACCTCCGGCCAGAGCTTCCGGCAGGCGGCATACGCCCGCCGCTCCATGTAGGGCATCGAGACGAGCAGCACCGAGGCAACCTCGACCCCGGCTTCGGCCAGAACCTCCCTGCTGAACGCGATGCTCTGCCCGGTGCTGCGCGCGTCCGGCTCCCGTAGGATCGCGGCCTCCGGAACCCCGAGAGAGAGGGCGCGTTCGACGAGCGCACGGCCTCCCCCAGCGGGAACGCCTCCGGCCCGGACGGGTTCGGCCCGCCAGTGAAGACGATCCACAACAGGCCGCGCAGGTACAGCCCGGCCCGAGCCCCCGGACAGGTCACCCAGACACTCCTGATCTCCATCATGATCAGCATCGGGAACCTGGACATCCTCGAGTCCTGGCTGTTCAGAAGCACCGGTGAGCACCTCACTGACATCGACTACGAGCCCAGCCCCGGACCTGTCCCGCCGGCACCCGAACCCCAGCCCCGCACAACACCGGACGGCACCCACCACCAGCCCACTGACCACCACGCTGGACAACCGCACAGCAGCACCACCACCGGCCCCGGATCCCCGAGGCCCACAGCCATGCCCGCACCACGACAAGACCCGGGCCGAACCACCTCCGCGCCCATCATCCGGCCGGCCACCGCCCCGGACAGACATCGAACAACCCCCGGAAACGACGAAATCCCGCCCGATCAAAAGATCGGACGGGATCCCGTCAACCATCCCCGAGCTAACTCAAGAACAGTCGCGTTGTGAGGTGTTCACGAGTAGCGATCTCCTGGTGCGATACAGGGCACCAGGAGATCGCTTCCCGTTGTCAGGTGGATCGTTTCCCGTCTCGCGGCAGATTTCTGGCGGACAGGGTGAGGCGGTGGCGTGCGAGGTCGACCTCGACGATCCGTACGGTGATCTTGTCGCCCTCGCTCACCATCTGGCCGGGGTGCTCGACGGGCTCTTCACAGAACTCGGTGTTGTGCAAGAGGCCCTCGACGCCGTCGGCGATGCGGACGAAGGCTCCGAACGGGATCAGCTTGGTGACCTGCCCGGTCGTGACAATGCCTGCTTGGTCGGCGAAGGGTACGAGTGGGTCCCCTTGAAGAGCTTTCAGCGATAGCTGAACCTGTCCACGCCGGGTGTCTATGCCGATGATCTCGCCGATGACCCGCTGGCCGGCCGTAACGGCGTCTGCGGGATGGTCGATCCGCCGCCAGCTCAGTTCGGGGCCCCTGATGAACCCGGTGCACTGGTTGGCCGGTTCGCCGTCGAGGTTCACGAAGACACCGAAGTTGTGGACGCTCTGCACCTGCCCCTCGTGTTTTGCACCGCGCCGAAGGCCAAGAAGGAACGCTCGCAGAGCCGGGTCCTCACACGCTGAAGCGGATGCCCAGACGCACTCCTGCTGCCAGTCGACGGCGATCACTTCGAAGGTGAGTTGCTGCCCGATGCTCGCGGCTTCGGAGGGATGGCCGATCACCTTGCGGGTCAGATCGCCGCGGGGGATGCGGCCCACCGCTCTCCCTGGGCCGGGAAAACCGTCCAGTTCGACAAGCACCTCCCGGTCCTCGATGTTGGTGACGCGGCCGGTGCGGACTTCGCCGGCCCGCAGCGTGTTGAGGAAACTCGTCAATGCCTCGCTCGAGTGGGGTTCGGTCACGCTCCTGACCCTACGACGCAGAGGCCGTGCAGTGGCAAGGCCATTGCGGGCGCGAGTTGTCTGTTAGCGAAGGAGTGCGGACGCGCGGCGGGCGGGCGTGGTCGTTTGGGAGCATCTGCGGTCACCCTCTGCGATCTTGTTGCGGCTCACCCTACGTTTGGCTGGGGCTTCCAGTGCCGCGAGGCCCCGATGCCGGCTGGGTGAAGGCGGGGCCGAGATGACGTCGCTCTTCGAGCGTCTTGACACGGAAGAAGCCCTCGTGCGCGCGGAGTTGTCCACGCTTCGCGAGAAGATCGCGACTGCGGAGGAGCGTCTGGCCCACCTGGCGATCACACGGGAAACTCTGCGCTCCCTCACAGGCCATGCCGATACTGCCGATGACAGCGACGAACCTCAGTCGCAGGAGCAGGGATCAGCTGGCGGCGAGAATCCCTTGGATGCGTCGATGTCCGAAGCACCGCCCGACGATGTCGCGGATTCGGGTGGCCCGCCAGGCTCGTCGGGTCCACTGGAGTTGGCGGTGGCCCGCGAACGGATGCTGGTGCTGCTGGCGGGCGCCGGGCGGGCGATGAAGGTGCAGGACATCGCCGCGGCGATCGGTGAGGACGTGTCTGATACCTCGAAGGGGCGGAGGGTGGAGACGACCCGGTCCCGGCTGAAGGCGCTGGCCAGGGAGGGGCGGGTAGTCGAGGGCCCGACGGCCTGGTTCGCGATCGCCCCAGCCGCTGGCAGGACCGAGGGCGAAGGGGCTGCCATGGCCTGAGCGCGGCCGCGAGCGCGCGGCATTTCAGGTGGCACCGCCGAGGGACTACCAATCGACTCGGCGGTGCCGGGTGCGTGAGCGCCTACCAGGTGGCTCGCGCGTTTCCGAGCGTAGTAGAGGCTTTCTCCGCTCGGTGCGCGGAGCCGCGAATTTCGTCATGTCCGGTCGCCGGTTGGCGTTTCCGGGCACGGATCGAGGCTCAATGCGTTTTCTTCCGTTCGGTGTTGGTGCTGTCGGGCCACAGGTCGGTTCCGGTGAAGTGGGCGAGGCGGGCGACGGTGGCGATGTCGGGCCAGGACCGTCCGGCGAGCAGGTCGGCGATGGCCTGCCGGTTGACTCCGGCCCCGGCGGCGGCCGCACGGAGGCTCAGGTTGTGGTCGGCCAGGGTCCGGCTGAGGGTCCGGGCGATGTGGCGGACGGCTTCGGCAGCTGTGTCGGTGCAGGGCTGTTCGGGCCAGGCTTCCGGATCCTGGGTGAGTTCCCGGGGGGAGCGTGCGCGGGCGCGTCCGCCGACCATGCGCGCACCATCCTCTCTGTTGAAGTCGTGCGGTTGCGGAATGGCTGCTTGTCCAGCCGGTATGCATGGACCGTGGCCCTTGATCCCGTCACGTCCGCGAAGATCACCCGGTACCGCCCGAGGGCGGCGCCGCCGGTCTGGGTGGAGGTCGCGCCGCTGGTCAGGTCGGTGGTCGCGGCCACGGTGAGCACGGTGCCCTACGACGTGGAGAGGCTGTTGCACGTCACGGGCAGGCTGGCGCTGTGGGCGGAGGCGGCGGGGCTCGAGCGTTCCGCGGACGCGTGGTTGCGCAATGAGGTGATCGACGCGTTCGTGCTCTCGCGGGCCGGGGACATCGAAGCGTCGTCGGTCCGGACGTACCGGACGTGGCTGTTGCGGGTGCGGGACGCGCTGGCCTGGAGCGAGCGCGCAGAGGTCGCTCCGGCACGGATGCACGCGGAGGCGAAACCGCATCAGCCCTACACCACGGCAGAGTTGGCGGGTCTGCGGCACTGGGCCGCGCATCTGCCCCGGCAGCAGAGGACCGATGCTCTGGCGCTTCTGGGGCTGGGCGCGGGCCTGGGGCTCATGCCGAAGGAAGTGGCCGCCAGCCGTGGCCTGGATCTGCGGCGCCTGCGGCAGGACGGGCCACTGCTGCACGAAGGTGTCAAGAGGCTGGTTCCGCTGGTCGCCCGGGCGGGCTGGGACCCTGTGCTGGGCGACCTGGCGGAGCGGGCGGGTGGCGGGTACTTGTTCCGGCCGCGGCGGACCGTCGTGTATTCCAAGAACCTGATCGGCTCCTGGTCCCTGCTCCACCGGCCGCCGGGCGATCTGCCCGCGGTGTCGGCGGGCCAGCTGCGGGCGACGTGGATCGTCGAGCTGATGCGCGCCCATATCGATCACCATCTGATCGCCCAGGCCGCCGGGCTCGCGTCCGCCGCGTCCCTGGCCCGCTGGCAGCACCTGGTGCCGCCCGTGGACGAGGTGACCGCGGCCCGCCTTCTGCGAGGGCCGGAACAGCCGTGACCAAGCCCCGGGCCTGGCGGAGCCAGGAGAAGATCAAACAATGCCGGCCCCGGCCGGTCACCGACGCACCGGCTCTGATCCCCGACTCGAAGGTCGGCCAGCTCAGCACCCTTCTCCACGAGTCCGGAGTCCTTGAGCTGATCGACACCGAGCTGGAGGGCCGGCCGGGCCCGAAAGGGCTCCCGATGAGGACCGTGCTGGTGGGGCTCCTGCTCTCGCTGCACTATCACCGAAGTGCCGGTCTCGCGGATGTCTGCCGGGTGCTGCTCGATGAGCTGCGGGCTCCGGCACGGTCCTGGCTCGGTGTCCCGGACGGCAGCCGGTTCGACGATCACGCCAGGATCGCGTTCTCCCGACGCGTCTACCGGGCCTTCGACCGGCTGACGACCGCTCTCGATCCCCGCCGATGCGACCGGCGCCGCCGGCTGCCCGCCCATGAGGCCGCGGAGGTGGCCGCGGCCTGGGAGGACGCAGACGCCGAGCACCAGCGGCGGAGGGAGCTGTTGCAGGAGGTCAGCGACCGTCTGGTGCTGGTCACCGTCCGGCTCGCCCACCGCCGGGGGCTGTTCAAGGGATGGCGGGGCGACATCGGCGCCGACACCACCCCGGTCCCCGCCTGGCACCACCCCCACAGCCAACGGCGGAGCCTGGCCTCGGTCGACATCACCGCGGGCTGGCACTACTGCGGCGGCTCCGAGGAAGGGATCTTCGGGCACTCCGCCACCCTTCTGGTCGCTGCCGGCCGTCGGCACCCCAACGGACACCCGCAGGCCGGTGAACGCGTCAGCCGGCATCCGCAGCTGGCCCTCGGTCTGGTCCTGGACACCCCGGGAAAGCGCACCGGCCCGAACGTGATCCACTGCCTCACCCGGCTTGCCCCCTTCGGCTTCCCGGCAGGGCTGCTGGCGGCCGACCGCGCCTACACCGACCAGGTCACCGCCCGTTTCGCGACACCCGCACGCCGTCTGGGCTACCAGCTGGTTCTCGACTACAAGAAGGAGAACCGCGGCCTCCAGGGCACCCACCAAGGCGCCCTCCTCGTCGACGGATCCCTCGCCTGCCCCGTCATGCCCACCGCTCTGGTCCATGCGACCGTCGGCCTCGACGACAAAGCCGTACGCGGCATCGACGACAGCACCGAACTCCGCGACCGGATCGCCGCCCGCGAACCGTACTTCCTCAAACTCAAGGAATCCGCCGACGAGCGGGGCGCGATCAGGCTCCAGTGCCCAGCCAGTGGGCCCTCGCCCGCCGTGACCTGCCCCCGCTTCAACCAGCTCCACCACATCCCGGCACCCCGGCCGGCCATGGTCGACCTCACCAGCAAGCGGGCCACCGCCGCCCACAGCGCGGCGAAACCCACCGTTCCGATCCCCCCGGCCGAACGGCTGCGGCCCCTGCCGAAGAAGGAGCTGCCCCGAATCTGCCAGAAGCCCACGGTCACCGTCCGGCCCGGCGACCTCGGCAAACTGGACAAGTTCCGGCAGGACCGGCACTACCTCCACCCCACCTGGCAGGACGCCTACCGGCCCGAGCGGGCGAACATCGAGGGCCTCAACGGCAGAGCCAAGAGCCACGGCATCGACATCTCCGACCCAACAAAACGACTCGCTCACGGACGCGTCGCGCAGACCATCCTGCTCGCGCTGATGATCTGCAGCATCAACCTGCACATCCTCTTCGCCTGGCAACAGACCCCCAGCAGCCCAGCGACCGCCACCGCTCACGAGACCGCCCCAGCAGCCGAACCCGCAGCACGGCAACCCGACACAACCGGACTGCCTCCCCCATAAGACCGGAGATCCACACGACCACCTGACGCCCCAGCACCACACACCGGGATCACTCACGCCCACCCACAGCCCCCGAACGCCCCACGCACCCGAACCACCCCGAACCATCAGGCCGGCCCTGTTCATGAGCACCGCCCTCATTCGGACACCGCCTCGAACAACCCCCGGAAACGACAAAATCCCGCCCGATCAAAAGATCGGACGGGATCCCGTCAACCATCCCCGAGCTAACTCAAGAACAGTCGCGTTGTGGGGCGTTCACGAGTGCATCTGACCTGCGGCGATGTGGTGCCCTCGACACCCCCTTCCCGCGACATCACCACTCGCTTCCCATAGAGATATGAGCATGACAAGTCCATCACTCTTACACTTCGCAGAAGTGGCTACTTGATTAGCCGAACGTGAAGCTCTATTCATGCGTAGCCTCCCCGCCCCCCGCTTCAGACGCGTCGTAAAACTCGTCGTGATCGACTCCGCCCATAGGATCGCCCTGCTCCCTCGCCATTCCGGAAACCGAACGTGGGTGCTGCCCCAGCGCTGTGCACGGCTCGACGAGACGTACGGAAACGCGGTCGCCGAACTCTGCGGAGATCTGCTCGCCTCCTACCCGATCCGGCTCGGCAGCGTCACCGGGCGCCGCTGGGCTCCGGCGCCGGAAGGTCTCGCACCACGAGCGGAGGCTCGCTTCTACATCGTCCGGGTCGACGCGCAACCGGTTGACGAAGGCCCGGGACGGAGCACCTTGTGGGCACCTCGCGCCATGCTCGGGCTCTGGCTGGGGCGTCCCGATGTCGAAACAGTCAAGGCTCTCGTGGACGGGTACCTCGACGGCTGGCTGCCGGACGGGCCGATCACTCTAGACTGAGCCAGGAATGGCGGAGTGCCCAGCGGGCCTTCCAGAGGCACTTCCAGTAAATGTGGTTAGAGGATGCGGAAGCCTGGGCGTACTGGAGTTCGGCGCAGCGCTCCCTGCGCACTGCGCCGCCGAGGAGAACACGCTCCTCACGGCGGTCCTGCAGCGCCTGTCAAAGAAGGAGAAGCGGCCGGGCACCGTCGAGCTACGCTTCAACCTCGCCATGACCTGATCGGCGCCCCGCGGTCGTCTTCCTCGGCGAGCCGACCGCCGGCCTGTACGCGAGTTCCTTGCGGCAAGGGATCTTCAACCACTGCGGGGATCGGGCGCAGAGCGACCGTCGATCTTCGCGCGGCCGCCCGATAGCGGGCCGGTTCACCTGCAGCTTCGGGCCTAGACGCCCTCAGTGTCAGCCCTGAGACCTACTCATCCGACGCATGAGCGACGAAGTGGGCAAACACGTCTTCATCTCCTACGTCCGTGAGGACTCGGATCAAGTGGACGGCCTCTGCGCCGTCCTGGAGGCGGCACAGATCCCGTACTGGCGGGACCGCGTCGTCGTACCTACGGCCGACGGCAAAGACAAGCGTGAACGCATAGACCATGGCACATGCCGGACGTTGTCACTCGTTCCTTGAAATCCAGAGCCATGCACCCAGGGAGAGGCCGAGCGCAGCGCTGGAGGTAAACTCAATGTGCGTCGCAGTCGGGCGGAATGCAGGTGGAGACCTCGGGGGCCGGTAGTCCGGGAACCCGACGACCACAGAGTCTCCACCGATCCGCCGAGCGGGCTGAAAGCTCCTCTGCCGGGCGAGGTGAGGGTCCCGTCCTGTTTGCATGTCCAACCAGGGGGCTTCTTCTCGGCCGCCGCCAGCGGTCGTACGTGGCGTGGGAGACACACAGTTGCCGGAGACCAGGCTCCGCCTGCCGGATCCCGTGGCGCGGCCTCGTGATGGGGCCCCAGGCCTCTGGGCCGTACGGCGGGCCACCACATGCTTTGGCTCGGCAGTTTGGTACGTCCGCGCCGGGCTGGCTCGCAACTCTGCGGGTATTGGGAGTATCCGGTCGATCACGGCGTCGCACGGGCGTCGTGACCGGATACGGTCCAGGTGTCGGCCCCGGCGAGGAGTGCGCCGAGGTCGCCCTTGCCGTCGCGCTCCACGGCGGCGTCCACCTGGTCGGACATCAGGGTGTCGTAGACCGGCCGCTGGACGCTGCGCAGCACCCCGATGGGGGTGTGGTGCAGGGTGTCGGCGTCGGCGAGGCGGGACAGCGCGAACGCCGTGGTGGGGGAGTCGGCGTGGGCGTCGTGGACGAGGACCTGGGAGCGGTTCTCGTCGGTGACGGCAACGACCTCCAGGTCACCGGTGGCCTGGTTACGGACCACGCCCTTGGTGCCCTCGGCGCCGAAGAGGATCGGCTGCCCGTGTTCGAGGCGGATGACGGCCTCGGCGGCCTGTTCCTTGTCCTTCAGGGCCTCGAAAGCGCCGTCGTTGAAGATGTTGCAGTTCTGGTAGATCTCCACCAGTGCCGTGCCCGGGTGCTCGGCGGCCGCGCGCAGCACGCTGGTGAGGTGCTTGCGGTCGGAGTCGACCGTCCGCGCCACGAACGTCGCCTCCGCCCCGATCGCCAGCGACACCGGGTTGAAGGGGGCGTCGAGCGAACCCATCGGCGTCGACTTGGTGATCTTCCCGATCTCGGAGGTGGGGCTGTACTGGCCCTTGGTCAGCCCGTAGATCCGGTTGTTGAAGAGGAGGATCTTCAGGTTGACGTTGCGGCGCAGGGCGTGGATGAGGTGGTTGCCGCCGATGGAGAGCGCGTCGCCGTCACCGGTGACCACCCAGACCGAGAGATCGCGGCGGGAGGTGGCGAGCCCGGTGGCGATGGAGGGGGCGCGGCCGTGGATGGAGTGCATCCCGTAGGTGTTCATGTAGTACGGGAAGCGGGAGGAGCAGCCGATGCCGGAGACGAAGGCGATGTTCTCCTTCGCCAGCCCCAGCTCCGGCATGAACCCCTGGACGGCGGCCAGGACGGCGTAGTCGCCGCAGCCGGGGCACCAGCGCACTTCCTGGTCGGACTTGAAGTCCTTCATGGACTGTTTCGCCTCGGCCTTGGGCACCAGCTGCAGCAGTTCGTTGTGCTGCAGTTCCTGGGTGTCAGGCATCGATGGCCTCCTTGAGGGCCGTGGCGAGCTGCTCGGCCTTGAACGGCATTCCGTTGACCTGGTTGTAGCTGTGGGCGTCCACCAGATACCTAGCCCGCAGCAGCAGCGCGAGCTGGCCCAGGTTCATCTCCGGGACGACGACCTTGTCGTAACCCTTCAGCACCTCGCCGAGGTTTCCCGGGAAGGGGTTGAGGTGTCTCAGGTGGGCCTGGGCGATGGGCTGCCCGGCGGCGCGCAGCCGGCGGACGGCGGCGGTGATCGGCCCGTACGTCGAGCCCCAGCCGAGCACCAGGGTGCGGGCGCCGGCGGGGTCGTCGACGACGAGGTCGGGGACGGCGATGTTGTCGACCTTCGCCTGGCGGGTGCGGACCATCAGGTCGTGGTTGGCCGGATCGTAGGAGATGTTCCCGGTGCCGTCCTGTTTCTCGATCCCGCCGATGCGGTGTTCGAGGCCGGGGGTGCCGGGGACGGCCCAGGGGCGGGCCAGGGTCTGCGGGTCGCGCTTGTAGGGCCAGAACACCTCGGTGCCGTCGGCCAGGGTGTGGTTCGGGCCGGTGGCGAAGGGGGTGGTGAGGTCGGGCAGGCCGGCCGTCTCCGGGATGCGCCAGGGCTCGGAACCGTTGGCCAGATAGCCGTCGGAGAGCAGGAAGACCGGGGTCCGGTACGTCAGGGCGATCCGGGCCGCGTCGATCGCGGCGTCGAAGCAGTCCGCCGGCGTCTGCGGAGCCACGATCGGCACCGGGGCCTCGCCGTTCCTGCCGTACATCGCCTGGAGCAGGTCGGCCTGCTCGGTCTTGGTCGGCAGGCCGGTGGAGGGCCCGCCGCGCTGGATGTCGATGATCAGCAGCGGCAGCTCCAGGGAGACCGCGAGCCCGATCGTCTCCGACTTCAGCGCCACACCCGGCCCCGAGGTCGTGGTCACGCCCAGCGCCCCGCCGAACGCGGCACCCAGCGCCGCCCCGATCCCGGCGATCTCGTCCTCGGCCTGGAAGGTGCGCACGCCGAAGTTCTTGTGCTTGGACAGCTCGTGCAGGATGTCGGAGGCCGGGGTGATCGGGTACGAGCCCAGGTAGAGCGGCAGGTCCGCCAGCTGCCCGGCGGCGATCAGGCCGTAGGAGAGGGCCAGGTTCCCCGAGATGTTGCGGTAGGTGCCGGTGGGGAACGCCTGGGAGGCCGGGGCGACCTCATAACTGACGGCGAAGTCCTCGGTCGTCTCGCCGAAATTCCACCCGGCCCGGAAGGCGGCCACATTCGCCTCGGCGATCTGCGGCTTCTTCGCAAACTTCTGCCGCAGGAACGTCTCCGTCCCCTCGGTCGGCCGGTGGTACATCCACGACAGCAGCCCGAGCGCGAACATGTTCTTCGACCGCTCGGCCTCCTTGCGGGAGAGTCCGAACTCCTTGAGCGCCTCGATCGTCAGGGTCGTCAGCGGCACCGGGTGGACGTTGTACGCCTCCAGCGACCCGTCCTCCAGCGGACTGGTCGCATACCCGACCTTCGCCATCGGGCGCTTGGTGAACTCATCGGTGTTGACAATGATTTCGGCACCGCGCGGCACGTCGTCGATGTTCGCCTTCAGGGCGGCGGGGTTCATCGCGACCAGGACGTTGGGGGCGTCGCCGGGGGTGAGGATGTCATGATCGGCGAAGTGCAGCTGGAAGGAGGAAACCCCTGGCAGGGTGCCTGCGGGGGCCCGGATCTCGGCCGGGAAGTTCGGCAGGGTGGAGAGATCGTTCCCGAAGGAGGCCGTCTCCGAGGTGAACCGGTCACCCGTGAGCTGCATCCCGTCACCCGAGTCACCCGCGAAACGGATAACGACCCGATCAACGCGCTTCACCGTCTTCATCGAAGTGTCGACCAACACAGAACGCTCCCAATTTCATCGCTGCGGTGTGACAGGAAGGCGGGTTGGCCCCCAACCGGGGGAACCGTTGGGGGCCAACCCTGTCACGGGAGGGGGAAACACAGTCTGCGGAAGCTGCCTGCAAGGGCTCTGCATTTCCCCTGGAAAGTCCTTGATCCAGCGGCTCACCCCGAGTGCTGTACGAGCATCAGCCCCATGTGATCAATCGCTTGGGTCGTTCGAGAACCGCCGCAATGTCCGCAAGAACCTTGGAACCCAGCTCACCGTCGACCAGTCGATGATCGAAGGAAAGCGCGAGCGTGACTACCTGACGGGGCCTAATGCGCCCCTTGTGGACCCACGGCCGGAGGTTGACGGCACCGATCGCAAGGATTGCGGCCTCCCCCGGATTGAGAATCGGAGTACCGGTGTCAATTCCGAAAACGCCGATGTTGGTGAGAGTGATCGAGCCGTCTTGCAGCGCAGCGGGGGAAGTTCTCCCTTCACGTGCCGTTGACACCAGCTCCGAGATGCTCTGAGCCAGTTGTGGTAGCGACATCGCATGGGCGTCCTTGATGTTCGGCACGATCAGTCCGCGCGGCGTGGCGGCGGCAATGCCGAGATTGACGTAATGCTTCTGCGCGATCTGCTGCGCGGTCTCGTCCCAGGTGGCGTTGATCTCAGGGTTCCTACCGATCGCCACGAGAAGCGCCCTGGCCACGAGGAGAAGCGGCGTGACCCGGCTCCCGGACATTTCCGGATACTGCTTGAGCTCCGCCACCAGTTTCATCGTGCGCGTCACGTCGACCGACACGAATTCCGTGACGTGCGGCGCGGTGAATGCGGAGGCAGTAACCGCCGCAGCGGTGGCTTTGCGTACTCCCTTGACCTGGGTCCGGGTCTCACGGCCCTCGGGCACCGAAGGGGACTCAGTCGACACCGGTTGAGACACCGGCTCTGCGTTCAGGGCGGCCACGGGCCCGGAAACGGAGGCCGGCATAGCCGCCGCGTGAACATCGTCGCGGGTGACGACGCCGCCGGGACCCGACGGCACCACAGCAGCCAGATCCACACCGAGGTCCTTGGCCAGCTTGCGGACCGGCGGCTTCGCTAGCGCGCGTCCATGAACCAGGACAACGCCGTCCGTCACTGGTTTGCGGGGCCGCCTCTTCGCCGAGCCCTGTGCGACACCGTATCCGACGAGGACCGGGCGCCGTTCCGACAGCCCGGCCCGGGTGGGCGGGGCAGCCGCCGGTTCCGCCACGCCGACCGAGATGATCACTTGGCCCACGCCTACCGTCTCCCCTTCACCGAACAACAGCTCGTGCACGAGGCCTTCGAACGGGACGGGCAGCTCCACCACCGCCTTGGCCGTCTCGATCTCGCAGACGATCTGGCCATCGGCTACCGGGTCGCCCGGCTGGACGTACCACTTGAGGATTTCCGCCTCCGTCAGGCCCTCGCCCACGTCGGGCATCCTGAACTCACGTAAGCGGGTGGCTGTGTCAGTCATTGCGTGGTTCCTCAATATCCCAGCGAGCGGTCAACAGCGTCCAGCACCCGGTCCAGGCTGGGCAGGTACTCCTCCTCTAGTCGCGCCGGCGGGTACGGCGCGTGGTAGCCGCCGACGCGGAGGACTGGCGCCTCCAGGTGGTAGAAGCACCGCATGGTTATGTGTGCGACGATCTCCGCACCCGCGCCGAAGAACACCGGCGCCTCATGCGCGACGACCAAGCGGCGTGTCTTCTCCACCGACGCCTGCACCGTGTCGAAGTCCACCGGTGACATCGACCTCAGGTCGATCACCTCGATGGAGTTGCCTTCCTCTGCCGCCGCGTCCGCAGCTTCCAGACACACCTTCACCATCGGCCCGTAGGCGACGAGGGTCGCATCCGTCCCCTCGCGTACGACGCTCGCCCGGTGCAGGGGCGCAGGAGGCACCGTGCGGTCGACCTCGGCCGTGTCCCAGTACCGCCTCTTCGGCTCGAAGAAGATCACCGGGTCGTTGCCCCGAATAGCCTGCTGCAGCATCCAATATGCGTCCGAGGCATTCGACGGCGACACCACCTTCAGGCCGGCCACGTGCGCGAACAGAGCCTCCGGGGAATCACTGTGGTGCTCGACGGCGCCGATTCCGCCACCGTACGGAATTCGGATCACCACTGGTACGGAAAGCATTCCCCGCGAGCGGGCGTGCAGCTTCGCGAGCTGAGTGACGATCTGGTCGTAGGCCGGAAAGACGAACCCGTCGAACTGAATCTCCACCACCGGCCGGTAGCCGCTCAATGCCAGCCCGATCGCCGTCCCGACGATTCCTGACTCGGCCAGCGGCGAATCCATGACACGTTCCTCGCTGAAGTCCTTCTGCAGGCCGTCGGTCACCCGGAACACTCCGCCGAGCCGCCCGACGTCCTCCCCCATCACGAGGACCTTGGAATCGTCCTCCAGGGCTTTGCGCAGGGATTCGTTGAGCGCCTTCGCCAGTGTCATCTTATCCGTGGGCATGCTTACTTGGCCTCCTCATCGGCAAAGGACTCCTGGTACGCGACGAACTGCGCGCGCTCCTCGTCCACGAGCATGTGTCCGTCGGCGTACACGTGACTGAACACCTCCGTACGGTCCGGGTTCGGCATGGTGCGGACCTGCTGACGGATGCGGTAGACGAGTTCGGCAGCTTCGGTGTCGACGCCATCGAGGAATCCCTGTGTGGCGTGGCCCTCGTTGACGAGATGGGTCCGGACCCGGTCGATGGGGTCCTTGGCCCGCCACTCGTCCAATTCGGCGGCGCGCCGGTAGCGGGTCGGATCGTCCGAGGTGGTGTGGGCTCCCATCCGATAGGTCGACGCCTCGATAAAGAAGGGTCCGTTGCCGGTGCGTACGTGTTCCAGCGCGGCCTGGGTCACCGCGTAGACGGCCAACACATCATTCCCGTCGACCTGGACTCCGGGGAAGCCGAAGCCGTGGGCGCGCCGGTACAGCGGTCCGCGCATCTGCCGCTCCACGGGTTCGGAGATGGCCCACTGGTTGTTCTGGCAGAAGAACACGACCGGCGCGTCATACACCGCGGCAAAGGTGAATGCCTCAGCGACATCGCCCTCGCTGGTGGCACCGTCGCCGAAGTAGGCGATGACAGCAGCGTCGGAACCCTTCTTGGCCAGGCCCATCGCGTAGCCGGTGGCATGCAGGGCATGAGATCCGACGACCAGCGTGTACAGGTGGAAGTTCTTCTCCCGTGGATCCCACCCGCCATTGGTGACGCCGCGGTAGAGCCTGATGACATCCACCGGGTCGACTCCCCGGCACCAGGCGACGCCGTGCTCGCGGTAGCTGGGAAAGGCGTAGTCGTCGGCCCTGAGCGCATGGGCCGATCCGACCTGTGACGCCTCCTGGCCGGCCAGCGGTGGCCACAGGCCCAGCTCTCCCTGTCGTTGGAGTGCCGTGGCCTCGGTATCGATGCTGCGGGACATCACCATGTCCCGATAGAGCGCGCGCAGCCGTACCGGGTTGTAGCCGGGTGTGGCGTCCGGATGGTGGACGAGTGTGCCCCCTGGTGTCAGCAGTTGGATCGGTCCGGGCTCTTCCGCCCGCGACGTAAAAGCGCTCAGTGCGTGGGAGAAGTCCGTCGCTTGGGATCGCTCGGCTCCGGGCACGGTCACATCACTTCCATTTCAGCGTAGTTGGCAGGTCCGCCCGAGGCGGGTCATGCCGTCCGGCTCGGCTCCGCGGCGTCTGGGTGCGGCCGCCGTCGTGTGAGGTCCAGGGTGTTCTCGGGCGACCAGCACCCGTACCAGCCCGAGTGGTGGACGTCCTCGGGCAGCCGGGAGGCGCTGGTGGCGACCAGTTCGCCGCTTCTACCCCGCGGGAGGGTCTCTCCGCCGGGTCCCAGGACCCCCAGCAGCACAGGCGGCACGGGGCTTCCTACGCCGAGGGGGTACGGCCGGTCCGCGTCGGAGAGGAAGAGCTCCTGTGCCGTCCAGGGCACAGCACCTTCGGCCGGCGCGAACTCCGCCCACAGTCGGGTGCCGGGGCGGGCCCGGAAGTGCCGGGCAACGAGGTCCCGTGAGCTGGGGCCCCCGATGAGCACGACGGTTGCGGGGTCCGAAGCGGAGCTCTGCGGCGGGATGGCGCTCCGGACGGAGGTCGTGGCCGCGAGATGGCGGGCGTAGCGGGCCGGAGTGAGTACGGCGGCGCTTTCACGCCCTCCGGCCAGGGGCCATTTCCCGTCCTCCTGCCACGGCGCGGTGTGGAGCGTTCCGGCCCCGGAGAATGCCCACCATGCCGCAGCCAGTGCCACTGGGGACATGGGTGGTTCATCGATGGTCACGGTGCGCGGCGCCACGCCGGTGCGGCGGTGCCGGTCGGCCGCCGAACGGAGCCAGGATCGGTGGTCGATCAGCCGGGCGTGTCCGGTGGCGTCGCCGTTTCCGCCGAGCAGGAGGTACGCAGCCTCCTCCGGGGCGGACCGGGGAAGCGTCGGCTCCACAGGCGCCGAAGCGATCTTCCGCCAGGTGGCCGGGTCGTCCAACGCGAGCGAGGGAATGCCGCGCACGGCCTCGTCGTACGTGGAACGGCTGCACAGGACCGCTCGCGCCGTGGCCCGCCGGGCGGCTGCGGGGAGTCCGCCGCTGTAGGGCGGGTGGGGAGCCGGTACGCACACTCCGCCTGCCTTCAGAACTGCCAGCTGCGCCACGAGGGCGTGCCGGTAGTTCTCGCAGTGGACGACCAGCGGGTCGCCGAGCTGGACGCCACCGCGTACCAGGGCCGATGCCAGACGGGTGGCCTGATGGTCGGTCTGGGCATATGTCAACTGGCTCCAGCCGTCCTGCACCGCGATCCTCGTCGGGTGCCGGTGTGCGGTCGCTGCGAAGACCTGGTCGAGGGTGAGAGCCGTCGGCTCGGGTTCCCTCACCGTCAGGTCGGCGGGACGACGGCTGGCCGTCGTTCGGTCGGTGATCACTGTCCCCCCATCGGTTCTGGTGGTGTGGTCGGTCGCTCAGGAGATGAAGTCGTACGAGAGGTGGTCGTCGGTCTCCGGCCAGGTGGCGAAGCGGCGGAGCCCGTACAGCAGCGGACTCTGGTCACCACCGAGCCGGCTGACCCCGATGACACCGCCCATGATCACCACGTGGTCGCCGACCACGTGGTGGGCGGTCACCACGCAGTCGGCAATGGTGTGAGCCGCTTCCAACAGGTGCGGACCTGCGGCCGGCTCGTCCGCCTGCCAAGGCACCTGTTCGAATCGGTCCTGTGCCCCTGAGGCGAAAAGTTCCGCTGTGGCCCGGGCCCGGACGTGCAGCAGGTTCACTGCGAAGGAGCCGCCGTCGAGGACCGCCTCGAGGGTGGGGCTGCCCCGCCGCATGCAGACCAGCAGGACCGGGGGCTCCAGAGAGACACTGCAGAGGGAGGTCAGGGTCATACCGCGGGGAACACGGTCAGCGCCACATGTGGTCACGATGGTCACGCCGGTGGGGAACCCGGCCATCAGGGTGCGGAAGTCGGTGGGCTGTTCCCGTGGGACCGCCGAAAGGTGCACGGGAGTTGCCGGGGCGGCGGAACCGCGGACCGTGTGCTGTTCTGACGTCATGCCGGTCTCTCCTGGCGAGTCGGTCTGCTGATGGATCCCGGAGCGAGGCGGGCTCCCCGCTCCGGGGGCACGTCGCATGACACGCACTGAGCTGAGGCCCTGACGTGTCACGCGTCGCGCGTCAGATGCCGGGTGCGGCGGCTTGGAGCCGTCCCAGCACGTTCTGGATCTCCGTCGCGATGGCCTCTGTGAAGGCGGGGAAGGTCTCTCCCACGAAGTGGAAGTGGCCTCCCTCGAACACCCTCTGCCGAAAGTCCCCTGTGGTCTCCCTGTCCCAGGCAGAGGCCCCCGACGGAGGAGCCATGACGTCCTCGGTGGAGGAGAAGACCGTGAGCGGGCAGGACAGCGGCGGCCGCTGTGGGTCGGGCCGGTAGGAGTCCAGAGCCCGCAGGTCGGTACGGATCAGCCGCAGGAGGCGGTCCCGGAACTCCGGCAGTTCGTCGAGGCGGTCCGGCAGACCGCCCAGCCGCCCGAGTCTCCGGGCCAGTTCCACGTCCGAAAGGCTGGTATCGAGCAACCGGTTGGCAGGCTGGAGCACGGGCGCCTGGCGTCCGGACACGCCGACCCACATCGGTGGCGTGCCCTTGGCCTGCAGGGACCGCGCGGTCTCGGAGGCGATCACCGCACCGAGGCTGTGGCCGAAGAGAGCGATCGGTGTGGCGTCCGCGACCGACACCACGTCGTCCGTGACGCGGTCGACAATCTCACGCATGTCGGCCAGCGGGGGTGACATGTACCGCCTGCCGCGGCCCGGCAGGTCGAGCAGCAGGAGGTCCCAGGCCGGCGGCAAGTGCCGGGACATCGGGTAGTAGACGTTTCCCGAACCACCCGCGTGCGGGACCACGACCAGGCGCAGCTCGGGGTTCTCGACCCGGCGGGCCCGAATGAAGGCGTCGGCGGCACTCATCCCTTCCGCCCCCGTCGGCCGGTCTCGGTGGCGGCGGAGATACTCTCGGCGAGCTTTCCCATCAGGTCGCGCAGTGGCATGTCGAGGGAGAGCTGGTCCGCTGTCAGCCCGACTTCGAAGTGCTCCTCGACTCTGGTGATAAACAGTGTGGAGATGAACGAGTCGCCGCCGACGTCCAGAAACGACAGTTCCGGGTCGATCTCGTCGGCTTGGAGAACGTCCCGCAGTTGAGCCAGCAGGTAGCCGATCAGGCTGTCCTGATCGAGAGGGAGGGCCGCCGGGACACCTTCCGGCCGGCTGTCCGCCCCACCGTCTCCGACGGGCTCGTCGATCCAGTACCGCTTCCCCTGGAACGGATACGTGGGCAGGTCGCCGGCGAACCCGGCGCCGGGGCCTCGCAATGCGTCCAGTCGGAGGTCCGCCCCGGCGGTGAACAGCGCACCGAGCGCCCGCTGGAGCAGGACCGGTGCGGTGTCCGTCCGCCCGTCGACCAGTGCGAGGGACTGCGGGCCGTCGGCCGCCTCCCACTCGATGGCCGCGCTGGTTCCGGCGGGGTCGGCGGCCGTGGCGAAGCGCACCCGTACGCGGAGGCCGAAGCGCTCCAGCAGGCATCGCAGCTGCTCGCCCGCCCCTTGCCCGCCCCGGCCGCCCGCGAGGTCGGGGAATGCGGTGCTCAGGGCGGCCAGTGCGGGTTTGAGCCGGTCCTCCTCGCCGTGGACAGCCAGGGTGACGGAGCGAGGCGGTGCCTGGGGGGCGGAGACTTCCGCGGCCGGTCGGCCGGTGGTGAGCGCCGCGCGCAGTGCGTCCGCCAGGTCGCCTGCAGTGACGCCCGTGACCGCGACCCGGTGCGCGAAGGCAGCGCGCCCGGCGCGCAGGGTATGGCAGACGGCCGGGACCGAGGCCGCGTCCGTCTGTTCGAGATGTCCGGCGACCCGGTCGGCGAGGCGGGTCAGGGCCTCGGGGTCCTTGGCGGACAGAGTGAGCAGCTCGGGCCGTGGCATGCCGCCGGCGACGGCTGCCGTGTCTGCCGCCGGGGCGGGGTCGTACGCCTCCAGGACGGCGTGGACGTTGACACCACTCATGCCGAAGGAGTTGATGCCCACCACCCGGCGCGGCAGCTCCTCGGGCCACGGCCGGTTCTGCCTCGGCACCGTGAACCGCAGCCGGTCCCAGGGGATGTGAGGGTTGAGTTCACCGTCATCCGGTGCGGCGGCCGACGGGATCACGCCGTGCCGGAGCATCAGCACGGCCTTCATCACGGAGGCGATACCGGATGCGCCTTCAAGATGCCCGAGCCGCGACTTGACGCTGCCGATCGAGAGGGGCGTGCCCCGGCCTCGCACAGCCTCGCCCAGAACTCCGTCGAGTGCTCCGATCTCGATCGGGTCGCCGAGCACAGTGCCGGTGCCGTGCGCCTCCACGAATCCCACCTCCTCCGGACCGATCCCCGCATCCGCCAGCGCGGCTCTGATCACCTCCTGCTGGGCCGGGCCGTTGGGCGCGGTCAGGCCGGAGGCGGCCCCGTCGTGGTTGACCGCGGAGCCGCGAATGACCGCCAGTACGGGCCGGCCCTCGCGTTCGGCGTCGTCGAGCCGCATCAGGGCCACCACTCCTACTCCCTCACCCCGCCCGTAGCCGTCGGCGGAGGCGAGGAAGGATTTGGAACGGCCGTCGGGAGAAAGCGCCCTGGTCTGGCACAGCGCGACCATCAAGGTGGCGGACAGCAGCAGGTTGGCACCGCCCGCCAGGGCGTAGCGGCATTCGCGGTTGCGCAGCCCCTGGACGGCCAGGTGAAGGGTGGTCATGGAGGAGGAACAGGCTGTCTCGACGCCCATCACCGGGCCCGAGAAGCCCAGCAGATGGCTGACCCGTCCGGCACCGAAGCTGAGTCCGCCGCCGGTGACGTAGTAGGGGTCGATGCGGGAGAGGTCGGACCGGTTCTCGTTCCGCTCGCTGTATTCGGAGGTCATCATGCCGAGGTAGATGCCGACGTCGAGGCGGTCGGCACGACGGACCGCGACACCGGCTCGCTCCAAGGCCTCCCAGGACGTCTCCAGCAGCATCCGCTGCTGGGGGTCGAGCAGCCGGGCTTCGCGCTGCGAGATACCGAAGAAGTCGGCGTCGAAGCGGGCGATCTCCCCGAGGAAACCGGCATGCCGGACGTACGAGCGGCCGCTCCGGCCGGGCGTGGGGTCGTACGCGGCGCGCAACCCGGGCCGGTCGTCGGGGACACCGGCCAGTGCGGTGCCGGTGCCGCACAGGAACTCCCAGTACTGCTCAGGGGTGTTGATGGCCGGTGGCAGCCTGAGCCCCATTCCCACGACTGCCACGGGAGCATGCCGTTCGTCCTGCAGCTCGGCCACCCGGGCCCGCAGCTGCTGGGAGAGCCTCAGTTGGTCCTCCATCAGGGCCCGGACGCTGTCGGTGTTCATACCGTCACTCATGCCTTCCTGTCTCCTTTCAGGGCCGAGACATCGCTCCGGACCGCCCGGACGAGATCCTCGAAGGACAGCTCGGACAGGTCATCCGGGCCGGCTTCGGTCGCGGGTGCCTGCTGCGGGGACGGTGCCGGCGCGGTGCCCGGCCCCTTCTCGTAGAGCAGGCCGAGGATGTGGGCCGAGATGCGCGGAACGGTGGGGTGGTCGAGTGCCACGGTGGCCAGGAGGTCGACCCCGAGGGCGTGGGACAGCCGGGTCCGCAGATCGATCACCATGATCGAATCCAGACCCATGTCACCGAAGGTGACGTCGTCGTCGATCCCGGCCGATTCACCGAGAGTCTCGCCGGTCGCTTCCCGGATGAACTGCTGGAGGGCTTCGCTGCGGGCGTCTTCATCCAGCCGGTCGAGGCCGCCTTCGCCTCCGCGCAGCCAGCCGCGTGGACGGCCTGCCGGTCCGACGGGCTCCGCCGCCTTGCCGCCCTTCCCCGCAGGGTCCGCGAGGCCCGCCAGCAGCGCCGCACGGGGGTGGTCCCCGAGGTGGGCCACGAAGCGCTCGGGCACCAGATCCACCGCCACCAGACGTGCAGGGCCGTCGGTGAGGGCTGCCAGCAGCAGCCGTTCCGCGGACTCATCCGTGAGGGAGCCGACGCCGAGCTTCTCCACGGCCCGTCGCACGGCGTCGGAGGCCGCTAGGCCCCCCTTGGCCTCCGGTACCCACGGTCCCCAGGCCACGCTGGTGGCAGGAATCCCTTCTGCGCGCAGGGCGTCCGCCAGGCCGGACAGGAAGCCGTTGGCGGCCGCGTAGTTGGTCTGGCCCGCCGAACCGAGCACGCTGGAGGCCGAGGAGAACAGCACGAAGGCGTCCAGAGTGTGGCCGCGCAGTGCATCCGCCATGGCCGCCGCGCCCCGGACCTTGGCCGCGAAGACCCGTTCGAGGGCGTCCCGGTCCATTCGTCCGAAGGCCCGGTCGTCCGTGGTCCCCGCCAGGTGCAGGACCGTGCGCAGCGGCGAATCCAGGCCTGCTTCGGTGGCGGCTCGCACGCAGTCCGCCGGATCCGTGACATCACCGCGTACGACTCTCACCCGGGTCCCTGAGGCGACGAGTTCGTCGATGACCTGTCGTGCCGCCGCGTCGGGGGCCGACCTCGCCATGAGTGTGACGGCGGTGCAGCCGTGCCGGGCCAGGATCGCGGCCGCGCTCAGTCCGAGCGCCCCCAGGCCCCCGGTGATCAGGGCCGCGCCGGCGTCCTCCGCCGGTGCTTCCGGCCGTACCGGGCGGGCCCTGTACGGGACGAGCCGGGCGGCACGGACTCCCCCGCCGCCGACTTCGATCCGGGCGTCGGCCGGATGCCCGCCAAGTGTCCGGTCCAGGGCGGTGAGCAGTCCCGTGCCGTCCCACCCGGAGGCGAGGGTAACCCTGACCAGCCGCCGGTCGTCCTCCTCCGCCTCGAGGGAGGCCAGCAGCCCCCAGAGCGTCTCCCGGACGGGGGCCGACTCCGGGCCGTCCCCACCCAGCACGGCGTACGGGATGTCCCGCGGGACCGCCTGCAAGGTGCGAGTGAGGGCCAGAGCCGCGTCGAGGGCGGTGTCGGGCCCGGCGGTCCGCGTGTGCGGGTGGAACCGGGCGTCGATGATCAGGTCGGCCGCGAGGCCGACGGGATCCTCCGGGAGGGCGGTCACCAGGTGGCCAAGGTCCTCACAGGCCTTGAGCACCTCCCCGCCTACCTGGGTGTCGCCGCCCGCGACGGCAATGCGCAGCCGCCGGCCCGCCGCGGTCGCCCCGGTGGGGGCCGGGGACGTGTCCACCCAGTCGAGTTCGTACGCGTGCCGGGCCCCGTGTCGCAGTGACGACCGCAGCACCGCCTTGGAGGCGAGCCGGAAGCGGAAACCGTCCATGGCCAGGACGGTCGCGCCGGAGCCGTCGAAGAGGTGCAGATCCGCAGTCTCCACCTGATGGAAGCCGCTGTCCGGCAGATCCCTCATGACGGCCCGTACGTGACCCCACAGAGGTTGGCCGGGAGTGGGCCGCCCCGGGAAGGAGACCCTGGCGGCGGCGAAGGGGATCACCAGGGCCTGTTCCTGGTCCTGTGGCTCCGGGTCGTCCTCGTGCACAGCGAAGGTGACAGAGCTCTGCAGGCAAGAGTCGAGCAGGCCCGGGTGGATCTGGTAGTCCGCGGGGTCCTCGTTCATCCCCTCCGGCAGGTCGAACCGGATGAGCGACTCGTTGCCGCGGATCCACGCGTCCCCGACCCACCGGAAGGAGGGGCCGAGCAGATAGCCGATGCCACGCAGGTACCGGTAGAAGGCCTCACCGCTGAGGTGGCGGTCGGCGCCCGCGATGAAGGCTTCCGGGTCGGGCGCGTTCCTGTCGGTAACCGGGTCGGTGTGAGGCATCATCGCCGTCAGATGTTCCTGCCACCGGCCGTGCTCCGGGTCGAGCAGGCTCTGGACGCTGACCGTACGAGTGCCGTGATCCGCCTCGCTCTCGATGATCTGGAGCTCGTAGCGTTCGCCGTCGTGCAGCACCAGGGCCCGGGGGAAGTGCAGGTCCTCCAGGACCACCGGCTCCCCCTCGCTGCCCATCGCCGACAGGACGGTGGCCGTCTGCGAGGCACCGGCCACCTGCACCGTGCCGAACAGACGGTGGTCGTCGAGGTGAGGCGGGTAGACGGTGCTCCGTTCGGTGACGAACACGCGCCCCTTGACGGCGGGCGAACGCAGCTCGGTCCCCCACGGCGGGTCGGTCGGGTTCCTTCGTCCGGCCGGTACCGCCCGGGCCGTACGCGGCTCCACCGCCCGGCGCCAGTGGGCCGTGGCGGCGAAGGGGTACAGCGGCGCGCTGCTCCTCAAAAGCCGCCGCGGGGCTTGGAATGCCTCCCAGTCGATGTCCTGGCCCTGCTCGTACAGGGCCTTCACAGCGGCGAGCAGGGCTGCCCGGTCCCCGGCGCCGCGGTACATCGACGGGACGACACCTCCGTCGGGGGCGAGTCCGGCCGCGCGCACCAGGTTCACCAGCGTGCGGTCAGGGCCGATCTCCAGGCAGATGTCGACGTCCTGGGCGCTCAGCTGCCGGGCCCCATCGTGGAAGCGGACGGGGTTGCGAGCGTGGCGCACCCAGTAGTCGGCGTCGATCGTCGTGGGTCCCGCGAGTTCCCCGGTGAGGTTGGAAACCAACGGCACCTGCGGAGGCGCGAACTCCGACGACGCCAGGGACTCCCGCAGTTCGCCGAGTACCGGGTCGAGCAGCCGGGAGTGAAACGCGTGCGAGACGCTCAGCCTCCGGGTGCGTACGCCGTCGACACCGAGCTTCTCCGCCAGCCGGTCGATCTCGGCAGGCGTGCCGGAGACGACTGTCGCGGCTGGGGTGTTGACTGCCGCGACGTCCAGCTCCGTGCCCTCGATCCATTCGAGGACCTGCTTCTCAGCGGCCGTGACGGCGAGCATGGCTCCCCGCTCGGTGGCCTGCATGAGGCCGGCTCGCCGGGCGATCAGCCGGAGCCCGGACTTCAGGTCCATCACCCCGGCGTGGACAGCGGCGGCGACCTCCCCGACGCTGTGGCCCATCACCAGGGCGGGGGTCACGCCCCAGGACTCCCAGAGGGCGGCGAGTGCGACCTCCATGGCGAACAGGGCGGGCTGGGTCACCCGGGTCTCGTTGATGGCGCTCTCGTCGTTGCCGTACAGCGTCAGCTCCACCAGCGAGCCGCCGAGGGAGGATGCGAGTTCACGGTCGCAGACGTCGAAGACGTCCCGGAAGACCGGCTCCGTCTCGTGCAGCTCACGGCCCATGCCGAAGCGCTGGCTGCCCTGCCCCGAAAAGAGAAAGGCGATACGCGGACGGTGGGCCGGCCGAGGCGGAGGCGCGGTGGCCAGCTGGGCGAGCAGCTTTTCCCGGGTCGCGCCGAGCAGCGCCCTGCGGTGCGGGAAGTGACCGCGGCCTGTGGTGGCCGTCGCGGCCAGGCCCGCCAGGTCCCCGTCGGACGCGCCGGCCAGGTGCTGCGCCCAGGCCTCGGAGAGCCGGGAGAGGCCCTCATGGTCGGGGGCCGACAGCGGGAGGAGGTGGGTGGCTCCGGCCGGCTCGCCGCTCGTGACGGCGAGAGCGCCGGCCGGTGCCTCGGCGAGCACGATGTGGGCGTTGGTCCCGGTCAGCCCGAAACCGGAGACGCCTGCCACACGAGGTTTTGCGCCGGAACGCCAAGGGGTCTGGTTGTCGACCACCCGGACGTTCATTTCGGGCCAGTCCACATGCGGGTTGGGTTCGCTGAAGTGGAGGTTGGCCGGGATGAGATCGTGTCTCAAAGCCAGGATGGTCTTGATGACCGCCGCCATGCCCGCGGCGGATTCGAGGTGGCCGATGTTGCTCTTCACGGAACCCACGTGCAGCGGCTCGCCGGGCTTTCGGCCCGGCCCCAGTACCTTCCAGGCGGCGCCGAGTTCGATTGGGTCGCCGAGCGAAGTCCCGGTGCCGTGCGCCTCGAGGTACGAGACGTCTGCGCCGCTGACCGAGGCGTCGGACAGGGCGTCGGTGAGCAGCGCCTGCTGGGCCGGACCGCTCGGCGCGGTGAGACCGGATGACGCACCGTCCTGGTTCACAGCGGTGCCGCGGATCACGGCCAGCACCCGGTCACCGTCGCGCTGCGCGTCGGCGAGCCGCTTGAGGACCAGGACTCCGCAGCCTTCCGCCCGGACGAACCCGTTGGCATCGGCGGAGAACGTACGGCAGCGGCCATCGGGGGACAGCATGTGCGCACGGCTCGCCGAGACCGACGCCATCGGGTCGAGGATGACGTTCACCCCGCCGGCCAGGACCGCGTCGGACTCACCGGACCGCAGCGACCGCACGCCGAGGTGAAGTGCCACCAGCGACGATGAGCAGGCGGTGTCCACTGCCAGCGCGGGGCCGTTGAGGCCGAGGCTGTAGGCGAGCCGCCCGGCCGCCGCGTTGAGGGAGGTACCCGTGCTGTAGTAGGCGTCGAGGTGTTCGGGACCCGACTCGGCCAGCAGCCGGGCGTAGTCCGCGTAACTGATGCCCACGAAGACTCCGGTACGGGAGTTCTTGAGTGAGTGCGGGTCGATCCCTCCGTTCTCCAGGGCATGCCAGGCCGACTCCAGAAGCAGCCGCTGCTGGGGGTCGAGGCTCTCGGCCTCCCGTGCCGGGATCCCGAAGAACGACGCGTCGAACCGAGCGATGTCCTTGAGGAATCCGCCCTGGTCCGTGGTGATGCGGGCCGGCTCGCCGACGCCGCCGTGGAAGGCGGCCCTCTCGTACCGGCCGTCAGGAACCGGTCCGACCGGGTCGCGGCCTTCGCGCAGCAGGTCCCAGAGTTCGTCGACGGAGTCGGCCTGCGGAAACCTGCCCGCCATACCGACGACGGCGACGGGCTCGCGGCCCCCGTCTTCGGACGAGGGCACTGCTGACGGAGTGGAAGCGGTTTCGCGGGCCAGGGGGGGCGTCGGACGCTCACGTACAGCTGGAATGGCTGAACCGGCGGATACGGGCACGGACAGAGCCGGTGCGGCGGGCTCCGACACCCGGTCCGCGGTCAGGAGGTACTCCGCCATCCGGGCCACGGTCGGGTGGTTGAAGACATCGGCGGCGAGCAGGGCGACGCCGAACGCCTGGGAGAGCCGGCTGACCAGATCGACCGCCATGATCGAGTCCAGCCCGAGATCGAAGAACCCGGTGTCGTCCCGGACCGCGTCGGCGCTGTCGTGCCCGAGCTGCGCGGCGACGATGCGGGCGACATGGGCGCGAGCCGCGCCGGGGCGGGCGCGGTCCGGCAGGGCCGCCAGCTCATCGGTGACGGAAGGCTCCGGCCGGATCACGGCGCCGGCGGGGGCACCGCCCACCGCAGCTGCGACGCCGAAGAGCCCACGGCGACGGAACCGGGACATGATCGTCAGGAACCGGGACGTGTCCAACGGGCAGACGATCAGGTGACCCGCGCCGTCGGGGGCCCGCCCGTCCAGTGACGCCCGGCCGGTCTCCGCGTCCAGCGCGCCTACGCCGACGCGGGCGAAGGTGTCGCGGGACGTCGAATCGGCCATCCCCGAGCCGCCCAGGTCCCACGGCCCATAGCCCAGGCTGATCGCGGGGAAACCGAGCGAGACCCGGTGTGCGGCGAGGGCGTCCAGCCCCCCGTTGGCCGCCGAGTACGCCGCGCAGCACTCGGTCCCCCACACGGCGGAGACGGACGACACCATCACGAAGAAATCCAGCGGCCAGTCGAGGGAGGCCCTGTGCAGCAACCAGGCGCCGGCGAACTTGCCGCGCAGCGACGCCGTGAACTCCTCGACGCCGGTCTCCTCCGCGTGAGCCCGGTCCAGTGTTCCCGCGGCGTGCAGCACACCCCGTACGGGGGGCAGGCCGTCGAGGGCAGCGCATGCGGCCTCCACCGCCGCAGCCGTGTCGCAGCCACCGCCGCGGTAGACGACACGTACGCCCGCGTCGGCCAGCTCGTCCAGCAGTGAGGTCGCCTCGGCGGAGAGCTGGTTCTGCGGTCGTCGGCCGATGAGCAGCAGGTGCCGAGCCCCGCGGGCGACCAACTCGGCCGTCAGCTCCCGGCCGACGCCGCCGAGGCCGCCCGTCACGACGTACGTGGCGTCCTTCCGCACCTCCAGGCTGCCGGCCGCCGCAGTGCTCTCGCGGAGCCGCGCCACCCGCAGCCCACCGCGGCGGACTGCCGCCAGGTCCTCCAGCAAGGAGTTCCCGTCACCGGGCGCGGCGGCCTCGTTCACGGTGAACGTCAGCACGGTGTCGAGGTCTTCGGCGGCCGGGTCGGCCGTCAGGTCGACGACTCCGCCCCAGGCGGTGCCGAGTTCAATGCCCAGTACCGGTGCGAGACCATGCAGCAGTCCGTGGTCCGTGGCGGCCACCTGGTCTCCAGGCCCGGTCCGGCAGACGGAACGCGTGACCGCGAAGGCCCGGTGCGCCCGGCCGCTTCCGGCCAGGGCGGCGACCGCGGCAGTCACCGACGCGCAGAGCCGGGCGCCCGGCTCCGCCGGGTCGGCTGCGGAGGGTACTTCGTTGTTCTCTGCGCCGGGCAGGGGCGTGGCCCGGAACGCCAGGACGAGAGGGGATGGACCGGGGGCGGTTCCCCCCTCCCAGAACCGTGCCCAGCCGACGCGGTCCCCTGGCAGCGCGGCGTGCCGCCAGCCGTCGGGCAGCGCCGGCGGCGAGGAGGCGAGAACCGTACCGTGCAGGCCGAGCCGGGCCGCGCGGTCCACGAGCGCGGCCAACAACAGCTCGTCGTCGCCCGCGAGCACGAGCTCGGCACCGGGGGTGACCGTACGGGGATCCGCCCCCTCCCACACCACCTCGTGGCGGACGGGCAGCGCCGGAACCTTGCCGACCGGGTCGGCCGCGGCCTGTTCCGGGGCGAAGCGACGGCGCTGCCAGGGGTAGCTCGGCAGGTCGACGAGCCGACGCGGCAACCCGGCGGTGAGGTCCTCGCCGCCGCTGTCCTGTCCCTCGTCGATGGTCAGCAGCGGTGACAGCTCGCCGGCGGCGAGCGCGCGCAGTGCCGCGACGGCGGTTTCCGGGTCTGCGGCCGAGATCCGGGCGCGAACGTCCAGTCGGCTGCGGCCGGCGGTGGCGGTGTAGGCGAAAGCCGGGTAGTCGGCGGGAGCGAGCGAGGCGACCCACTCGGCGTACTGCGCGGCGCGCGCCCGCAAAGCTTCGGTCGTCTTCGCCGAAATCTCGAACCCTTCGACGGGCGCGGGGAGTTCATCGCCCTGCCTAGCAGGCACCTCGTCCGCGTGCAGCGGACCGATGATCGCGTGGGCATTCGTGCCGCTCATACCGAAGGAGCTGACAGAGGCGCAGTCGCCCGACTCCGGAGACCAGTCCTGGAGGGTCCCAGGCACGGTCATGCCCGTGCCCGACAGGTCGATGCGAGGGTTGAGGGTACGGAAGTGCACGACCGGCGGCACCTTGCGCCTGGCCACGCAGAGCATCGCCTTGATCAGCCCTGCGACGCCCGCCGTGCCCTCCAGGTGCCCGAAGTTGGCCTTAACCGCACCGACCGGCAGCGGCGCGCCCCCGTTGCGGCGGCCCAGGGCGGTGGCGAGCGCGTCCATCTCGATGGGGTCGCCGAGTGCGGTGCCGGTGCCGTGCGTCTCCGCGTATCCGACCGCGGAAGGCTCGAGTCCGGCGTCCACAAGCGCCGTCTCGATGAGGGACACCTGGGCAAGCACGTTCGGGGCGGTGAATCCGCTGGATCGGCCGTCCTGATTCACAGCCGTTCCGCGAATCACCCCGAGCACCCGATCCCCGTCGCGCAGGGCGTGATCGAGGCGCTTGAGGAGCACCGCTCCGACACCCTCGCCGCGGGTGAAGCCGTTGGCCCGGGCGTCGAACGTCTTGCACAGTCCGTCCGGTGACAGGGAGCGGGTCTCCTGGACCAGCTTCATGGTCCGCGGGGACATGATGAGGTTGGCGCCCGCGGCGAAGGCGATCTCGCAGTCGCCCCGGCGCAGGGCCTGCACCGCCAGGTGGACGGCGACGAGCGAGGAGGAGCACGCCGTGTCGACCGTCATGGCCGGACCGGTCAGTCCCAGGGCGTACGCGACGCGTCCGGCCGCGAAGTTGTGTCCGTTGCCCGTGGCCCAGTAGGCGTCGGGCTCACCCTCGCACCACTCACGGTAGTCCTGCCACATGACCCCGAGGTACAGGCCGGTACGGGCGGCAGCGAGGGTGCGGGACGGCAGTCCGGCGTGTTCCATGGCCTCCCAGGCGACTTCGAGCAGCAGCCGGTGCTGCGGGTCCAGGTGCCGGGCCTCGCGCGGGCTGATGCCGAAGAAATCGGCATCGAAGTCGAGTACTTCGTCGAGGAATCCGCCGCGTTGCGGCAGACCTTCCCAGTCCTCGGCGAAGGGGCCCTTGCGATGGGGCGGCATGGGCCGCACCCCGTCCCGCCCCTCCGCCAGCGCCGCCCAGTATCCGTCGAGGTCCTCGATGCCTCCGGGCATCCGCAGACCCGCGCCGATCACCGCGACGGGCTGGTTCTCCCGCTGCTCGCCGACTTGCTGCCTGAGCGTGCGAATGGTGTCCAGCGCCCTGGTCAGAGGGGTCTGCTTGCCTCCCGCGGAGGCATGTGTCTCTTGCATCGAGGTTCCTTGCGGTAGAGGGCTGGGGTGCGCGGGACGGCCTGCCGGGCCGGCCATCACTGCGCCCCGTCCGTCGGAGTCGTCTGAGCGAGCAAGGCGCCCGAAAGGGCCTGGAGGGTTCCGTAGGTCCACAGGAGGGTCGGCGAGAGCCGCAGCCCGAAGGCCGCTTCCAGCCGGTTGCGCAGTTCGAGGCTCATCAGTGAGTCGAGACCGAGCGAGTCGAACAGGGCGTCCCGTTCGAGGCGTTCGGGATCAAGCCTCAGCACCCGGGCGGCGAGCTCGCGCACCTTGGCCTCCACCAGCGCCGGGCGGTGCTCCTGCGGAATCCGGAGCAGCGTGTCCAGGAAGGCGCTTCCCGAGACTGCGGCGCTGTCCTCCGCGAGGGCCGCGTACAGCTCGCTCCACGCGCTGAGCGAGACAGTGCCGGGGTAGGCGTCGAACCACCGGCGTGTGTCCACGGGGACGTATCCGACCACCGGCCGGTCCTGGTGCAGCAGCCTGACGAGTGCCTCCCAGGCCTCTCCGGCGGAGAAGCTCTCCAGACCGCGCTCCCCGAGGCGGGCGCCTGCCTGAGCGTCCTCGGCCGCGAGACCGATCCCGTCGAACGGTCCCCACTGCACACTCAGGGCCGGCAGCCCGCGCATGCGACGGGACTCGGCGAAGGCGTCCAGGTACGCGTTGGCCGCGGAGTACACCGCCTGCCCCGGGTTGCCCACCAAGGCCGCCGCGGAGGAGAACATCACGAAGAGGTCCAGCGGGTCCTTGGCGGTGACCGCGTCCAGGTTGCGGACACCGTCCGCCTTGGGCTGGAGCACCTTCGCGATCTGGCGCGGAGTGACATGGGTGATCGTGGCGTCGGCCAGCACGCCGGCCGCGTGCACCACGCCTCGTAGCGGTGGCAGACCGCCTTCGCGCAGGCCCTCCAGCGCCTGCCGCAGCGCCGTGCGGTCGGTGACGTCGCAGCGCAGGTTCTCGACCCCGGTTCCCCGCTCACGCAGCGCGGCGATGCGCTCGGCGGCTTCGGCGTTCGGAGCCGAGCGGCCGACGAGGATGAGAGTGCCGGCCCCGTTGGCGGCGAGGAACTCGGCAAGTGACAGGCCGAGGGCGCCCAGTCCACCCGTGATCAGGTAGCTGCCGTCCGCGCGGAACCGGCCGCCCGGCATCGGTTCGGGAGCGACGTGGCCGACGCCCGGGAGCCCGGTGAGCACCAGCCGCGCCAGGTCATGGTCGTGTGTGATCTCTGCGGTCGTCCCGCTCGTCGTGGCGCAGTCGTGGGTGTGGATCGGCAGCGGCGCGAGCCTGCCCTCGGCGGCCATGGCCCAGACCGTGGCCAGCAGGCGGGCGAACGTCTCGGGCTTGCGCTCGCGCAGCCCGTCCACATCGACGGAGCTGAAGCCGGTGCCCTTGCGGAAAATTTCGCGGTCGAGGGCCGGGCCTACTGCTGAGCCGTCCGTGGCGATCTCCATGAGGCGCCCGTCCTCGGCGAGCAGTTCCCGGGCCTCCGCCGCAGCGGGACCTGTCTGCGGTCCCATGACCACATCGGCGCCACGCCCTCCGGTGGCCTCGCGCACCGCCTCCGGCCAGTCGCAGTCCTCCGTGTCGAGGACGAGTTCGGCCCCCGCTCCGCGGAGCAGTTCACGTGCCGCTGACCCCGATGCCCTGGCGACGAAGGCCCGTGCTCCCTGGTTCCGTACGACCTGGACGGCTGCGATGGAGTCCGGGAGGGAGGACGAGTGGACGAGTACGGCCTCTCCCGGGGTGAGCCGGCCCACCTCCGTCAGCGCGTACCAGGCGGTCACCGCGGGCAGCGGCAGGGCCACCGCCTCCGCGTCGCTCAGCCGCTCGGTAATCCGCAGGACATGCGCAGCCGGTGCCAGGGCGTGTCCGGCGAGGGCGCCGGGGCACACCGCGACAACCCGGTCGCCGATGCGCAGGGCGGACACGTCCGGTCCCACGGCGGTGATCCGGCCGACGCACTCCCGGCCGGCCCGCGACGCGTCGGCGCCCGTGGAAGGGCGGCTGCCGTCGGCCGCCGGTTCGCGTGCGTCTGCGGGTGACAGCACGGCGGCGGTCACCTCGATCTCGACCTCTCCACGGCCGGGGGCCCGGCGTGCCAGTGGCAGGAACTCCGCCGACAGGTGGCCGCCGTGCCGGGCGACTTCGATCCGGAAGGGCTGCCTTCCGGTGCGCCAGGCGGGCAACGCGCCGGACGCGAGGGAGGTTTCGTCGGTGCTGTCCCGGGTGATACGGGCGGCCAACTGCCGTCCTTGGCGCAGGGCCAGCTGGTCCGCTCCCCCGGCGGTGACGATCGCCGCCGCGCAGGCTTCGGCCCAATCGGGGTCGGAGGCGTCCACGTCGATGAGGCGGGGCTCCAGTTCGGAGTGCTCGCGCTGTGCGACGCGGCCGTAACCCCAGTAGAGCGCGGCGCCAGGATCGGGCGTCTCCGTGCCGTCGGCCGCCTGGGCGCGATCGGTCACCACCATGAGCCGGGGCAGAGTGGCCAGGCCCGCACAGGTCCGGATGACCGAGGTGAGGTGGCCCAGGCCGCGCTGCTGCGCGTCGGGACCGGCCGAGGAACGCGGTGCCACGAACACGACGCCGGTGGCATCAGACACATCGGCCAGGGAATCCGGTGGGCAGGCGTCGGTGCCGAGGTGGCTGACCTCCGCCCCGGCGAGGGTCAGCGCGCCGGCCAGAGCCTGCGCCATGGCATCGGTGCCGCCACAGACGATCCATCGTCCCGGTGCGTTCACGGGGCCGTCGGAGGTCTCGGCTGCGGCGATCTCGCTCCAGCGGATGCGATGCAGCCGGTCCGCGTCGGCGTCGTACCCGTCACCGCTGGGCAGCGGCTGGAGTACCAGGCCCTCCATCACCAGCAGGGCGTTCCGCCCGGCGTCGAAGAGGTGCACGTCGTGCGTGCCGTCCTCCCGGCGCAGTACGTGCGACCACAGGGTTTCGACAGGCTCCAGTGAGGTGGCGAGGACGTGGACGGATCGTACGGCCGTCGGCATCAGCACCTCACCGCCGTCGTTCAGCGCCAGGCTGACCTGCAGCGCGGCATCCCAGAGAGCGGGGTGCAGTATGTGCGGGCGGTTGCTCGCTCGAAGCTCCCCGTCCAGGTGCACCTCGCCGAGCGCTTCGTCCTCCGAGGGGTGCCGGTACAGGCTCCGGATGCGCTGGAAGGCCGGGCCGTACACCTGGCCGAGCTCGGCGCACCGGCGGTAGAAATCCTCCGGGTCGGCGGACTCAAGTCCGGTGGCCCAGTCGGGGAACACGGGCGCGAGGGCAGTGCTTTCCCGCTGGTACGCGCGCGCCGTGGCGATGACATCCCATGCGGTGGCGCCCTCGGGGAGGGACAGCAGCCGTAGGTCGCCTCCGCCCGAGGTGTCCTGCCATTCGGTGGTGAACTGCACTGCTTCCTGCTCCAGCATCACCTGCTTGCGGAAGGCGATGTCGGTCAGCCTGCCGGGCACCGCTCCGGTCCTCGCCAGGGCGGTGTGCAGCACCAGGGCCAGCATCCCGGCACCCGGCAGCACGGGGGTGTCGTACAGCTTGTGGTCGCCGAGCCAGGGCTGGTCCTCCAGGGACAGCTCCAGCGCGCCCTGCCAGACGCCGGGCCGACCGGGTGCCGGAGCGAGCGGGGCCTCGAAGCCCTGGGCCGCGCCGGCGGTGCGGCGGTGCCCTACGGCGGGCCAGAAGCTCTCCCGCTCCAGGGGGTAGCCGGGCACCGGGTAGCGGCTGTCCCGGGGCAAGGTGCCGAACGGCTCAAGGCCGGCGGTGTAGCCGCGGGCGAGGGCCCGGGCGAAGTCTCCGACGCCGCCCTGCCGTCTGCGCAGGGTGGTCAGAACAGCGGGTGTCGTGGAGTGCTGGGCCGCGAGCTGCTCCAACGACGGGGCGATCACCGGGTGGGGGCTGACCTCCACGACATGGGTGACGCCGGCGTTGAAGAGCTCCGTCATCGACGCGACGAACTCGATGGGTTTGCACAGGTTCTGGACCCAGTAGTCCGCGTCGAGTTCGGTGCCCTCCACCACCCGGGCGTGGACTGTCGACATGACCGGTGTGTTCCCGGCTCCCGGCCTGAGCGGGGCCAGCGCAGACATGAGGTCCTCGCTCAGCTCCTCCATCCCGGCGCTGTGCGAGGCGTAGTCGATGTTCACCAGGCCGCAGTACGTGCCGTCGGCCTCCAGCAGTTCCTTCAGGGCGAGGATGTAGTCCTTGTCCCCGGAAAGCACACACGAGTGGGGGCCGTTGTGCGCGGCGAAGGACACCATGTCCTCGAACCCCTCCATCGCCCGCACTGCGGCCTCGCGGTCGAGATCGACCGCGAGCATCAGCCCGCGCCCCGACACCCGGTCGGCGATGAGAGCGCCCCGGCGGGCCAGGATCAGCGCGGCGTCGTCGTACGAGAGGACTCCCGCGAACGTGGCCGCGGTGATCTCTCCCTGGCTGGTACCGACCACGACGTCAGGTGTGACGCCCGCCGCCTTCCACAGCTCGGCAAGGCCGAGCGACATCGCCCACAGGGCGGGCTGGAGCACATCGGTGCGCTCGGTCCACTCCCCGGCGATGCCGTCCAGTGCGTCGCCACCGGTCCTGTCGCCTGCCGTGCCGCCGCCGAAGATGTCGAGCAGGTCCCAGTCGACGTGCGGGGCGAGCGCCTTGGCGCAACGGTCGACGACGGAGGCGAACAGACCGCTGTCCCGGTAGAGCTGGTGCCCCATCTCCCGCCACTGCGAGCCCTGTCCCGGGAAGACGAAGGCGGTCCTGCCGCGCGGTGTCGATCGTCCGGTGACCACGCCAGCCGCCTCGGCGCCGTCGGCGGAGGACCCGGCGAGTGCGTGGAGTGCGCTGCTCAGCTCCTGAGCGTCATGGGCGACGAACGCCGCCCGGTCGGCGAAGTGGTCGCGACGCCACGCCAGTGCCCCGGCCACATCGACGGCGTCGGCGTCCCTGGCCGCGAGCTGGTCGTGCAACTGCGCGGCCCGCCGGGCGAGCAGCGGCGCCCTACGGGCTGAGAGAGTGACGACCGCGGGCAGACCGGTGGCCGGGGACACCGGAGGGCGGATGGGGTCCGCTGCCTCCGGCGGCGGGCTCGCGACAACGACATGGGCGTTCGTGCCGCCCCAGCCGAACGAGTTGACGCCGAGGTGGACGGGGCCCTCAGCGGGCAGCCTCAGGGGTTCCCGTACGACGCTGAGGTTCAGCTCGTCGAAGGGGATGTCGGGGTTCAGCTCTTCGGCGTGCAGGGTCGGTGGCACGATCCGGTGGCGAAGCGAGAGGAGTACCTTGATCAGCCCTGCGAGCCCGGAGCTACCCTCCAGGTGCCCGATGTTGGTCTTGATCGAGCCGATCGGCAGCGGGTCTCCCGCCGACCGCGCCAGGCCGAGGACGGTGCCGAGCGCTCCCGCCTCGGTCGGGTCGCCGCGCTTGGTACCGGTTCCGTGCGCCTCGACGTACGAGAGGGCCGCTGCCGGCACGCTCCCGTGCCCGTAGCTACGGCGCAGCAGGTCCTCCTGGCCCTCCTGGCTCGGACTCACCAGGCTGTGGCCGCCGCCGTCATTGTTCGTCAGGGTGCTGACGAGGACGCCGTGGACACGGTCGCCGTCCTCCAGCGCTCTGCGCAGTGTCTTCAGATACACCGCGGCGACGCCCTCACCCCGCACGAAGCCGTTGGCCGACTTGGCGAAGGAGGCGCAGCGGCCGTCGGGGGAGAGGCCTCCGAAGTGGGTGAGTCCCACGGTCACATGGGGGTCCATCATCAGGTTGGTACTGCCGACGATCGCCGCTTCGATGTCTCCCTGACGCAGCGCTTGAGCCGCCAGGTCGAGACCGACCAGTCCGGAGGAGCAGCCGGTGTCGACGGCCAGGCTCGGTCCGCGCAGTTTCATGAAGTACGACAGCCGATTGGCGAGGATGTCGCGTCCGGTGCCCACCAGCGTGTGCGAGGTGTGACGAGCGCCACGCGCCTTGCGCAGAAGCTCGTAGTCGTGCCAGACCGTCGCCACGTAGACGCCCGTGCGGCTGCCGGCGAGATCGGAGACCCGCTGGCCGGCGTCCTCGAGGGCTCGCCACCCCACCTCCAGCAGCAGGCGCTGCTGAGGGTCCATGGCGGCGGCCTCGCGGGGTGATATGCCGAAGAACCCCGCATCGAAGAGATCGATGTCGTCCAGGAAGCCGCCGACCGCCGGAATGCGCAACTGCGGGTCGAGCTGGGCCGCACTGTCCCAGCGCTCCGGCGGTACCGGGCGGACAGCCTCCTGGCGGTCCATCATGAGCTTCCAGAGACTGTCGGTATCCGGGGCTCCTGGGAACCGGCCGGCCATGCCGACGACGGCGATCAGGTCCGCGGGGTCAAGCGGTGCGTGCGGGTTCATTCGCTGCCTTCTCGTCCTGGAGTGATAGGCCGGTCCCGGTCGCGCCGCGCCGGGAAGTGCAAGCGCATTTCGGGACCTCGACGACTGCCTTGCGCAGCCGGATATCCACTGGTTGCCTGCACTTCAGAGTATGAGCCGACCGCCCCCGGGAAAACCCCCTGCTCACTCGAGTGACGGGACTTCCCGGGGACCCCTAAAGAAGCGATAGGGGTGGGGACTACAGACCGGCCCGAAGCCGCATCCGCACAAGCCCCTTACTGGCATTGATCATGCGCTTCCCGATCTCCGGCGGGGCATCTTTCCGGCACCAACGAGCGTTCATCGCCATCTTGGTGGGAGACATGGCGAAGCACCGAGTGTCCCGCTCCCCGAATTTGAATGACGGGGCGATGAAATCTGCGTCACGGATGTAGGTCAGAATCTTCTTCGCGGCGTCACCCGGCCGTTCGATCCCCGCCTCGACCTCACGGCACAGCTCCCTGGTGATCCGCCCCATCTCATTGAATCCGGAGCTGACCGGGAGCGGTGATCCCGGGTGCCCGTGCGTCTCGAGCTCCCGGAAGACGGAGTCATCCCCCGTACGCTCAAACCTGTAGTAGGCGTCTTCCAGCATGACGTTACCGAGCATGGTGCCGAGCATCCAGGTGCGGTTGACCGCGTTCCACAGCTCGTAGTCACCGAATCCCACGAACGAGCTGTAAACAATATCGTCGTGGAAGTCAAAAAGACCCTGCTGGAGTTCCTCCAGGTATCCGAATCGTTCCATGGACCAGTCGCCGTCCTTGGAGGCCTGGATAATGCGCCAGCCCAAGGAATTGACGAGCTCGAGCGTGTTGGTCAGGCCGCGCGAGTACAAGGCGTCGATGAAGCCTGCCGCGTGGGAGGTGAGGCAGAACCGCTCGCCGACCACCTGCTTGGCCGAGTACTGGAGCCGGCCGGTGGAGACCCAGGGGCGTACCGCCTTGGCACCGCGGAACTGGTGGGCGATCTCCGGGAACCGCTGCAGGAAGTCGTCGAACTCCTGCTGCGGGGACTGGTCGCCCTTGGGGAAAACCCGCGGGTCCAGGGTGAGGCCCACGCTGCACAGCGGGTTGAGGGAGTCGGCGTGATTGTCGAACGGGATGACCCACAGCCAGCCACCGTCGAAGACATGGTGCAGCGTGCCGTGGTGCCAGGGGTTGGGCTGGTCGTGATTCCGGGCGGCCTGCGACTTGTCGAAGGCTTCCACACCTGTCATGTGCGTGAACAGGCACCGCGAGTGCGTCCTGGCCCGGGTGGGCGTCTCACGCAGGGAAAACTTCTCGGCCAGCGGCGAGCGGAATCCGCTCCCGTCCACCACATAGCTGGCACGGAACTCCTCGCCGCCATCCGTACGCAGGACGGCTCCCGTGTCCGGATCCGTCTCGATGTCGACGATCCGGGTGTTCAAACGCGGGTGGGCGCCGTACTTGACCGCGACATGAAAGAGATACGAATCGATGTCCTGCCGGAACAGATGGGTTTCCGTACGCAGCACGGACGGCACCACCAGCTGATTGATCTCCTGAGCGTTCTGGGACCGGCCCTCGCGGTGATAGACGAAGCCAAAATTCTGCTTCTGACCGCAGTTCCGCGACACCTTGTCCCGGATTCCCTTGAAGCTGGACAGCGCTCGGAGTTCAGGAACCTGGTAACGATCGGCGACGAGCCGCGTCATACCCGAGGTGTACGGAATCGTGGATTCACCGACGGCGAACCGCGGATGCGTCCCGGCGTCCAGCAGCAGAACCTTGACTCCGTTCCTCGCCAGAACGGCACCGAGCATACCGCCGGCCATGCCGCTGCCGAGGATGGCCACATCGTACTTCTCTTTACGTCCCATGATGTTCTTCATTTCTCCTCGATCACTCGGTTTCGTTGATCCTGTCGGTGTGTCTGCCGAGACGGCGCGTCAACTGGCAGCCGCTTCGATGGCGTCGCCCCGAGGGAGATCACCACGGGCACGCACGCCGAGCTTCCGGAATATGCGGGTGAGGTGCTGCTCGACCGTGCTGACCGTGATTCCCAAGCCATCGGATATCTCTTTGTTGGTACGGCCTCCGGCCGCGAGAGCAGCCACCCTCCGTTCCGCCGGGCTCAGCAGACGCAAAGCCCGCTCTGTGGTTCCCTGCTCTCTTCTCGCGGACCCGATCGGCACGGGCCAGGCTGATCGCAGTTCCTCGGCGAAGGCTGGTGTCCCGCACTCCTCGGCAAGCCCGGCGGCGCGGCCGAGCAGTGCTTCTGCGCGGTCGAACCGTCCGGCTCGGGCGTGAGTGGTGCTGAGTTCGGCCAGCGCTCCGGCCAGCTGGAGCTGGTCGCCTGACTCCTCCAGGACTGCCACGGCCCCGGTCAGCAGACTGCCGCGCTGCGACGGGCGGCTCGCTGCGGCCAGGGCCCGCAGGGAGATCCCCCGGGTGCGGGAGAGCCCACCCCCTGCAAGCGCAAGCTGTTCGCGAGTGAGAGCAAGGGCACCTGCGGTGTCTCCCAGGGCGAGCCGCGCGCGGGCCGCCCCGGAGCGCCAAGGGACAAGTGCCGGCTGGTCCAGGCCCCACCGGGCCATCAGCTCACCGCAGTTGAGGAAATCGTCCAGCGCAGCCTGGGGCTGGCCGGTCGTCACGTAGTGACTGCCTCGAGCGTGCAGGTAGTACAGGCCGAAGCGGCTGTGGAACATGCCCGCCGGAAGTGGGACCTCGAGGTACCCAGCCGCCGCGGCGTGGTCGCCGATGTCGGTGTTGGCCTGGACGAGGTTGGCCAGCGGCCCGCCGATGCACACGCCCCAACTCTCCGGGGACACCTGAGCCAGGGCGGCCTCGGCGAGCTCCCGGGCCTGGAGCGGGCTGCCCTGACGCAGTGCGATTCCTGCTCGCAGCGAGGAGAATTCAGCGATCCAGAGGGGCACCCGGCGGCTGCGGGATTCCGCCAGCCAGTGGTCGCACCACCCGGCGGCCTCCTCGATCCGGTCCGCGAACAGCAGGGCGGAGACCGCGCAGGTGAGCCACTCGTGCGTGTTCCTCCCGAGTCGCATGGCCCGCATCGACGCCTGGGCGGCGGCGACGGCCTCCGGCCCCGCTCCCTGCCTCAGAACGTCGGAGAGTGCGGCCGCTCCCCTGCTGCGCGGGTCGCCGGGGAGGGAGTCCCTCTGCCGCGCCGACTTCGATCGCGAGCCACCGGGCACAAGTCCGGGGTAGGTTGCGGAGAGAAGTTCCCGGGTGGCGCGTGCCTCGGCGGCGGCCATCGGATCGGGCTCGTCCCCGCTCCGGATGATCCGTCCGATGGCATCCGCGGCCTCGTCGTACCTGCCGTGCCAGAGCAAGTACTTGGCCAGCATGAGGGAGTAGTGGTCGGGCAGTCGCCCGTCGCGTACCGCGTGGGCGAGCTCCATCAGATGCCTGGCGCCTATCGATGGGTCGAGTACCCACGCCGTACCGGCCAGCAGGGCCTTGATGTGTAGGCGCTCCGACTCGTCGCCGCACACCCGCAGGGCGGCTTCCAGGCAGCCCTGCGCCTCGGCCGGCCTGCTCGCCGCCAGGTGCCGTTCGGCGGCCTCCCGCAGCTGCGGTACGGCCCATGGGAAGCCGGAGGGTTCGCTGGCGACGAGCAGGTGCCGAGCGACCTCGACGGCCGACGCGCCCTCTTCGTAAAGAAGCGCCGAGGCCCGTCGGTGCAGCGCGGAGCGCTCCTCGCCGGTGACGCCGCCGAGGGCGGCGGTGCGCAGCGCCTGGTGGCGCGGCCGTCCTTCGGCGAGCAGGCCTGCGGTGTCCAGCGCCCGCATCCCGCGCGCCAGAACGGAACCTTCCACCCCGGCCAGCTGGGCCACCAGTTCCGGTGCGGCGCTGTCGTCGTGCAACACGGCGAGCGCCTCGGCGATGCGCAGCAGGGCCGGCCACCCTCGGTGCAGGCAACCTGTCACGGCGTCCAGGTACGCATCGCCGACCGTGAGCCGGGGCCCGGTCTCCCCGGCTCCCGTCGCGCCGGCCTTCGAAACTTCGGCCCCAAGGTGCCGACTGTCCTCCGCGAGCGCCCTTACCAGCAGCGGATTGCCGCCGCTGACCGCGTGGCAGTCGGCCGCCAGGGCCTGCGCGATACCGGTGGGGCAGTGCTGGGACAGGACTGCGGTCACTCCGGCGGGAGTCAGCCGCTCCACAGCCATCGGCCGGTAGCCGGGCTGGCGCAACAGCTCGGCGTGGAGCCGCGGATCGGCTGGCCGGGACAGTGTGCACTCGCTCATCACAAGCGTGATGCGAGCGGGGTTCAGCCTCCGCAGGAGGAACAGCATCCAGTGGACGGACAGCGAGTCCATGAACTGGACGTCATCGACGCACAGCAGCAGCGGAGTGAGTTCCGCGCTCTGTTCAACAGCGGCACACAGTCGTTGCAGGGTACGGGCGGTCTCCGGCTCGAGGGCGGACGGGCCGAGCTCCGTCACCGCCGAGCCCGCGCCGCCGCGCCCGGTAGGCCGGCCCGACAGTGCCGCCAGAGCCTTCCTGTCCTGGGGCGGAAGGTCCACGTACCGCAGCAACTGGCCGATTACGGCGCCGGGTGACTGCCGCTCGGCCAGTGAGCCGGCCGCACCGTGGACCTGGAAGCCCAGTCGGGCGGCACGGATGGCCACCTCGGCCAGGAACGCTGTTTTTCCGCAACCGATGCCGCCCGCGACGAGCGTCACCTGGCCCATGCCGTTGGCGCTCTGGCAGAGCATGTCCTCCAGTACAGCGAACTCTCGATCCCGTTCGACCAAGCGCATGATGCGTACCCCCTCGTGTAACGCCTGGATTCCCTGCGGACCCGCCGACTCCTGACGCTGGCCGGCTACAGCTGTACGTCCGCCCGGCCTCCTGCCGGGGCAGACTCGGGATCGGCGTCGGGTCGGGCCGCTGCCTCGACTTCCTCCGTCGCCGCCTTAGCCCGGATACGTGAGAGCAGGGGCCCCGTCATCACCGTGGTGACCACGGCCATGACCACCATCAGCGAATAGAGGGAGCCGTCCAGAAGGCCCAGATTGAGCCCCACCCCGAGGATGACCAGCTCGGTCAGGCCACGGGTGTTCATCAGCGCGGCAAGCGTCGCGGCCGACTGCCTCGGCAGCCGCTGCGACCGGGCTCCCACATAGGTGCCGCCGAACTTGCCCAGCACGGCCACAAGCAGGATCAGTCCGAGTTCGAGAAGGCCGGATGTGCCGATGCCGCCCAGGTCGACCTGGAACCCGGCGACCACGAAGTAGACCGGAAGCAGGAGCGAGGTCAGGTGCCCTGTACGGTCGTGGACGTCTGCCCGCAATGCCTCAGCGCCCTTCCTCGGCACCACGAGGCCGAAGAGGAAGGCGCCGAAGATGTGGTGCATGCCCATCGCCTCGGTCGCAGCAGCCGACAGCAGTGCCCCGATCACGACAACGGCAAAGACGAGTGGGGGGGCCGGCGCGGGCTTGCCGACCGGCGTGAGGTAACGGATCAGGAGCGGTCGTACGACGAACAGCATGACCGCCAGATACGGCAGGACAAGGGCGACCAGCCAATGGTTGCCCCCGGCCCCGACGGAGGCGTTGACCGCGGCGAGCGCCGCCCAGGCCACCACGTCGACGAATGCCGCTGTGGCCAGGGCGATTCCTCCGATGGCTGTGCGACTCAGACCGCGGTCGGCGATGATGCGGGCCAGCACCGGGAACGCCGTCACCGATACGGCCAGGCCGATGAAGACCACGAATGCCCCGGTATCGGATGTGTCATGACGGGCCAGCAGGACGAAGGCCAGTCCGATACCGAGGACGAACGGCACGACGGTCGAGCCGATCGCCGCCGCTACGGTCACCCGTCCGTTGCCCTTGAGTGTCTTGCTCTCGATCTCCAGACCGATGGCGAACATGAAGAGTGCGACGCCGAGGTTGGCGATCCCGATCAGCATCGGACGCACTTCGTGGGGAAAGAGCGTCTCGCTCATCGCCCCGTTGAGCAGGGTCGGGCCGAGCAGCACCCCTGCAAGGATCTCGCCGACGACCGGCGGCTGCTGAATCCGAGTCGCCAGGTATCCGAGGCCTCGCGCCATAATTATTATGAGCGCAATATCGAAGAAAAGTATCTGCAACTGATGGCTGGTCATTACCCCGTGGCCCTCATCAATCGGATGCAGCAGCATTTCGGACACACCTGTGGCAGCCGCGTCGCTGCGGCTGCCACAGGGACTATCAGGACTTCGCTATCTCCGGCTGCGACACATCCGCGATAAGGTCGTCCAGTCCGATGTGGAACATCGGGTGGTTTCCACTCAAGCCGGAAATCAGCGTGACGAAGTCATCCGCGGGCTTGCGCTCATGCTCGGGGTCGATCATCTCTTGCGCCAGACTGTGGTAGAACTCCTTGTACTTCGTCCGGTCATAGAACCGCTCAACGAATTCGCGAATCTCGTCGAAGAATCCCGAATACGCCGTGGCGTACCGGTCGAGTGCCTTGTTCTCGATCTCCGGGTGCTTGATGATCTGGTCGACGATCTGCGCCAGCGTGCTGCCGGCCAGTGACGCCAGGGCAACGCCGGTGGAGAACAGGGGGTCGACGAAGGCTGCGGAGTCGCCGACGAGAACCCAGCCGTCGCCGTAAAACCGGTCCGAGTGGTAGGACCAGTCCCGGGCCGTACGGAAGCCCGCAGACTGTCGCGCGTTGCCCAGCATGTGCTTGAGTTTGGTGGTCTTGCCCACCTCGGAACGGAACTGCTCCTCCAGGGACTGCCCGCCCTCTCCCGCGGTCGCGGAGCGCGTCACGTAGCCGACGCTGATGGTTCCCTTGTCGATCGGGATCGCCCAGAACCAGCCCTCGTCCAGGCCCTCGATCAGGATGTTCGTGTACTCGTCGCCTTCAAGGCGCTCGCAGTTGTCGTAATACGTCCACACCGCGACGTTGCGCAACTCCTCGTGCCACTTGACCTCAGTGAACCGACGACTGAGGACACGTGCCTGGCCGGAGGCGTCGACCACCAGGCCGGCTCGCACCTCCTGCACGCCATCCATGCCGCGGAGGGAGTAGCGGACGCCGACCACGCGGCCGTTCTCCTCGATGGGCTCCTTGACCGTCGCGTCCTCGATGATGTGTGCGCCCAGCTCACGGGCGCGGTCGAGGATCATCGCGTCCAGGTCGGCCCGGCGAGTATGGAACGCGTACGGGTACTTGCCCTTGAGGAATCCGAACTTCCACGGCACCTGGTTGTTACCCCATACGAGACTGCCACCGTACTTGCGCTCGAAACCGCGCTCGTCCATGCGCTCGATGAGCCCCATCTCTTCCATAGGGCGCATGAAAGCCGGAATGAGTGATTCACCGACGTGATAGCGCGGGAACCGTTCCCTGTCGAGCACGAGTACACGATGTCCTCGCTTGGCGAGGAGGCCGGCCGTCGTGGCTCCTGCCGGGCCACCCCCGATGACGATGACGTCATAGTCGGTGGAAATACCGAAGATGCTGGACGACATGCGTAGACCTTCCTCTAGTCCTAAGCAGAAGCAGACGACCGCGGAAATTTCTGTACCCGCCGCCTTGCGCCTCGTCAGTCTGCCTCGGACCAACTGAAGAGATACTGCATCCCGTCTGAAGATCTCCTGGTCAGTTCTGCATCTCCTCCAAAGGGTTAATTCCGGCCAAGCACGCGGGACCCTCCGACAGGAAGGTCCCAAAGGTTTGACGGGGGCCGGTCGGCAGCCTCCCAGGCGGCACGCACTCGGTGGAGAGGCTCGAGCGGCGGCTCGGCGGAGAGCAGGAACGTCGCCCAGTGCATCGGCGACATGATCCGCGCGCCGAGGTCCACACAGGCCTGGACTGCTTCCTCCGGGGAGGTATGGACGGGAGACAGCATCCAGCGCGGCTCGTACGCACCGATCGGCAGGAGCGCCACATCGATCTCCGGGTAACGGCTTCCGATCTCGGCGAACCAGTGGCCGTAGCCTGTGTCACCGGCGAAGTAGAGGCGCTGCTCGTCCGGCGCCGTCAGCACCCACCCGCCCCACAGGCTGCGGCAGGTGTCGGTCACGCCGCGTCGGCTCCAGTGGTGAGAAGGCACGAAGTCGAAGCGGACCGGGCCGGCTTCACCCTTCAACTCCACTGCCTCCCACCAGTCGAGCTCGGTGACCTGGGTGAACCGCCTGGCACGGACCCACTCGGCAAGTCCGGCCGGCACGAACACCGGAGTATCCCGCGGCAGTCTGTCGAGCGTGGGGACGTCCAAGTGGTCGTAGTGGTTGTGGCTGATGACCACGGCATCGACCGGCGGGAGATCCTCCCAGGCGATGCCGACCGGGGTCACCCGCCGGGGGGTTCCCACGATCCGCTGCGACCATACGGGGTCCGTGAGGACGGTCAGGCCACCGATCCGCACCACGTGACTGGCATGCCCGACCCAGGTCAGGGACAGGCCCCTGGGGCCGATATCGGGCAGCGGTCGCGGATCGAAGGGCAAGTCGGCGATCTGCTCACGGCCCTCGGCAGAAGGCCGCAGGCGCTCGCCGCGCAGCGTGAGCCGGACGAAATCGGTGACTCCGGGCAGAGGCGAGGTCAACCGGTCGGCAAACGATCTCGGCCAGCTACGGACCTCGCCCAGCGGCCGGGGCGGGGAAAGCGGAGGGTGGGCACTCATCGCTACTCCGATCGTCGCATGGCGCATCCTGGGCCTGGTCCGGTCATACGTGTACAGCGCCTGGACCAGGCCTGAATGCGATGCAGTAAGTGAGCCAGTTCTTCCTGAGCGCGGCTGTGTCCGGCACGGAAGGCGCCACCTCGCCCGGCGATGCCTCGCTGGGACCACTGCCGGACCCGGCTGGGCGGCGCGCAGAGCAGCCCTCGGCTACCCGCGCCAGAAGCCTGCGATACGTCAGATCAGCGTGCGGCGACAGATACGGTGCAACTCCAGGCGGAGAGGCGTCCTCGTACCGGATGTGAGCGGGTGTGGTGGCGGGTGGCGAGGCAGTGGTCGTGCATCCCCGCCGGGGTATTCGGGACCGGCCTCAGGAGGTGGATCCATCGCGCACGAGGGCGCCGTTCAGGACGCCGTCGATCATGTCCCGGATCTGTTCGTCCTCAAGCGGCCGTCCCTGCCCCAGGAAAAGCCGCAGGATCACGACTCCGCCCAGCATGTCAACCACCCCGGTGAGATTGACGTCCTGCCGCACATGGCCCTTTTCACGGCCGCGAAGCAGGACCGCCTTCACCGCGTCGCGCCACGGGCACACCCAGGATTCCATGTGCGTGGAAGGGAAGTTCGGGTCGCTGACGGCCTGGGCCGCAAGGTGCGGCAGAAGCCGCCCCTCGGGTGCCGTCAGCAGCCCGGTCCGGAGCCAGCAGGTCATGGCGAACAGATCCTCGTGAAGGTCTCCGGTCTCCGCTACGTCGAAATCGGCCATCAACGTGTCGAGAGCGTTGATGATCATTTCTTCCTTCGACTTCCAGCGCCTGTACACGGTCGCCCGGCCGACACCGGCCCGCCGCGCCACCTGTTCCATCGTCAGGCCCTGGAATCCGGACTCTCCGAGCAGCGTGACCGTCGCCTGGAGGATCGCGGAGTCCGCCTGCCTATTGCGCGGGCGCCCCATTCGGGGACCGGCCTGCCGACCTTCACGGACGTCATGCATCTATACCGTCAGCCCCTCCGTATGCGTGTCGACACGGTCCCAGTACGCCACGAAACCCCCATCATACGCGCTCGGGCGCAGGACGGACGGGTACGGACTCAAGCCCGTCCGACGCGTGGGGGACGGACTTCGACGGCATCCAGACGAACACCACTGCGGCGAGGAGGAGGAGTACAACGGACCCGCCGATCAGTGCCAGGTCCATACTGTCCACGTACGCTTGGCGCGCCGCCGTGGCGAGTGCCTCCCCCTTGGGACCGAGTTCCTGCGCGACACGCAGTGCCGCTCCGACCGTGTCGCCCGCTGCTTTCGCTGCCTCCTCGGGGAGGCCCCTGGTCGCGGACTCCATCTCGTCCCTGTACGCGGTTCCCAGCACGCTGCCGAGGACGGCGACCCCGATGACGCCGCCGACCTGCCGGAAGGCACTGGTGGAGCCGGAAGCCTCGCCCGACTTCTCGTCGGGAACGGTGGCGAGGGCGGTGTGCATCGCGATGGCCAGGGTCAGGCCGATACCAATCCCGAGCATGATCTGGCAGAGGGCCACTTGGGCGTCACTGGAGTCGACCTTCGTCGTCGTGAAGAGCAGCAGGCCACCGGCCATCAGGAGCAGCCCCACGGTCACCGGGCCACGCGGCCCCACCCGCGGAGCCAGCCGCTCGGCGGTACCAGCGCCCACCATCACGGCCAGGACGACGGGCAGCATCCGGACGCCGGTCCCGAGGGAGGAGTTGCCGAGCACGGCCTGAAGGTACGGGCTGAGCATGAACAGGAATCCGGTCATGGCGAAGTGGACGAAGAGCAGAGCCACCACGGCCGCACCGAAGTGCCGGTTCCGGAAGGCCAGTACATCCAGGAGCGGATGGGGCGTGGTCCGCTCCCGCAGCACGAAAAGGAGAAGGAGTACGAGTCCGGCCACGGAGCCGCCCAACGTCTCCGCGCTCAGCCAGCCTTCCTCTGGGGCCCGGGTCAAGGCGAAGGTGAGCGACCCCAGGCCGAGCACGGACAGCACTGCACCCTGCCAGTCGAAGGCGTGCTCGCGCTTCCCTGCGTGGTGGGGGAAGAGCAGCAGGCCGGCCACCATGGCCACGAGGAGGATCGGGATATTGATGAGGAAGACCGAACCCCACCAGAAGTGCTCCAGCAGCCAGCCGCCGGCCAGCGGGCCGATCGGCAGACCGAGAGCCACACCGGCCGACCAGATCGCCAGGGCCCGCGCCCGCTCCTTCGGCGCGAAGAGCACGGGCAGCATGGCGAGCGACACCGGGGTGACGATTGCCGCACCGAGGCCCATCAGCGCCCGGCCGAAGATCAACTCCCCTGAAGTTTCAGCGTACATGGCGTAGGCGGAGGCCAGACCGAAGACGGCCAGGCCCGCAATCAGCAGGCGCTTGCGGCCGATCCGATCCGCGAACACGCCGAAAGGCAACATGAGGCTCGCGAAGACCAGCAGGTAGGCGTTGTGGAACCACTGCAGGTCGGAGTTCGTGGCACCCAGAGCCTCCACGAGCTCCGGCATCGCCACATAGAGGATTGTCGCGTCGAGGCCATTGACCAGGACGCAGATGACGAGGACGCCAAGCGCCCACCATCGCTTCGGACTGCTCCAGACTGCGGGACCGGACACAGTGCTCTCCTTGAAGAGTTTTGATACGAGACTGACTCGTATCAAAGCATGGCCGCACCAGGCCCGCACCCCCTACTGTGCGCAAAGGGGTCAGCATTCAGCCATCTGGACGCGGGACCCCATGTCACCCTGCGCGCCCGCCAATTCGGCTTCCCCCTTGATCCTGACTGAGTGCCAGCCTTCGTGGGGTGTGCAGCGGAATGGTCGGGAGCTGTTCCTCTGTCAAGCCCGCCCCGTAGACACGGACCAGATCGTTCAGCCGGAACCTCGCCGGCCCCATGGGATCCAGCAGGCCGTGGTCCGCGATCGACTCGAGGAGGCTCGCAGCCCCGGCGGGGGTGACACCCATGAAGTGGACCGCAGACAGCGGACCGACTTCCTCCACGCCCGCCCTGCACAACACCCGGAACAGCTGGGCGGCCTCGTCCGAAAGGCTGCGGTAGCTGATCGCGATCGCGGAACGGATGCTCATACCGTCGTCGCCTTCGACTGCGAGCAGTTCCAACCGAGCGGCCGGGTCCTCATACATTGCGGCAAGTCGCTCCGGGCCCGCATACGGATCTCCGAGCAGCCTCCCGGCCGTGATCCTTATGGCCAGCGGCAGGTATCCGCACAACTCGGCGAGCCGCATCACGGCCGTCGGTCGGTCAGCCCCCTGCTCAACCCCGGTCAGCGCGAGGAGCAGAGCAGTGGCGGTCTCCCGGTCCAGAGGCTTCAAGCCGATCCGGTGGGCGCCGTACCTGGCCACCAGCCCACGCTGCGGCTGGCGGCTGGTGACGATCAGGCAGGCCGAACCCTGGGGTATCAATGGCCGTAACTGATCCGCACCCAGAGCATTGTCCAGTACGACAAGCATCCTCTTGCCGTGCAGAAGGCTGCGGTAGAGCATCACCCTGCCGTCGAGATCGGCGGAAAGGGACGCCCGCGCGATCCCTAGGTTCTGCAGGAGCTGACCCAGAACGTCGAAGGCAGTCAGCGAATGGTCGCCGGTTCCCCCGAGGTCCGCATAGAGGTGTCCGTCAGGGAAGCGGTCCAGGGATTCGTGTGCCAACTCCAAGGCGAGGGCGCTCTTGCCGACGCCCGGAGGCCCGTCGATGGCCAGGATCGGAGTCGCCCGGCCGCGTTCGGGGCTGTCCCGGATGAGCATCTCCCGCACCTGGCGCAGCTCGGCGCTCCGGCCGACGAAGACGTTGGCACGCGAGGGAAGATGGCTCGGCATGAAGTCGGCCAGAGCCGTAGACACGGCTCCCCTCTTGGCCTGCGGGGGAACCGTGTCCCGCTGCGGGACACGCGGTGGCGGGGATCCCTCGACCGTACCGGCGAGAATCCGGGCGTGCAGACTACGCAGCTCGGCCCCCGGCTCGATACCCAGTTCCTCATCGAGGTAGGTACGGGTCTCGCTGTAGGCCTGAAGGGCGTGCGCCTGCCGACCGCACCGGGAGAGAGCGAGCATCAGCAGGTAACGGAGTTTCTCACGGAGTGGCTCCTGCACGATCGCCTCGTTCAGTACGACAACCGCCTCTTCGCTCTTCCCCGCGGCGATCATGCCGCCGTTCCACTCTTCCACGGCCGCGAACCGCATCTCGCGCAGCCTGACACGCTCCATTGCGGCGAACGGCCCCGGCACCCCTGCGAGTGCCTCTCCGTGCCACAGCCCCAGCGCCATCCCCAGCCGCTCGAATGCGGCCTCGGGTCGGCCGGCGGCCGCCATCCGGCGGGCTTCCTCACGCTGGCGCACAAAGAGGGCCGCGTCCACCGCTTCGACAGGTAGCCGTAATTCGTATCCGTCCGACCTGGTGACCAGTAGCTCCCCAGGCTCCCTGTTGGCACGCACCGGATCCAGTGCCCGGCGCAGTGCCGCGACATAGGTGTGGACACCGTTCGCAGCAGTGACAGGTGGTTCCGGCCCCCACAGTGCGTCGATGATCTGCTCGCGCCTCACCACAACCCCACAGTGGGTGGCAAGTAATGCGAGCAAAGCCTTCTGCTTGGGCGGACCGATGACTATCTCCTCATCGTGACACCACACTCGGAGAGTGCCCAGCAGTTGCACGGACAGGGTACTGCTCGTTGTATCTGACATCCAGACAACTCCGCTCACTGTGGCGTCGAAGCAACCGCTATTGCCGGACCCTTGAGATCTTGAGGCCCGGTTGCGGCGTGCCCTGAGGGCTCGCGAGTTACATAGGGATTCAAAAGAGGTCGCTGCAGCATCGGGCTGCCCGGAATCGGACATCTCCAGGCAGGCCGAAGAGTGGCTTTCGGTTCGCATAGCGGAATACAGATGGATCAACCGTGTCGGCAGCACGAACCCAGGATCCGAAAACTGCAAGGAACGTACGCTCGTCGGTGGTCCCGGTTCAGGGTGCCCCTTCGACTCGACGGGCGACCCCGATGCCCCGAGCCACGGCAACACGCCTCCCCCCGCCCCCACTCAACCACGTACGGGGCATGTCGATCACCCGCCGGAAGTACGGGCAACCGTTCTTCGCCGCACCGGACTCGGGCGCCGCCTCGGCGATAGGGCATCGACCTATAGCTGCTCGCGGAATGCGGACCAAGGAACCAAGAGCAGGGGCCACTCCTGCCCACACGCTGAACACGCGACGCCGCAAGGACCTCCGCCTGCCTGACGCGCCCAGCCTGCAGCGGGCAACCGGCATCATGACACCCCCCGCAATACCCCGGACGTCGTGCGCCTGCTGCTCGACAGGTGTGTGTGCAGCAAGACGCGGAGCGGATGCGAACGAAGATCACCGGCACCGCAGTACACCAATCGCTCCACCTGTCCACACCTTTTCCCCACCCCCAAACAGCTTGGCGATCGGTGGGTTCACTGGCTTCTTGCCGCACTGCGGGAGGCGACAGCCGCAGCCGTAGGGTTGCAAGCAGACCAGGACCATCTCGCCGACCCCGACATTGCGGCGGAAAAGGGCGTTGCCCTCCTAGCTGACGGGGCATGCGGGTATGCAACCGATGCGCGGTACCTGCAACGGTAAATTTCAGATTCAGGGCGAAACCGATGCTCAGCGTTGAGCTCAGTGTCGACATTTCTCCCACGCGCGCATACCCCCAATGCGGTTGTGAAAATAGATCTGTAAACGACTAGCCGAGATCGTCCCTCCCACACAGAAGCGCCGTGCGCGAACCTTGGGCGCCTACTGGCCAACCGAGAGCCCATGACATCGCCCTGCGGCCCTCCCCGAGGAGTCGCGGACCTTGGGCAGCGCACGGAGCCAGGCGCCGACGCGCACTTCGTGTTCGCGAGCGCTTACGCCTCGGCGGGCACCGCACAGATCTTGCTGCACCCACCCTCGCGATGTCAACAATAGTTATCACCTCCGCGAGTCGACCCCTTGCCGCAGGGTTTTCCGATCTTGGTGCTGGTTACACTTGCTCCGACAACTGTCGGCTGAGAGAGTCCGTTTTGCAGCGACCATCGGACCGCGAAGGGCAGCCCTCGCCCCTTCCCCTGACAGGGACACAGCAGGGACGATCACAGCAAGCGCCCCAGTGAACAACGGCGATGCGCCAGCAGTTTCGGCACGCGCAGCACGGCAGGAGAGTGACTATGAGCGGCTCAGGGGACGAGTGGTCGGCACTGATCGCGGAGCGCATCGGATTCCTGTTCGACCGCATCTACCCCCGCAGCGGGCGTCCGCAGACGAATGAGGAAGTCAGCCTGGCCACCGGGATCCCCGTAGCTGACCTGCAGAAATTGCGTGCCGGCATGCCGCTGGAAGTAGCCTCAGGGGCGGAAATCTTCGTCAGCAGGCTGGAGTACCTGCTGAAGACACGTGTGACGGAATCCGGGAAGCGTCACTCTCTCGAGAGCGTAGCGAAGGCATGTGGCGGTAAGACCAGGGTCTGGCTCTTCAACCTGCGGTCAGGAAAGAGCAAGCCAACCCTTGAGTCCACGGTGTCGCTGTGCAACGTGTTCAAGGTCGACCCTCCGTTCTTCACCGACGAACCGCTGCAGGCGCTCGCCCGCCACTTCGGCGTCGAGGCAGGAGCCGCGTTCTTCACCCTTCCCGAGGACGACTCCGCGGTACGGGACACCAAGCGGGGAGTGGAGCTGCTGGTGCAGTTGCGTGAACTCGGTGCCGGAGCAGTTCTGAACCGCTACCTCGGAACGCTGCCGGATCCCGAGCAGTAGTCCCTGGGTCAGCCATGGGGCGGGGCGCGCGTGAAGTTGGATTGTTCCGGACGGGCTGTTGGAAATCGCGCGGCCGCTGATCCCGCCGTCGAAGGTCTGGACGACGTCGGCCTCTCTACGGCAAACAACCACGACAGCCTCGCGCTGAAGCCGATGATCGAGCGCCACCATGTGAGACAGGACCCTGCCGCGGCCTCTAATTCAAACCCAAGCGTCTCCACGCAGGCACGCCCCGGCCTCGATCTTTCGTGACGGTCCGTCGGTTTGTCCGGCGGGCCGTTTCGGCGTTGTGGGCTGGTCGCGGGTAGGCCGGTGGCCCGGCTGTCGCGTCGGGTGAGCGCCGGGTTCCACGGCTCCGGTGTGGTGATCAGGCTTGTTGGGACGGACAACCGTGCGGGTCAGCCTGGGTTCGGGAGGGCGTCAAGTCGCTGGATTGCGTTGGTGATCACGTCGGTCCAGGGCCAGTGACGGCCGAACCTGAGGTGTCGGCGGCGGGCGGTGGTGACGAGATGGGCTGCGGCGGAGAACGGTCGTAGCCGGAGCCGGCGGGGTTCCCAGAGGCGGGGTTTGCCGGTCAGGGCGAGCATCGACAGCCAGGCCGGCAGGTCGAGTGCGAGTTGGACGATCTCCAGCCAGATTTGGTTCTGGTCACTCTTGTGCATGGCAGGTTGCGCAGGCCGGCGGCGCGGGCGGCCCGGATGCGGTCCTCGGCCCTCGCCCGCTGGCGGTGCCGCAGTTCGAGTGCGGCGATCGGACTATCGGTGGTGCTGGTGGCGAACGCGGTGAGTCGCAGCCCGTCGGCGTCGGTGATCCGCAACTGGGCACCGAGGTGCGGTCGTTCCTTGCGGACGATCAACCGCGTCCCCTTCGGCCGGCCTTTCAGGCAGTCGCCTTCCAGCTCGGCCACCCAGGCACCGTCGCGGATCTCACCGCCCGGCTCGGTCGCGGGTGTCCAGGCCGGGGAAGGCACCTTCAGCACGGCCTGGTGGACGGAGTCGGTGATGGTCATGCCGACCGAGTACGACAGCCACCGTCCGCGCTTCGCGAGCCAGGCCACGAATTCGTGCGTCCCGCCAGCGGAGTCGGTACGAATGAGTGTGCTCCGTCCGCGCCGGTGACGTTTCGGGAGTTGGGTCAGGGAGAGTTGGGTGGCGGTGATGTGGTCGGCGGCGGTGTTGCTGCCCGCGTTCCCGGGCCGCAGCAGCGCGGCCACCGGCTCTCCGGTCCCGCCTCTTCCGTGGTCGACGAACCCCATCAGCGGGTGATGGCCGTAGGCCTTCTTCCAGGTCGCGGCCGCGTCCTGCTTGTCGGAGTGCGCGAGCACGAGCACCCCGTCCAGGTCCACGATCACCTGCCCGCACGCGTCCGGTGCTGACGGACCGACCAACTTCCAGACGTGATCACGCACGTCGGTCCGTGCAGAGTGGATCGCGGTCAGCGCCTTCAGCCCGGCCGCAGCGAGCTTGTCGATGAGCCGGGAGACGGTTGGGTCGGAGGCCACCGGGCCGAACACGGACGGCCCGGCCCGCTGCATGCCCGCATCGGCCAGGCAGTCCCCACCGAGTGCGACCGCCAGGGCCACATCCAGCACGATCTTGCCCGGATCATGCACCGCCCGAGGTCGCCGCCACGGTGCGAGCGCCCCCGATATCGCCCGGTCCAGACCAGATTTGCGGATCGTCTCGACCAGCAGCACCGCACTGGCCTGCGAGACCACCGAACGGCCATCCTCCCCGACGCGGACGCGCGGGTAGGACCCGATACTCTTCTTCACCTGGGAAGTGCCTCCGGCGGTGGCAGGAACAAGGACCTCGAAAATCCTCATTCTTGCTGGTCAGAGGACCTGTCGCTTACCTGATCACCTGCCGAACACCGCGCTTCATGAAAGCGCGAGGCTAGGCTCCACAGTCAACTCCAGAGGCACCACCTCGCTGTCCCCGCCCCCTCGCCGCTACGGGAAATCCCGCATGAATCCGCCGTCCTTGCGTTCACACCAGCCCGACCGTCACGCCCCGCCTACCTGGCCCAAGCGGCCACGTCTCCGAGTTGCCCAACACCCCTGCTGAGACGAAACGCTGTTCTAGTCATGTTCCCTGTCAGGGGACTGAGCCCACCACGCACCCAGGGCCACCAAGTTGTTGGTGCCGGTGGCCTGGTATATGCGGTTGAGCAGGTTCGTCAGGGAGCGCTCGCTGATGCCAACTTTTCTGGCTATCTCCGACCGCGTCATGTTCATCATGAGCATGCGAATAAAAGCGCGCATGTCGGAATTCGTCACCATTTCACCGGTGCCCTGGCATCGTCCCCCCCTCCAGGGTTCCGCTCGCGCCCACACCTGCTCGTAGAAGGCGGCAATGAGCGAGACGACCACTGGTTGCGTGATGAAGAAGGCAACCGCTACGCCGCCGAAGTCCTCCGGCGCTTCGATCACTGCGCATTTCCTATCCGCAATGATCATTCGAAAATAGTCCGGAACCCGCGTGCGCACCTCGGCGCCTGCAGCTGTCATCCTGGCCACCCAAGCCGCTTCCGGATCGCGGACTCGGGCGGAGTTGGGGTACAGCGTCCGGAACTCCAGACCTCGCTGAGCGATGCCTAAGTCCCTCTGGATCGACGCGTTCAGGATGCTCGCGGATCGATCGACCGGGCGCGCGGTCCAGAGACAGGTCTCAATCTCGGCCGTCATGCGGGCGAGCGCATCGTTCGCCTCGTCGACAGTGGCTAGGCGCTCGATGCCACCGACCGCCTGGGGGGCTGGCCGGGATGCCAAGTCGGCTAGCAGGTCCGGTACCTGACTCATCCGCTCTAACCGACCACGCAGATCCGCAATCTCACTCTGAACAATCGACCGTTCGACTTGCATGAGGTCGCGCGCCGCGTATCGCCCCTCCACGAAGAGTGACGGCGCTATCAAGCCACTAGCGAGTAATTCAGAAAGGGCGGGACCGTCCTCGGTGGCCAGGATAAGTCCACCCTCCGCGATCCGCGCATAGACAGCCCGGGCCCGGGCCGACAGGTGCAGCCGGTCCACACGCCCCCGAAATCCGCGCACTTCTTCCATGTCCCCCCACGCACGGGCTTCCGATCCAGGAATTGCGCCAGCAGGAACCCGATACCGCTTGATCAATGCCGTAGGGACCGTACAGGCTACCCACTGCGACTCTCTAGGTGGACACGCCCCCCCGATCAGGTTTGTCCCCGTTGGCAGAGTCGATGGCCCAGACATGCACCCCAAGAGAGTTGAGGCGACATGCGTGACACCGGACAGGCGAGGGCGGTATCTAGATTCGCCATGGCTAGTGCCACTTTGATCGCTACGATAGCCCTCGGTGACCCTGCGGCCGCCGACTCGAAGTGGGACATTTCGACATCTCAGTTGACGGCTGGACCGCGCTCCGGTGACGCCCAGTGCATCTGCCTCCCCGCGGCCCGATTCGCGCTGGAACCTGCCACCTGTGCCTCGTTCGTTTTGCCCATCTGCTGGGATGCGAGCCGCATTCCAGTCGTCTTGGCCTAAGCAGAGTCGTGGGCGATCCACGAATCACGAATCAGGAACCGCCGCGTCTGGTCCGGCACGATGCCGTAGCTGATGCCCAGACCTCTCATCGGCTGCACATCGCAGCGGGCAGCAGCCCGGAGCTCAGGAAGAGAGGGTTCGTTGTGGTCGGGGTCCGAGAGGCCGTGAGCCTCTTCTCCAGTACGGTCCGGGAAGTCCGTTCCCTGCGCAGGCAGCGCACCCGCCTCTCCTCCGCCCTCAGGCTTCCCCCTCATCCCACACTCGAAGAGGTCCGCGCCGCTGTCGCAGACAGCTGTGGGATCCCGATTCGAATCGTCTACCTCCCGCTGCAGCATCCGTTTACAGGGGGGCTGCTTCACAGCCCTAACGAGCTGACCATCGTGGTGGACGAGCGCTCGCCGGCGATTCTCCAGCACTTCGTCATCGCTCACGAACTCGCACACGCCTTCCTCGGCCACGACCCGCAGAGTATGGGACATGAGCTACAGGAACACCTGCTGGCAAGCCTCCTCCCAACCCTCAATCCACGCATCAGCAGAATGATGCTGGGGCGCAGTTACTTCGATAGCCCCCATCCGAACTACTCCCACGGTGAGACCCCTCCGGAACGGGAAGCCGAGACACTTGGACGCCTCATCGTCAGCATGATCACCAGCACGGGCGGCGGCTCGCCCACATCTGCAAGCTCTGCCTTACGCCACAGAGAGAACTAATGTCTGAGAGCACAGCGAACATCGTCTACCTCATCATCGTGGCCGTGGCGTCCTGCACCACGACGGCGAAGATCACAGCGTGGCGACGAGAGCGATCACCGGCCCTGCGCCTGATCGCCGTGTGCTCGACGATCGGGGTGGGGGCCTTCCTGATAGCCACACCGCTCGTCTGGCGTGGCATCGCCCGTGTCACGGGAAGCGCAAACGTCGCCGAACTCGCAGTCTTCTTCTGCATCCTCGCGTTCTTCGCCCACACTCACGTGATGTCGCTGTTGTGGCAGCCCTCGTTGAAGGTGGCGTCCCGTCACAGCCCCACAGCGTGGCCCATCGGGGTCTACTGCATCGTGGCCGTCACCATGGTCGTCGGTTTCCTCGTCGGTGAACTCAACGACGCGCCTCACCCCATGGATTTCAACATCGCCTACGCGCAGGACCCGGGTGCGTTGCTGATGCTGACCGCATTCCAGCTAGGACTCGCGTACGCCTCAATCTCCACCGCCCTCCGTTTCCGCCGACACGCCCTCTCCTCGCAAGACGACCCCCTGGTAAGCCGTGCTCTGGTGCACATCAGCCTCGCCACATGGTTCATCTTCGGCTACGTCGCGTGTGTGGCACCTGCCACCGTCTCAGGGGCTCTGGGCTGGCACGGTCTGGACGCCCTGCACGCTCTGGGGCCGGTGTCCGGCACGATCGGCGCCCTGATCATCAACTGGGGTTTCTCCGGCGCTGCGATCGCAACCTGGCGCGCGGATCGCCGTGACTACCTAGCCCTCGCCCAGCTGTGGCAATTGACCCGCCGGGCCAATCCGCGGATCACCCTGAACGAGCCCAACAAAGTCGCCGACCTGGGTCTCCTGTACGTCCGTGACTGGCACCTCGTAACGCGGATGGCGGACATCCTCAGCTCGGTCCGGAGCTTGTACGGGCACTTCTCCGATGGCCCGGTCCTGCACATCAGCGAGCTTGCCCAGTCCGAGGGCTGGGCGCCGGAGGATGAACAGGCCGCCGCTGCCGCGGCACTCATTCTCCGGGCCGTCGCCCTCACCGAGAGCGGCACGGCACCTGAGGCCGAGACAGACCAAACGCTGCCCGGCGGAAGCCTGGAGCCATCGGCACAACGGGCCCATCTGGTCAAGGTCGCACGGCTCTTGAACCATCCAGGTGTTCTGTCGGCAGCAGGGCTGGACGACAAGGGGCGGCTCACCGCAGCGCCCTAAAGACGACACTTCGATGATCGGAAAGTCCTCAGTGACCTCTTTCATCCTCTGTATCCGCAGATCAGGAGGGTGTGGACGGCGGCGACGATGCGTCCAATGCGGTTGGTCGAGCAGCGGGCTCGACGAAGTCGGCGCCAGGTCTTCAGCTGTGCGAAGGCGGGTTCGCCTGGTACGCGGAGCCGGGCGTGGTTCCGGTTGTACCGCTGGTAATGCCCGGGCAGTTCGTGGTGGTGGTAGTAGGGGGCGCGTACGGTGGCGTCGGCGCCCTGGTAGGCGCGGTCGGCCAGGACGAGGATCTGGCGGGTGAGGCAGTTCTCGATCACGCCATGAGCGCGGGCGGCGGTCAGGTCGTGAGTGCGTCCAGGCAAAGCCCGGGAGAACCACAGGGGTGAACCGTTCCGGGTTCGGTAGAGACTCGATTCCGTGAAAGGATTGAGTCATGGCACGCCCCTCCTCCTATCCCCTTGAGCTGCGCAAACGAGC
>NZ_JBVJMW010000023.1:0-61054 GCF_055583985.1 Streptomyces sp. NPDC104313
CACCCGCCGAATACGAAACCAACTACTACCTCACAACCACGAAACCCCAGGTCACAACCACAATCTGAAGTCTCTACCGAACCCGGAACGGTTCACTGAGAGTTGTGAGGACCGTGTGGGCAAGAGGATCGAACCTGCGCTGGGGAAGCTATTCCTGGAGCGACTGGACGTCGTAGGAAGCGTGTTCGGGGGTGGGTGGGAACGCCCTGACTTGCGGAATATCCAGACCTGGGCTGGGGTGTGAACCCTGGTGGACGGCGGTGAATGAGACCAGAACTGAGACCGGGACGCGGGCCACGCCGCGCCATGCCCTGAAGACGGCATAGACATCGGGACGGACGGCCGTGATGAGGGCTCTCAACTCCTCCTCAAGCTGCCGACGCAGAGGGCGTAGACGTGCAAGGGAGATGGTTCCTACACCACGGGCAAGAGCATCTGGGGCGAGCGCTCTTGGCCCAGACGGTCTCGCCCCGGGGGCGCTCGAACTTAGGGCTGGTCGTGTTCTGTCGGCTCCTGCTCCGTGTCCAGCCGCCGCCACAACCGTTCCGCAATCTCCACCAGTGTCCCCTCTCCGGGAATTTTCCACTGCTTGGGTCCCTGGACAGCACTCCACTGTTCCCGCCATTCGGCTTGCTGCCAGATGCGATTCACCAGCCCACTCGGCGAGTAGCGTCGGCCATCAGCCTCCCAGAGGATCGGCGCTTTGCGGTCGTTGAGCCAGGTGCCCCGCCGTCGGCGCGGGTCCTGGTCGAGCCAGGCGCCGATGGCCCGCTCTTCGGTGTCACTGGGCGCGTAGGCCAGCGGCGTGCCATCGGGGATGAGGTCGTGGTCCACGAGGAGATGAATGGTCGGGGGCCGCTTCGCACGCTTCTTGCTGGCTGCCATCACAAACGCCGAGAGGTCAGGGGTATCGCTCCCTGCGTCGAGCGTCAGCAAGACCGCCTGGACAAGCTGTCTGGACTTCTCCTCGCTGGCAAAGGTACTCGTGATGTAGCTCTTGCTGGTGAAGAGTTTGTCAACCATGCCGATCAGGCCGGCCAGGACGCGTTGTACCTGGTCAGGCACGCCCTGCAGAATCGTGTCCCAATCGCTGTCGGGTTCTTCAATCACCTCGCTGCCGATTCGCTGGAACACCACATGGGCCGCCAGTAGCGCCCCACTGTCCGCGATGGACGCCGCCCTTCCTGATAGCGCCGACCGGAGTTTCGTGAGCTCGTTCCGAATTTCTCGCAGGACCTGTACGGAACGCCAGATCTGGTAGGCGCTTGCCTGTTGCCCGAATAGGCGGGTGTAGGCGCCGTCAGCGCCTTCCTTCCACAGAGCCTCGGTCGACCCTTTTACCCGTACCGCGAAGGTGGGGTCCCGATACGCACAGGCGAGAGCGGTGGCTGCCTCGGTAACCGAGCAGCCAGACTCGGGAGCCGGGTCCATTTCTCCACGCCGGAAGACGTACTCTTTGTCGAGTGAGAGCTTGAAGTCCTTCTGGATCTCGCTCTGCACCGGATCAATAGCGATAAAGTCCCGGCGCTCCATGTGGTTCTGGGTGTTGGTGGCTTTGGTGACACTTTGTGCGAACCCCTCAGGCGTCCCCTCTACGGAGACAATCCGCACGGAGACGTAGGCTTCTGTCACCGCGTCCGGGTCCTTCTCGAAGGCTCGGTTGGCTGAGGTGACGGTCTGTGCACCGTTCACGACGCTCGCGTTGCGGAGAGTCAGGGAGATGGGTGCTCCGGTCGCCCGCTTCGCAAAGAATTCCCGTTCGATGGTGTCGCACTGCACCGTGATGCCGTTGTGGCGGTAGAGGAAGCCGTCAGGGTCCTCCAACATGCTGTCGACCAAAGTCTTGTTGACTCCCGTGAGCCCGAGCGACTTGCGGACGTTACGGTCATAGAGGCGCTCGCCGTTGTCTGCGTACCACCGGGCGAGCTCTGCGGCGCTCACCTCACCAACGATGGCCTTGTAAGGGGTCTCGCGGTCGTGCCAGCCCTCGGTCATCTTCGCGGTCACACTGATGGGCTCTGGCTCCAGCTCTTCCCGAATAGCCCGGTGGAAGTCAGCCTGGTCCACCACTCGGTATTCGACAGTACGGCCGAGTCCCCCGAATTCACGGGCTGCCTCATCCAGGATGTTGCGTGTCTCCGGTGAAATCTGGCCGTCCCCCATCAATGCGACGACTAGGTGCACTTTACAGGTGGGCAGTTTGAGGACGCCGTGCACCCGGTCCCCGAGCAGTCGCAGGCGTTCATTGAAGTGGTCGAAGTCCCGGTTATCGAGCTTCTTAAGGCCGTGGATTAGCTTGAGTGCCGCCTCAGTGTCGAAGCCTGCTGTCCCCGAGTTCTTCCATTTAGCCTGGATTAGCCAGAGTTCCGTTCCGGAAGCGGAGAAGGCCACGGAGTCGATGCCGAAGTCGGCTCTGCCATCGATTACCCCAGCGGCTGCCTCGTCTGAGGTGCAGTCGGTCAGAATGCGAGCTGCCCTCGCCGAGACGGCCCGGGATAAGAGAGCGGTTTCCCGCTCCGTAGGATCCTTCTTCTCGAAGTCGTCCATGGAAATCCGGTCAGTGAACTCCCTCAGTAGGGCCTCACGAATCTGCCGAACCTCCAGCGGCATCGCCTGCGTGCTCTTCCTCATCCCCGCCCCACTACTCCCCTGGTCTCACTCTGACCACCCAGCGTACCCAGGTGATGCAGAGCATGGTGGTGAAGCCTGCAGTGCGTAGCAGTTCCGGGGCTGAGGGGCGGACTGCTGTACTTCACGGCCGCGCGTTCCACTACGACACGATCCTTGACAAGCTGATGGACGAACCGCTTGGCGAGTTCGCCCGCCCCTGCGCTGCTGCTGACAGCACCTAACCGATTGCGCACTGAGGGACGCCGGGCATGGAATGATTTTGGCCCCTTTTGGGCATCGAACGGGCCGTGGAAGAAGCGATGTTGGCATGGGCGAGGCGGGTAGCCGAGAACGAGCTCAGCGAGGTGCTTCCCCGACGGTGGGCGCATTCGCAGGGCGTGGCGGCGCGTGCCGCCGGGCTCGGCCCGGCCCTGGCAGGGAACGCTGAGCTGTTGTTTTCTGCAGCAGTGCTGCATGACGTGGGCTACGCGCCCCGGCTGGCGGAAACCGGCTTTCACCCGCTAGACGGGGCGCGGTTTCTCCGAGACGAGCATGGTGCTGATGAGCGATTGGTGCGCTTGGTGGCGAACCATTCGTTCGCGTTGCTGGAAGCCGAGGAGCGCGGGTTGATGGAGGTGCTGGAGCGCGAGTTCCCGTTGTTAGATGAGGCTCTGCTTGTGGATGCGCTTGTCTACTGCGACATGACAACCACACCGGATGGCACAGTCACTTCGACCGATGCTCGCCTGGCCGAGATCGCCAACCGGTACGAATCTGGCGGCCCGGTGGGGCGGTTCATCCGTCGCGCTTCGCCGGACATCCTCGCGGCTGTGAGTCGGGTGGAGGCGGCGCTGGCGGCTCAGCCCAGGTAGGGGTATGCGCCGGCCAGGTAGTCGCCGATCTGCTGGCGCATGCTGGGGTGGATGTCGTACTGGTCCAGGTGGCTGGGCTGGACGTAGCGGACGCCGTCGGCTTCGTCGTTGATCGTGGGCTCGCCGCCCACCGGTCGCCCGATGTAGGTGTTCTCGTACTGCTGGCGGATCTCGCCGTCGGTGTAGGCCACGATGTGGTTCGGGTTCGTGTAGACCCCCAGGAAGCCCGTGACCTCGGCGATGATGCCGGTCTCTTCCAGGCATTCCCGCACCGCGCACTGCGCCGCGGTCTCGCCGATGTCCTGTGCGCCGCCCGGCAGGGCCCATTGGCCGGTGTCCCTGCGGCGTTGGAGGAGTATGGCGCCGTTGTCGTCGACGACGAGCAGGTTGTTGGCGGGGATGAGGGTGTTCGCCTTGGGGGCCTTGGGGTCGTTGTAGTACTCAGTCCTGCCCATGTGGCGAGGGGCCCTCCTGGTCTGGTGTCCAGGGCCGTGCGGCGGCCCAGACAGCTTCGAAACTCTGAGCGTAGTTGTCGAACCAGCCTGCGGTGTCTGCTCTGCGGAGATGGAGGAGGGGGTTGGCGCTGGCGGGCTGGCCCCAGACGTGCGGGTTGATCAGAAGATCATCGTCGTACCGGAACATGGAGGTGTAGAGCGTGGTGTCGTGCAGCCTCACCTCGCAGCCGGCCTCGGACAACAGGGGCCGGTAGTAGGTGAGGGAGGCGCGGATTTTGGCGGCGAGTGTGTCGCCGATTCCTTCTTCGTGGCCCCGGATTGCTGCGGCCCGGCCCTTCGAGTCGCCGAAGCAGAGCCGCACTCGCACCCCGGTTGACGCGCGCTCGGCGAGCATCTTGGCGACGTGCGGGTTGGACTGGGCGAAGAAGGTGCCGGAGAAGACGAGGACGCTGATCTGCTCCTGGGCGCCGTTGAGCAGCGACAGCCATGTGTCTCGCGGGACGCTCGCCCGGTTCTGGTAGGTCCCGACCAGCTCCTGCCCTGCCCCTGCGAGTTGCTGCGGCGTGGTCGGCGCCGGTGCGGGCCAGAGAAACAGTTCTTCGACCCGTAAGTGCTTGGCGACGCGGAAGCGGTGGCGAGGATGGGGAACGCGCCCGCCAAGCCACCGGCCAACGGTCTTGGGGTCCACCTCGCAGACTTCGGCGAGTGATTCAGGTGGGATGCCGCGCTGGGCGAGCACGGAGTGCAATCGCTCGTTCACAGATGCCATACAAGCCGAGACAGGTCAGGAGCGGCAAGGACGTTTCGGGACGTTCCACAGAAGGAGGGGGCCATGTCCGCTGTATTTACGCTGGATGCATGGAGCTCATCGTCCTGTGGGACATCGACCACACCCTCATCGAGAACGCCGGGGTCAGCAAGGAGATCTACGCCGCCGCCTTCACGGCCCTGGCGGGAAGGGCGCCCGCGGGTCCGGCGCGGACGGAAGGGCGTACGGACCGGCTGATCATGCGCGACATGTTCGAGCGGAACGGCCTGGCCGAGCCGGACTGGACCGTTATCGAGGGGGCGCTGTCCGGCGCAGGTGAGGCGCGTCTCCAGGACCTGAGCCGCCGGGGGACAGCCCTGCCCGGCGTGCGGGAAGTCCTGAAGGAGGTCTCCGTGCGACGCAGTTGGGTGTCGTCGGTGCTCACCGGCAATATCGCGGACAACGCTCGCGTGAAGGTCGCGGCCTTCGGCCTTGATCCCCTCCTCGATCTGTCGGTGGGCGCTTACGGGGCCGACGCCCTTCAGCGCCCCGGCCTGGTCGCTGTGGCTCGGGAGCGTGCCCAGCGGCTGCGGGGCGCCCAGGATGGTGTGCCCGTCGTGCTGGTCGGAGACACCCCGAGGGACGTGGAGGCCGCACTCGCCACGGGCTCCGAGATCATCGCGGTCGCCTCCGGCGTCCACAGCACCGAAGAGCTGGCAGGCGCCGGTGCTCGGACGGTCCTGCCCGATCTGGCGGACACCGGCCGTGTTCTCGGGATTCTGGAGGCGCTCTCCGCACGCTGAAAACGTCCCAGGACGTCCTCGGAGCGTCCCGATACGCGGTGACGAGGTCCGTGCCTGTCCCGCCAATATCAGGTCTCCCACCAGGCAAGCGCCTCGAAGGAGACCCTCGTGATCAGCGAAGTCACCGGGATCCGCAGGATCCGGATGCTGTACCTGCAGTTGCTCTACCGTTGCAACTTCGAATGCCTGCACTGCTTCCACGGCAAGCGGCTCCAGCACGCCGACGCCTTCACCATGGACGAGGCGGTCAACCTCCTCACGCTGATGCGCGACGAGTACGGCACCGAGGCCGTCACCCTGCTGGGCGGCGAGCCGTTCGTCTACCGAGACCTCGCCCAGGTCGTCCGGTACGCCAAGCGGGACCTGGGCATGCAGGTCGAGATCTGCACCAACGGCTACCGGATCGAGCGCCGGCTGGCTGAGATCGCTCCCGACCTGGACCTGCTCCGGGTATCACTGGAGGGCATCGGCACAACCAACGACAAGATCCGCAAGTTCGGAAGCTACCGCAGTGCCCTGAGCGCCCTCGAAATCGCGCAGCAGCTCGACGTCCGCGCCGGCGCGACCATGACGGTCACCTCACGCAACATCGATGAGGTCCTGCCGCTCGCACGCACACTGCAGCACTACGGGGTGGAGCAGCTGAAACTCCACTGCCTCCGGCCGGTCGGCAACGCAGCGGATCACCCCGAGCTCCTCGTCAACGACGCCACGGCCTACAGCCGTCTGCGGGAGCGCCTGGCCTCGGCCGAGCTGGACATCGAGGTGATCCTCGACGAGGACCTGTCCGAGCTCGGTGCGCCGGTCGCCTGCCTCCCTGCGGGGGGCCCTGTGGAGATCGAGCGGATCGAGGCCGACCCGCGCGGCGCGCTCACCATGTCCTGCAAGGCTGTCGGCAAGGACTCGCACGCCTTCTGGTACGACAAGCTCGCCGGCCACATCGACCACCGGCCGTCCGCCACCGACGAGCTCACGCTCGCGGTGCCGGACGTGGTGTACGGACGTGTCTGACCCGGCGTCGTTCGAGAGCGTCGAAGGGCTCCGCGGCACCGGTAAATCCACCCTGGCCCCCATGCTCGCGGCAGCCCGTGGCGCGGTACTGGTCCCGACCGTGCCGCCCACCTACCAGGCACAGCGGCAAGAGGTCGACCGGCTGGGAAACACAGAGGCACGCATGTGCTTCTACCTCTCGGCCCTGTTCACCGCCACCGATCAGATCCAGCGGTACCTGTCCGCCGGCACCCCGGTCGTCGTCGAAAGCTACTTCGCACGCTGCCTGGCCAACCACCGCGCTTTCGGAGCCAACCTCTCCATATCCCTGCCGCCGGGCCTCCCTCGTCCCATCACCCACTACCTCGTCTGCGCGGAGGACGAGCGGCAGCGCCGACTCACCAGGCGCGACAAGCCCGTATCACGGTGGGACGCCCTCGCCGAGATCACCGCAGACAAGATCACCGACGCCTACGCCTCGTTCCCGATGCACCGCGTGAACACCACCGGTCTCACCCCTGACGAGGTACTCCAAGCCGTCCTGAGCACCCACCCGCAAGGAGAGCAAGCCAGTGCAGACACCCAGCATGTGGCGGCACACCCTCACCTTCTTCCCTCAGTTCCTCGCCGCGCTGAAGGAGCGTACGGAGCCTGACTCCACCGTGACGGTCATCGGCGCGAGCGACGGCAGACTCGTCGTGCCCCTGGCCGCGGCCGGCTACCGAGTCATCGCCATCGAGCGCGACCCACTCGCCCTCCACGGCGGCGAGGTCCAACTTCCGGGTGGCAGAACCGGTCACGCGACGGGCATGATCGAGCGGCTGAAGCAGGAAGGGCTTGACGACCGTGTCCAGGTCGTGGAGGAGGACTTCCTCGCCTCCGACCCCGTCACCGCCCCCCGTGATGCTGTCTGGACGAGCTGCTCGTGGCATTACAGTGCCAACCACCACCGGCCGTTGGGCGAGTTCGTCCACCGCATGCAGCGCGTGGTCCGGCCCGGCGGTCTGTTCGGCGCGGAGTTCATGATGCCCCTCACACAACGCCACCACGTGCTGGAGCACTACACATCCCCCGAGAAGCTCCGGCGTTACTTCATCGGCGACTGGGACGTCCTGCTCACCCTGCGGACCAACGAGTTCACCGAGCAGGCGCACGTCGGACAGCTGCAGGACCACACCCACCGCATGGGCCTCCTCCTCGCCGCCCGTGCGTCCACCCCCTCCTAGAGCTACGGGAAGAAGGACCTATGAAGCACGAGTACGAGGCGAAGTTCCTCGCTGTCGACGTCGACGGCCTCCAGGCCAAGCTGACAGCGCTCGGAGCCGTCCAGGCATTTCCGCGCACCCTCCTCACCCGGAAGATCTTCGAGAACGACGCCCTCGGAGGCGGCGCCTGGGTCCGTCTGAGGGACGAGGCCACCCGCTCCACGCTCACGCTGAAGCAGGTCACCGACTCCACGACGATCGACGGCACCACCGAGATCGAGACCGAGGTGTCCGACCTGCACGCCATGGCCGAGATCCTCCGCAACGTCGGCCTGCGCGAGGTGCGCTACCAGGAGAACTACCGCGAGGAGTGGCGCCTGGGCGAAGTCGCCTTCGACTTCGACACCTGGCCGGACCTCCCCACCTTCGTCGAGATCGAGGGACCCGACGAGGCATCGGTCCGCCAGGCAGCCGCCTTGCTCGACCTCGACTACACCGAGGCGCGATTCGGCAGCGTCGACGAGATCTACAAGAGCGAAGCCGGCAGGGACATCCTCGCCGAACCCACGCTCCTCTTCGCCGACGCCGACAAGCAGGAGCAGACCGGGGCGGTTGTACCGAGCGAGTGATCTTGAGGACCGAGCGTGTTCGTCGAACTGGCGGAGGTCCGGGACAGGCGCCTGCACGGTGCCCGGCGCGCTGCGGCAACGGTTCTGTTCATCCTCGGTGTACCCGAGTGGGTCGTGACGCAGATCATGGGCTGGTCGTCCACGGCGATGGCGGCCCGGTGCCAGCACGTGACGGGCGGCATCCTCACCGACGATACGCAGCGGCCGGGGACTCATCCGGGAAGTGGCCAACGACGATGACGACAGTGGTGCGGAGGGATCCGAAGAATCTTGTTGAGACTACGAATACGTCGAAGGCCCCCGCAGCAAGCTGCGGGGGCCTTCGACGTATTGCCCGGTGAGAGCAATGGCGGAGGATACGAGATTCGAACTCGTGAGGGGTTGCCCCCAACACGCTTTCCAAGCGTGCGCCCTAGGCCACTAGGCGAATCCTCCGCCGCAAACAATACAAGACGTTGGAGGGTGCTCGCGAACACGTTCGCCGAAGATCGTCCGGAGGCGGCCCGAGGCGTGGTTCGGCTGTCGTTCGGCGGGGGGAGGGTGGGTGGACCGGAGGGGGTGGGGATCCGCTAAGGTGGGCAGCAGCCCCTCACGTGGCGCTATCTGACTGAACTCCCCCAGGGCCGGAAGGCAGCAAGGGTAGGTCGGCTCTGGCGGGTGCGTGGGGGGTCCTTTGCGTTTCCGGGGGCGTTGTCGCCGGGAGCGGCCCCGGGCTGCCCCGGGCGCTGTGCGCAGGCCTGAGGGTGAGGTGGCTCGGGCGGTGTGGGGCCGGTTGTCGGTCGGCCCCGATAACCTCGTAGGTGTGTCGTCCCTTGCGCTGTACCGCCGCTACCGCCCCGAGTCGTTCGCCGAGGTCATCGGTCAGGAGCATGTCACTGACCCGCTCCAGCAGGCCCTGCGGAACAACCGGGTCAATCACGCGTACCTGTTCAGTGGGCCGCGCGGCTGTGGAAAGACGACCAGCGCGCGCATCCTCGCCCGCTGTCTGAACTGCGAGCAGGGGCCCACGCCGACCCCGTGCGGAGCGTGCCAGTCCTGCCAGGACCTCGCACGCAACGGGCCGGGGTCCATCGATGTGATCGAGATCGACGCCGCCTCGCACGGTGGTGTGGACGACGCCCGTGATCTGCGGGAGAAGGCGTTCTTCGGGCCCGCCTCCAGTCGTTACAAGATCTACATCATCGACGAGGCGCACATGGTCACCCCGGCGGGCTTCAACGCCCTGCTGAAGGTGGTCGAGGAGCCGCCGGAGCACCTCAAGTTCATCTTCGCGACGACCGAGCCCGAGAAGGTCATCGGGACGATCCGGTCACGTACACACCACTACCCGTTCCGGCTGGTGCCTCCGGGGACCCTGCGCAGCTATCTCGCCGATGTCTGCGAGCGGGAGAACAGCTTCGTCGAGGACGGCGTCCTCCCGCTCGTCGTGCGCGCCGGGGCCGGGTCCGTGCGTGACTCGATGTCCGTCATGGACCAGCTGCTGGCCGGTGCGGGCGACGACGGTGTGACCTATGCCATGGCCACCTCGCTCCTCGGGTACACCGACGGCTCGCTGCTCGACTCGATCGTCGACGCCTTCGCCGCCGGCGACGGGGCCGCCGCCTTCGAGGTCGTGGACCGGGTCATCGAGGGCGGCAACGATCCGCGTCGGTTCGTCGCGGACCTGCTGGAGCGGCTCCGCGACCTGGTGATCCTCGCCGCGGTGCCCGACGCCGGGGAGAAGGGCCTCATCGACGCACCCGCCGATGTGGTGGAGCACATGCAGGCCCAGGCCTCCGTCTTCGGCGCCGCCGAGCTGAGCCGCGCCGCCGACCTGGTCAACGACGGGCTCACGGAGATGCGTGGGGCCACCTCACCGCGGCTCCAGGTGGAGCTGATCTGCGCCCGGGTCCTGCTGCCCGCCGCCTACGACGACGAGCGGTCGCTGCAGGCCCGCCTCGACCGGCTGGAGCGCGGGGCCTCGGCCGCCGCTGCCGCCGGGTTCGCCGTCCCGCCCGCCGCCGCGGCGGCGATGGGGTACGCACCGGGCCCCGACGCTCACGCCCCCCAGGCCCACGCCCCCCAGGCCGCGGGTCCGGACGCGCCCCGTGCCGCCGCATGGGGCGAGGCGCCGCCCGCCGCTCCCGCACCCGCGATGCCCCCCGCCTACGCGCCGCCCGCCGCCGAGCCCGCCCCGCAGGCTCCCGCAGAGGCCCACCCGGCTGTCCCGCAGGCCCCCGAGCCCGCCCAGAGGTCCGGGTCCTGGCCCGTCTCGGCCGACGGGGACCAGGCCCGTCGCCCCGGCGGCTGGCCCACCGCGTCCGCCCCCGGCAGCGGCCCGGCCCCCGCCGTCACCCCGCCGCCCGCCGCCGCTCCGGCGGCCCCCGTCGCCCCGGCCGGGCCCGAGGGCGGTCAGAGCATGGCCCAGGGCGCCGCCCAGGTGCGGAACATGTGGCCGGACATCCTGGAGGCGGTCAAGAACCGCCGACGTTTCACCTGGATCCTGCTCAGCCAGAACGCCCAGGTCGCCGGGTTCGACGGGACGACGCTCCAGCTCGGCTTCCTCAACGCCGGCGCCCGCGACAACTTCGCCAGCAGCGGCAGCGAGGAGGTGCTGAAGCAGGCCCTCGCCGAACGGTTCAACGCCCAGTGGCGCATCGAAGCGGTCATCGACACCTCCGGTGGCGGCGGGACGCCCCCGGGGCTCGGCGCGGGCGCCGGGCGCCCCGCACCCCAGTACCAGCCCGCCCCGGCAGCCCCCGCCGCCCCGGTCGCGTACGAGCCCCGGCCCCAGCACTCCGCCCCGCGGCAGTCCGAGCCCCCGCCGCAGGGGCAGCAGCAGGCGCCGCAGCCTTCCTCCGCGCCGCCGCAGGGCCGGGAGGCCGCGCCCGCCCCCGAGACCTCCCACCGTTCGTACGGGGCGGAGCCGCCGCGATCCGTCGCCCCCGAGGACGACACCCCGGAGGCGGATGATCCGGATCTCGTCGACTCCGCCCTCTCCGGCCACGAGTTGATCGTCCGCGAGCTGGGCGCCACGGTCGTCGAGGAGTTCACCAACGAGCAGTGACGACGAGCGGTGACGACCGCGGTGACGACCAGCGGCGACGACCAGCGGTGACGAGCAGTGACGCGGTGACGGCGGGAACGTGAGGCCACCTGTCCACGGACCGGCGGCCGTCGGGGCTCCCCGCGCCCGGCGGCTAGGCTGCACCACGTGAAGGTCCTCGTCATCGGCGGCGGCGCCCGCGAACACGCCCTGTGCCGCTCTCTGTCCCTCGACCCCGATGTCACCGCTCTGTACTGCGCCCCCGGCAACGCCGGCATCGCAGAGGTGGCCGAACTGCACCCGGTCGACGCGCTCGACGGCGACGCCGTCGCACGCCTCGCGACCGGGCTGGGCGCCGGGCTGGTGGTCGTCGGCCCGGAGGCGCCGCTCGTCGCCGGGGTCGCCGACGCCGTGCGCGCGGCCGGCATCCCCTGTTTCGGCCCCTCCGGCGAAGCCGCGCAGCTGGAAGGCTCCAAGGCGTTCGCCAAGGACGTCATGGCCGGCGCCGGCGTTCCCACCGCCCGCAGCTACGTCTGCACCACCCCCGCGGAGATCGACAAGGCCCTCGACGCCTTCGGCGCCCCGTACGTCGTCAAGGACGACGGCCTCGCGGCCGGCAAGGGCGTCGTCGTCACCGAGGACCTGGTCGCGGCCCGCGCCCACGCGCTGTCCTGTGACCGCGTGGTCATCGAGGAGTTCCTCGACGGCCCCGAGGTCAGCCTTTTCGCGATCACCGACGGCACCACGGTCCTCCCGCTCCAGCCCGCCCAGGACTTCAAGCGGGCCCTCGACGGCGACGAGGGCCCGAACACCGGCGGCATGGGCGCCTACTCCCCGCTCCCGTGGGCGGACCCCAAGCTGGTCGACGAGGTCCTCCGGACCGTGCTCCAGCCGACCGTCGACGAGCTGCGCCGACGGGGCACGCCCTTCTCCGGGCTGCTCTACGCGGGCCTCGCGATCACCTCGCGCGGCGTGCGGGTCATCGAGTTCAACGCCCGCTTCGGCGACCCGGAGACCCAGGTCGTGCTGGCCCGGCTGAAGACCCCGCTGGCCGGTGTCCTGCTCGCCTCCGCCAACGGAACCCTCGACGCCCTCCCGCCGCTGAACTGGCGCGACGACGCCGCGGTCACCGTGGTCATCGCCTCGCACAACTACCCGGACACCCCGCGCACCGGCGACCCGATCGACGGGCTCGCGGACGTCGCGGCGCAGGATGCCCCCGACGCGTACGTCCTGCACGCCGGGACCCGCGCCGAGGGCGACGCGGTGCTCAGCGCGGGTGGCCGCGTCCTCTCGGTGACCGCGACCGGCAAGGACCTCACGGCGGCCCGGGAGCGTGCCTACACCGCGCTCGGCCGGATCCGCCTGGACGGCTCCCAGCACCGTACGGACATCGCCCTGAAGGCCTCGCAGGACTGAGGCCCGCAGAGCCGGGCCGCCAGACCGCCGGGCCCCGCAGACACGCAGGCCCCGCAGCCCCTCGCGCCCGCCCGCCCCCGTACGCCACCGGCGTACGCGGCAGGCGCGAGGGGCTGCCCCCTGCCCGCGCCCAGGAGAGCCGGCCGGCCGGGGCGCTTGCCCATGAAGGCGAACACGTCAGCAGCTTTACCCAAAGCCATTCCATCGGGTGACGACTGGGCCATCCGGATGACGGCTGCCGGAGCCCCAACTAGGGTGCGGCGCAAGCGTTCGGGCACTTGGCCCACCGGCATTGCGATGTCGGTGACGGGTGCCACAGTGGGGGAGTGAGCAACACCGTCGCGGGGCAGAGGGGGTGACGTCCGGCCGTGTCCGGTATCGATGTGGGTGAGGAGCTGGGTGCGCGGGCCGCACAGGCCCGAGCGCTCTCCCTGCTGCGGATCCGCAGCAGGGCACTGGCCGTGGCGATCCTGCCCGCGGCCGTCGCCGTCGTGCTGTTCGCGGCGGGCGCGCAGGGCCACCTGTCCGGTCCGGCCTGGGACGCCGTGCGCTGGACGGTCCTCGGCGTCGCGGTCGTCGTGCTGCTGGTGACCGTCCTGGTCGCCGTCTCGGTGGCCCGCGCGCGGCCCGCCACGAGTCCGACCGTCCCCGTGCCGGAGAAAGGGGCCCCCGACCTCTACCGCCTGGTCCGGGACCTGGCCGACCGGCTCGACGTGCCCGCGCCCTCGGCCATAGCGCTGACCCCGGACTGCGACAGCTGGCTGGAGGACCGGACGCACCGCGCGCTCCGGAAGGGCGCGGGGGCCGCGGCGGAGGCCGGGGACGCCGCACCCGTCCTGGTCATCGGCTCGCCGTTCCTGTGGTGGATGCGGGTTGCCGAGCTCCGCGCGGTCCTCGCCCCCGTGGTGGCGGGCACCGGCCCGTCCGTGCACCCCGACATAGCCGCCGCCCGCCGCTTCGTACGCGGCCTGGACGCCTCGATCGCCGATGCCGCCGCCCCCGGCCGGGGCGCGGTGCGCGGGGCGCCGCTCGCCTTCGTCGGCTGGGTCTCCCGGATGCTGCTGCGGGCCTGCCGGGACCATGCCGCCGAGATGGAGCGCTGTGTGGCGACGGCCGCGTCCATGCGCGCCCGGACGGTCGACCACGGGCTGCGGATCTCCGCCCAGGAACAGGTCGGCCTCGCCTATGCCGGCTGGGACCGGCTGCTGACCCGGGTGGCGCTGCCCGCCTGGCGGATGGGCCGCTGGCCCTCCCGGCTGGACGCCGGGGTCGTCTCCGCGCTCACCGAGCTGTCCCGCCGGGACCGGCTGGCCGAGGGCTTCGCCCTGCGCCTCGGCGAGCGGCCCGCCTGCGACCTGCTGGAGGAGCCCGGGGTGGCCGACGAGGCGGCGTCCCTGCTCGCGGCCCGGCTCTTCCACGGCGGCCCCGCCGAGAGCGGTCCGGGCTGGACGCCGGTGGACTGGCAGCAGTATCCCGACGAGGTCGTCGACCGCAAATGGCGTACGGAAGCGGCGCGGCTGCACCGGGTCCTGGACACCCTGGGCGTCCCCCGGGCCTCCGCCGCCGACCCGGCCGTCCCCACCCTGGCCCGGGTGATGGAGCATCTGTCCGGTTCCGGCGGACCCGGTGGTCCGGGCGAGGAGCTCGCCGCGGGCATCGGCGCGGCGGTCGCCCGTGAGGAGGCCGAGGCCCCAGGTCACGGCGGTCCGCAGCACGGCGGCCCGGGTCACGGCGGTCCGGGGGCCGGCGCGGCCGATGACCCCCTCGACCTCTGGGGGCCGGGACCGCTGCCCCTCTTCCCGCTCCAGCCGCCGCGTACGGGCACCGAGCTGCTCGCCGACCACGTCGCGGCCATGGTCTGCTGCGCGGCCGTGGACACGGCGGGCGCGGCCCCCGGCCTGGACTGGCTGGACGGCCCCGCCCTGCTCGTCGGCGGCGAGCGCCGGGCGGACTTCGCGACCCCGGTCCTCAGCCTCGTCGAGGACGGCGACCCGGACCCGCTGCTTTCCTGGCTCGCCGAGGTGGGAGTGCGCTCCGACAAGCCGGTCCGGCTGGTCTGAGCCACAGGGCCCGGCGCAGTCCGACCGGCCTGGCGACACGGTCCCACCGCCGGGCGACACGGTCCGACCGCCGGGCGACACGGTCCCACCGGCCGGGTGACACGGTCCCACCGGCCCGGCGACATGGTCCCACCGGCCGGGTGACACGTTCCCACCGGCTCGGCGACACGTTCCGACCGGCCCTGGCGACACGTTCCGACCGGCCCGAAGCCAGGGTCGCGCCGGTACCGCGCCGGTACCGCGCCGGTACGACGACGAGGTTCAGCTGGGCTCACCGACGGGGCCCAGTCCATCTCCGATGCCGCCAATTCGCGACGAAGGGTGACGAACCGCGTGCGTTATGTGATGTGCTGGGGATCAGCGCTGACATTCGGCGCACCAGAGTTGTCCGGGGGATCCTCCAGAGCTGTCCGGAGGATCCGAGGGAGGGGCGCGGCATGGGGGCGGAGCAGATTCGCCGGTGGGAGTCGGGCGCCCTCGCGCACGCGGTGAGCGATCCTTTCGGCCAGGGCCCGCTGCCCTGGCTGCGCGGCAGCGAGAACTACTTCGACGACACCGGCCACGTGGTTCCCTGGTACGCCGACCTCGCCCGCTCCAGCGGCGGCGGCACCCGTACCGCCGACGACGTGCACCGCCAGATCAAGGGCTTCGTCTCGCCCGGCGCGGCAGCTCCCGGCGAGGCCATCGACTTCCACATCACCGTGGACCCGCCCCAGCAGTTCTCCGTCGACGTCTACCGGATCGGTCATTACGGTGGCGACGGCGCGGCCAAGATCACCACGAGCCCGCGGCTCGCCGGCATCGTCCAGCCGCCGCCGCTCGCCGCCGACCGGACCGTCTCCTGCCACCACTGGTGGATGTCCTGGCGGCTCCAGATCCCGAGCTACTGGTCGGTCGGCGCGTACGTGGCCGTCCTGACCACCGCCGACGGCTACCGCTCGCACATCCCCTTCACCGTGCGCCACGACCACCCCGCCGACCTGTTGCTCCTGCTGCCCGACATCACCTGGCAGGCGTACAACCTCTACCCGGAGGACGGCCGCACCGGCGCCAGCCTCTACCACGCGTGGGACGAGCGGGGGCGGCTGCTCGGCGAGGAGGACGCCGCCGTCACGATCTCCTTCGACCGCCCGTACGCCGGGGCCGGCCTGCCACTGCACGTGGGACACGCGTACGACTTCATCCGCTGGGCCGAGCGGTACGGCTACGACCTCGCCTACGCCGACGCCCGCGATCTGCACGCGGGCCGCGTCGACCCCAGCCGCTACCGGGGCCTGGTCTTCCCCGGCCACGACGAGTACTGGACGCTGCCGATGCGCCGGGCCGCCGAGCGTGCCCGGGACTCCGGCACCTCGCTCGTCTTCCTCTCCGCCAACACCATGTACTGGCAGGTGGGCCTCGCCCCGTCGGCCTCCGGTGAGGCGGACCGGCTGCTGACCTGCCGCAAGCGCCGGGGACCCGGTAAGTCCTCCCTGTGGCGCGAGGTGGACCGGCCCGAGCAGCAGCTCCTCGGCATCCAGTACGCGGGCCGGGTGCCCGATCCACGCCCGCTCGTCGTGCGCAACGCCGAGCACTGGCTCTGGGACGCCACGGACGCGGTCGAGGGTGACGAGATCCCGGGCCTGGTCGCCGGTGAGGCCGACCGCTACTTCCCGCGCACCAGCCTGCCCGAGCACGACAACCGGATCCTGCTCGCCCACTCCCCGTACGAGGACTCCGAGGGCGCCACCCGGCACCAGGAGACCTCGCTCTACCAGGCCCCCTCCGGCGCGCTCGTCTTCGCCTCCGGCACCTTCGCCTGGTCCCCGGCCCTGGACCGCCCCGGGCACACCGACCCCCGGATCCAACGGGCCACGGCCAACCTCCTCGACCGGATCTGCAAACGGGACTGACCCGGGTCCTCGGAAACCCGCGACCGGGCCCAGGCCACCGGGCCCCGGGCCCCGGGCGAGAACCGGGCCGCGGATACGGGACAATCGGAACCGCTCCTGGATCAATCTACGCGGAGGCACCGTGTCCGGTTTTGTAGAAAAGCCCGAGCCCGTACAGGTTCCGGGCCTCACCCACCTGCACACCGGCAAGGTGCGTGACCTGTACCGGAACGAGGCGGGCGACCTCGTCATGGTCGCCAGCGACCGTGTCTCCGCGTACGACTGGGTCCTGCCCACCGAGATCCCCGACAAGGGCCGCGTCCTCACCCGGCTCTCGCTCTGGTGGTTCGACCAGCTCGCCGACCTGGTGCCCAACCACGTCATCTCCACCGAGCTGCCCCCGGGTGCCCCGGCCGACTGGGCGGGCCGCACCCTCATCTGCGAGTCGCTGCGGATGGTCGAGGTCGAGTGCGTGGCCCGCGGCTATCTGACCGGCTCCGGGCTCGTCGAGTACGACGCCACCCGTACGGTCTGCGGCATCGCCCTCCCCGAGGGCCTGGTCAACGGCTCCGAGCTGCCCGGCCCGATCTTCACCCCGGCCACCAAAGCGGCCGTCGGCGACCACGACGAGAACGTCAGCTACGAGGACATCGCCCGCGAGCTCGGCGCGGAGACGGCCGCCGAGCTGCGGCGCACGACGCTCGACGTCTACCGCCGGGCCCGGGACGTCGCCCACGGGCGCGGGATCATCCTGGCCGACACCAAGTTCGAGTTCGGCTTCGGGACCACCGAGGACGGGACCGAGCGGCTGATCATCGCCGACGAGGTGCTGACCCCGGACTCCTCGCGCTTCTGGCCCGCCGCCACCTGGGAGCCCGGCCGGGTGCAGCCCAGCTACGACAAGCAGTTCGTACGCGACTGGCTGACCTCGCCGGCCTCCGGCTGGGACCGGGCGAGCGAGCAGCCGCCCCCGGCGCTGCCGCAGGAGATCGTGGCGGCGACCCGCGCCAAGTACATCGAGGCGTACGAGGTGCTGACCGGCACCAACTGGGCGTAGCGGGAAACGGGTAAGCGGGAAGCGGATACGCGAAAGCCCCGGTCCGGGAGGACCGGGGCTTCCGCGTATCCGGAGCGGACGACCAGGTTCGAACTGGCGACCTCAACCTTGGCAAGGTTGCGCTCTACCAACTGAGCTACGTCCGCAGTGCGCCGAAGCGCGACGCCTACTATACCCAACCCCGCTCGCGTGCGAGACGCACCGCCGTATGCCGGTTCTCCGCACCGATCTTGGTGGCGGCCGACGACAGGTAGTTGCGTACGGTCCCCTGGGACAGGGAGGCCCGCTCCGCGATCTCCGTGACCGGAGCCCCGTCCGCCGCCAGTTCGAGCACCTCGGCCTCCCTGGCCGTCAGTGGGGAGTCCCCGGCGGAGATGGCGTCGGCCGCCAACTCGGGATCCACGTAACGGTTCCCGGCGTGGACGGTACGGATGATCTCCGCCAGCCGCCTGGCGCTGACCGTCTTCGGCACGAACCCCCGTACGCCGGCTGCCAGGGCCCGTTTGAGGTGCCCGGGGCGGCCGTGGCTGGTCACGATCATGGTGCGGCAGTGGGGCAGCTCGGCCCGCAGCGATGTGGCGACCTTCACACCGTCCGCGCCCGGCATCTGGAGGTCCAGGACGGCGACGTCGGGCCGGTGCGCCAAGGCCATCGCCAGGGCCTCGGGGCCGCTCGCCGCCTCCGCGACCACGACGAGGTCCTCCTCCAGGGCGAGCAGCGCGGCCAGCGCGCCCCGGATCAGGTGCTCGTCGTCGGCCAGCAGGACCCGCAGGGGCTGCGCGGTGGTCATCGTTCCTCCGGGAGGGCGGCAGGTGCGGCGGAAGGCTCGGGGGACGGTGCGAGGTGGCCGTTCGCATCCGGGCGGGGCGCCGTGAGCGGTACCGTCGCCGTCACCCGGAAGAGATCGTCGCCGGTGGCTCCGGCGGTGAGCGATCCGCCGAGCGCGCCGAGCCGTACCCGCAGCCCGGCCAGGCCCGAACCACCGCCGTCGTCGTCCGTGCCGCCGAGCGGTCGGGTGGCGCCGGCCCCGTCGTTCTCGACCTCCAGGACCACCGCGTCCCGCGTTCGTGCGAGCCGGATCCAGCAGTGGCGCGGGTCACCGTGGCGCAGGACGTTCGTCGCGGTCTCGCGCACCACCCAGCCGAGCGCGGCCTGGACGGCGGCGGGAGCTCCGATGCCGGCCGGTCCGTCCGCTCCCTCGACGGTGCAGGTGATTCCGGCGGCCTGCAACACGCCCTGAGCACCCATGAGTTCGGTGGGCAGGTCGGCCTCCCGGTAGCCGCGTACGACATCGCGGACCTCCTGCTGGGAGGCGCGGGCGATCCGCTGCACCTCGACCATCTGTTCCATCGCCGCAGGGTTCCCGCGCTGGGCCAGCTCCACGGCCAGCTCGCTCTTCAGGGCGATCACCGACAGGTTCCGGCCCAGCACGTCGTGCATGTCCCGGCCGAACCGCAGCCGCTCCTCCGCCACCGCCAGCCGGGCCTGCATGTCCCGCGCCTCCTCCGCCTGCCACATCACGGACAGGCTCCAGACGCTCGGCCGGGCCGAGAGGAGCACCAGCAGGATGACGACGACCAGCGAGACGACCGCCCCGAGCAGCAGCCCGCCCGGCACTCCCACGGCCGCCAGGAGCGCCACGACCGCCACCGAGAAGGCGGCGAAGTGGAGCAGGAACTTCCGGACCGGGACGAGCATGACGTACGGGATGGCGAAGGCCACGGGCAGGTCCAGCACCAGCAGCACGAGCCCTTGGCCCTTCACGCCTCCCACCGCGGCGAGTGCCACCAGAAGGCCGGTCATCACCACCTGGAGAGCGGCGGGCAGGCGCAACCGCCTGGGAGGGAACGGCTCCGTGCCCCGGTAGTCGTCGAAGGCCGGAGCCAGGTTGTGGCCGCTCAGCACGGACTGGGTGATGTTGGCGGCGAGGAACGCCGCTCCCAGGGCCATCGCCACCGGTCCCTCCTCCAGGGTCCCGCCGAGCGGCAGCAGCCCCCAGGAAACCGCGAAGAACCAGGTGATCGAGCAGAGCGTCACCCGCGTGTAGAGGTCGATGCGCTGAAGTTTGCTGCGCTCGTGCCAGCCGCGCCGCCAGCCCCGTACCCGACCGATCACGCCCCTCAGCCCCTTCATGTCAGCCGCGCGGGTCCCAGCGGAACCACCGTCGCACAGCAAACACGCCGAAAGCGGTCCAGGCCAGCGCGGTCACCCCGGCCGTGAACAGGTCACCGCCCCCGACCCCGCCGAGCCAGCCGTGCCGGATGAGGGTCATGACGCCCGTCATCGGCAGCAGCTCCAGTACGGAGGCCAGCTCGTCCGGGAACACCGCCAGCGGGATGAACAGCCCGGAGCCGAACATCGAGACGAAGAACAGCGGCAGGGTGGTGAGCTGCGAGGTCTGCACTGTCCGGGTGATCACGGCGGTCGCCGCCGCCAGGGCGGACATCAGCACGAAGGCCAGCAGCAGTCCGGCCAGCAGGAGGTCGGGGCGGTGCGGTGCGCTCAGGTCGAAGGCGATCGCGCCGGCCACCACCAGCAGCACGCACTGGGCGAGCGCCAGCGCGACGGACGGCAGTGCGGTGCCGATCAGGATCTCGCGGTCGGAGATCTCGCCGGTGCGCAGCCGCTTCAGGACGAGTTCCTCGCGCCGGGCGACGTACGCGGAGACGAGGTTCATGTAGACGACCTGGACGAGCACCATGCCGATGCCGCCGGTCAGGGTGGCGCCCGCGACGGTGAGCCCGGTGCCGCCGAGGTCGATCTGTTCGAGCGAGGACCGCATCGCGAAGATCATCACGAGGGGCAGCAGCAGGGCCACGACGATCGCGGTCCGGTTGCGCACCAGGAGGATCAGCTCGGCGCGGCCGAGGGCGGTCAGCCGCCGGGCCACGGCCGCCGCGCCCGTGGGGGAGGAGGCGGGCGTCCGGTCGCGGACGGGGGTCGTGGTCGTCATGCCGTCACCTTCTTCGTGCTCTTCGTGCTCTTCGTTCCGCCGGATCGGGTGGAGAGGTCGTGGAGCTGACGCGGGTCCTCGTCCCGGGGCGCGTGCTGGGTCTTCGCGATGTCGAGGAACGCCTCTTCCAGGGAGGCGGAGCGGGCGTCGAGGCCGTGCAGCCGTACGCCGGACTCCCGGGCCCACTGAAGGAGTTCGTGCAGCGACTCCTGGAGGGCGGGGGTGCGGATCTCGACCCGGGACCCCTCCGCCGCGGCCCGCAGCGAGAGCGGGAGGCGCGCCGCCGGCACAGCCTCGGGGAGCACGAACCGGATCCTGGCGGGCTGCTGAGCGGTCACCTCGGCGATGGTCCCGGTCGTCACGATCCTTCCCTGATGCATGATCGCCAGCCGGTCCGCGAGCGCCTCGGCCTCCTCCAGATAGTGGGTGGTCAGCAGCACGGTCGTGCCGTTGTCCCGCAGCGCCCGGACGAGCTCCCAGGTCTCCCGCCGGCCCTCGGCGTCCAGCCCGGTCGTCGGCTCGTCGAGGAAGAGCACCTCGGGCCGGGACGTCAGGGCGAGCGCCAGGTCCAGGCGGCGCTTCTCGCCGCCGGACAGCTGCTTGACCCGTACGTTCGCGCGGCCGGTCAGGCCGACCATCCCCAGGGCCTCGCCGGCCGGGCGTGCGCCGGTAGTGCAGGCCGACCACATGCGCACGGTCTCCATGACCGTCAGGTCGGAGGGGAAGCCGCCTTCCTGGAGCATCACTCCGGTACGGGGGCGGACGGCTGCGCGTTCGCGGTACGGGTCGTGGCCGAGGACCCGTACCGTCCCGTCGGTCGGCGGCGCCAGGCCCTCCAGAAGTTCCACGGTGGAGGTCTTGCCCGCGCCGTTCGTCCCGAGCAGGGCGAACAGTTCGCCGCGGGCCACGGAGAAGGAGATCCCGGACACGGCCTCGAAGCCGCCGACGTAACGTCGGCGGACCCCGTTCGCCTCGATCACGGGACCGTCCGCGTGGTCACTGAGCATGTCGTCGCTGGTCATGCTCCGAGCGTCTCCCCGGAAGCGGCCCGCGAGCAGTGCGCGCTGTCACCACTGTTCATGACAAACGTCATGAGGGCGGCAGAGGAGGAGAGGGGGCGGGGCGGGAGCACGACAAAGGCCCTGACCGAGGAGGTCAGGGCCTTTGATGCTGAGCGGACGACCAGGTTCGAACTGGCGACCTCAACCTTGGCAAGGTTGCGCTCTACCAACTGAGCTACGTCCGCAGTGCAGCCACTCGGCTTTCACCGGTGGAGCGAGCACCACTCTACCTGATCCAACGAAGTGGTCCGAAGAGTTGTGCAGAGCGGGTGACAGGAATTGCACACTGCGCCTTCCCCCTGGAAGGGGGATGTTCTACTACTGAACTACACCCGCACGCTGCGTGGGATTCGGCTTTGCGGCCTCGCCCCTCGGCGTGCTCCAGACTCTAGCCGACCTGCGGGGGTGTCGCGCAAGTCGGCTCCCCGGGGGCCTCGCGGAACGGGCCCCCGGTCCGGCCTGCTGGGCACCCGGGCCCGCCTGACGGAGCGTCCGGCCCCGGGCCCGCCGGCGCCCGGCGGATCGGCCCGACGGGCCGCCCGGGCGGCCCTGTCCGTCGGTCGGGCCGCCCGGCCCGGCGCCGCCGCGGTTCAACCGGCCGGCGCCGCCGGCCGACAGCTCGGCGACCCGGCCGGCCGGCACCGCCGCGGCTCAACTCGCCGCGTCGAACGCCTCGTAGACCTTCTTCGGGATGCGGCCCCGGGCCGGCACCTCCATCCGGTGCGAGCGGGCCCAGGCGCGGACGGCCGCCGGGGCCGGGGCGAGGGAGGTGTGGTGGTAGGTCGTGGGCGTCCTGCCATGCTTGCTGGCATTTGTCTGCTTTCGACCGGCGGCCAGGTAAGGAGCCAGGGTCTTCCGCAGTTTCTTCGCGTTGGCGGGATTGAGATCGATCTCGTACGTCTTCCCGTCCAGGGCGAAGGTCACCGTTTCCGCCGCTGCTCCCCCGTCGATGTCGTCGGAGAGCGTCACCACTACGCGCTGAGCCACGGATATCGGTCCTTTCCTACGGCATCGGCGCGTACTTCGTGCGCGGATGCCTGCCTTCCGGCTGCCAGACGGGCGGATGTGGATCGACGAGATGTCGACTGTTCCGTTGTCCCCGGGGCAATGTTGCTTTCCCCGGTAATCATTTGTACAGCGGTGGGTACCGCATTGTGAAGCCCAGCCAATTACATCCGCGTGTCCGTGTGCAATCCGTGTGCAATCCGGACGTGATTTTTCCAGACCTTTTCCCGGCGGTGTCGCGGCCGATATCCTGGTGTGATCCGCGCGGGGCCCCGCCCTGTCCGTCCCGCCCGATATCTACCCGCGTAGAAATTTTGGCCAGGTACGCTGAGTGGACCCGCGGGGGTCTGGGGAACCCCCCGGAGAGACAGCCGCACCACACCACCACACCGGGAGTGCCAGTGGCACGCGTCGTAGTCGACGTCATGCTCAAGCCCGAGATCCTCGACCCGCAGGGACAGGCGGTGCAGCGTGCACTGCCCCGTCTCGGCTTCGAGTCGATCGCGGACGTTCGTCAGGGAAAGCGTTTCGAACTGGAGGTCGAGGGGCCGGTCGACGACGCCGCCCTCGCCCGTATTAACGAGCTGGCCGAGACGTTCCTCGCCAACACCGTCATCGAGGACTTCGTCGTGAGGGTGGAGGAGGAGAAGTGACCACCCGTATCGGCGTCGTCACTTTTCCCGGCACCCTCGACGATCAGGACGCCCTGCGCGCCGTCCGGATCGCGGGCGCCGAGCCCGTATCCCTGTGGCACCGTGACAAGGACCTGCACCAGGTCGACGCGGTCGTCCTGGCGGGCGGTTTCTCCTACGGGGACTACCTCCGCGCCGGCGCGATCTCCCGCTTCTCGCCGGTCATGGAAACCCTCATCGAGCAGGCGAGGGCCGGTATGCCGGTCCTCGGCATCTGCAACGGCTTCCAGATCCTGACCGAGGCGCACCTGCTGCCCGGCGCGATGCTGCGCAACAACCACCTCCACTTCATCTGCCGTGACCAGAGCCTGCGGGTGGAGAACGCGGAGACCGCCTGGACCTCGGACTACAGCGCCGGCCAGGAGATCAGGGTCCCGCTCAAGAACATGGACGGCCGGTACACCGCCGACGAGCACACGCTCGACGAGCTGGAGGCCGAGGGCCGCGTCGCCTTCCGCTACCTGGACGGCAACCCCAACGGCTCGCTCCGCGACATCGCGGGCATCACCAACGCCGCGGGCAACATCGTCGGCCTGATGCCGCACCCGGAGCACGCCGTGGAGCCGCTCATCGGCACCGGCGGCACCGACGGCCTCGGGTTCTTCACCTCGATCATCAAGAAGCTGGTCAACGCATGAGCCTGGATACGGTCAAGCACGCGGCCGAGACCCCGGACACCGAGCAGCCCTGGAAGGACCTCGGCCTCAAGGAGGACGAGTACGCCCGGATCCGCGAGATCCTGGGCCGCCGTCCCACCGGCGCCGAGCTCGCCATGTACTCCGTGATGTGGTCGGAGCACTGCTCGTACAAGAGCAGCAAGGTCCACCTCAAGCAGTTCGGCGAGAAGGTCCCCGCCAACGACGCGATGCTCGTCGGCATCGGCGAGAACGCGGGCGTCGTCGACGTCGGCCAGGGGTACGCGGTCACCTTCAAGGTCGAGTCGCACAACCACCCCTCGTACATCGAGCCCTACCAGGGCGCGGCCACCGGTATCGGCGGCATCGTCCGCGACATCCTCGCCATGGGCGCGCGCCCGATCGCGGTCGTGGACCCGCTGCGCTTCGGTGCGGCCGACCACCCCGACACCAAGCGCGTCCTGCCGGGCGTCGTCGCGGGCATCGGCGGCTACGGCAACTGCCTGGGCCTGCCCAACATCGGCGGCGAGGTCGTCTTCGACGCCTGCTACCAGGGCAACCCGCTGGTCAACGCCGGCTGCATCGGCGTGATGAAGCACGAGGACATCCACCTCGCGCAGGCGTCGGGCCCCGGCAACAAGGTCATCCTGTACGGCGCCCGCACCGGCGGCGACGGCATCGGCGGCGTCTCCGTGCTGGCGAGCGAGACCTTCGAGTCCACCGGACCCGCCAAGCGCCCCGCCGTCCAGGTCGGCGACCCGTTCCAGGAGAAGCTCCTGATCGAGTGCACCCTGGAGATCTTCAAGGAGAAGCTCGTCGCGGGCATCCAGGACCTCGGTGGCGCCGGGCTCTCCTGCGCCACCAGCGAGCTGGCCTCCGCCGGTTCCGGCGGCATGCGCGTCGAGCTGGACACCGTGCCGCTGCGCGACTCCTCCCTCTCGCCCGAGGAAATCCTCATGAGCGAGTCCCAGGAGCGCATGTGCGCGATCGTCGAGCCCCAGCACGTGGACCGCTTCCTGGAGATCTGCGAGAAGTGGGACGTCATCGCCACCGTCATCGGTGAGGTGACCGAGGGCTCCCAGCTGGAGATCTTCTGGCACGGCGAGCAAATCGTGGACGTCCCGCCGCGCTCGGTCGCCCACGACGGCCCGGTCTACCACCGCCCGTTCGCCCGCCCGTCCTGGCAGGACGCGCTCCAGGCGGACGACGCCGGCAAGCTCGCCCGCCCGGCGAACCCGGCTGAGCTGCGCGAGCAGGTCCTGAAGCTGGTCTCCTCCCCGAACCAGGCCTCCAAGGCATGGATCACCGACCAGTACGACCGCTTCGTGCAGGGCAACACCGTCCTCGCGATGCCCGAGGACGCGGGCATGGTCCGCATCGACGCCGAGTCGAACCTGGGCGTGGCCATGTCGACCGACGGCAACGGCCGGTACGCCAAGCTCGACCCGTACGCCGGGGCGCAGCTCGCGCTGGCGGAGTCGTACCGCAACGTCGCCGCCTCCGGCGCCAAGCCGCTGGCCATCTCGGACTGTCTGAACTTCGGTTCGCCCGAGGACCCGGACGTCATGTGGCAGTTCGCCGAGGCCACCCGCGGTCTCGCGGACGGCTGCCTGGAGCTGGGCACCCCGGTCACCGGCGGCAACGTCTCGCTCTACAACCAGACCGGTGAGACGGCGATCCACCCGACGCCGGTCGTGGCCGTGCTCGGCGTGATCGACGACGTCAACCGGCGGACGCCCCTCGCCTTCGCGGAAGAGGGCCAGCTCCTCTACCTGCTGGGCGACACGACCGAGGAGTTCGGCGGCTCGGCCTGGTCCGAGGTCGTCCACCAGCACTTGGGCGGTCTGCCGCCGAAGGTGGACCTCGGCCGCGAGAAGCTGCTCGCCGAGATCCTCATCTCGGCCTCCCGCGACGGCATGATCGACGCCGCGCACGACCTGAGCGACGGCGGTCTGATCCAGGCCGTCACCGAGTCCTGCCTGCGCGGCGGCAAGGGCGCACGGCTGGTCGTGCCGGACGGCCTGGACGCGTTCACGTTCCTCTTCTCCGAGTCGGCGGGACGCGCGGTCGTCTCGATTCCGCGCAGCGAGGAGCTCCGCTTCAACGACATGTGCGGCGCGCGCGGTCTGCCCGTCACCCGCATCGGTGTCGTGGACGGCGAGGAGATCGAGATCCAGGGCGAGTTCAGTATCCCGCTGAGCGAGCTCCGTACGGCGCACGAGGCGACGATCCCCGCGCTGCTCGCCTGAGCCACGCGCCGACCGGCACTTCTGAAGCCCCTGCCCGGGTCCTCCGGGCGGGGGCTTCGGTCTTTCCCCCTTCCCCTTGTCAGAGATTACGTAATTACGTAAGGTTGGTGTCATGGAGCTGGAGCAGCGGGTCGCCGAGCTGGAGAGGCGGCTCACGGCGCTGGAGCGGGGGGCCTCCGAGTCCCCCCGCCTGGGCAACGGCGACTTCTGGGCGTTGGACGGGCTGAAACAGCAGCTCGCCGAGGTCGGGGAGGCCGCGGCCGACGGGGGAGTGCTCTACACCGGCTCGGTACGGCTGCCCACCGGCGAGAGTTACGAGTGGCAGTACGGCGCCCTCACCGAGGCCCTGGTCGACGGGGACTGGGCGGACGCCGCCGAGTCGTTCGCCGCGCTGGGCCACCCGGTCCGGCTGCGCCTGCTCCGCGAGATCCTCGGCGGCCTGAGGACGACCGCCGAACTGGCCGGGCTCGACGAGCTCGGCACCACCGGCCAGATCTACCACCACCTGCGCCAGCTGACCGGCGCGGGCTGGCTGCACGCGGTGGGCCGCGGCCGGTACGAGGTCCCGCCGGTCCGGGTGGTGCCGCTGCTGGTGGTGCTGACGGCGGCGCGGCCCTGACCTGACGACGAGAAGACACGAAGCCATGGGGGAAACATGTCTGTCCGCACCATCGTTACGATCGCCATGCGGCTGTCCTGGCTGGTCCTGTTCGCGCTGGTGATCGGTGAGTTCGTCACGGATCTGCCCGGACCGGGCTGGGCGACCACCTTGCTGCCCGCGACGGTCGTCTTCGCCCTCATGGTGGTGACGACGGTCCTCCAGGTCGGGGCCGCCGCACCGCGGGGGGAGCCGAGGCACCCGGTGGAGGTCGACCCGCCGGTCACCGGACGCTGGACGGCCCTGAACAGCCCGGCGGACAAGGTGCCGAGCCATGGGACGCACGTCTACGGGCAGACGTACGCGATCGACATCGTTGCCGACCCGGAGACGGAGGAGGGCGAGCCTTCGGCCCGTCCGGCGTTCCGTTGGATCTGGCCGTTCTTCCGCCGTAACCGCGCCTTCCCGGCCTTCGGCGCCCCGCTGCTCGCGGTGGCCGACGCCACGGTCGTCCGGGCGAGTGACGGCCAGCGCGACCACCTGAGCCGCAACTCGCTGCCCGCTCTCGCCTATCTGATGCTCATCGAGGGCAACGTCCGGTCTTTCGTCGGCGTGCGGCGGATCATCGGCAATCACGTGATCCTCGACCTGGGCGACAGCACGTATGCCGCGTACGCCCACGTCCAGCGCGGCTCGCTCCGGGTGAAGGCCGGGGACACCGTCAGGGCCGGGCAGCAGCTCGGCCGCGTGGGGAACTCCGGCAACACCACCGAACCGCACCTCCACTTCCACCTGATGGACGGCCCGGACCTCGACAACGCCCGGGGTGTCCCGTTCACCTGGCGGGGCGTCGGGGTGCCCGCCAACAGGGAGACGTTCACGGTCGAGGAGCGGGTCGAGGAGCGGGTCGCAGTACAGGCCGCAGTACAGGCCGACGGGCAGGCCGCACCGGCCCGACCAGGCGATGTCGGTGGGGCCCGCTAGTCTCGGCCCCATGCCCCCGGCCAAGAAGCGCCCGCGCGCCTACGACCACCTCAGGACCCGGACGGCGGTCCTCGCCCAGTTCGCCCATGTCCGCGACGCCGTCGCCGTGTTGACGCCCGGCCAGCTCGCCCGGCCGACCCGGCTCGGCGACCGGACGGTGCGCGAGCTCGTCGCGCACGTCGCGATGGGCCTGAGCGGTGTCACCCGGTCCCTGGCCCTGCCGGAGCCGCCCGGGTCCAAGCCGCAAGTGGCCCTGCTGGAGTGGCCGTCGGCCACCGCCGTGCACGCCGCCCGGATCGTCGAGGACCCGGCGGCCGGCCACCCCGGCCTCACCACGCTGTTCGAGGAGGCGGAAGCGGGGTTCACCGGCGCCGTCCCGGCCACCGGCACGGGGGAGCGGCTGTTGGTCACCCGGGTCGGCTCGATGCGGCTGACCGACGTCCTGGTCACCCGGACCGTCGAACTGATCGTCGGGACCGACGACCTGAACGAGGCGCTCGGGCTGGAGATCCCCTACGACCGGCAGGCCCTGGCAGCCTGCACCCGGCTGCTGGCGGACGCCCTCGCGGACCGGGCGCCCGGCGGGTCGGTCGAGGTGCGGGTTCCGCCGTTCGCGGTGGTGCAGTGCATCGGCGGGCCCAAGCACACCCGGGGCACCCCGCCCCATGTCGTGGAGACCGGCCCGCTGACCTGGATCCGGCTCGCCACCGGGCGTAAGGAGTGGGCGCGGGCCCTTCAGGACGCCGAGGTCAGCGCCAGTGGGGAGCGTGCCGACCTGGCCGCGCTGCTGCCGCTGATGGGCTGAGGCGGCCACCGGGAAGCGGAGCGGGCGGAACCGGATCGGCCTCCCGTTCCGTCACATCGCCATGCACACACAACGTATGGCTCTCAGCGTCGGTGTCAGTGTCCTGGCCGTCCTCACCCTCGCCGCCTGCGGTACGGAGTCGGGTTCCGGCTCCGGCTCCGGTTCCGGCAAGGGATCGGGCGACGGCGGCGGCAGCGTACAGAGCGACGTCCCCGTCATCGGGGTGGCCTGGCGCGTCGACTCCGTGACCGTCGGCGGGAAACGGACCGAGGCCCCGGAGGGAGCCCGGCTGGAGATCGACCCGAAGGGCCGGGCCAAGGCCGACTTCGGCTGCAACCGCATCAGCGCGGACGCCCGGGTGAAGGGCGACCGGGTCACCCTGGGCAAGCCCGTGACCACGCAGATGGCGTGCGAGGAGAGCATCGAGAAGTTCGAGAAGGCCGCCATCGACGCGATGGGCGGCGAGCACACCGCGAAGCTCTCCGGCGACGAACTGATCCTCACCACCGAAAGCGGCGCCTCGATGGCACTCAGCGAGGAGAAGCCCGCCGACCTGGTCGGCACCCGGTGGGCCGTGACCACGCTGCTCAGCGGGGAGAGCGCCACGACCGTACCGGCGGACCTGCCCAAGGAGAAGGCACCCCATCTGACCCTCTCCGAGGACGGCACCGTGCAGGGCGACTCCGGCTGCAACTCCTTCCGCGGCCAGGCGACGGTCAAGGGTTCCACGATCACGTTCGGACCGGTGGCCGGCACCCGCAGGATGTGCCCGGAGGCCGAGATGGGCGTGGAGCGCGCCGTGCTCGCCGCCCTGGACGGCAAGGTCACGTACACGATCAAGGGCAAGACCCTCACGCTCACCGCGGACGACGGCAAGGGGATCGGCGCCACGGCCACACCTGCCGGGGCCGAGAACAGCTCCCAGCACGGCTGAATCCGGCTCCCCGGTGTGAGGCTCACCACGAAACGACGTTCGGGCAGCGGCCGGGGCGGTGATCGGGCAGGTTCACCGAGCGCCACGGCCGCCCGTCCGCCCCGGTCGGCCGCTACCTGCCGGTAACCGTTCTCCCGGCCCGGAAGCGAGCGCCGTGTTCGCCTCGCGGCGCCCGGCCCGCCCGCACGGCGGTCGCACAGCGTCACCGGCCGAAGTCCCGCGAATCGCCCGCCCCGGGCGGCGGGCGGGCCCGTTCCCCATGGACCGCCGCCGGTTTGCCCACCGGTCCCCAATTCGGACCGGTGGTCGATCTCGCCTACACTCGGTGCCGTGCCCCGTGGTGATGGACGACTCAACCACGACCTGCTCCCCGGAGAGAAAGGCCCCCAGGACGCTTGTGGCGTCTTCGGTGTCTGGGCTCCGGGTGAAGAGGTCGCCAAGCTCACCTATTTCGGACTGTATGCCCTGCAGCACCGCGGACAGGAATCCGCGGGCATCGCAGTGAGCAACGGGTCCCAGATCCTGGTCTTCAAGGACATGGGACTGGTCTCGCAGGTCTTCGACGAAACGTCTCTGGGTTCCCTCCAGGGCCATATCGCGGTCGGTCATGCCCGCTACTCCACCACCGGCGCCTCGGTGTGGGAGAACGCGCAGCCGACGTTCCGTGCCACCGCGCACGGCTCGATCGCCCTCGGTCACAACGGGAACCTGGTCAACACCGCCCAGCTCGCGGAGATGGTCGCCGACCTCCCGCGCAAGGACGGTCGTGCCACCCAGGTCGCCGCGACCAACGACACCGACCTGGTGACCGCACTGCTCGCCGGGCAGCGCGACGAGAACGACAAGCCGCTCACCATCGAGGAAGCCGCCGCCAAGGTGCTCCCCGATGTCAAGGGCGCGTTCTCCCTCGTCTTCATGGACGAGCACACGCTCTACGCCGCCCGCGACCCGCAGGGCATCCGCCCGCTGGTGCTCGGCCGGCTGGAGCGCGGCTGGGTGGTCGCCTCCGAGTCCGCGGCCCTCGACATCTGCGGTGCCAGCTACGTACGCGAGATCGAGCCGGGCGAGCTCGTCGCCATCGACGAGAACGGTCTGCGCACCTCGCGCTTCGCGGAAGCGAAGCCCAAGGGCTGTGTCTTCGAGTACGTCTACCTGGCCCGTCCCGACACCGATATCGCCGGGCGCAACGTCTACCTCTCCCGGGTGGAGATGGGCCGCAGGCTGGCCGCCGAGGCTCCCGCCGAGGCGGATCTGGTCATAGCGACCCCGGAATCCGGCACCCCCGCCGCGATCGGGTACGCGGAGGCCAGCGGCATCCCGTTCGGCGCCGGACTCGTGAAGAACGCCTATGTCGGCCGGACCTTCATCCAGCCCTCGCAGACCATCCGCCAGCTCGGCATCCGGCTCAAGCTGAATCCGCTGAAGGAAGTCATCAAGGGCAAGCGCCTGGTGGTCGTCGACGACTCGATCGTCCGTGGCAACACCCAGCGCGCCCTGGTCCGGATGCTCCGCGAGGCGGGCGCCGCCGAGATCCACATCCGGATCTCCTCGCCGCCGGTGAAGTGGCCCTGCTTCTTCGGGATCGACTTCGCGACCCGCGCCGAACTGATCGCCAACGGCATGACCGTCGACGAGATCCGCACCTCGATGGGGGCCGACTCCCTCTCGTACATCTCGATCGACGCGATGATCGAGGCGACGACGATCGCCAAGCCGAACCTCTGCCGCGCCTGCTTCGACGGCGAGTACCCGATGGAGCTCCCGGACCCGGAGCTGCTCGGCAAGCAGCTGCTGGAGACCGAGCTGGCGGCGGGCCCGGCGGCTACCGCCGCGGCCGACGCGCTGCGTCGTCCGTGACCGGACACGCCGCCGCCGCATCCCCCACCAGCCCCGTATCTCCACACGAAAGATCCCAGGCCATGTCTGAGACAACAGGTGCTTCCTACGCGGCGGCCGGCGTCGACATCGAAGCCGGCGACCGTGCCGTCGAGCTGATGAAGGAGTGGGTGAAGAAGACGCAGCGCCCCGAGGTCGCGGGTCTCGGAGGTCTCGGCGGCTTCGCCGGCCTCTTCGACGCCTCGGCGCTGAAGCGCTACGAGCGTCCGCTCCTCGCCTCCGCCACGGACGGCGTCGGCACCAAGGTGGACCTGGCACGCCGGATGGGCGTGTACGACACCATCGGCCACGACCTCGTCGGCATGGTCGTGGACGACCTCGTCGTCTGCGGCGCCGAGCCGCTCTTCATGACCGACTACATCTGCGTCGGCAAGGTGCACCCCGAGCGTGTCGCGGCCATCGTGAAGGGCATCGCCGAAGGCTGTGTCCTGGCGGGCTGCTCCCTGGTCGGCGGCGAGACGGCCGAGCACCCGGGCCTGCTCGGCCCGGACGACTTCGACGTCGCCGGAGCCGGTACGGGCGTGGTCGAGGCCGACCGCCTGCTCGGCCCGGACCGTATCCGCAAGGGTGACGCGGTCATCGCCATGGCGTCCTCCGGTCTTCACTCCAACGGGTACTCGCTCGTCCGCCACGTGGTCTTCGACCGGGCCGGCTGGTCCCTGGACCGCGAGGTCGAGGAGTTCGGCCGCACGCTCGGCGAGGAGCTTTTGGAGCCCACCCGGATCTACTCCCTGGACTGCCTGGCCCTCACCCGGACGACCGAGGTGCACGGCTTCAGCCATGTCACCGGCGGCGGCCTGGCGAACAACCTGGCCCGGGTGATCCCGGACGGCCTGCACGCCACCGTGGACCGCTCCACGTGGACGCCCGGCGCGGTCTTCGACCTGGTCGGCAAGGCCGGTCAGGTCGAGCGGCTGGAGCTGGAGAAGACGCTCAACATGGGCGTCGGCATGATCGCGATCGTCCCGGCCGACTCGGTGGACGCCGCGCTGACGACGCTGGCCGACCGCGGGGTCGACTCCTGGGTCGCCGGTGAGATCACCGACCGCGGAGACCGCACCACGGGCGCCGAGCTGACCGGCGACTACGCCCGATAGACAGCGTCACGCCGTGGTGCGCCGGTACAGCCCGCGCGGCGTACCACGGCGCGACAGCCCCACGGGAAAGCCTGCACCGGGACACACAGAACCCGGCCCGGGGCAGGCCCGGACCGGGTTGATGTGTCAGCGCGAGGTCAAGCGCCGCGGCGCTGTGACGACGGACCGGACTGATCGTCCTGATCCTCGTCATCGTTCTGGTTGTAGCGATCCGCGTACTGTGCGTACGGGTCATCTTCCTCGTCGTCGTCCTCGAACGGCTCTGCGTTCGGTGGCTGACTCGAAGGCGATGCGCCCAGCTCATTGGCCAGACGTGACAGGTCTGTCCCGCCGCTGCTGTACTTCAGCTGGCGGGCGACCTTGGTCTGCTTGGCCTTTGCCCGGCCGCGCCCCATGGCTCGACCCCCTCGGTGACGGGGCTCGACGGCCCCAGAGTCTTGACACGCGTTCACGTTTCAGGACGGACTCTCGGCAGAGAGACCGTGCCCGTAGAGCTTTAACGGTACCTGCTTCCGTGGCCATACGGTACGCCGCCCGCATTCCGGTCCCGGTACAGGGCCAGCGAGAAGCCCCGTCCTCCCTGGTCAACTGCGATTTTAACCTCTTGTGGAGGTACGACCCGCCGACCGGCGTGAGTCTTGTCTCGCCGGCCTGCGGGTCGTAGGGGTGGTTGAGGTGTGCCCGGTCAGTGGGCGCGCGCCTCCGCCATCCGCTGCTCGGCGAGCCGATCGGCCGCCGCGGCCGGCGGAATCCCATCCGCCTTCGCACGTGCGAATATTTCCAGCGTGGTGTCGAAGATCTTCGCCGCCTTCGCCCTGCACCGGTCGAAGTCGAACCCGTGCAGTTCGTCGGCCACCTGGATCACGCCACCGGCGTTGACCACGTAGTCGGGTGCGTAGAGAACCGACCGGTCGGCCAGGTCCTTCTCGACGCCCGGGTGCGCCAGCTGGTTGTTGGCCGCGCCGCACACCACCTTCGCGGTGAGCACGGAGACGGTGTCGTCGTTCAGCGCGCCGCCGAGCGCGCACGGCGCGTAGATGTCCAGGCCCTCGGTGCGGATCAGCGCGTCGGTGTCCGCCACCACGGTCACCTCGGGGTGCGGGTCGGTGATCCGGCGCAGCGACTCCTCGCGGACGTCGGTGATCACGACCTCGGCCCCGTCGGAGAGCAGGTGCTCGACGAGGTGGTGGCCCACCTTGCCGACCCCGGCGACGCCGACCTTGCGGCCGCGCAGCGTCGGGTCGCCCCACAGGTGCTGGGCCGAGGCCCGCATGCCCTGGAAGACGCCGAACGCGGTGAGCACCGAGGAGTCGCCCGCGCCGCCGTTCTCGGGGGAGCGGCCGGTGGTCCAGCGGCACTCCCGGGCGACGACGTCCATGTCGGCGACATAGGTGCCGACATCGCAGGCGGTCACGTAACGGCCGCCGAGCGAGGCGACGAACCGGCCATAGGCGAGGAGGAGTTCCGTCCTCTGCGAGGCCTGGATCTTCTCCGGGTCGCCGATGATGACGGCCTTGCCGCCACCGTGGTCGAGACCCGCGAGGGCGTTCTTGTACGACATCCCGCGCGACAGGTTCAGCGCGTCGGCGACGGCGTCCGCCTCGGAGGCGTACGGGTAGAAGCGGGTGCCGCCCAGGGCCGGGCCCAGGGCGGTGGAGTGGAGGGCGATGACGGCCTTGAGGCCGCTGGCACGGTCCTGACAGATCACTACTTGCTCGTGACCTCCCTGATCCGAGTGGAACAGGGTGTGCAGTACGTCAACGTGCGCGCCAGTCACATCGGTCACTGTGGTGACTCCCAAGTACGAAGCGGCGGAGGCCCTCCTGGGGGTGGGGAGGGCCCCGGACCGACCGGCACGGCCGGTCCGATGGGCAAGAGCGTAAGTCCTTCGGCGGCTCGGATCCGCCTCCGCGCGGAGGATCACCCGCTCGGGGTGTACCGCCGTGACACGATGCGCTGCATGTCGGTGGTGTCTTCGGTGCTCGTCCCTTACACGTCCTATCTCCGGGTCTACGAGCCGCTCGCCGCGTTCGCCGAGCCCGAGCGGAGTCACTGGGCTCGCTACGCGCGGCGTGGGGACCTTCCCACAGCCCAGGACGAACTGCGCCGCTCGCTGGCCGACTTGGCGTCGACGCCGCCGGTCGGGGTGCCCGTGCGGGAGAGCGGTGACGCGTTCGTGGCGGAGCTTGACGGGGTGGTGTGCGTCTGTCCGTGGCGGACCAGGCTGCGGGGCTGGCTGGCCCTGGAGGAACTGGGGGGTCTGTTTCCGGCCAACGTGCTCGACGTCGTGATGCCCGCGGCGGTGCGCGGCCGGGCGGCGGCGGACCACGAGCGCTGGCAGCGGCTCCACCCGGACGCGAGGCCCTGGATCCGCACCACGGTGTGGCAGGTCCCGGTGCGCTGGTTCGTCCTCTTCCGCGACGAGGAGCGGGAGTACGCGGCGGCGGACGGCGAGGCGGCGGGACCCGTTCTGCGCTACCGCACCCCGATGGTGGAGGCCAGGCGGCGGCTGGCCCGGGCGCTGCGGACGCTGCGCGAGAACGTTCCCGAGGGTCCGCTGACCGAGGGGCTGGTGGACGTGGGGCGGTGGCTGGAGGAGTTCCATCCGCGCTCCCTGGTCGAGCTCGACTACGGGGGGCTCGTGCACGCGCTGCCGGCGGACCGGCTCGCCGGGGACCGGTCGGCGGCGGATGTGGCGGAGGGGCTCGCCGCGCTGCGGGACGGCGACAGCGAGGGCGCGGGGGAGGCGTACGCGCGGCTCGCGGAGCGCTGGCGGGCGGTCCGGGACCTTCAGTTCACCAATTGACGTGAAAAGGCCCACAGTGGCATCAAGGTGATGGAACCGGGGCATCCTTCATCCAGGACGGTCGAGAGGCCGGTGGACGGGCCGCGAGGCCGGAGCGTACGGGAGGAGGAGGGAGCCGGGTCGCCTCGACGGAGGGCGACGAAGAGGCGCTCGACAGGCGGAAGAGGCGCTCGACAAACAGTTGACGGGCCGTGAACCTGCGTCCTGTGTGGCGCGTGTGATGTGTGAGGCGGAAGCGTACTTCGCTGGGCCTAGGACCTACGTCCTGAACCGGGCCTTTGCCTCAAGCGTGATGGACAGCACTAACGGGGCCCTTGCGTCTATCCCTACCCCTCATGCCAAAATAGGACAAGGAGTCTGGGGAAGGTCCCCTCTGTCCAAGTAAGGGCAGAATGCTCGACATTGCACGCTATGGGGGGTCTGGATGACCCCCGATCGCCCTGTGACTGATCGTCACCGGGGTGTGACTGTCCGCTATGGCATGGTCCATCGGCTTCCGTCGCTGATGAACACCTGGGAGGGCAATTCCATCGGTTTGGCCGACGTGGCTGGACGGATGGTGTAGTTGTAGTGCCGAGGACAAGCCGTTCGTCCTATAACCGACTCGGCCCGCGTCCGCCATTTCGGGCAACGCGGGTCAAGGTGCAGAATTTAGAGGAAAGAACCGAGAAGGTTCGGTTCTCCCGAGGAGGCCGCTCATGACCGCTCGCACCCCTGATGCCGAGCCGCTGCTGACCCCGGCTGAGGTTGCCACGATGTTCCGCGTGGACCCGAAGACGGTCACCCGTTGGGCCAAGGCTGGCAAGCTCACGTCCATCCGCACGCTCGGTGGGCATCGCCGGTACCGCGAGGCTGAGGTCCGCGCACTGCTTGCGGGTATTCCGCAGCAGCGCAGCGAGGCCTGACACACCCCTGTCTCGCAGCAATACGGGAATACAGCAATACAGCAGCACAGCATCACCATCCGGGCAGCTGCAAGGTCCCCCAACCCCAGCCGCCCACCCATAGCTCCACTCGACGGGCGCCTGCCCCAACGGGCGTCATACCTGTGTCCTACAGGTGCCGTCGTATCGATCGCGCTGGACTCCGCCGGGTCCAGCGCGATCTTTTTTGTGCCCTGGGCGGGCCTCCTCGCCCCTCTCCCGGCCCTCGGCGTCGGCCGGTCCAGAACCGGGCGGTCGGTCGGCTTCAGGGGGCGACGGGGGCGTTCGTGGGTCTGTGGGCGGGTCTGTGCGGGAGTGTGGGTGAGCGTCCCGGACGCGGTGGGGCAGCCCCGGACGGAACGGTCCTCGCGAGTCCGTCACCCCCCGTGCAATTGCACATATTAAATTCACCAGTTGTAGGGGAGGTGTAAAATCCCCCGGTCTGAAAACTCCTTCGGTGACTACCGTCACACTGCCCGATGCTTGCCAACTCCGAGCCTGCCACTGGCCGGACGCGTAAGCATCCGGCCGATGGTCACGTCGCGGAGGGTCTTTCGGCCCCGGCCCCGGCCTCGTCGGGCCGTCCGGCTGAGCCCTGGTGCCCGGCGGCCTCCTCCGGGGCGCCCGAGGGGCCCCCGGGCGCCTGCCGCTCCCCGTCGCCCCCGGGCTCCATGGCGAGGCGCAGGAGGCGATGACAGACCGCGCAGTGCCGGGTGAGGTGGCGATAGGCGGAAGCGGCCGCCAGATGGGCGCGCAGCAGCGCGCGGGTCTCATGTCGTGCTGTGGGCGCGGACATACGAGCCACCTCCCGGTGAGCCCGGCCGTCCCCCGCCGTGAGCAGCGCCGAGGGAACAGGGACGGCCGCTGCTTCTACGAGGTACCCGCGGCAGGCGGAGTCGTCAAGACGCGAGAAAGCCCGGATCGTTTCGATCCGGGCTTTCTTCTACTGCGGTCCTGACGGGATTTGAACCCGCGGCCTCCACCTTGACAGGGTGGCGAGCACTCCAAGCTGCTCCACAGGACCAGGTTTTCGCCGCTTGCCTTGCGGCCTGCTGCGAAACCAGACTGTACAGGAGGGGGGAGGCCCAGGTCGACTTCACTCCTGGTGGTGACTCCGTCACCACCCCGCCACCCCTCACGAGCCCCGGTGTCAGGGCGCCAGGGCGTCGATCGCCTTCACGATCCGCTTGTCCGAGACGGGGAACGCGGTGCCCAGCGCGTGGGCGAAATAGCTGACCCGCAGCTCCTCGATCATCCAGCGGACGTCCAGCACCTCCTGCGGCACCGGTCGGCCCTGTGGGAGCTGTTCGAGCAGCCAGGCGTACTCGTCCCGCATCTCGTGGACCTTCGCCATCCGCGTGGTGTCCCGCTGGACGCCCGTCGGCATCTGCTGAAGCCGCCGGTCGGCCGCCACGAGGTAGCGCATCAGGTCCGGCAGCCGGCGCAGTCCGGTGGCCGTAACGAAACCGCTCGGTACGAGACGGGCCAGCTGTTCCCGCACGTCCGTGACGTTGGCCACCAGTGTCAGGCTGTTCGTCGACTTCAGCCGGCGCTCGCACGCCTGCCACGCGGCCAGGATCTGCTGCACCTGGTCGATCGTGCGGACGGTCAGGTCCACCAGATCGGCGCGCACCTTGTCGTACAGCGTCCGGAACGCCTTCTCGTCCCAGGCCGGTCCGCCGTGCGCGGCGATCAGCCGGTCGGCCGCGGCGGTGGCGCAGTCCTCGAAGAGGGCCTGGACCGAACCGTGCGGATTACGGGACAGGGCCAGCTTCTGCTGGTTGGAGAGCCGGTCCGAGGCGAACTTCGCCGGGTGCACCGGGATGTTCAGCATGATCAGCCGGCGGGTGCCGCGCCACATGGCCTGCTGCTGCTCGGCCTCGGTGTCGAAGAGGCGCACGGCCACGGTGCCCGCCGCGGCTCCCTCCTGGTCGACCAGCGCCGGATACGCCTTGACCGGCTGACCGGCCCGCCGGGTCTCGAAGACCTTGTCCAGTGTGCCGATCGTCCAGTCGGTGAGCCCGGAGCGCTCGATGGACTCGCCGGACGGCCCCGCGGTCGCCGCGGCCGCCTGGGAGAGCGCCTGGCGGGCCTTCGGCCGCAGTTGGAGCTTGAGCGCCTCCAGATCCTTGTCCTCGGCGACCTTGCGCCGCCGCTCGTCGACGATCCGGAACGTGATCTTGAGGTGGTCCGGGACGCGGGAGAGATCGAAGTCGTCGGCCGTCACCGGCACGCCCACCATCCGCTGGAGCTCCCGCGCCAGGGTGAACGGCAGCGGCTCCTGGAGCGGGACCGCCCGGTCCAGGAACTTGTCCGCGTAGTTCGGCGCGGGGACGTAGTGCCGGCGGATCGGCTTCGGCAGCGAGCGGATCAGCTCGGTGACGACCTCCTCGCGCAGCCCCGGGATCTGCCAGTCGAAGCCCTCGGACGTGACCTGGTTGAGCACCTGGAGCGGGACGTGGACGGTCACGCCGTCCGCGTCCGCACTGGGCTCGAACTGGTACGTCACCTTGAACGTGAGCGTCCCCTGCCGCCAGGAGTCCGGGTAGTCGTCCTTGGTGACGGCCCCGGCCTTCTCGTTGATGAGCATGGAGCGCTCGAAGTCGAGCGCGTCCGGCTCCTCGCGCTTCTTGCTCTTCCACCAGGAGTCGAAGTGCGCCCCGGACACGACGTGCTCGGGAATCCGCTGGTCGTAGAAGTCGAACAGCGTCTCGTCGTCCACGAGGATGTCGCGGCGGCGGGCGCGGTGCTCCAGCTCCTCGACCTCGCCGAGCAGTTTGCGATTGTCATGGAAGAACTGGTGGTGGGTGCGCCAGTCGCCCTCGACCAGGGCGTTGCGGATGAACAGATCCCGCGAGGCCTCCTGGTCGATACGGCCGAAATTGACCTTGCGCTGAGCGACGATCGGCACCCCGTAAAGGGTGACCCGCTCGAACGCCATCACCGCGGCCTGGTCCTTCTCCCAGTGCGGCTCGCTGTAGGTGCGCTTCAGCAGATGCCCGGCCAGCGGCTCGATCCATTCGGGCTCGACCTTGGCGTTGACCCGCGCCCACAGCCGGGAGGTCTCCACCAGCTCCGCCGACATCACGAACCGGGGCTGCTTCTTGAACAGCGCCGACCCGGGGAAGATCGCGAACTTGGCGCTGCGCGCGCCCAGGTACTCGTTCTTCTCGGTGTCCTTCAGCCCGATGTGCGACAGCAGCCCGGCCAGCAGCGAGGTGTGCACCGCCTGCTCGGGGATGGACGCCTCCGCCTTGGGCTCCTCGACGGTGATGCCCATCTGCTTGGCGACCGTACGCAGCTGCGCGTAGATGTCCTGCCATTCGCGGATGCGCAGGAAGTTCAGGTACTCCTGCTTGCACATCCGGCGGAACGAGGACGAGCCACGCTCCTTCTGCTGCTCACGGACATAGGCCCAGAGGTTCAGATAGGCCAGGAAGTCGGACGTCTCGTCCTTGAACCGGGCGTGGTTCTGGTCGGCCTGGGTCTGCTTCTCCGCGGGCCGTTCACGCGGGTCCTGGATGGAGAGCGCCGCGGCGATGACCATGACCTCGCGGGCGCAGCCGTTCTTGTCGGCCTCGATGACCATGCGGGCCAGGCGCGGGTCGACGGGCAGCTGGGAGAGCTTGCGGCCGAGGGGCGTCAGGCGCTGCCCCCTCTTCCCCTCCTGCTTCCCCTCCTGGGCGGACTTCTCGCCCTGTTCGAGCGCCCCCAGCTCCTGGAGGAGCTGCACGCCGTCGCGGATGTTGCGGTGGTCCGGCGGGTCGATGAAGGGGAACTTCTCGATGTCGCCGAGCCCGGCGGCGGTCATCTGGAGGATGACGGAGGCCAGGTTGGTCCGCAGGATCTCCGGGTCGGTGAACTCCGGCCGGGTGACGAAGTCGTCCTCGGAGAACAGCCGGATGCAGATGCCGTCCGACGTACGGCCGCAGCGGCCCTTGCGCTGGTTGGCGCTGGCCTGGGAGATCCGCTCGATCGGCAGCCGCTGGACCTTGGTGCGGTGGCTGTAGCGGGAGATACGGGCGTTGCCCGGGTCGATCACGTACTTGATGCCGGGGACCGTCAGCGAGGTCTCGGCGACGTTGGTCGCCAGCACGATGCGGCGTCCCGTGTGGCGCTGGAACACGCGGTGCTGCTCGGCGTGGGAGAGGCGCGCGTAGAGGGGGAGCACCTCGGTGTGTCTGAGGTTGCGCTTGTTCAGCGCGTCGGCGGTGTCCCGGATCTCGCGTTCACCGGAGAGGAAGACGAGGACGTCGCCGGGGGCCTCGTGGCCCAGCTCGTCGACGGCGTCGCAGATCGCGGTGATCTGGTCGCGGTCGGAGTCCGCCGTGTCCTCGTCGGCCCCCTCCAGCAGGGGGCGGTACCGCACCTCCACCGGATACGTCCGCCCGCTGACCTCCACGATCGGCGCCTCGCCGAAGTGGCGGGCGAACCGTTCCGGGTCGATGGTCGCCGAGGTGATGACGACCTTCAGATCCGGGCGCCTGGGCAGCAGCCGGGCCAGATAGCCGAGCAGGAAGTCGATGTTCAGGGACCGCTCGTGGGCCTCGTCGATGATGATCGTGTCGTACGCCAGCAGCTCGCGGTCCGTCTGGATCTCGGCGAGCAGGATGCCGTCCGTCATCAGCTTCAGATACGTCGACTCCGGGTTCACCTGGTCGGTGAAGCGGACCTTCCAGCCGACCGTCTCGCCCAGCGGCGTCCTCAGCTCGTCCGCGACCCGCTCCGCGACCGTGCGGGCGGCGATCCGCCGGGGCTGGGTGTGCCCGATCATGCCCCGGACGCCGCGCCCCAGCTCCATACAGATCTTGGGAATCTGCGTGGTCTTGCCGGACCCGGTCTCCCCGGCGACGATCACGACCTGGTGGTCGCGTATCGCCTCCAGGATCTCGTCCTTCTTCTGGCTGACGGGCAGCTCTTGCGGGTACGACAGGGCCGGCAGCCGGGCCGCGCGCGCCGCGAGCCGTTCGGCCGCCTTGCCCACATCGGCCGCGATCTCGTCCAGTACGGACTGGCGGGCCTCGGGCTTGCGGATGCGGCGCGCTCCTTCGAGGCGCCGGCCGAGCCGGTTCGCGTCACGGAGCGAGAGCTGTCCGAGCTGGGACTGGAGATCGGCGAAGGAAGTAGACATACGGCTTTCAGGATCTCACCCGGGCGCACGGAGTGGCGACCTCATTTCGCGCGGGCTGCGTCACGCGGCACGTACCATTTCGGGCAGTCGAACGCTCCGTCACCGTCGCCAGGGGGTGTCTTGCCGATCATGGCCGGGCCCCCAGCGCGAGAAAGGCCCGGTCCCGTGTCCCGTACGCAGTGGTGGAGCCTGACGGCGCTGCTCGCGGTCGTCGTGGGACTGCTGTGCGGACCGGCGGCGACGGCGGTGCCACCGGCAGCCGCTTCCGGGGTTTCCGGGGCTTCCGGGGCTTTCGCACCGACGGTTTCCGCGTCGTTCGCCTCAGTGTCTTTCGCCTCCGCGCCGGCGGTCTCCGCCGCCCGGGCCCAGGCGCCCCGGACTCCGGCCCCGGTGGCCGAAGCCGCCGGCGCGGAGGCCCCCGTCCCCGGCTGCGGGAAGCTCCGCGACCACGACGGCGAGCCCGCCGTCCCCTCCCGCGCCCGCTCCGCGCACGACCAGGCGCCCGGCCTCGCCCCGTGGGGGCTGCCCGCCGCGACGGGCGCGCTGCCGGCCGATCCGCCGCCGGGGACGCGGGCCCGCGCCCCGGCCCCGTACACCCCGACCCCCGTAGAACTCTCCGTGCTGCGGGTGTAGGCGGGCACCCGCCCGACCCGCGCCCATTCCCTCTCCTCCCGCATCACCAGCCCGGAGTGCCGCATGCCCATGTCCAAGAAGCCCGTCTCCACGGGTCAGAAGTCCTCCTCCCGCAAGCCCCTGGTCTACGGCGCCGTGATCGTCGTGGCCGCCGGTCTCCTCGGCTTCGCGTCGTACCGGGCCACCGCCCCCGACGACACCGCCCCGGACACCTCCTCCGCCCCGGCCGCCGAGGTCTCCGCCGACCCGAACGAGGGCGTCTACCCGGAGCTGGCGAAGCTCGCCCGCCGGGACGCGGACGACAAGCTGGCCGTCGGCCGCGTGGACGCCCCGGTGGTCCTGATCGAGTACGCCGACTTCAAGTGCGGCTACTGCGGCAAGTTCGCCCGGGACACCGAGCCGAAGCTGATCGAGAAGTACGTGAAGGACGGCACGCTGCGCATCGAGTGGCGCAACTTCCCGATCTTCGGCGAGGAGTCCGAGAACGCCGCGCGCGGTGCCTGGGCCGCCGGGCAGCAGAACCGCTTCTGGGAGTTCCACGGCGCCGCCTACGCCGAAGGGGCGAAGGAGAAGGGCTTCGGCAAGGACCGGGTCAAGGCGCTCGCGGAAGAGGCCGGGGTGAAGGACCTGGACCGGTTCATGAAGGACCTCGACGGCAAGCCCGCCCGGGACGCCGTCACGAAGGACCAGGAGCAGGCCTACGGGATCGGCGCGACGTCCACCCCGTCGTTCCTGGTCAACGGCCGTCCGATCGCGGGAGCGCAGCCGGACGAGACGTTCACGCAGGCCATCGAGGCCGCCGCCGAGCAGGCGAAGGCCGCCGGCAAGGACACCGGCAACGCGGGCGACGACGCAGGGGAATCGGCCAGGTGACCGCGGACATCGGCTACTTCGCGGCCTTCCTCGGCGGGCTGCTCGCGCTGGTCAGCCCGTGCAGCGCGCTGCTGCTGCCGGCCTTCTTCGCGTACTCCATCGACTCCACCTCCCGGCTGCTGGCCCGCACCGGCATCTTCTACGCCGGTCTCGCCACGACCCTCGTCCCGCTCGGCGCTGCGGGCAGCTACGCGGGACGGCTGTTCTACGGCCACCGGGACGCCCTTGTCACGGGCGCGGGCTGGCTGATCATCGTGCTCGGCGTCGCGCAGATCGTCGGTCTCGGCTTCGCGTCCCGGCGGATCGCGGCCCTCAGCGGCCGGATCCGCCCCACCACGGCGTTCTCCGTCTACGCGCTGGGCGCGGTCTACGGCCTGGCCGGATTCTGCGCGGGCCCGATCCTCGGCAGCGTCCTGACCGTCGCGGCGGTCAGCGGCAGCCCGGTCTACGGCGGGCTGCTGCTGGCGGTCTACGCGCTCGGGATGGCCGTACCGCTCTTCGTGCTCGCCCTGCTCTGGGAGCGCTTCGACCTCGGCCGCCGGGCCTGGCTGCGCGGCCGTGCCGTCCGGCTCGGCCGGTTCGAGCTGCACACCACGTCGCTGCTGTCGGGGTTGTTCTTCATCGGGCTCGGTGTGCTGTTCCTCGTGTACGACGGGACGACCGCGCTGCCCGGTCTCCTGGGGGTCGACGCATCGTTCGCGGTCGAGCAGTGGGCGCGGAACCTGGGCGAACAGGTGCCGGACGGGGTGCTGCTGGGAGCGGTGGTGCTCGTGGCGCTGCTGGTCCTGGGCGCCCGGGCACTGCGCAGGCGCGACACGGACGTACCGGCGGAGGACACCGAGGACACCGGGAAGACCGGGAAGACCGGGAAGACCGAGAAGGTGTGACATGGCGAAGGCCCCGTCCGCCGGACGGGGCCTTCGAGAAGTGGCCGGGGCCGGGATCGAACCGCCGGCCCCGGAGGCGGGGCTTCGGTGGACCTAGGCGCGGTTGCCGTCGGCGGCCGGGGGGTGGGTGTCGCCACAGCGCACCGCGACGGCTTCCGGCCGGGCACGGGAGGCGCGTTCGAGCAGGTCGTCGAGGGTCGCGGGAAAGGGCTCCGTACCCGTGCCGTACGTGAGGGACATCGCTCACCGGCTCCTCTCGGCGGCGGACAACGGCCGGGGGTCGTCGGCGGGGTCGTCGTCGGGCCGCTGGTGGCGGAAGTACCGGTCGTACAGGCGGCGATAGGCGCCGTCGCGGGCCAGCAGGGTCGCGTGGTCTCCTTCCTCGACGATCCGTCCGTCGTCGAGGACGACGATCGTGTCGGCCCTGCGGACCGTGGGCAGCCGGTGGGCGACGACGATGGTGGTGCGTTCCCTGGACAGTGCGTCCAGGCCCTCCTGGACCTGTGCCTCCGTCAGGGGGTCGATGCTGGCCGTGGCCTCGTCGAGGATCAGCAGCGGCGCGTTCTGGAGGAAGACCCGGGCGAGGGCGACGATCTGCCGCTGACCGGTGGACAGATTGCGTCCGCTCTCGTTGGCGGGGGTGTCCAGGCCCTGCGGGAGCTGGGCCAGCCAGTCGCCGTCCGCCACCGCGCGTGCGGCGGCCTCGACCTCCTCGCGGGTGGCGCCCGGACGCCCGCGGGCGATGTTGTCGGCGACCGTCCCGGAGAAGAGGAACGGGGTCTGGGTCACCACGCCGAGGCAGCGCCGGTACTCCTCCAGGTCCAGGGTGCGTACGTCCCGCCCGTCGATCTCGATGCTGCCCTGCTGGAACTCGTACGCACGCGTGATGAGCCGCACCAGGCTGGACTTGCCGGCCCCGGTGTGTCCGACGAGCGCCACGGTGCGGCCCGCCGGGATGGTCAGGCTCACGCCCTGGAGGACGGGGTGCTGGGCGTCGTAGCCGAAGTGGACGTCGCGCAGCGTGATCTCGCCGCGCGGGCGTGGGAGGGGGAGGCTGTCGCGCTGACGCACCGCGGGCTCGCGGTCGATGAGCGCGAAGACCCGCTCCCCGGCGGCCAGGCCCTGTTGGAGCTGGCTCCAGAAGGAGGCGATGCTGGTGAGCGGCGACCAGAACAGGGCCAGCGCCTCCAGGAACAGCACCCACTCGCCCGCCGACACACTGCCGGAGTCCACGCCGTGACCGCCCACCAGGACCACGGCGACCGTGCCCAGCCCGGTCAGCGAGATCAGCAGCGGGAAGACCCCGCTGAACAGGCGGTTCAGCCGCACGCTCGCCCTGAACCAGTGGTGGTTGACCTCGTCGAGCCCGGCCTGCGCGGCCTGCTGGTGGCTGTGGTTGCGCGCCACGGCGATACCGCGCAGGGTCTCCTGCACATAGCCGTTGACCGTGGCCAGTGCTTCCTGCTGCCGTAGCGAGGCGCTGCGCGCGGCGCGCCGGAAGGCGAGGCTGACGCAGACGATGACCACGGCGACGAAGGACGTCAGCAGGGCCAGCGGCACATTGATCAGGAACAGCGCGGTCAGCAGGATGAAGATCATCAGCAGTTGGCCGAGCAGACTGAGCACCAGGCTGACCAGCGTGGCGAACGCTTGTGTGTCGTTGGTGATCCGGCTGACCACCACACCGGTGGCGTGGGTGTCGTGGAAGGTCATGTCCTGTCGCACGGCCGCCTCGAACAGACGCCGGCGCAGGCGCAGGACGACCTCGCCCACCAGGGCTCCGGCCATCCGCTCCTGGAGATAGGTGAACAGCCAGGCGATCGTGCCCGAGACGAGGACGGCGGTCACCAGCCGGACCAGCCGGCCGTCACCGTCCTCGCTCAGGGCGAAGTCGACGGTTCTGGCCAGCAGCAGGGGTACGGCGCTGCCCGCCGTCGCGGCGGCGACCACGGCGACGGCCACGAACGCCACCGTGCCGCCCCTGCCGCGGAAGTAGGGGGCGATCCGGCGGACCAGCTCGCGGTCGCGGTAGCGGCGGTCGTAACCGTCCGTCCCGATACCCTCCAGTAAGTTCGCCATCAGTGGCTCTCCTCCTCGGTGTTCCAGGTGCGCCGGTCGGCGGGCGGCTCGTCCGGATAGGGCGCGAAGACGCGGCGGTAGAGGGGGCAGTCCCGCAGGAGCTGTTCGTGGCCGCCCTGGCCGACGACCCGGCCGGCGTCCAGGACGAGGATGTGGTCCGCGGCACGGATACGGGACAGCCTGGGGGTGACGAGGAACGTGGTGCGTCCGGCGGAGGCGTGCCGCAGGGCACGTTGCAGAGCGTGCTCGGTGACGGCGTCGACGGCGCTGGTCGCGTCGTCCACGGAGAGGACGCGGGGATCGGCCACCAGCGCGCGGGCGATGGCCAGGCGCTGGCGCTGCCCCCCGGACAGGTTGATCCCGCGTTCGCCGAGGACGGTGTCGTAGCCCTGCTCGGTCGCCTCGATGAAGTCGTGGGCCTGGGCGGTACGGGCCGCTGCCTCCAGCCTGGCGCGGTCGACGCCGCCTACCGTGTCGCTCCCCGTGTCGCTCCCCGCGCCGCTTTCTGCGCCGAGCGCGAGGTTCTCGGCGATGGTGCGGGAGAAGAGCACCACGTCCTGTTCGACGACGGCGATCTGTGAGCGCAGCGAGCCGGTGTCCCATGCGGTGGTGGCGACCCCGTCGATCAACACGCGCCCCGAGTCGGGGACGTACGTGCGGTTCAGCAGGTGCAGCAGCGTGGACTTGCCGCTGCCGGTGGCACCGACGATGGCCACAGTGCTGCCGGGTGGCACGCGGAACGACACGTCGGACAGCACCGGCCTGCCGGGTTCGTAGCCGAAGGTGACGTGCTCCATGGTGACTTCGCCGATCAGCGGCCCGGTGTGCCGGCCGCCCCGCTCGTCCTCGTCGGCCGGGTCGTCGACGACTTCCTTGATGCGCTGGGCCCCGGCCATGCCGAGGTGGATGAGCCCGATGCTGAAGGAGGCGAGTTGGGTGGGGGCCCGCAGGGTGCCCATCAGCCCCAGCACGGCGACGAGTTCGCCGATGCGCAGGGAGCCTTGGCGCAGCAGGACGACGGAGTGCACCAGGGCGCCCGCGGTGGCCAGGGTCAGCAGGAGCGGGGGCAGGGAGAGCGCCTGGGTGCGGATCTGGCGTACGGAGGCGTCACGGTAGGCCGTCGCCAGTTCGACGAATCGGCCGTGCTCCTGCTCGACGCCGCCGGTGGACTCGACCACCTCGGCCCCGGCGATGCTCTCGGTCGCCTGGGCCGTCATGTCGCCGAAGCGTTGCCGGGCCAGGTCCGACACGGGCTCCAGGCGCCGCCCGTGCTCGGCGAGGGCCACCGCGAACAGCAGGGCGAAGACGACCGGGGACAGCAGCAGCTGCGGATCCACCAGGGCGATGAAGATGATGGGCATCAGTACGTTGAGGCCCAGGTCGACCGCCAGGTCGAAGCCGGGCGACACCATCAGGTTCAGGGATTCGGCGTCACTGGTGGCTCGGGCGGACAGGTCGCCGACCCGTCGCCGGTTGAAGTAGCCCTGGCTCTTGCGGAGCAGACTGGCGAAGACCTCGGCGCGTGAGTTGCGCTCCAGTCCGCTGGCGAAGGTCTCCAGGCAGTAGGTGGACACGATGCCCCCCACCGCCCGGATGACCACGAGCGCCAGCAGGCCGGCCACGAGGGCGTGGAAGGTGTCGAAGTCGGGTGCGACGCCGCCGTGGTCGAGGATCGCGTCGAAGGCCAGGCCGATGACCAGGGGGATGGCCGCGTTCAGCGACTGCCAGACGAGACTGCCCAGCAGATGGAGGGTGATGTAGGGCCGGAACGGCCGCATCCGGGTCAGCAGCCAGCGGGGCACGCTGTCGCGCGCGTCGGCACGGGGAGCGGCGTCGCTCCCCGGGTCCGCCGGGCCGACCGGATCCTTCCTCACGGGGATGGTCTCGGCGGTCATCGGCACTCCTTCTCCGGGGGGGTGGCCGGGCCACCTACGAACCGGTGCGGTCGGAAAATGCGATCGGCCCATGGCTTTCGGCCATCATGTACTCGTGTTTTTGGATCTCGGTGCACAGGGTTTTCCGAACCGTCCGAACCGTCCGGAAAAACCACCGGGCCGTCTGCGGGCGCTAACGGAAGCGTTAGCTGCTTTTTTGATGCGTTCGGTGGGAATTTCGCGCGCGGGAGGTCCGAGTAAACCGCCGCCCTGCGGGCGAGTTCCGGGTGCGCGGCTGTCCGGCGCGCGGCGAGGTGGCAGCCTCGAGGGCGTCCGGGCGTCGGTGCGGACGGGTTTCGTTCCTGGTCAGGGGATGTGCTGGTGGTGTGGTGGGTCTGGGGCCTGACTGCGTTGTCGGGCTTTCCCGCGGCAGTGCGAGGGGGTGCGGGCTCGCCGTGGCATGGAAGCTACTGGTTTTCCGAGGGAAAAGGAAGTCCCCCTCGGGGCTGCGAAAAAAGGCGAGTAGGTGAAAATTGAATTGTGTGTGGATCGCGCCTGTCTGAAATCGTCGACACGAGTCGCGTTCCTCGAGGGAGCCGGACGGAATGGTTGAAACAAAACGATTGATCTGAGTACCGTGGGCGTTGTTGAGCACGAGTCGCTATGGGGTGTCGACGGCAACTTGGCCCTGCCGGTATGCCGGTAGGGGAGCAGCGCGTTCTCCCGGGTGCAGAGGTGCACGGCGGCATTTGAGGAGGAGTGCGAGTCAGCCGGACGGTGTGCCACCTGAGCGTGTGGCCGGTCGATGTCCTGTTACCGCACAGGAGATCCTCGGCCTCGACGGCGAATGGCCGGTATCACGTCGAAGGCCCCGATCCGTGGATCGGGGCCTTCGAGAAGTGGCTGGGGCCGGGATCGAACCGGCGACCTATCGCTTTTCAGGCGATCGCTCGTACCAACTGAGCTACCCAGCCACGCAGCCGCTGGGGCTGCAGCGGTCCTGACGGGATTTGAACCCGCGGCCTCCACCTTGACAGGGTGGCGAGCACTCCAAGCTGCTCCACAGGACCAAGCAGTGTGCGAAACAAGTCTCGCACACGGTAAAACGTGCCCCCAACGGGATTCGAACCCGTGCTACCGCCTTGAAAGGGCGGCGTCCTGGGCCACTAGACGATGAGGGCTATTGGCCCGCCTGTTCGCTTCGCAGCGCGTCGGGGACGTGAGAAGCATATGGGATGGGCGGAGCTATCGCCAAAACGGTTTACGGCGAGGGGGCGGGGCGCGCCGGGGAGCGGGTGGCGGAGGGCGAGGAGGACGGCGGCGGGGCCGGGGAGACAGGGGCGTCCTTCTTCAGGTTCTCCTCCGGAAGATGGCGGCTGACCTCGGCGGTCGTCAGACCGAGACCGCCCAGCGTGATCTCGTCCCAGGCTTGGAGCCGACGGGTGGAGCGGTCCATGTAGAGCACCGAGGCGCGCACCTTCTCGGGCTTGTCGTTCTGCACGGCCCGCAGTCCGCCGCCGCCCGTGGAGCCCTCGACCTTCAGCCGTGTGCCGAGCTTCAGCTGTTCGTTGATCCGGCGGTGGAGGTGGCCGGACAGCACCAGCGGGACCGTGCCGTCGGTGGCCCGGGCGGTGTTCGGGTCGTGGGCGACGGCGATGTCGACCGGGGTGCCCGCGCGTTCCTGGTCGCGCAGCGCGGAGGCCAGGCGCGCACCCTCCAGTTGGGCGGCCGCCCTGCCGCCCACCGGGGCGGTCCGGTCCGGGGTGAAGGAGGCGTCGCCGGTGCCCGCGATCCGCAGTCCGCCGACGTTCACCGCGCTGCCGTCGTCGAGGACGCGCACGTTCTTGAACTTCTTCAGATAGGCCTGGGTGATGGGCGAGTCGTGGTTGCCGCGCACCCAGACATAGGGCGCTCCGAGGTCGCGGACCGGGTCGAGGAAGCCGTTCTCGGGGGCGGAGCCGTGGTCCATCGTGTCGCCGGAGTCGACGATGACGTCGATCTCGTACTGCTCCACGAGCGAGGCGATGATGTGCCAGGCCGCCGGGTTGAGGTGGATGTCGGAGACGTGCAGCACCCGGATCGTGCCCGGGTCGGGCTGGTAGACGGGGAGCGTGGAGGTCGCGTCGTACAGCTTGGTGACGTTGGTGACCAGGCGGGCCAGTTCCTGCTGGTAGATGTCGAACTCGGTGACGATGGAGCGGGCGTCGCCGACCAGGGACGGGGCGCTGGAGAGCAGCCCGGAGAACTTCGGCTCCAGGACGGACTTCGGGTTCCAGGTGGCGTACGCGCTGACCCCGGACGCGGCCAGCAGGGTGAGGGCCAGCCCACCGGCGGCCAGGGCACGGCGGGGGCGCCGGTAGACGACGAGGCCGAGCGCGGTCGCACCGGAGACGACGGCGACACAGGAGCGCACCGCCAGCTCCCGGGTGCCGGCGGCGACGTCCCGGGTGACCTCGTCCTGGAGGCTGGAGAACCGTTCCGGTCGGTCGACCAGGGCCTGGGAGCGTTCGGGGTCGAGGCGGTCCACGTCCACGTCGAGCCGGAGCGGCGCGCTGTGGGAGTCCAGCTCCAGAGCGCCGAGCGGGGACACGTTGATCTTGCTGCCGCCGGTCAGGGAGGGGCGCAGCGTCATGTTGGTGTCCATGGGGCCGACCGGAGTACGGATGCTGCCCACGGCGAGCAGCCCCAGCCAGGCCCCCAGCACGACGACGGCGAGCATGCCGAGGGCGCGGAGGTACGGGTGGCGGACGGGGCACGTCAGGTCGCCGGGGGCCGCCGCGCCGGGGCGGTTCCCGGCCGGGGTGCGCCCCCGGGGTTTCGGGCGGACGAGCCGGCTGAGGCGGTGCCGGACGCGGTCGGTGGCGGCACGGAACGGGACGCGGACCATTGGGCCCGTATGCCCCGGTACGGCCTCCGCCATGCCGGACGGCGGGCGCGGTCATGAGTCCGGGGCGGTCGCCACCTGCCCGCACCCGCCCGTCGTACGGGACAATGGCCGGGTGCTGGAGATGACGCGCGAACAGTTCGAGGAGCTGGTGAGCCAGGCTCTGGACCGGATTCCGCCGGAGCTGACACGGTTGATGGACAACGTGGCGGTGTTCGTCGAGGACGAACCGGAGCCGGGCGACCCCGACCTGCTCGGGCTCTACGAGGGCACCCCGCTCACCGACCGGGGCGAGTGGTACGCCGGGGTGCTGCCCGACCGGATCACCATCTACCGGGGGCCGACGCTGCGGATGTGCGAGTCGCACGAGGACGTCGTCGCGGAGACCGAGATCACCGTCGTGCAGGATATCCCGCCGGACACCTTTAGGGAGATGGTTCGTGACGAAGTTGCCGTGACCGTGGTCCATGAGATCGCCCACCACTTCGGCATCCCGGACGACAGGCTGCACGAGCTGGGATGGGGGTAGGCCACGTCAGAAGCCCCGCCCATGTGCCATGGGGACAGCACACGGACGGGGCCGGGACCGACGCGCTGAGCTGCCTTGCTCGCCTTCGCTCAGCGGGCCGGGGCCCTAGCGTCTGCGCCCAGCGCCGCAACGGGCGCACTCGCACGGAGGCCACTCGGAAGACACCAGCGGAGCAAGGTCGTCCGAGCCGCGTACGGCTTGCTGCGGGCCGAACGTGTGCCCACTGTCCCGAGAGACCCGAACAGTCATCAACGGACGCTCAGCCGCTCTCTGCGCGGTCACCGCGTCACCTTGAGGCAAGCCACGTGCCGGTAGATCACCACGGACGCAGCGGACGGACGCTCCAAGGTGCCGCGCCGGACAAGCTCAAGAGTCTTGATCGGCTTCATGCACATCGGGCACGTCTCGCCCGAAGGCGCGTACGTCGTGTACTCGTCCCTACTCGCGTCCGTCTCAACTTTTACCGTCATCGCCTTGCCGTCCCCTCGCTCAGTGGCGAGGAACGCTAAAGCGCACGGGAGATGAGCATGGGGACAGACTGTCCCCCTACGCGGCCAGTACCCCCACTTCCTCTGCCAGGTGCAGCGCGTCGGTCTTCAGCGGCCCCCGTGTCTCCTTGGCCAGATCGGCGACCAGGCCACGCGCGGACGGCGTATAGCGAACGGTCTCCGGAGAAGCCTTGTACGCACGCCCCATCCAATGCAGCGCGCCCGCAGGGTCCTTGCGCTGACGCTGGGCACGGGCCAGTTCCACCAGCACGCGCGAACGGCGTTCCACGCTGGGCATGGCGTCAAGGTCGATGGCCTCAGCACGACTCAGCGCTGTTCCCGGAGTACGGAGATCCACACCGACGCTGACCGCATGGAAGTCCGTATTGGCGCGCCCGAACACTGTCCATGTGTTGACATAGTCGCTGGGCAGCCGTTCGGCCGTGCGGTCGGCTTCGTCCCAGTGCCGCCATGCGTCCCCGTCGTGCCCTTCGCGGGCGCATGTAATGGCGGCATGGAGGTGCAGCGCCCCGTACATGCCCCGCAGGTCGTTGGAAGCGTCCTCAAGGCGGGGGCGGATCGCTTCAGCCGCTTCGTCAACTACTCGGACGGCTTCCTCGGCGTAGCCGGTTTCCCGCAGGCCGTTCCCGAAAGCCCATGCCGCGCCAGCGAGGCACAGCGGATCGTCGGCATCCTGAGCCGCCGACCGCCCACGGTCCGCGATGATCCAGTACAGCTCGGCTTCGACGCCGTACGCGGTCACCTGTTGGGCCAGGTGATACACGTCAGCCAGCACGGCGTACGCCCGCCGCCGCTCCGCCCCTTCAAGCTGCCGCGTGAGTGACTGGGAGTCCCGGATCAGGTCGGGCAGGAGCGCGGAAACCTCTGACCTCTGGAAGCGGGAGGTGTGCCAGAGCAGCCAGGCAGCTCGTACGCGCCCCCGGAGCACGTCCACGCTCGGCGGTTCGTCCGTGGACGGTGGCGGGAACAGAGGTCCACGCACAGCGTCCCGGATGCCGTGCGCCGCAGGAAGCATGAGCCGGCTGGCCGGTTGTACGGGAGCGGACGGGCCACCGGTCAGAGCAGACAGGTCCGAGACCTTGAGTGCGGATGCCAGCCGGACAAGCAGCCCATGATCGCGGAGCGGGCGCTTGCCCTTCTCAATGTTCTTGAGCCAGTCCGGGCCACGCCCGCAAAGGCCCGCAAGTACGGGACGCGACATGCCGCGCCGCTCGCGGAGCAACTGGATACGTTCACCGGTCGTCAGGTCGGCCGGAAGTGACTCGGACACAAGCACCCCCACGGGAGGAACGGCGGTCGCCTCAACTCAGCGTACGCGTGGGTTCGTTCCTGGTCATGGGAGATGGCCTCGCCATGCGGTGCTGGATGGCCCGGAAACCCGTACCCGGGCCGTGCTGCTATTACGTTCCGGTCCCCGAACGGTGTCTTAAGGAGGCGCTCCCCACCCCTTAACGGTGCCTTCCTCGCCCCCATCTGGCAGCGTTCCCTCAGGTCAGCGGCAAATGGGGGCTGGAAACAGAGTCACACCTAGCGTGTGCAAAACGAGCTAGGGCCGGGATCGCCAGACGAGTTTTCGTCCGAACTTTGATCACGGCTACCCCAGGGGTCCAGAACACGAGAAAGACCGTCCACCGCAACGGGCAGACGGCCTCTCAGGTCGGATCGGGTCACTCCGTGTCGGCAAGCGCCCGGTACAACGTGGCGCGACTCACGCCAACCGCCTTGGCAACCGCCGTGACGCTCTCACCATTCGCACGGCGCGCCTTGGCCGCAGCGAGCTTGTCGGCATCCATCACGACGGGACGGCCACCGGTACGCCCCTGAGCCTTGGCAGCGTCCAGGCCCGCCCGCGTGCGCTCCACGATCATGTCTCGCTCAAGCTCAGCGAAGGCAACCATCATCGTGAAGAAGAATTTGCCCTCACCCTTCGGGGAGTAGCTACCGGCCAGCGTCCCCGTCAGAATGCGGAGGCTGATCCCTCGCGCGTGAAGATCCTCAGCGATAGTGAGCACGTCCTTAGTGGAGCGCCCCAACCGGTCCAGCTTCCACACGCAGAGCGTGTCACCCTCGCGCATATAGTCGAGAGCAGCGAGCAGCCCCGCGCGGTCGGCGTTCTTGCCCGATGCCTTGTCCTCAAAGACGCGGGCGCACCCTGCCTCGCTCAGCGCGTCCTCCTGAAGCTGCGCATCCTGTGCGGTGGTGCTGACCCGCTTGTAACCGATCATCGTTCCGGCGCTCGTGTTCGTGTTCGTCGTCATGCATGGACCGTCTCACAACGCGTCTCAGAACATCAAGGGTTCACGGCATGTTTTGAGACGGGTTTTGAACACCCTTCCGAGCCGATTCGGGCGGTCGGCGCAGGCGTCTCATAAACCATCGTTTGATGGACACCCCGCCGACCATTACTCGGTGCAACAGACGCGCATTCAGTGGCAGTTGCGGCGCAAGGGGTGCCCCCCTCAAGGTGCTCACGTGCCCCGCAGAAACGCTCAGATGAGCCACGCGAGAAAGTTTCCTCCCACACGCTCAGGATTCGGGCGCTCGGGGGGTGCCCGCCTGGGGTGGGGTCACTCGGGGAGCAGCACCATCGGCTTCCACTCGTCCATCAACCGATCCTTCTTCGACGAGTTGCACACCACGCAGACCATCCGCAGGTTCGCCACCGTCGACAGCCCACCCCGCGATATCGGCTTCAGATGATCAATCACCCCGCCCTCCGGCAACGGAGCCGAACAGTGGAAACACCCCGCATCCCCGTGAGCCGCACGCACCTTGCGTTGAATCGTCACCCGGCGCGCTGCCGTCCGCTGCTTCTGCTGGCATGAACGGCACACCCCATCACGGAACTTGAGGATCACGGGCGCACCACAACGCCGACACGGCACCGGATCGGGCTTGGTCCGGGTGCGCTTACGGACGTACTCAGCGGCACGGCTGCACCTGTCCGAGCAGTACCGGCGGGCAGGCCCCCGAGACACCCCCACCAGATTCAAGCAATTCGGACCCTGACACGGCCTGCGGCCCTCCGCCTCCCTCCGCTGCTCCGCCAACCTCCGACGGTCAGCCTGCCGGGACTCATCCACCTCACCGGCGCACGGCACGCAGTACCTTGCCCACGCCTCGCGGCCATGCGGCCTGTCGCAGCGATGGCAACGCGCAGGACCCACGGCAGCACGCACCGCCTCACGCGCCTCACGGGCAAGCCCCTGCAACCGGGCCGACTCCAGACACAACGGCGCGCCACACGTCCCACGGTCGGCACGCGGACGCTCCCGCAGGCACTCCGAACACGTCGCGCGCGCCTCTTCCAGCGCTGACACAACCCCACCCCTCACCATTTTTGTTGATCATGAAACCCTCCCGCGACCCCCTTGCGGGCCAGTAACCGCAAGGGTCAGCGCCCATCGCAGAACGGGGAGTAAAGAAGCAAAGGAGGCGCAAGCAGACCACACCCCCGTCACCTCACTCCGTCATCCCCCCGACAGAATCGTGACCGCTCCCCGGCATTCCCCCGACTGTAAGCATCCGCGCTGACATGCCCTCGGGACTTCCGAAGCCACACACGCCCCCAGCAACGCCGAACGGCCCGCCACCGGGGAATCCCAGCAACGGGCCGCAAACGGGATTCAGATGGCTAGCTATGAGGTTCGGGTGATACGTCTGCCTCAGTGAGGGTGGTGGGGAAGAGCATGTCCTCCGGGCATTCCTCCCCGACCCACCAGAAGCGGAAGCGGTCGATGGTCGGGCGGACGCCGGTCTTGCGGGCCTTGATCACCCAAGCTCGTTCGAGGGCGAGACCGATGATCTCCCGCCGTTCCGCGAGCGGCCAGACCTCCCACGCTTCTTTGAAGAGTTCCATGTCCCGCAGGAACGTGATGTCGAGTGCCTGTCCTTCGGGAAGTTCGCCCAACTCCTTCTCGTAGCCGTCCAGCCGTCCATTGCTCGCGTCGTACCGGCGCTGGAAGCGGGCTTCACCCCGCGCCCCCTGGAAGAGCCCGTTCAGCTTCTCTTCCTCCAGGCGGTCAAGGAACTGTTCCTCTTCGCGGATCAGTGCTTCGAGCTGGGAGCGGCGCGCCTTGCGGTCCGGGTGTCTCAGGTCCGCCCAGCGCTGAGCAATAGCCAGGATGGCGTCGTCGTCATCTTCGAGCGCCCCGAGTCGGCTGATCATGGCGTCGGTCACGATCGCGTCAGCGTGAGTTCCCTTGATCAGCACGCCGGGGCAACGTCCGCTGAAGTGTCGCCGGATGCAGCGGTACCGGGGCCAGACCTCCCCATTCCGTACGAACGCGGTGTCGTACGACATGCGCGAGCCGCAACCGGCGCAGTACAGGAAGTCGGTCAGGAGGCCGGCGACCGCTCGCCCCGTCTCCTTGGACTTGCTGCCAGGGGTGGCGTCCCTGGTCCAGTGCACCGGGATGCGCTCCCCGAACGTCGCACGGAGTCGTGTGTGATCCGCGAAGCTGACGATCTCCTTGGCGCTGACCCGGACCATTTCGCCGGTGACGCTGTGTCGGTAGACCTCCCCCTTGTGCGGCAGGAATCCGGCCAGCGTGGGGCTGACGACGAGTTGCCGGACGACCGGCCACGACCACGAGTTCGGCGACTTGATCGGCTTCTCGCGGAGCTTCTGAGCCTTCAGGGGTTCTCCCTTCGCTTCGAGCTGGGCGACGCGCAGCTTCCGGCTTGCCCAGCGCGGCGAGTCGTGGCCCTGGTCGTTCAGCCACTTCGCGACGGAGCGCAGAGACTCACCGTCCAAGAGCTTCTTGGCCACGGCGCGAATGATCTTCGCTTCCTGCGGGTGCGGCTTGAGCTTGCGCTCCGGCGTGACGATGAAGCCGTACGGGCGGTTGCCCATCCAGCGGCCCGCGTCCCGTTCGTCCGCCCGTAGGTCCGTGACCCGGATGGACGTGTTCTTGGATTCTTTGTGGGCCTGGTGGGCGGCCAATGTGAGCTGGATCTCCCAGCCCTCATTGTTCGAGTCGATGCTGTCCGCGATGGAGATGAAGCGGCATCCGGTCTCGTAGACGAGCCGGATGATCTCGGACGCCTGCGGGATGCCCTGTCGGGTCGCCCGGTCGACCTTGAAGACGATCAGCACGTCCGCCATGCGCTCGCGCAGCATGTTCAGCGCGGCTTCCCAGTCCGGCCGGTTCACGTACGTGTGGAACCCGGACTTGTCTTCGTCCTTGAAGACCTTGATCACTTCCGCGCTCAGGTCGTCGGCCCGTCCCCGCCCTGCCTTCTCCTGGCGGGGGATCGACGTGGACGTGTCCGTGAGATCGGAGATCCGCAGGTACAGAATCGCGCGCAGGATCGCCACGGCGCGCGAGAATGGCTCTCGTGGTGACATTCGTTCCTCCCCTATCCCCGCAGATCAGCCTAGGTCCCGGATCGGACAAGGTGTCTGACGGGTGTTCCTGCGTCCACGAGATCGCCCATCACTTCGGCATCGACGACGAGCGGCTGCACGCCCTGGGCTACGGGTGAGCGAGCAGGCCCCGCAGGAGCTGCCGGAGCCCGGCCCGCCCGCCGCCCCGCAGGGCCGGGTGCTGGCGGCGGTCGCGGCCGGCGGCGCGCTCGGCGCGCTCGCCCGCTACGGGACCCTGGTGCTGTGGCCCGGCGCGGGCGGCTTCCCGTGGACGGTGTTCGCCGTCAACGCGAGCGGCTGCGCCCTCATCGGCGTCCTGATGGTGCTGACCGTCGAGCGGGGCCGGGTGACCCACCCGCTGGTGCGGCCCTTCCTCGGCGTCGGCGTGCTCGGCGGCTTCACGACCTTCTCGGCGTACGCCGCCGGCGTCTCGGGTCTGCTCGTGCGTCAGGAGGCCCTGACCGCCCTGGCGTACGCGGCGGCGACGGCGGTGGCCGCGCTCGGGGCGGTGTGGGCGGCGGCCACGGTGACGAGGACCTGGCTGGACCGGGGCTCCCGGGGCTCCCGGGGCGAGGGGCGGGCCGCGTGAACTGGCTGCTGGTGGCGATCGGCGGGGCGGTGGGCGCGCCCCTGCGCTATCTCACGGACCGTGCGGTGCAGGCCCACCAGGGGCCGGGCGTCCCGTACGTCTTCCCGTGGGGCACCTTCACCGCGAACACGGCGGGCAGTCTGCTGCTCGGGCTGCTGACCGGCGCCGCGGTCTCCTCCCCGGCGCACGCCCTGTTGGCGACGGGCCTGTGCGGTGCGCTGACGACGTACTCGACGTTCTCGTACGAGACCCTCCGCCTGGCCGAGACGGGCCGGGCCTTCATGGCCGCGGCCAACGTGCTGGCATCGCTGCTGGCGGGCCTGGGCGCGGTGTTCCTGGGGGCGGAACTGACGGGCGGGTTCGGGGGGTAGCGCGGGCGTGCGGGCGCCGGGTGGTGCCCGGGCGGCGGGGCCGGCGGGTTCGTCGCGGTGCCCGGGGGCTGTTTCGCCGGTCGTTGCGCGGGCGGGTGGCGTTTCGGGCGTGTCTCCGGCGGGGTCGGGGGAGTTGGGCACGGTGCGACGTCGTACCGCTCGCTCCTGTTCCCGCTCCGCCCCGGTGCCGGGCTCTCCGCTCCCGCCCTTCGCCCCCCGCTCTCCACCCCCTCGCCCCGGAGGTGCCACTCGTGCGCCAGTTGTCCGCCCCTGTCCGCTGGGCAGCCGTCACCGCGCTGACGATCGCCGCGTCCACCGGCTGTATGAGCGTCGGCGAGGACGACGCCGGGGCGCCGGGTCCCTCACGGTCCGCCGGCCCGAAGGGCTCCGCCGCCGATCCGGCCGGGGACACGGTTCCCGGCTCCGGGCGGACCGGAGGACGGGTCGGGGGCGCCCACCCCCACTCGGACCGGGCCGCGCCGGGACGCAGCCCGAGCCCGGACGCCTCCGGCGCTGTGCCGTCGGTCACACCCGAGGGGCCGCGCCCCGAACCGGCCGCGCCCGGGCCCACCCGAGGCGGCCCCCCGCCCTCGCCGACACCCTCGACGCCGGGGCCGGGGGAGCCGCCGCCGACCACCCCGGAGCCGCCGGCGCCGCCGACGCCGGACCCGGATCCGGATCCCGAGCCGGAGCCCACCGATCCGCCGGAGCCGCCCCCCTCGGCCTCGCCCGCCGCACAGCTGCGGGCCCATGCGATGAGCGGACCGGAGGCCGCCGGGCCGCTGCGGACTCCGGAGGCATCGCCGCAGGTGGGGCCGGTTTAGCCGGGGGTCTTCGGGGGCTGGTTTGCGCAATGTGGGTGAGAGTGCGTATGGTGGTAGATCGTTTGATCCCATTGCCCGGCGCCGACACAGAAGAGCGCCGTGTGGCGCGTACTCTCCCTTGCCGTGGCTGGACCGCATTGAGGCGGTCGAAATTGCGAATCACGGAGTTATGGGCGCGTGCCGAGACTCCGGAAGGTTTCGCATTTCGCATGTCAATTTCCAGTTCTGACCACACCGTCATGCCCGAGAACGTCGACAACGCCGAGCTCGTCGAGCTCGTCGAGGCCGCTGTGACCGAGGCCCCCGCCGGCGCCACCGCCCCGGCCGCCGAGAAGACCGTCGTCGCCGAGAAGTCCGTCGCGGACTTCATCACCGACGCGCAGGCCGACGCGCAGGCCGACGCTCCCGCCGAGGAGATCGCCGCTCCCGCCGCCGAGACCGCGGACTCCACCGAGGAGATCGCCGACGAGGCCGACGCCGAGCCGACCATCACCTTCGGTGACCTGGGTCTGCCCGAGGGCATCGTCCGCAAGCTCGCGCAGAACGGTGTGACCGCCCCCTTCCCGATCCAGGCGGCGACCATCCCGGACGCCCTGGCCGGCAAGGACATCCTCGGCCGCGGCCGTACGGGCTCCGGCAAGACGCTCTCCTTCGGTCTGCCGCTGCTGACCTCGCTCTCCGGTGGCACCACCGAGAAGAAGAAGCCGCGCGGCATCATCCTGACCCCGACCCGTGAGCTCGCGATGCAGGTCGCGGACGCGCTCCAGCCGTACGGCGACGTGCTCGGCCTCAAGATGAAGGTCGTCTGCGGCGGTACGTCGATGGGTAACCAGATCTACGCGCTGGAGCGTGGTGTCGACGTCCTCGTCGCCACCCCGGGCCGGCTGCGCGACATCATCAACCGTGGCGCCTGCTCCCTGGCGAGCGTCCAGGTCGCCGTTCTCGACGAGGCCGACCAGATGTCCGACCTGGGCTTCCTGCCCGAGGTCACCGAGCTGCTCGACCAGATCCCCGGCGGCGGCCAGCGGATGCTCTTCTCCGCCACCATGGAGAACGAGATCGGCACGCTGGTCAAGCGCTACCTCTCCAACCCGGTGACGCACGAGGTCGACAGCGCCCAGGGCAACGTCACGACGATGTCGCACCACGTCCTCGTCGTGAAGCCGAAGGACAAGGCGCCGGTCACGGCCGCCATCGCCGCCCGCAAGGGCCGCACGATCATCTTCGTCCGTACCCAGCTGGGCGCGGACCGCATCGCCGAGCAGCTCATCGAGTCCGGGGTGAAGGCCGACGCGCTGCACGGCGGCATGACCCAGGGCGCCCGTACGCGGGTCCTGGAGGACTTCAAGAAGGGGTACGTCAACGCGCTCGTCGCGACCGACGTCGCCGCCCGCGGTATCCACGTCGACGGCATCGACCTGGTCCTGAACGTGGACCCGGCCGGTGACCACAAGGACTACCTGCACCGCTCGGGCCGTACCGCCCGCGCCGGCAAGTCCGGTGTCGTCGTCTCGCTGGCGCTTCCGCACCAGCGCCGCCAGATCTTCCGCCTGATGGAGGACGCGGGCGTCGACGCCTCGCGCCACATCGTCCAGGGCGCGGGCGTCTTCGAGCCGGAGGTCGCCGAGATCACCGGCGCCCGATCGCTCACCGAGGTCCAGGCCGACTCCGCGAACAACGCCGCCAAGCAGGCCGAGCGCGAGGCCGCCGACCTGACGAAGCAGCTGGAGCGCGTCCAGCGCCGCGCCGTCGAGCTGCGCGAGGAGGCCGACCGCCTGGTCGCCCGCGCCGCGCGCGAGCGGGGCGACGACCCCGAGGCCGCGGTGGCCGAGGTCGCCGCCGAGGCGGAGGCCGCCCTCGTGGCAGCCGTCTCCGTGCCGGAGCAGCCGGCCGCCCGCGACGAGCAGCGCCGCGACGAGCGGGGCAACTTCGAGCGCCGCGACAACCGCGGTGGCGACCGTGGCGGCTACCGCGGCGGCAACGACCGTCGTGACGAGCGTCCGTCGGGTGGCTTCCGCTCCGGCGGCAGCGGTGACCGTCGCGATGACCGTGGTGGCCGTTCGTTCGAGCGTCGGGACAACGACCGTCCGGCGTTCAACCGTGACCGTCGTGACGAGCGAC
>NZ_JBVJMW010000023.1:61150-84318 GCF_055583985.1 Streptomyces sp. NPDC104313
GCGGCAGCGGTGACCGTCGCGATGACCGTGGTGGCCGTTCGTTCGAGCGTCGGGACAACGACCGTCCGGCGTTCAACCGTGACCGTCGTGACGAGCGTCCCTCGGGTGGCTTCCGCTCCGGCGGCAGCGACCGCCCGTTCAACCGTGACCGTCGTGACGACCGCCCCTCGGGCGGCTTCCGCTCCGGCGGCGGCAGCGACCGCCCCACCGGCCGTCGTGACGAGCACCGCGGGGCCAACACCGGCACCAACACCGGCTCCTTCGGCCGCCGCGACGACAAGCCGCGCTGGAAGCGCAACGGCTGACCCCCGCGCGGCCGGCACCCGGCCGCGCAGGTCCGCCTTATGGACCGGCAGGGCCCGTACGCCACCGAACCGACTCGGTGGCGTACGGGCCCTGTTGCTGTTCCCGGCCGCGTACGGCGAGCCCCGGCCGGGGCTCGCCGGGCCCGAAACCGATACCGGATCGGCTGCCGAGACCCGGCGGGCTATGCTCGTGGGGTGACCCGTCGAGGGCCGTTAGCTCAATTGGTCAGAGCAGCGGACTTTTAATCCGTTGGTTGTGGGTTCGAGTCCCACACGGCCTACCGGTCACCGGGCGGGGGGACCTCCTCCGGCCCGCGCGAAACGCCTCGGCCCGCTTCTGCGGGCCGAGGCGTTTCGCTGCGCACGGCTCCTGAGTGTGTTCCGTACCCGACGGGTCTCAGGTGGTGGGCTGCCCGTGAGGGCGGCGTGGACGACCATGGTGTCGGCGTAGCGGCTGTCGGCCTTCGCGTGCGGCCGACCGGGGACCAGACCCTGTTGCGCGATCTCCACGGCCGGCTTGTCGCCCTCCAGGTTGACCAGGGCGGCGCCCCGGACTCCGGTCCGGGGGAGCTCCGTCGCCATTGGTCGAAGGCGCGCCGGGAATGCCGTAGAGTTGTGTTTACCGACGCGGGGTGGAGCAGCTCGGTAGCTCGCTGGGCTCATAACCCAGAGGTCGCAGGTTCAAATCCTGTCCCCGCTACTGAAGGACCGGTCCCGGCACGCACAGCGTGCCGGGACCGAGTCGTTTTCCGGTGCCGTGCTGGTCCGGCTTGACCTTGACGCAGCGTAAAGATCTAGCGTTTCCGGCATGGAGTGGTCCATTCAGGAAATCGCCCGACAGGCCGGCACCACGAGCCGCACGCTCCGGCACTACGGGGACCTCGGTCTCCTCGCGCCGAGCCGGATCGGGAGCAACGGCTACCGCTACTACGACCAGGACGCCCTCGTCCGGTTGCAGCGCATCCTGCTGCTGCGGGAGCTCGGCCTTTCGCTGCCCGCCATCAAGGACGTGCTCGCGGGGCAGCGGGACACGGCGGTGGCGCTGCGAGCACATCTGCGGCTGCTCGAACAGGAGCAGGCGCGCATCGGGCGGCAGATCGCCTCGGTGCGGACCACTCTCCACAAGACGCGGGAGGGGATGGAACTCATGGCGGATGAAGTGTTCGACGGCTTCGACCACACGGCCCACGAGCAGGAGGTCACCGAGCGCTGGGGCCGGGACGCGTACGAGGAGGGCGACCGCTGGTGGCGTTCGCTCGGGCCGGAGCGGAAGAAGGCCTTCCAGGACGAGCACGAGGCCATCGCGCGCGCCTGGGGCCGGGCCAAGGAGGCCGGGTTCGCCGCCGACGGGGCTGAGGCGCAGGACCTCGCGCGGCGGCACTGCGCGTGGCTGTCCTCGGCCGAGGAGCCCAGCCGTTCGTACGTGATCGGGCTCGGCGAGATGTATGTCGCCGATCCTCGCTTCGGAAAGAACTACGATCGCTACGGGGACGGCACCGCCGCCTTCGTACGGGACGCACTGACGGTATACGCGGAACACCGGCTCTCCGACTGACCACGGAAGGCCGGACCGCCGTCCGGCCCTCCCCCTGTTCGGCCGTTGCGGAGTAGCCGCTCGGCGCGGCTCCGGGAAGCCTGGGCGGGGCGCGGTACCGTCCGCAGCCGTGGGTGGACCGGGCAGGAGTGCACAGGTGGGGATGGCCGAGGAGCGGCGTAGAGGCACGGCGGGGACCATCGGTGCCGTGGGCCGTGCGGTGTTCGGGTCCCGGGAGGGCCGGCCGGCGTCCGACGGGCGGCGCACCGGGCGGCGCACCGGGCGGTTCGTCAGGCTGCTGCCCGCCCTGCTGATCCTCGGCGGGCTGGTGTTCGACCTGCTGGCTCCGCCCAGCTTCACCGCGGTCCCCCTGTTCGCCGCGGCCCCGCTGGTCGCCGCCCCGTTCTTCTCGCTGTCCCAGACGGTGCGCACCGGCATCGCCGCGGTCCTCTCCGTCACCGCGATGCGGCTCGCCGACGGGACGCCCACCCATGTGGTTCCGGTCATCGAGATGATCACCGTGCTCACGACCTCGGTGCTGGCCCTCGTCATCAACGGCGTCGTACGGCGCGGCAACGAGCAGCTGGCCTCGGCCCGGGTCATCGCGGAGACCGCCATGCGGGCCGTGCTGCCGACTCCGGCCGAGCGGATCGGCGGACTCCAGGTGGCCGCGCGGTACGAGGCGGCGCAGGCGGACGAGTTCGTGGGCGGCGACCTGTTCGCCGTCGCGGACACCCCGTACGGGGTGCGTCTGGTCGTCGGCGACGTACGCGGCAAGGGGCTGGACGCCGTCGGGGCGGTGGCGGTGATCATCGGGGCGTTCCGGGAGGCGGCCGAGCAGGAGCGTTCGCTGGAGGGCGTCGCCCAGCGGCTGGAGCGGGCGTTGGCACGGGAGGGGACGCGGCGGTACGGGCTGGACGCCATGGAGGGGTTCATCACTGCCGTGCTGGCCGAGATCCCGCCCGGTTCGGCCTCGTTGCGCCTCGTCAACCGCGGTCACCCCGAGCCGATCCTGCTGCATGTCGACGGCGCCCTGGAAGTGCTGGCGCCTTCGGTGCCCGCGCTGCCGCTGGGGATGGACCTGGAGGTGTGGCCGGACCGGTCCGACGAGTGGGCGATGCCCGCCGGGGCGACGCTCCTCGCCTTCACGGACGGCCTGTCCGAGGCCAGGGACCCGAACGGGGTCTTCTACGATCCGGCGGCCCGGCTGCTCGGCAGGATCTTCCCGGGCCCGGAGGAACTGCTGTCGGCGCTGACGGACGACGTACGGCTGCACACCGGCGGGCGGACCACGGACGACATGGCGCTCATCGCGGTCGGCCGGCCGGCGGAGGGGCAGCCCGTGCGCCGGACGACGGTGAAGATCGTGGGCCGGGACGGCGACACCGGGCGATGACGCAGGGCGGCGGCGGGGCGGCGACATCGGGCGATGACACGCTGTGTAGTCGAAGGGCGTCGCTCCGCATAACATTTGACACACCATCAGAAAAAGTAGTGCGGCTGAGGTGCGGTCAAGTCGTCCGATTCGGCCCGCTTGTTACCCGTACATCCCCACGATGTTCGTTAATGATCAACAGGAACAGCTTGGAATCGGGCCCGTCCGTCTATTAACGTTCGATAACGCAGCGCGGTCGCACAGCCGTCGTCAGAGACGGCACCGCGCGCGAGCGCCGAATTCCGCAAGGGAACCGGGGAACCACCTACATGGGGTGAATCGGGCGCCTGTGTCTCGTGAGAGACGGAGGGGCCCGTAGGAGACCTTCCTGCTCCGAACCCGTCAGCTAACCCGGTAGGCGAGAAGGAAGGAAAGGAGTGCGCCCACGTGGCGTCCAACAAGCCTGCCCCTGAGGCCCCGTCACCCTTCAGTGCCGACACCTTCGGTGGCGAGGAACGCACCTGGGAGGAATGGAACCCCACCGCGGAGTCCATCCGTCCCGTGCGCGGCAAACACCGTGTGGCCAAGCAGCGTGGTCTGGCCCGTAGCTCCACCGTCCTCGGGGTCGGTGTCATAGCGGCCGTCGGTGCGGGCGGCATGGCCACCGCGCAGGACAAGGCGCCGGTCTCCATCTCTCTTCCCGATTCCATCGCGGACAACCTCCCCGACGCCAAGTCCCTTCCCGGCGTCGGGTCTTTGATGTCCGACGAGGCGGAGCCCGCCCCGGTCGCCGCGTCCGCGCCGCTCACCACCGCCGGCCTCACCACCGCCGAGGCCGAGCAGGGCACCGACGCCGGCGAGGCGCTGCGCGCCCGGATCCTCCAGCAGGCCGAGCAGCAGCAGGCCAGCGCCGACGCCGAGGCCAGGGCCGCCGCCGAGAAGGCGGCGGCCGAGAGCGCCGCCGCCGAGGCCAAGCAGCAGCAGGACGAGGCCGAGGCCGATGCCGCCGCGAAGAAGAAGGCCGCGGAGAAGGAAGCGAAGAAGAAGAAGGAGGCCGAGCGGCTCGCCGAGCTCGCCGCCAGCTTCTCCCTCCCCACCTTCTCGTACACGATCACCTCGACCTACGGTCAGTCCGGCGCGCTCTGGTCCTCGGGCCAGCACACCGGTCTCGACTTCGCCGGCTCGGGCGGTGCGCCGCTCAAGGCCGTGCACAGCGGCACGATCACGTCGGCCGGCTACTCCGGTTCGTACGGCTACCGCACGGTCCTCGAACTCGAGGACGGCACGGAGATCTGGTACGCCCACCAGTCCTCGATCGAGGTCTCCGTCGGCCAGAAGGTCACCACCGGGCAGACCATCGGCCGCATGGGCGACAGCGGCAACGTCACCGGCGTCCACCTCCACATGGAGGTCCGCACCGCGGGCGGTTCCGCGATGGACCCGATGGCCTGGCTGAGCAGCAAGGGCCTGAACGTCTGATCCCCAGGTCCTGCGGCCGACCTCCTTCGTCGCCGCCCCGAAACCCCGGCAGCCCTGACGCACACCCCCCGACGTCAGGGCTGCCGGTCCGTCCCGGGGACGCGGTCGTCGGCCCCCGGCCGACCGGCGGCGAACTCGTGGTGCTCACCGAGGCGTCGGCCTGACGGAGCCGGACGCCGCCCCCGGCCGCTCATCCGCCGACTCTGCGGCTATGGCTACGGCTATGGCTACTTCGGAGGGCGTCGGTGGTCAGGCGGCGTGCTGCCGTGCGGAGGGGGCGGCGGGTAGGCGCCGGGGCCGTATCCGGGCGGGTGGCCGTGCGTCTGTCCGTATCCGTGTCCGGGCCCGTACCCGGGCCCGTACCCGTATCCGGGCGGATGCCCAGGGCCGTACCCGTACCCGTACCCGTACGGCGTCGGTACGGGGCGGCCGCGGTGGGCGCCCGGGCGGGCCGTCAGACGGGCCGCGTGCGCGAGGGCCGGGGCCGCGACCTCCCGGCGCTGCCAGAGGTGGTGCAGCAACTCCCGTTCCCGCGCGCCGAAGTCCGGGCCCACCGCGCCGTGGCGGGCGCGGCGGCGCAGACCCGCCAGGGAGGTCGCGAACGACTCGTACTCCGCGACCGCGCGGGCCGCCGCCCGGCCCCGCGTCCGGTCCGGCTGCCAGTGGCGGGCCAGGTCGCGGGCCATGCCCCGGGCCCGCATGGAGGAGAGCGCCGCCGGTTCGGCGGGGGTGAGCCAGCCCGCCGCCGCATAGGCGGGCAGCTCGGCCGCGAGCGTCCGCAGCTCCCGCTGGCGCCACCAGATCGCCAGCCAGGTCACCAGGCCGAACGCCGGGACCATGACGATGCCGTACACCGCGTAGAAGCCGTACGGGCCGAAGGCCGACGAGCCGTTCCACAGGGCGTGCAGACCCATCGACAGGAGCAGCCCCAGCAGCGGCAGGGCGATCCGGCGGACCCGGTGGCGGCGGGCACTGACGGCCGCGAAGCCGAAGCCGAGGCCCGTGAGCACCGTGAACAGGGGGTGCGCGAAGGGCGACATCACGATCCGCACGAAGAACGTCCCGGCCGTCACCGAGGCGAACCCGGAGCTGCCCAGCAACTGGTCCTCGCCGAAGGCGTTGCCCAGGTAGAGGATGTTCTCGGTGAACGCGAAGCCCGTCGCGGTGAAGCCGGCGACGACGATGCCGTCCACCACCCCGCTGAACTCCCGTCTGCGGAACAGGAAGATCAGCAGCACTGCCGCCGCTTTCGCGCTCTCCTCGACCACGGGGGCGATCACCGTCGCCCCCAGGGTGTCGGCGCTCGCCGGGTCGGCCGTCGCGGTGGTTATCCAGCGCGTCGCGAACGAGTTGGCGATGATCGCGACGAGCGCGGCTGCGCACGCGCCCCAGGCGAAGGAGAACAGCAGATTCCGCCAGGGACCCGGCTCGACCCGGTCCAGCCAGCGGAAGGCGGCCATCAGGAGCGGCACCGGAAGCACCGCCAGGCCGAGACCGACGAGGAACCCCTCCGGGCCGGTCTGCTCCCGGACGAGGGCCAGGATCACCAGCCCGCACAGCACGAGCGCCACGATCACGGCCCCGGCGCGGAACACCTTGCTGCGCCACACCATGCCGACGCGGCGCGGCCGGTAGCGCCCTCGACCGGGCTCCGGCGCGGCGCCCAGGACCTCGTCGAGCCGCTGCTCATGGAGGACCGGGACGGCTGGTCGCGCCTGCTGATGCTGCACGGAGGGGTCGGACACCTCTCGACCCTAACGAGGAGCACCGACACCCTGCGACGGCGCATCCGGCCGGACATGGCCGTACGGCGTTGTGAGCGGTGGACCGGATGCGGGCGGTGCGTCAGACGCGGGCGAACAGCAGGTCGTGGACGGCGTGCCCCTTGTCCAGGCCCTGGCCCTCGAAGCGGGTGAGCGGCCGGAACGCGGGTCGCGGGGCGTATCCGCCGTCGGCCGCGCTGTTCGCGAAGCGGGGGTGCGCGGTGAGCACCTCCAGCATCTGCTCGGCGTACGGCTCCCAGTCGGTCGCGCAGTGGACGATTCCGCCGGGCTTCAGCGCCGGGGCCACCAGGTCCAGGAACTCTGGCTGGATCAGGCGCCGCTTGTGGTGACGGGCCTTGGGCCAGGGGTCGGGGAAGTAGACCCGCAGGCCGTCGAGCGACTCGGGGGCCAGCATCTCGCGCAGCAGGATCACCGCGTCGCCGTTGGCCACCCGTACGTTGGTCGATCCTGCCTTCTCCGCGAGGCCCAGCAGATTGCCCTGGCCAGGGGTGTGGACGTCGACCGCGAGGATGCCGGTGCCCGGGTCGTCGGCCGCCATCTGCGCGGTGGCCTCGCCCATGCCGAAGCCGATCTCCAGGACGACGGGCAGGCCGTCGAACAGATCGGCCAGGTCCAGGACGCGCTGTCCGTCGATATCCAGGCCCCACTTCGGCCACAGCCGCTCCAGGGCGTCCTGCTGGCCGGTCGTGACCCGGCTGCGGCGCGGCTGGAAGCTGCGGATCCGGCGCTCGTGGTGCGAGCCGGCGGGGTCGGCGGCGGGGCCGCCGGGGAAGCGGGGCTCCTGGCGCAGCCGGCGCGCGCGCTCGAAGGAGGCGGCCCGCAGCGCGGCGGCTTCGTCGGCCGCCGCGATGTCGGCGGGACCCGTGTCGGCCGCCGTGGAGCCGACCGCCGTGGAGCCGGTCGGTGCGGGGCCGGTCGGCGTGTGGCCGACGGGCGCCGTGTCGGGCGCTCCGTCGTCGGGGGCTGCGGCGGGGGTGGGGTTCAGGGGCTGCTCAGACACAATGACCGGATTCTACGGCGGGCGGCCTCCATCCCGTCTCCCGAGCCCGGCGCAGCGCGCGCCGCGCCACCTCCCGTCCGATGGGCAGGCACGCCGTCGCGGCCGGTGACGGGGCGTTGAGCACATGCACGGTGTGCGGGGCCTCGCGGATCAGGAAGTCGTCGACCGGCGTGCCGTCCTTCAGCACCGCCTGGGCCCGGACCCCGGCGGGCGACGGGCGCAGGTCGTCCTCGGTGACGGCGGGCAGCAGCCGCTGGACGGCCCGGGTGAAGGCGGACCGGGACAGCGAGCGGTGCACCTCGCCCGCCCCGTACCGCCAGTGCCTGCGGGCGAGGTGCCAGGTGCCCGGCCAGCTCAGCGTGGACAGCAGTTCGGCGGGGCGGACCTGCGGCCAGGTGTATCCCTCGCGGGCCAGGGCGGGGACGGCGTTCGGCCCGACGTGGACGGAGTCGTCGAAGCCCCGGGTGAGGTGGACGCCGAGGAACGGGAACGCCGGATCCGGCACCGGGTAGACCAGGCCGCGCACCAGCTCGGGGCGGGCCAGCGTGTAGTACTCGCCCCGGAACGGCACGATCCGCACCCCCGGGTCGTCCCCGGCGAGACGGGCCACCCGGTCGCAGTGGAGGCCCGCGCAGTTGACCAGCACCCTGGCCCGGACGACCAGGCCGTCCGCCGTGCGCACCGCGACGCCCCAGGTGCGCCGGTCTATCGCGGTGACCTCCGCGCCGTACCGCACGATGCCGCCCGCGGCGGTGACCTCGGCGGCGAAGCGGCCGGCGACGGCGGTGAAGTCGCAGACGCCCGTCGTGGCGACCCGGATCGCCGCGAGGCCCCGGACCTCCGGCTCGTACTGCGCGATCTGGGCGGGGCCCAGCTCCCGCACGGGCAGTCCGTGCTCGCGGCCCCGCTGCACCAGGCCGTGCAGCCGGGGCAGCTCGGAGCGCTCGGTGGCGACGATGAGCTTGCCGGTGGTGGCGTGGGCGATGGAGTGCTCGGCACAGAAGTCCGTCAGCTCGGCGGAGCCGCGCAGCGCGTACCGGGCCTTGAGGGAGCCGGGGCGGTAGTAGATGCCGCTGTGGATCACACCGCTGTTGCGGCCGGTCTGGTGGCGGGCGGGGCCGCGCTCCTTCTCCAGGACCGTCACCCGGGTGCCCGGCGCGGATCGTTGAAGCGCATACGCGGTCGACAGACCGACGATCCCGCCGCCGATCACCAGCACATCGCAGTCGTACGCCGCGCGCGTCATCATCACGCCACCTCCCACCCTGATAGTGCACTGACCCACTGACAACCGGCTCAAACCCGAGCCGGGCAGAGCGTGGCGCACACTCCGCCCGCCGGGGCCCGGCTCGTGTCCCGCCGGGTGGCTTCCGTCGCCCTGCTCGGCCCTGCTCGGCCCTGCTCGGCCCTGCTCGGCCCTGCTCAGCCCGGGGTGACCAACAGCGGGCGGGCCCTTTCCCGCAGCTCCGCGACGCGGGGCTCGTCCCCGTACGGCTCCAGGCGGTGGAGCAGATCGCGCACATACTCCGTGGTGCGGGCCGAGGAGATCCGTCCGGCGACCTCCACCGCCCGGGTGCCCGCCGCGCAGGCCGCGTCCAGATTGCCCGACTCCAGCTCGGCGACGGCGGACACGACGAGCCGCAGTCCGTGGCTGCGGACGAACTCCTCGGTCGGCCGGGACAGCGCCTGCTCGGTGAAGCGCCGCACCTGGCGGGGAGCCTTCAGGTCGCGGTAGCACTCGGCGGCGTCGGCGGCGAACCGGTCGTAGCCGTAGAAACCGAGCCAGGGCGGGTCGGAGTCGCCCGCCCGGGACCGCTCCAGCCAGCTCTCCGCGCCCTTGAGCGCGGCCCCCGCGGCCGGTGCGTCGCCGGCCTTCGCATGGGCACGGGCCTCCACCAGCCGGAAGAAGCTCATGGTGCGGGCGGTGGCGAGAGAGCGGTTGCGCTCGACGGCCGCCTGGGCGAGGTCGACCCCCTCGTCGGCGAAGCCGCGGTAGGTCGCCTGGAGGGACATCGAGGCGAGGACATAGCCGCCGAGCGGGACGTCGGCGGCGGCCCGGGCCAGGCGCAGAGCCTGGATGTAGTAGCGCTGGGCGGCCTCCTGCTGGCCGGTGTCGAAGGCCATCCAGCCGGCCAGCCGGGTCAGCTCGGCGGACGCGCCGAACAGGGCCCGCCCGACCTCGTCGGTGTACGAGCCGAGGAGCAGGGGGGCGGCGTCGACGCGTAAGCACTCGGGAACCATGGAGGAGCGCCAGTCGCCGCCGCCGTATTTGGAGTCCCAGCGCCGGGCGTCCTGCGCGGCCTCGCGCAGTTTTGACACATCGCTGTGCCCGACCCGCAGCGGTGAGGCGTCCGCCACGGCCTCCGGGCCGGGCTGGAGCGGGATGGAGCCCGCCGCGCCGGGCGTGGATCCGCCGGTGTGGAGGATGTGTGCGCCCCGGGCGTCCGGTGCGGCCCCCGGTCCACGGGGGCCCGCCCCGCCGGGACTCTCGGATCTGCCGCCGCGCGCCCCGAGGACGGCGGCCCGTGCCGCCGTCGGGTCCCGGGCCACCGACGGATCGGCGGGGGTTATCAGCCAGCGGGAGGCGGGCGTCGCGTAGGCGCTCACGGAGAACGATCCCGCCAGGGACTGCCAGATCCCGCCGCCGCCCCGCCGCCCGGCCAGGTCCAGCCGGTACAGCTCGGTCGCCGACCGTACCGCCTCGCCCACGTCCCGGGGGAAGGCGAGGCCGACCTCCGGGGCCGGGTCCGCGTCGGCGAGTCCGATCTCGTGCAGCGGGACCGGCCGGCCGAGCTTGGCCCCGATCGCCGCCGCGATGAGATGCGGCGCCGCGCCCTGCGGCACCATTCCCTTGGCGACCCACCGGGCCACCGAGGTCTTGTCGTAGCGAAGTGTCAGACCGCGCTGTGCTCCGAGGTCGTTGACCCGCCGGGCGAGCCCGGCGTTACTGATTCCCGCGAGGGCGAGAACCGTGCCGAGCTTCTCGTTCGGCCCGCGTTGCTCCCTGGACATGCGCCACCCCTCGACACACAGACGGCCGCCGCGTCACCGGGGGCGGCGCGCGGCATTCGTACCGATGCCTCCCCAGGTTCGAACCTCCGTACTCCGCCTGCACACGCATGTGGCCGAGCCCCGAGGAATATGCCCCCCTGTTGAGAACACCAGTCAACACAGCGTAGTTCCCCCTATCCCTACCGTTAAGGGGCAGACGTCCGGATGGCGGGATTGTTGTCCGTGCGGGCGGTCCGGGCGGCCCGTGCGGTGGCGCGCGGGCCGGGGTGCGGCGTGCTCCCGGTGTGTGGCCGTGCGCCCGGCCGTGCGCTCTGGCCCGGCGATCGCCGCAACGCTTGTCTGGGATCTGCGTGGGTCGGCCCGCTGCACTGGACTCAGTGGGCTGGGGGAAACCGCCGCTCCATTCCCCGCGGGCGGTGGACCGGTCCGGGAGGTGAGGCCCACCTCCCGGACTGTGCGTAGGAGGGTCCGCCAGGGGGCGCGGCACGGCATGCGCGCAGGGTGGCGCTTCGAGAGAATGGCCGAATAGCGACGGTCCGGTGAGGGTCTGGCCAACGGTCCGACTATGGCCGGATATCGGCGCTGTTTCCGGGCGGCCCCGGCCCCTCCCCTTCCCCGGGGGTGGGCCGGGGCGGCGCGGAGAGCGGGCGGCCCTGTCTCCGGAACTGCCGGAACCAGCAGTTCCGTTGTTGTCGTCGCGGTGAAGACCCCATCGGGCCTTTGCCAGGGGCGCATGCTCTTCCGGCGTGCGCTGCTCGTACACCCTCCCGTGCGGCCCTGTCGTGGCAGCATGTCCCGCAGCGGCGTTTCGCTCGTCAAGTGCGCCGTTTGTCCACAGCCTGTGGAGGCGGCGATGCGTTGGTTGGTGGGATGGAGCAGTATCGCCGCGAGCTTCGGCACTGTCGGCGCCGTCGGAAACGGCGGAGAGGGGCGCACGGTCCACCCCGTGGGCTCCCAACTCCTGTGGGGGGACCCGGATCCGCTGTGGGCGGTCGGCGACTGGCGGCCCGACGAGATCCGCGTCATCGGCGTCGCGACCCCCGAAGGGGCGCCCACCGCCCGCCTCGCGGTCCTCGGCTGCTGCGGCGCCACCGACGAGCAACTGCGCGTCGGGCTGCTCGCCGCACGGGGCGGCGCGATGCGCCATCTCACCGCCTGGCCCGGCAGTTACACCGCCGTCGTGCAGATCGGCCGCCGCATCACCGTCGCGGGCGACCTGGCCGGCGCCCGGCCCGTCTTCCACACCCCCTGGGCCAACGGCACCGCCTTCGCCACCGCCGCCCTGCCGCTCGCCGACCTCATCGAGGCCCAGCTCGACATCGGGCACCTCGCCGCCCTGCTCGCCTGCCCGGAGACACCCGAGGCCCTCGGCGACGGCACGCCCTACGTGGGCGTGAAGCGGGTCCCGCCGGGCCACGCGCTCATCCTGAGGGAGGGCTCGCGGGAGATCACCGGATACGAGGCCGTCGCCTCGCTCGCCGTCGCCGCACCCCAGGCCGACCCGGTGCACGCCGTGGAGGGCGTACGGGACGCGCTCGTCGAGGCCGTACGAGCCCGGCTCACGGCCCCGCGCCACGCGCCGGAAGCCCAGCCGCCGGACCCGGGGCCCGTCCCCGGCATGGGCCCCGCCGACCGGCGCGCGGCCCGGGGCGGCCCCGTGGCGGGCATCGGCGCCGACCTCTCCGGCGGCAGCGCCTCCGCCACCCTCGCCCTGCTCGCCTCCGGACTGCCCGGACTCCCCGGCACCCTCCTCGGCCACGGCACCGGCGCGGGGGAGCGGCTGCTCGCCGTCACCTTCAACGACCTCACCACCCGCGGGGACGAGGACGAGCTCGAGCGGGCCCGCGCCATCGCCGCCAACCCGCGCCTGCACCACGTGGTCGTCGCGGCGGGCGAAGAGGCCCTGCCCTACACCTCGTTGGAGGCCGGCGCGCTCACCGACGAACCGGCCCCCTCCCTCATCCTCGCCGAACGCCACCGCCGCCGGCTCTCCGCGGGCAGCGCCGACCACCTCGTCGGGCACGGGGCCCGGCAGGTCCTGGACGCCCACCCGGCCCGCCTCGCCGACCTCCTGATGGACCGGCGCAGACGCCACCTCCTGCGCCCCGTCGCCGCCCTGGCCAAGGCCGAAGGCCCCACGGCGCACTCCCTGTTCGTCCCGCTGACGGTCTACCGCGCCGCCCGTCGCCTGGCCCGTACGTCGTACCGCACCGGGCTGGAGTCCGCCGCCGGGCTCCTCCCCGACGCCAACCGTTACGCCCCCGACCTCGCCACCCCCGCCGACGCCTCGCTCGCCGCTCTCGCCTGGTCGCGCCCGGGACCCGCGGCGCGCTGGCTGACGGGGGAGGCGCTGGCCGAAGTATCGGTTCGTCTCCAGGAGGCGGCGATCCGGCCCGCCTCCGTGCAGCGTCCGGGGGAGGCCCGCGCCCGCGCCGCCCTCGCCCGGGGAGCCACCGACCACCGGATCCTCGAACAGGCCGCGGAGATCCGCAGCCAGCGCCTGCACGCCCCGTTCCTCGACAACCAGGTCGTCCGGGCGGCCCGCGCCCTGCCCGAGTCCCTCCGCGTCCAGCCCGGCGCACGGGCCGCGATCCTGCGCCGGGTGCTCGGCGGGGCGGGCATCCACGATCTGCCGCCCGGCTGGGGCGCGCCCTCCCAGGCCACCTCCACCGCGGTCACCCGCACCGGCCTGCGCATCGCGCTGCCCGACCTGATGGCCCTCTTCGACGCCCCCCTGCTGGCCGACGCGGGCCTCGTCGAGGCCCGGGTGGTCCGTAAAGCCCTGCGGGCCGCCTCCGAGGGCGAGCCGCTGCCCCTGGACGGCCTGGCGGACCTGGCCTCCACCGAACTGTGGCTGCGCCGCCTGCTGGCCCGACGCGGCACCTGCTGGACGGGTACGGCCGCTCCGCGCCGGCGTGCGGTCGCGGGTGGTGTGATCCCCGCCCGGCGCACGCTCCAGTCCTGACCGGGAAGCGACGCCGGAAAAGTCCGGCCAAGGAGTGCGTACAGCTCAGGAGCAGCTGATCCGGGACTCCGCCCAGTCGGCCAGAGCCAACCCGCCGAAGGGTGTCTCCGGCTCCACCACGAGGCGGATCGAGGACCGGCCGACGATGTTCACGCTCACCGGGACGGCGGGATCGCCGCCCTTCATCACCGGGGAGCGCCACAGTCGGGCCCCGTCCCCGTCGAACACGGAGAAGCGCACCGCGCCGAGCCCCATGGTCAGATCGTCCACCCCGACCATCGCCCGGTAGCTGGTGCATTGCCGGTTCAGCTGGATGGTCACCGAGGAGCGGGCGTGCACGGTCACCCCGTGCGCGTAACGGGTGGCGGCGATGGACACGTTCGAACGCTGCCAGATCCAGCTGCTCTCCCCCATCACGACCTCCGGTTCGCTCCTGTCGCCGAAAACGGAGTACGCCAGCTCGCTGACCTGGTACACCTCCGGGGCCGGCGGGGGCGGTGTGGGCTTCGGCGGCGGTGTCGGCCTCGGGGACGCCGGCGGGCTCGGCGCCGGGGGTGCGGGTTTCGGCGGCGGCTCGGGGGAGGGCGTGGGGCTCGGCGTCGGCTTCGGGGCCGACTCGGACGGGGACGGCGCCGGGGGCGCGGGCGGCGCGGGGGCGACCGGAGGCTTCGGAGCCGGCTTCGGGGTCGGCGGGGGAGGCGGCGTGGGCACGGCGGGCGCCACGACCGGAGGCTTCGCGGCCGGCTTGGGCTCCGGCTTCGGCCGGTCGTCGCCGACGAGCGCCCACACCAGACCTGCCGCGGCGGCCACCACCACGGCGGCGGCGATCCCCGCCTTGGCGGGCGCTCCGAGGCCCTCGGAGGCCGCCGCTCCCCCGGCGGCCCCACCGGCGGAACCGGACCCGGTGGCCGCCGAGGCGGCTCCCGCTCCGGCGGCCCCGGCCGCGCCGCCGGCCACGATGCCCGCGGCCTTGAGGGAATACCCGGCGGCGAACCATCCGATGACCGCGACGGGCAGCAGCGCCGGGATCCCGGCGTTCACATGGTCCAGCTCGCCCGCGGCCACCCGGCACTTGGCGCATGCGTCGAGGTGCTTGCGCAGCCCGCGCTCGGCCCGGGTCCGCAGACCGCCCCGGGCGTGGGCGCCGAGCCGGTCGGCGTACTGCGCGCAGTCCCCACCGGTCGTGAGCGCCTGGCTGACGTGGGCCTGGAGATAGGCCTGCTTGAGCCCTTCGCGGGCGCGGCTGGCCAGGACGGCGGTGGCGTTGGCGGTGAGGCCGAACAGCGGGGCGATCTCGCTCGGCGACTCCTCCTCCACCGTGGTGTGCCACAGGACCGCCTGCCAGCGCTCCGGGAGGCTCCGGAACGCCTGCATCGCCATCGTCTGCTCGGCCTCGTGCATCGCCAGCACGTCCGCGCCGAGGTCGAGGGTGTCGTCGTCGGAGAGCTCGGAGGACCGGGAGGCCTGTGCGGCGAACACCGCGAAGTCGTCGACCAGATGCTCGCGCTTCGCGCTCTTCGTCCAGGCGGCGGCGACATGGCGGACCGCGGTCATCAGATAGGCCCGGACCGCTTCCGTCGGCCCCTTTCCGCCCCGTACGGCCTGAAGCGTGCGCGCGAACACCTCGGCCGTCAGGTCGTCGGCGGTGTGCGCGTCCCGGCAGCAGCTGCGGGCGTAGCGCAGGACAGCGCCCGAATGCCGCCGGAACAACTCCTCGTAGGCCAGGTCGTCGCCGGTGCGCATGTCCTCGATCAACCGGGCGTCGGACAGCCCGAGATCGGGGGCCCCGCTGCGGCCCGCGCGCTGCTGCGGAACCGCGTGCGCGCCGGCTGCGCCGGATGCGTCCTCCTCGGCGACGGAGGGCCACGGGCCGGGCAGTACGGTGCCGCCCTCGGCCGCGCCGTCCGACGCGCCGCGCGCGGCCTGGGCCGGTACCTGGCCGACGGACGGCCCGTCCGCTTTCGTGTCCCTGTCGGCCGCTGCGATCTCGCCGAGCGGCTCTTCCTGCTGCTCGTTACCGCTCATCGCGGAAGCCCCCGTATACACCCTCGGACCCGAATACCGGCCAAGACTGCCACATGGCTCAATCGCGCTGGCCCCTCAGCCCCGCCAACCACTCATCCGGGGCGTTCTTTCGAATGCGAGTACTAGACGCCCTGTTTTCGGGGAATGATTCTCCGCCGATTCGTCCCCCGGACCCCGTTCAGTAGCCGCCCTCACCGTCCGTGCGCGCAGGTCCGCCCGCCACCGCCCGGGCGCCTGTCCGTGTCGGCACTGCGGGCGAGGCGGACGGACGCGGACCGATGAGCGACCGGACGACCCGGCACCGGACGGCCCGGCACCGGACGACCTGGCACCGGACGGCCGGTGCGGGACGGCCGGTGCCGGGTCGTCCGGTGCGGGACGAGTGGGGCCGCGGACCCGGACGTCACTCCGGGCGCGACCTCAGCCCCTCCAGCAGGATGTCCAGCAACCGGGCCGAGGCCGCGGCCTGCTGAGCGGCGTCCGGCAGCGAAGGAGCCGCCGTGGCGATGACCAGCAGCACATCGGCCACCGTCACGTCCCGGCGCAGCTCACCGGAGTCCCGCGCCCGGTCCACCAGCCGCCCCACGACCTCCAGCAGCTCGACCGAGCCGGTGTCCTCACCGAGGCCGTCGAACTCGTCGGCACCCCCGGAGCGCCGGCCGACGACGCGGAAGTCGTCCTGGCCCACTCCCTGCCGTTGCTGCGGAACGCGGGTCTCGTCCACCGCGTCCGGAGCCGACGTCGCCCCGGAAGCCGCCGGCGCACCCGGCTCCTCCCGGTCGGCCCCGACCCGCAGCACGTGCGGCGGCAGCAGCCTGCCCGCGCCCGACGCCACGGACGTACGCAGGAAGCGGGAGAGCGCCGACCAGGGCTTCTCCTCCTGCCCCAACGCCGTACGCGCCTGCTCGGTCAGCCGGGAGGTCTCCTCCTCGGCTATCCGGCGCACCAACACGTCCTTGCTCGGGAACCGCCGGTAGACGGTGCCCACGCCGACGCGCGCGCGACGCGCCACGTCCTCCATCGGAGCGCCGTAACCCAGCTCCCCGAACACCTCGCGAGCCGCCCGCAGCACATGCTCCAGATTGCGCTGCGCGTCGACGCGCAGCGGAGCCGAGCGCGGCGCGCTCGAGGTCCCCGCCGCTCCCACCACCGCCGTTCCCGACGTCGTCGCCCCGTTCGGGGCGTGTCCGGCGGCGGCCGAACCCATCGCCGCGGCACTCACCGCCGCCGCGGAACGAACGGCGTCCGCCGAGCTCATGACACCGAGCGCCCCCACGGCGCCGAGGCGTCCTTGGTCCTCGGACGCGCGCGAGAGCGCAGTCTGGCCATGCTTATCCTGAATATGCATAACTTCCCCCGGTTATGACGTCTCCCCCCGGAGACTTCCCGCCGTTTCAGCCGGGGAGCGGAGCACAACGAAATCCGCACCCGACACCCCGACGGGTTACGAACATAGTTGAGCCCACGTCAATTCAGAAGGGGGTAGTTCCGCATGGGACGCCCCCCGATCGGACCAAGATCCGTTCGACTCCGGAACATCACCCCTCCACTTACCCCGTGCGTAGCGCCTGACCTGCGCGGCTACCGCCCCTCACCTCCCGCGCACTCCAAGTGCCGTCGTGGAAACTCCAGTCACACAATCTGCCGGGCCTGTGGACAAACCACTGACTCCGTTGCGTCATGGGGTGGTGATGGCTCCAGATTCCCGGGGGACGACCCCCGGCACACGCCCAGGTGTGCGCATTCTCGTCGTCGGCGGCGGCTACGTCGGGATGTACACAGCGCTGCGTCTCCAACGGAAGTTGAAGCAGAGACTGAAGAGCGGCGACGCCGAGATCGTGGTCGTCACGCCCGAGCCGTACATGACGTACCAGCCCTTCCTCCCCGAAGCGGCGGCCGGCTCGATCTCGCCGCGCCATGTGGTCGTGCCGCTCCGCCGCGTCCTGAACGACTGCACGATCGTCACCGGCGAGGCCCGGCGCATCGACCATGCCCAACGGACCGCGACCGTCACCACCCTCGCCACCGGTGAGGACGGCACCGGAGCACTGGAGATCGCGTACGACGAGATCGTCATCGCCCCCGGGTCCGTCTCGCGCACCCTGCCCGTCCCCGGCCTCGCCGAGTTCGGCATCGGGTTCAGGACCGTCGAGGAGGCCATCGGGCTGCGCAACCACGTCATCGAACAGATGGACATCGGCTCCGCCACCCGCGACCCCGCGATCCGCGACGCCGCTCTCACCTTCGTCTTCGTCGGCGGCGGCTACGCGGGCGTGGAGGCGCTGGCCGAACTGGAGGACATGGCCCGCTACACGGCGCGGTACTACCACAACATCAAGCCGACCGACCTGAAATGGATCCTGGTCGAGGCCTCCGGGCGCATCCTTCCCGAGGTCGGCGAGGTCATGGGCGGGTACGCCATCGGGGAGCTGCGCGGCCGGAACATCGACGTACGCCTCGACACCCGCCTCGACACCTGCGTGGACCGCGTCGCCGTCCTCAGCGACGGCTCCCGCTTCCCCACCCGCACTCTCGTCTGGACCGCGGGCGTCAAACCGGCTCCGCTGCTGGCCGCCACCGACCTGCCCCTCACCGAACACGGCCGGCTCCGCTGTACCGCCACCCTCGGCGTCGAGGACATGCCGCACGCCTGGGCCGCCGGTGACGCCGCGGCCGTGCCCGACCTGACGGCCTCCGAACCGGGCCGCGAGACCGCCCCCAACGCCCAGCACGCGGTGCGCCAGGCGAAGGTACTCGCCGACAACGTCCTCGCCTCGGTCGACGGCCGGCCGCTCAAGGAGTACCGGCACGCGTACGCCGGCTCGGTCGCCTCCCTCGGCCTGCACAAGGGCGTCGCCCACATCTACGGCCGCAAGTTCAAGGGCTACCCCGCCTGGCTGATGCACCGTGCGTACCACCTCAGCCGGGTCCCGACGTTCAACCGGAAGGCGCGCGTCCTTGCCGAATGGACCCTGTCCGGACTCTTCAAACGCGAGATCGTCTCCCTCGGTTCGCTGGAGCACCCCCGTGCCGAGTTCGAACTCGCGGCGGGCGGCGGCTCCGGCACCCCGGGGCTCCCTGGCCCCGGTCGCCGGAAGGGCCCCGGAGAACCGCCGGACGACCGCCGGACGGACAGCTGACGGGACGACCCCGCGCGGCCCCGGCAGGACAGCCGGGAAAGGCTCCGGCCGCACACCCGACCGAGGTTGGCACCGGACCGATCGAGGGTCGCAACGATGGCGGGGCGGCGACTGTCAGTACGGTCGGTCACACTGGACGTGTGACCATAGGTGGGCCCACACCTGCACAGAGTGACCCGGTCGGCAGTGACCAACAGTGACCAGCAGCGACGCACCAACAGAACGACAAGGCCCGGCTGCGCCTTCCCGGGGGTACGGCCCCCGGTGCCCCGAGCACGGTAGAAGAAGCAGCCCGCCCGAGCGGACCAGACCGACACACGAGGCCAGAAATACCGTGAACTTCACGCGTTGGAGCGCCCGCCTTCCCGGAACGCGGCGCCGAGCCGCCGCGCGGGACGACCGCAGTTCCGTGCCGGCGGCCCGAGCCGAGTACGCCCGGGCGGACGGCTCGCCCGCCCTGCCGGACGACGCCTCCCCGGCGCCTTCCGGCCCCGCCTCGACGGAGGCCCGACCCGGGCCCGCCCTCGACGACCTCTCCGCCCGCGAGATCCTCGGCCGGCTCCCCGCCCCCATCGCCCTGCTGCACGGCCCGGACCACCGCATCGCCTACGTCAACGACGCGTACGAGGCCGCGTTCGGCCCCCGCCCGTGCGGTGTTCCCGCGGCCGAGGCGATGCCCGAGCTCGCCCAGCTCAGCGTGGTCCCGCTGCTCGACCAGGTGCTGCGCAGCGGCACCGCCCGTACGGTCAAGTCCCGCAGGACCGCCGAGGGCGGTTCGTACACCGTGACCTGCACCCCCGTCGCCGCCTGGGGCAACACGGAGGACGAGGCGGACAGGGGAGACGGCGGGGCCGACGGCAAGGGAGAAGGCGGCGTCCTCGTGTACGCCGCCGATGTCACCGACCACGCCGAGGCCGCCGAACGCCTGCGCACCAGCGAGCGCCGCCACCGCGAAACGGCCGTCACCCTCCAGCGCTCCCTGCTTCCGCAGGAGCTGGAACAGCCCGACGACCTCCGCATCGCAGCCACCTACCAGCCCGGCGGAACCGACGCCGCCGTGGGCGGCGACTGGTACGACGTCATCACCCTTGGCGCCGGCCGCACCGCCTTGGTCATCGGCGACGTGATGGGCCGAGGGGTCCGGGCCGCCGCCGTGATGGGCCAGCTCCGCACCGCCGTCCGCGCCTACGCCCGGCTCGACCTCCCGCCGCACGAGGTGATCCAGCTGCTGGACGTCCTCGCCGCCGAGATCGACGCCAGCCAGATCGCGACCTGCGTCTACGCCGTCCACGATCCGAACGAGGGGCAGCTCGTCTACGCCTCCGCCGGACACCTCCCGATCCTCGTCTGCGACGAGGACGGCACCGTCCACCGGGCCGCCGACCCCACCGGCCCCCCGCTCGGCACCGGCGGCTGGGTCCACACCTCGGGCACCATCGCGCTGCCGCCCGGCTCCACCGCGGTCCTCTATACGGACGGCCTGGTCGAACGGCGCAGCGAGGACATCGACGAGGGCGTCGCCTCACTCGCCCGCGCCCTCTCGGGCGCCAAGGGGTCACCGCAGGTCGTCTGCGACCGGCTGATCCGCTCCCTCGGCGTCACCGCCGAACATGACGACGACGTGGCGGTCCTGGTGGTCCAGCACCCCGCCCGTACGGGAACGAACGCGGAGCTGTTCCACAACGCCGCGCTCGATCTCCTCGGCGGCATCGAGGCCGCCCCGCGCGCCCGTGCCTTCGCCACCGGGGTCCTGACCTCTTGGCGCTTCCCCGTCGAGCTCCGGGACCTGGGCGTCCTCGCCACCAGCGAACTGGTCGCGAACTCCCTCCAGCACGGCACCCCGCCGATGCGCCTGGGACTGCGCCGTACGGACCGCCGGCTGATCATCGAGGTCACCGACGGAGACGATCATCTGCCGCGACGCCGCCAGGCCGAACCGGCGGACGAGGCGGGGCGCGGCATTTCGATCATCGCCTCGATCGCCACCTCGTGGGGCAGCCGGCGCACGCCGGGCGGCGGCAAGGCGGTCTGGTGCGAGTTCGCCCTGCCGCGGTGAGCAGGGCGCACTCCCAGTGACGGGCTCAGCTACCGGCTCAGGTGGCGGGCTCAGTGACCGGCGGAGGCGGAAGCCGTGGTGGAGGCAGAGGGAGAGCCGGACCCGGTGGTCGTGGTCTCCGCGCCGTCCTTGCCCTCGGACAGTGACACCGCCACCACCAGCGACGGGGCGCCGGCGAGCGACGGCTGGTCCTGTACGGGGGTGAGCCGCCGCCCCAGCCGCAGGGCGAGCACCGTGATGCCCAGCGAGAACAGCACGAAGGTCACGATGTACGGGCCGTGCAGCGACGCCCCCATCGGCCCGCCGACGGCCGGACCGACCGCGAGCGCGAGCTGCTTGCACAGGGCGAAAGCCGAGTTGTACTGCCCGACCATCGACTCCGGTGCCAGATCCGCGACCAGCGGGGCGACGGTCGGCGACAGCATCGCCTCACCCAGCCCGAACAGCGCGTACGTCGAGATGAACGCGGCCGTCGCCATGGTCTGGCTGCCGTGGCCGAGCCCCGCGTACCCCGCCACGATCCAGGCGAACGCCCAGATCAGGCCGACCGCGGCGATGACCCGGCTGCGCCGCCGCCGCTCCACGAGCCGCAGCACGACGAACTGCGCCACGACGATGACCGCGGTGTTGGCGGCCAGCGCGAAACCGAGGGTGGAGGGATCGATCCCGGCGGCCTCCGTGCCGTACGCGGCCAGGCCGGACTCGAACTGCCCGTAGCAGGCGAAGAACAGCACGAACCCCAGCACGCACAGCTGCACCATGGCCCGGTGCGAGAGCAGCGCCCGCATCCCGCCCTTCGCGGCGGACCCGTCCGCCGGGCGGGTCCCGCCGAGCGAAGCCGGACGGGGCATCCGCACGGTCGTCACCACGACGCCGAGCACCACGAACATCACGGCCTCGATCAGGAAGAGCATCGTGAAGCTCGCCGGACGGCTCACGTCCACCAGCTGCCCGCCGACAAGCCCGCCGAGGCCGAGCCCCAGGTTCTGCAGGAAGAACTGAGTGGCGAAGGCCCGCGTGCGGGTCGCTGCGCTCGAACACCACACGAGCATCGTGGCGAGGGCCGGCTGCATGACGGCGGTGCCGGCGCCCAGGACCGCCGCTGACAGCACAGCGGCCGGAACACTGCTCGCGAACCCCAGGGCCGCCGCGCCCACGGACGCCAGAACGGAGGCCACCACCAGCACGGGCAAGGGGCCCCGCCGGTCGATGGCCCGCCCGGTGAACGGCAGAACGGCCAGCGCTGCCATCGCGAAGGCGGCCAGGACGACTCCCGCCGTCCCGGCGCCCAGATCCCGTACCTGCGCCACGTAGACGTACAGATACGGGACGGTGAACCCGAGCCCGAACGCGCTCAGCGCGCTGCCCAGCTGGATCCGCCGCAGTGCTGCGCCCATCTCCCTGGTCACACTCACCTACCTCAGGAACTCGAAGGTCTCGATCGCGGAGCGTCGAGACCTGACAGAAAGAAATCAACCTCGAAGACTTTAGCACTAAAGTTAGAAGGTGAAAACTACAGACTCAAGGACTTCAGGGGGTATGGGCGTGTCATACTGCCCGCCATGTCTGAGAGCACCGAGGAGCCCGGCCCCCAGGAGCCGAGCCTCGACGAGCAGATCGCGGCCTACCAGCGCGAGTTCGGCGACCTCGACCCACAGGTCGAGCAGGTCGTCTCCGCCCTGGGCCGTTTGAACCGCCGGATGAACGTCGCGTACGGGAGACAACTCGCCGCACTCGGCATCAGCAACGCCGAGTGGGAGGTCCTCAAGACCCTGGTTCTGGCGGGCGCTCCCTACCGTCTGGGCCCTGGCGAACTGGCGAAGCGCCTTGGCCTCACCCCGGCCGCCATGACCCATCGCATCGACCGGATGGCCGGCGAGGGCCTGGTCACCCGTGACCGCGACGAGAACAACCGGGTCCGTGTCATCGTCGAGCTCACCGATGAGGGCCGCACGAAGTGGCTCGAGGCGATGCGTATGGCGAGCGACTTCGAGGAGGACCTCCTCCAGGACTTCTCCGGCAACGAGCGCGGCGTCCTCGGCGAGCTGCTGGTTCGCCTCCTGCGCCGCGTGGAACATGCCCAGCCGGACGCCGGCGGCCGGCTCACCGACCTGGACTGAACGGCCAGGGCGGAGGCCCTGCGGAGGCCACCGGGGGTGGGTTGACACACCCCCGGTGGATCCGTAAAGTTCTCCGAGTTGTCACGGAGCCGGAACGGTTCCGCGGCAGCCGATCCCGCCGCGAAAGCGGCAACCAAACTTCAGCACGATCTCCCACTCGGGATGATTTCGGCATGCCGGAATTCATTGCGAAGGCCCGATTATGAGCCGCCGGGAGAATCCGCTAGAGTTTGGGCGTCGGAACGGCCCAACAGCCGGGAAGGCAACTCCCGCTGACTGGGAATCAGGCCCGAAAGGATCTGGTAGAGTCGGACTCGCCGGAAAGGGAAAACGCGAAAGCGAAGGACCTGGAAGCGAAATGCGGGGCCCGCTT
>NZ_JBVJMW010000024.1:0-81590 GCF_055583985.1 Streptomyces sp. NPDC104313
CGACGGGGGCGGCGGCTTCGGCCCCGGCCGCCGCCGCATCCCCTCCCCCCCCCCCCCCCCCCCCCCCCCCCCCCCCCGCCCCGCGCCCCCCCCCCCCCGCCCCCCCCCCCCCGGGGGGGGGCCCCCCCCCCGCGGGTGTGTCCGGGGCGCCGGCCGGCAGGCGGTTGGACGAGCGGGGCCGGCGGTCGCCTTCTTCGACCGTGCTGCGGCGGGGGGCACGCCCCCGGGCGCAACGGCGAAGAAGCGCCGGCGGCGGCTCGCGCCCGATGATGGTCGGGCCGTCAGAAGACAGGGGGAGGGGCCATGGCCGGGACCCGAAGACCCGTCCGGCGCATACCGCGGGCGCCGAACCGGCCGGGGTTCCGGCCGCCCCGCGCGGCCGGGACCGCGCGGGCGCTACGGCGGCGCTCACACCCGAAGGTCATCCGGTGGGCTGGACCAGGTTGTTCTCGAAGGCGGCCGACCGTACCTGCTGAAGCGCCATCAGCACCGGCGGATCGAGGACCCGCACGCCGCGCAGCGGGAATTCGACGACGGCGTGCGCCGCTCGCGAACGGATCTCCAGGGGACCGAGAGATCCCACGTGGACCGGCAGCCCGTCCGTCAGCGCCTCGTGCGCGGTGGCGGGCACGGAATGGCCCAGCAAATACCACACGCCGGGCGGCACGTTCTTCATCTCGAACGGTCCGGGTCTACGCAGTACCGTGCAGCTGATGGGCCGCCCCTCCGGCACCCTCGTCGGGAAGATTCCCAGGAAAATAAGACCTAATGCGGAGACGGTCGGCGCAGTGACGAAACCTCTCACCGACTCCCCGGCACCCATGCTTCTCGCGACGTTTATCTGTGTCGCATATCCGCCGAACTGGCGGTACATCGACGGCGGAAGCCCGACGCTGTTCGTGAAGCGCGAACTGAACGTTCCGACACTGCTGTACCCGACGCTGCAGCTGATATCCGTGACCGTCATACTGGTGGTCAACAGCAGCCGCTTGGCCTCCTGTATCCGCAATGCAGAGAGGAAACGTTTCGGTGAAATCCCGGTGATCCGATGGAATTCACGAGAGAAGTGGAATTTGCTGTACATGGCAAATCGAGCCATGTCATCGATGCTCAGGGGCTCCGAGAGCTTGCTCCGCATGATGCGGATCGACTGCTCCACGGCTCGCTCGATACCTGTCACTGTGCACTCTGCACTGTGCATTTTGCCCTCCGAAGTCGAGACGGATCGGCCAGGCCCACGGGCCGATCGGTTCACGCCAAGTGAAATCAGTCAGCTCCGCCGGACATTATTAGCGACGGATAAGCGGCCGGGCAACCATGAAATCGATGTTTGCTGCGAACGCCCCATGGGCATATGCGGAATCCTTTAGCCCTGCGGAGTTACAGCAATGACGGAGATGCTTTGATCATCCCCGGGGCGGAGGATCAGTGCACGGAGAGGTTCCCGGCATGCCGAGTCGCCGCCGAGTTCACACCGGGCCCGCACACCGAAATGGAGTAGGAATGCCTTCCATTCAACCGATATTAAATCAGGACAAAATCAGCACGCTGGAGGCCTTCGCCGACACCATAGTTCCCGGTGCGAAACGCAACGACGAGGACCGGGCCGTGGCAGGCGTCGTGCCGGGTCCCGGCGCGGTGGCGGCCGGAGCCCTCGAACTGCTCGGGACCGCCGCCACCGGCCTCGCCGACTCCCTGGACGACTTCGCCGACGCCCTCAACGTGCACGCCCGGCTGCACGCCGCCGGGAATCCGGCCGAGCAGGACCCTGCGGTGCCGCCCTTCGTGGCACTGTCCTACGCCGAACGCACCCGCCTGGTGACCATCCTGACCGCACCGGGCCACCCCGAACGCGACCTGTGGGTCAGCCTCGCCCTGTTCAGCAACATGGCCTTCGACACCGGCGCCCACCTGCACACCGCCGACGCGATCGCCGACGGCCACCCGGGACTGGTCGCCCTCGGCTTCGCACCCCCCTCCGACGACGGGCAGTGGCGCTTCTCCGAATTCTCCTACGGCCGCCCCCTCGCCCGGCTCCACCCCGACACGACCCCCTCCGGGAGCCTGGCGTGAACGCTATCGAGCAGACCGACGTCCTGATCGTCGGCAGCGGATTCGGCGGAGCCATCACGGCCTACCACCTGGCCGCGGGCGGAGCCAAGGTGACCGTGCTGGAAAGGGGACCATGGCTGGAATCCAACGACTTCGAGCACGACTTCCTCCTCGGCTCCTCCTACACCCGGATCTTCGATTTCACCGTCGGCGACGGCATGAGCCTGCTCGGCGGCAACTGCGTCGGCGGAGGCAGCGTCGTCTACTTCGCCGCGATGCCCCGCGCCCCCCGCTTCGTCTTCGACCGCACCGGCAGCATCGGCCGCCGGATGTGGCCGGCCGCGATCAGCCGTGACACCCTCGACCCCTGGTACGACGTGGTCAGCGAGGCGCTGCCGGTATCCACCCAGAGCTGGGACGACGTCAGCTACGCCGGCGGCCTGTTCGCCGCCGCGTGCGACCACGCCGGCCGGACCGCCAACCCCGTCCCCACCGCCGTGGACAACTCCAAGTGCACCAACTGCAACTGGATGATGGCCGGTTGCCGCTTCGACGCCAAACGCTCACTCCTGCTGAACTACCTGCCCGCCGCACGCGCCCACGGCGCCGAGGTGCGCCCGCTGCACGAGGTGCAGAAACTCACCCGCACCGACGGCGGCGGCTACCGGGTGCACTACAACACCATCGACGACACGGACTACCGCCTGAGCAACGGCAGCGGCGCCATCGACGCGAAGATCGTCATCCTCGCCGCGGGAGCCGGCGCCACCCCGGTCATCCTGCAACGCTCCGCCGACGACCTCGGCGGGATGCCGCACGCCGTCGGACGCTACTTCTCCGGCAACGGCGAACGCCTCAACAACGCCGTGATCAACGAAGAACGCGCCCGCGAGCTCCTGGGCCTGGACCGCGGCGACGGCACCGCCTACCTCGCCAACCAGATCGGCAAGGGCCCGGTCGTGGCGAGCTGGGACAACCTCGACGGCAACCTGCCCGAGCACTCCCGATTCTCCCTCGAACAGCTCTACTTCCCCCCGGGCTTCGGCACCATCCTCGCCCAGGTGCCCGACGCCCAGGGACCCAGCTGGTTCGGTGCGGAGAAGACCGAACTGGTCCGGCGCTGGCGCTCCTGGCTCACCATCTTCACGATGATCGAGGACGACAACGAAGGCGTCTTCGGCCCGCCGCCGCCGACCGGGAACGCCGTCCGGATCTCCCAGCAGATGCTCGGCCGCGGCCCCATCTCCTACCGGCCCACCGCCAACACCCTGCGCGGCTGGGACGAGTCCGACGCGGTCGTCAAGGACATCCTGGAACGCGACGGACTGGCCCGCGTGATGCCCTGGACCAACGACGTCGTGGGCGCCTACACCGTCCACCCCCTCGCCTCCTGCCGCATCGGCGACGACCCGCACACCTCCGCCCTGGACGACCGGCACGAACTACGCGGCCACCCCGGCATCTTCGTGACGGACGGCTCCGCCGTACCGGGCGCCCTCACCGTCAACCCGGCGCTCACCATCTCCGCGCTCGCCGAACGCGCCGTCCCCGGCATCGTGCAGGCGGCCCGCGACCGCGGCGTCGACGTCACCTACGGCGCTCCCACCCCGGACGGCGGCGCCTCCGGCCGGGCCGGCGTCCGCCCCCAGCTCCCCCTCCTCACCCGCAGATAGCGCGGACCCGGGCCACGGGCAGCGGCGCGACGCCGCGTCCGGCCCGCCCGGCCCCGCGCCGTCCGAGGGACACCGGTCCCCACGAACCCGCCGTTCGTGGGGACCGGCGTCACCTCACCCCCGGCCGGGGAAGAGCACAGCGGAAGATGACGGGATAAGAGCCGGAGTTCTATCTTTCCTTCATGATGGCCGATGAGAGTGAATTCGCGAAAACAATCGGCTGCCGCGTCTGTGGCGGCAACCTGCGGAAGTTCATCGATTTCGGAAGGCAACCCGTCTCCAACGCCTTCGTGGACCCCGCCGACCTGACCGGCGAGGTGTTCTACGACCTCGCGATGGGGCAGTGCTCCGTCTGCACCATGGTCCAGCAGCTGGACGAGGTCCCCCGCGACGTCATGTTCCATTCCGGATATCCCTACCGCTCGTCCGGGTCACGGCTCATCCGAGACCATTTCGAGCGGACCGCCCTGGAGTTCCTGGACGGCCGGCTCGGCAGCCGCACGCCCTTCGTCGTGGAAATCGGCTGCAACGACGGGGTCATGCTGGAGACCCTCCGCAGACGGGGAGTGCGGCACCTCGGGGTCGACCCCTCGGCAGGAGCGGCCGAGGTCGCCCGCGAGCGGGGGATCGAGGTACGGATCGACTTCTTCGACGAGGCGTCCGCGGCCGCCATCCGCTCCGAGAAGGGGCCCGCCGACCTGATCTTCTCCGCCAACACCATCAGCCACCTCGCCTACTTCGACTCCGTGCTGAAGGGCGTCGACGTGCTCCTCGCCCCCGACGGGGTGTTCGTCTTCGAGGACCGCTACCTGGGGGACATCGTCGAACACACCGCGTTCGACCAGATCTACGACGAGCACTACTACCTGCTCAGCGCCCGCTCGATGCGGGCCACCGCCGACCGCTTCGGCTTCGAACTGGTCGACGCGGTGCGACTGCCGGTGCACGGCGGCTCCCTGCGCTACACCCTGGCCCGGCCCGGCGCCCGTAAGGTGCAACCCTCCGTCCGGGAACTGCTGGCCGACGAGGAACGGCAGGGGCTGGGCGACATCGCGACGCTACGGCGGTTCGCCGACGCCGCGGAGCACATCTGCCGGGACCTGGTGGGACTCCTGCGCGAGCTGCGCGCCGACGGGCGCAGCATCGCCGGATACGGTGCCACCTCCAAGAGCGCCACGATCCTCAACCACAGCGGCATCGGCCCGGACCTCATCCCCTACATCTGCGATTCGACACAGGTCAAACAACACCTGGTAACACCTGGTTCGCACATTCCGGTGCGTCCGCCCGAGGTGTTCGCCGACCCGTATCCGCAGTACGCGGTGCTCTTCGCCTGGAACCACGCCGAAGAGATCATGGCGAAGGAGCGGCAGTTCGCGGAGCAGGGCGGCAAGTGGATCCTGTACGTGCCGGACGTGCACATCGTGTAGGGCAAAAAAATGTGCGGAATCCCGCCCTGCGGGAATCGTGCCGCATTCTCGGAGATGCGGATCTCTCCCACCTCTCGCGACCATGGTGAAACAGAGGGAGGAGATCGTCCCCATGAAGGCTCTGGTTCTGGCCGGCGGATCGGGATCCCGATTACGACCCCTGAGCGATTTCATGCCCAAACAGCTTGCGCCGGTCGCAAACAAACCGGTTCTCGAATACGTCCTGGAGAATATCCGGAGCCTCGGCGTCACCGATATCGGGATGGTGGTGGGCGACTGGGAGCCCGAGATCCGCCGAGCCATCGGCGACGGGTCCCGGTTCGGCGCCACCATCACCTATCTGCGGCAGGACCGGCCCTACGGCCTGGCGCACTGCGTGACACTCGCCCGCCGCTTCCTGGGCGACGACGACTTCGCGATGTTCCTCGGCGACAACCTGCTGCCGGACGGCGTCGACCGGATCGCCTCGCAGTTCCGGCGGGAGCGGCCCGCGGCCCATGTCGTCGTGCACCGGGTCCAGGACCCGCGGGCCTTCGGCGTGGTCGAACTCGACGCCGGGGGCAGGGTCCGGAAACTCGTCGAGAAGCCCCAACGGCCACGCAGCGACCTCGCCCTCATCGGCGTGTACTTCTTCACCTCCGCCATACACCGGGCCGTCGCCTCCATCGAGCCGAGCCGGCGCGGCGAACTGGAGATCACCGACGCCATCCAGTGGATGCTGAACCACGGCTCGGACATCGGGTGCAGCGAGTACCACGGATACTGGAAGGACACCGGACGCGCCGAGGACCTCCTGGAGGCCAACCGCCACATCCTCAGGAACCTGCGCGGCGGCATGGAGGGAAGCGCGGACGCGACCAGCGTGCTCCGCGGCCGGGTGAGCGTCGGCCCCGGCGCCCGCGTCGTGCGGTCCCTCATCGAAGGACCGGCCGTCATCGGCCCCGGCGCCCTGGTCGAGGACAGCCGCATCGGCCCCTGCACCGCCGTCGGCGCCGACTCCCGGCTGCACACGGTCGATCTCGCCGATGCGATCGTGCTGGACCACATCACACTGCGAGGCCCCCACCGGGCGCGGGGCGCCCTGTTCTGCCCCTCCGCCGTCATGACCGCCGACCCGCCGCCCCCCGCGCCGGCGCCCCGGCCCGCCGCGAAAGGGATACGAGGATGAGGCTGCTGGTGACGGGCGGCGCCGGATTCATCGGCTCGCACTATGTCCGTACGCTGCTGGGCCCGGGCTATCCGGACTGCGAGAACACCCGGGTCACCGTGCTCGACCTGCTGACATATGCCGGCAACCGCGACAACATCCCCGCCGCGCATCCGCTCCTGGAGTTCGTCCAGGGCGACGTCTGCGACCGGTCCCTGCTGCGCGAACTGCTGCCCGGACACGACGCCGTGGTGCACTTCGCCGCCGAGTCGCACGTAGACCGCTCCCTGGACTTCGCCGATCCGTTCGTACGGACGAACGCCGGCGGCACCCAGACCCTGATGAGCGCCTGCCTGGAGACCGGCGTGGAACGCGTGGTACACGTCTCCACCGACGAGGTGTACGGCTCCATAGCCCGGGGATCGTGGACGGAGGAGTCACCACTGCTGCCCAACTCCCCCTACGCGGCATCCAAGGCCGCCTCCGACCTGCTGGCCCGCTCGTACCACCGGTCCTTCGGCCTGGACGTCTCCATCACCCGCTGCACCAACAACTACGGCCCCTACCAGCATCCGGAAAAACTCATCCCGCTGTTCATCACCAACCTCCTGGAGGGCTTGGAACTGCCGCTGTACGGCGACGGGCACAACGTCCGCGACTGGCTGCACGTCGACGACCACTGCCGCGCCATCCAGCTCGTCCTCACCCGGGGGAGGGCCGGGGAGATCTACAACGTGGGCGGCGGCAGCGAGCAGTCCAATCTCGCGGTCACCGGGGAACTGCTCCGGCTCTGCGGCGCCGACCGGTCCCTCGTGAGACACGTCGCCGACCGCGCCGGCCACGACCGGCGCTACTCCCTCGACGACACCCGGATCCGCGAGGAACTGGACTACGCGCCGCGCATCGATTTCGCCACCGGCCTCGCCGAGACGGTCGCCTGGTACCACGGGCACACCGACTGGTGGAAGGAGACCAAGCACCGGGCCCGGTGACCGGGCTCCGGTGACACGGCGGCGGGAGATGTCTGCCCGCCGCCTTCCGGCTGTCCGGCCGCGGTGCGGGAGGACGGGCCGTTCGACCGGGCCGGACACGTGAGCGCGCCCGGCCCGCCGGCAGCCAGGCCGGCGGACCGGGCGCGATGGACCCCCCGGAGCCCCCGGGAGGAAGCGACCGGCTCACACGTAGAGGGTGTTGGGCTCCAGGCCGCAGAGCATCCGCCCGTAGAGCTCCGCGTTGGTGTCCGGGTGCATCAGGGCGTGGAGGTTGACCGCCTGGACGTCGCGCTGGAACCGCTGGATCGGGACGTCCAGACGGATCGACGAGGCCCCACTGGCCGTGTTGAGGATGTCCACGGCCTCCTTCGCCAGCCGGCACACCGCGCCCATGTCGGCGCGTGCCCTGACCCGCTCCAGCAGGGTCCACTCGGACCCCTCGGCCGCCTTGGCATCCACCTGCGCGGTGAGGCGGTGGGCGTGGAACTCCGCCTCGTCGATCCGGATCGCCGCGTCCGCGACCTGCAGATGCGTCAGCGCGGCCTCGCTCTGCCGCTCGTAGGAGGTGTAGGTGATCTTCCGCTCGGGCAGCCGCTTCAGGAACGCGTCCATGGCCCCCTTGGCCATCCCGACGACAGGGCCCACCGACGAGGCGGCGGCGACCGGCAGCAGCGGCGCCCGGTAGATCGTCTGGCCCTCGTTGGCCTGCGAGGCGGACTGCCCCTGGAGCACCGCGCCCAGCGGCACCACCCGCTCCTGCGGGACGAACACCCCCTGGGCGGCCGTGGTGACGCTGCCCGTGCCCTTGAGCCCCGAGGTGTACCAGTCGTCGACGACGGTCAGGTCCTCCATCGGCACGAGCGCCATGACGGGCATGGGCTCGCTGTCCGCACCGATCAGGACCGCGACGATCAACTGCCAGTGGGCGTGCAGCGCCCCGGTGATGAACCCCCACCGCCCGTCGACCACGATCCCGCCGTCCACCGGGGCGGCCGTCCCCGTCGGGCTCAGGGTCCCGCAGATCCGAACGTCGGGGGTGGCGAAGACCTCCGCCTGCGCCCCGTCGGGGAACAGCCCCGCCATCCAGGTCGGGATCCAGTACACCGACGCCGTCCAGGCGGCGGAGCCGTCGGCCCGGCCCAGCTCCACCGCCACCTCGTACAGGGTGCGGGTGTCCGACTGATGCCCGCCGTACTGGGCGGGCGCCCGCATGCGGAAGAGACCGGCGTCGGCCAGGGCCTGGACGGACTTGTCGTGGATCCGCCGGTTCTCCTCCGACCAGTCGGCGTGCTCGCGCAGCGTGGAGGCCGACTCCGCCGCATTGCGGACCAGTTGTTCTCGTGTCGTCGTCTGAGCCGTCAGCACCGTGTCCTCTTTCTCGGGTGAAGAGATCCGGATGAAGCGCTTCGAGCATCGCAACGGGGCCCGCACCCCCACATCTTCAGGATTGCGTAGTGGCGCTTTTGACCGTGCCGGGCTCCGCCCTGCCACCCGGTTCACCGGCCGTCCCGCCGGGAGCGCCGCCGGCCGTCCCGTCGGGCTGCTGCTCGCTCTCCGCGCTGGGGCGTACGTGCCGCAGCACCACGACGGAGAGCACGGCGAAGGCGACCATGGCCACAGCGGCCGAGACGGCGACGACGTGCAGCCCGCCGGTGAAGGCCTCACGAGCGACGGACAACAGACCGTCCCCCGCCGCCCCGGGGAGATCGGAGGCGGCCTGCGAAGCGCCCGAGAGACTGTCCCGCGCACTGTCGGCGGCCCCCGCCGGAACATCGGCGGGCATCGTGTCGTCCATCTCGCCCCGGTAGACGGCCGCACCGACACTGCCCAGGACGGCGATGCCCATCGCGATGCCGAACTCGCCGTTCGTCTCCGACATCGCCGCGGCCGAGCCGGTCTTCTCGGGAGGCGCGGAGCCCACGACCAGTTCGGTGCTCAGCACGCCCATCGGGCTGGTGCCCGCGAACGCGATGGCGTATCCGGTCACCACCAGGGCGATACCGCCCTCGCCGTCGGCCTGGGTGAGCAGCAGCAGACCGACCGTCGTCACCAGCAGGCCGATGGCGATGGCGTAGGCCGGCCGGATACGGCGTGCCAGGTTGGGCGCGGCCAGGTTGCCGATGATCGCCAGGGCGAAGGACGGCACCAGCCACAGCCCCGCCTTCAGCGGGGACAGCCCCGCCACCTGCTGGAGATACAGGGAGACGAGCAGCGTCACACCGCCCATGGTGGCGGAGCACAGCAGCGCGACCCCGAGGGCGGAGCTCAGCGTGCGGTTGCGGAACAGCCGCAGGTCCAGCAGCGGACTGGCCAGCTTGCGCTGCCGCTGGACGAACACGACACCGATGACGACGCCGGCGAGGAGAGTCAGCAGCGTCGTCGCCGCGAACCCGTCGGTGACCAGCCTCTTGGCCGCGTAGATGACCGGCAGGATCGTGGCGAGGGAGAGCACGACGCTCAGCAGATCGGTCCTGCCCGCCGCCGGGTCACGGTGCTCGGGCAGCAGCAGCGGACCGAGGATCAGCAGCAGCGCCATGACCGGCACACCCAGCAGGAACACCGAACCCCACCAGAAGTGGTCCAGCAGCGCGCCACCGGCGACCGGGCCGAGCGCCATGCCGCCCATGAAACAGCTCATCCAGATGCCGATGGCCGTGCCCCGCTGCTTGGCGTCGTGGAACATGTTGCCGATCAACGCCAGCAGGGACGGCATCAGCGTCGCCCCCGAGATGCCGAGGACCGCGCGGGCGGCGATCAGGGTGTTGGGACTGTCGGCGTAGGCGGCGAGGACCGACGCGACACCGAAGGCCGCGGCGCCGAACATCAGGAGCTTGCGCCGCCCGATGCGGTCACCGAGGTTGCCCCAGGTGATCAGGAACCCGGCGATCATGAACCCGTAGATGTCCATGATCCAGAGCTGCTGGGTGGCGCTGGCGCCCAGGTCCGCGCTCAGATGGGGGAGGGCCAGGTTCAGCACACTGATGTCCAGGGACAGCAGCAACGTGGGCAGGGCCAGAACGCCCAGGCCGATCCACTCCCGGCGTCCCGCCCTCGCGGGAGCCTCGCTGGTCGTGTTCGTATCCATCACTGAGCCTTTCGTCTTCTCCGTCAGGGACCGAGCGGGGCCCGGAAGGTCGCCGCGGCACCGGGCAGCCGCCGGGGGAATTCGCGGCTGCCCGATACCCCGACCACTCTGCCCACAGGCACTTTCGGAGCACTGTCGGACCGCATTCGCCCCCCTGTCGGACGCCACGCGATACCGTTGCGCATGCGTTTCGGTGTGTTGGGCCCGCTCTCGGTACTGACCGAGGACCACCGTCCGGTCAGGGTCCCCGAACAGAAGATCCGTGCACTGCTGGCCGACCTGCTGGCCCACGGCGGGCGCCCCGTCTCCACCGACCGGCTGGTCCACGACCTGTGGGGCGACGCCCCCCCGGCCAACCCCGTGGGCGCGCTGCAGATCAAGATCTCCCGCCTGCGCCGGGTGCTGGAGGAGGCCGAGCCCGGCGGCAAGGACCTCCTGGTGTCGCTCGCCACCGGGTACGCGCTGAAGGCCCCCGGCGACGCGGTGGACGCCCAGCGATTCGAGACACTCCTCGAACAGGCCCGGACGGCGCCCGACCCGCGGGGCCGCGCCGCCCTGCTGACCGAGGCGCTCGGGCTGTGGCGGGGAGCGGCGTTCGCCGACTTCGACGACCTGCCCTTCCTCCAACCGGCGATCACCCGCCTGAGAGAACAGCGCCTGTCGGCCCGCGAGGAACAGGCGGAGGCACGGCTGGCCCTGGCCGAACACCAGGCCCTGACCGGGGAACTCGGCGAACTGGTGGGCCGGTACCCGCTGCGGGAGAGACTGCGGGCCTCCTACATGCTCGCCCTCTACCGCTCGGGACAGCAGACCGAGGCACTGGCCACCTACGAGGAACTGCGCCATCTCCTCGTCGAGGAGATAGGGCTCGACCCCGGCGCCGAACTGGCCGAACTGCACGGAGCGATCCTGCGCCAGGACCCGGCACTCACCCCCCTCCCCGGCCCCGGCAGCCCCCCGGTGACGCCCGCGGGCAGCAACCTGCCCTCCCCGATCACCGCGCTGATCGGCCGCGACACGGCCGTCACCGACGTACGCGCCCTCCTCGGAGCGGGCCGCCTGGTCTCCCTCACCGGACCCGGCGGAGTGGGCAAGACCCGCCTCGCCCTGGAGACGGCGAACCGGTCCGTCGGCACGTTCCCCGACGGGGTGTGGCTGGTGGAACTGGCCCCGCTGGCGCGCTCCGGCCTACCGGAGCAGACGGAGCCGGCGACCGAGACGGTGGCCCAGGCGGTGATGGCCGTCCTGGGAGTGCACGAGAGCGCCGCCGCTGACCCCGGGTCCCCCGAAGGGGGCAGAACACCGGCCGGACAGCTCGCGGACTACCTGCGGACGAAGCAGGCCCTGCTGCTCCTCGACAACTGCGAGCACCTGATCGAGGCCACCGCGGCGCTGGCCGACACCCTCCTGCTGGCCGCGCCCGGCCTGCGGATCCTCACGACGAGCCGGGAACCGCTCCAACTCGCCGGCGAGGCCCGATGGCCCGTACCCCCCCTGGAACTGCCCGACCCCGCGGACGACGCACGCCCGGAGGCACTGGAACGCTCCAGCGCCGTACAGCTCTTCGTGGCCCGCGCCCGCGACAACGTGCCCGGGTTCTCCCTGACCGACGACAACGCCCGCGCGGTCTCCTCGGTCTGCCGCAGACTCGACGGCATCCCGCTCGCCCTGGAACTCGCCGCCACCCGGATCCGCGCCCTGGGCGTGGAAGGGCTCCTCACCCGGCTCGACGACCGGTTCCGGCTGCTGGCCGCCGGGTGCCGGGGAGCCGCGCCGCGTCAGCAGACGCTCCGCGCGATGATCGACTGGAGCTGGGAACTGCTGACCGAGCCCGAACGCATCGTCCTGCGCAGACTGGCCGTGCAGGTGGACGGCTGCACACTGGAGGCTGCCGAGGCCGTGTGCGGCGGCGAGGACGTGGCGGCCCCCGACGTACTGGACCTGCTGGCACGGCTGGTGGACCGCTCCCTCGTGGTGGCCGTGGAACATACCGGCGGCCACCGCTACCGGCTCCTGGAGTCCGTCGCCGAGTACTGCCGCGAGAAACTGCGGGAGGCCGGCGACACCGAGCCGGTGCGCCGTCACCAGCACTACTACCGCCAACTCGCCGAACAGGCCGGACCGCACCTCTACACCGCGGACCAGCAGGGATGGCTGGACCTCCTCGACACCGAGCGCGGAAACCTGCGCAGCGCGCTCACCGGCACGATCGGGGACGCGGCCGGGGGCCGGCCGGGCGCCGGGGACGCGGCCCTGCGGTTCGCCGGTTCACTGGCCTGGTACTGGTTCCTGCGCGGCCGGCTCCGCGAGGGCATACGACAGCTGGGCGCGGCCCTGGACGCGACGGCCCCCAACCCGCAGGAGCGGGAGCCCGCGCCGGACGCCGTCCGCGCGGTGGCCCTGGCCTGGCACGCCGGCTTCACGGTGCTCTCCGGCGACGCGGCGGACGACGCCCCCAGACGGCGGGCGGCACAGGCACTGGGCCGAGGGGACGACGAGCCCGCCGACCGGGCACGGGCACGCTGGTTCCTCGGCTTCATCGAATGCGACTTCGGCGATCTGTCGGTCAGCGAGGAACTCGTCGGCGCGGCACTGGCCGCCTTCGACGCACTGGACGACCGATGGGGCACAGCGGCGGCACTGGGCACCCGCGCCAAACACGCGATGGTGCGCGGGGACCTGACCTCCCTCCGCCAGGACGGCGAACGCAGCGCCGCGCTCTTCCGGGACATCGGCGACCGCTGGGGCTACCTCCAGGCGACGGACTCCCTGGGCAACCTGGCCGAGATCGCCGGCCGCTACGAGGAGGCAACCGAACTGCACTGGACCGGGCTGCGCACCGCGCAGGAGCTCGGCCTCTGGTCGGAGGTGTCCAGCAGACTCTCCTGGCTCGGCCGGGTGGCGATGCTCACCGGCGAGTTCGAGCAGGCCCGGGAACTTCACGAGCAGGCGATCCGGCTGGCCGGGGAACACAGCTTCAAACCGGGGGAGATCTTCGGCGAGATGGGGCTCGGGATCGCCGCCCGCAAGGCCGGAAAACTGGAGGTGGCCGAGACGCACCTACGCCGCGTCCTGGACTGGATGCCGCAGGAGCGGTCGGGCCTGGGCAACACCCTGCCGCTGGCGCTGATCCTGCCCGAACTGGGATTCGTCGCGGAGGCACGCGGCGACACCCGCACCGCACTCGCCCTGCACCTGGAAGGCCTCGACGTCGCACGCCAACTCGCCGGAGACCCCCGGGGAGTGGTGATCGCCCTGGTGGGACTGGCCGCAGTGCACGCACAGCTGGAAGGCCACCACACGGCCGCACGCCTGCTGGGCGCGGCGGCCGGCGCCGGGGAGGCCGCGAACGCCCCGCCCGTGCCGGCCGATCGGGGCGACGTCGAGCGCATCACGGCGAAGGCCCGACGCGCCCTCGGCGAGCGGACCTACCAGGACGCCTACGCCGACGGCCGCCGCGCCGACCTCGACGAGCTGATTCCGGTGGCCACAGACCTCAGCCCCCGGCCGGCACATCCCCCACAGCCCGGCACTCCCGTACAGCGGTGGTGAACTCCCGTACCACCGTGTGCACCTCGTCATCCCGCAGCGCCTGGTGCAGCGGCAGCAGCAGCGTGGTCGACCAGGCCTCGTCGGTCCCCGGCAGGGCGGCGGGCGGCCCTCCGCCGCGGTAGAGCGGCACATGATGCAGCGGCATGTAGCGGAAGGTCGTGTACACACCGCGCTCCAGCAGCGTCCTGGCGACCCGGTCGCGAAGATCCTCCGCGAGCTGGACCCAGTAGAAGTAGTGGGTACTGCGGTGCCCCGCCGGCGGACGGGGCGGCAGCCGCACCCCGTCGAGCCCGGCGAGCCCGGTGTCGTACACCTCGGTGAGGGCCGAACGCCGGGCGACGAATCCGGCGAGGCGGCGCAACTGCACCTGCCCGATGGCGGCCGTCACGTCATTGCCGATCAGACGGCGCCCCAGATGCTCCACCTCCAGCCCCCACCACCGGTCGGCCCCCTGCGCCGCGGAGGTGAAGGCGCTGCGGTCGGCCAGCCCGTGGTACGCCAGCCGATGAGCCTTCCGGGCGAGACCGGGATCCCGTACGTAGATCATGCCGCCGTCCCCGGTGGTGATGATCTTCCGGGAGTCGAAGCTCCACACCGTGAAGTCCCCGAACGTCCCGCACATCCGGCCGTCGACGCTGGAGGCGACAGAACAGGCGGCATCCTCGATCAGCGCTACGCCCCGCGCACGGCACAGCTCCGCGATCGCCGCGATGTCACCGGGCAGACCCCCGTAGTGCAGCACCATCACCGCCTTGGTCCGAGGGCTCAGCACACGCTCGACATCGGCGGCGGTGGGGTTGAGCGTACGGGGGTCGACGTCGCAGAAGACCGGACGGGCCCCCGCGGCGGCGACCGCGTTGGCGTTGGCGACGAAAGCGGCCGACGGCATCACGACCTCGTCGCCCGGACCGAGCCCGAGCAGCTCCACCGCGAGGAACAGCCCGGAGGTCGCGGAGTTGATGAACACCAGGTGCCGGGGATCCAGCGCGAGATACCGGGCGAAGCTCTCCTCGAACTGCTCGCAGCGCGGCCCGTATCCCAGCCAGTTCCCCTCGAACACCTCACGGACCGCTTCGAGTTCCTCCTCGCCGAGGCTCGGCTGGGACACGTTGATCATCTCGTGCTCCACTGGGCGGTCAGCTTCTCCAGCACGGGGACGGTCTCGTGCGGGCTCGGCATCGCCAGGTGCTCCTCGCGCAGCCGCGCCGCCCCCTCCCGGAACGACGGCTCCTCCAGGACACGGCTGATCTGCGCGCGCATCGCGGCCGAGGACGGCCGCCCGATGTCGAGGACCAGCCCGGCGCCCCGGGCGAGCACCTGGCGTACGGAGACGGGGGACGCGGCGTGCTTCGTCGCGCCCATGCCCTCGCCCTCCTGGACCGCCAGGACGTCCGCCTCGGCGGTGTCGGTGATCAGCTGCGGCACGTTCAGGGCCGCCGCCGCCGAGTAGGTGGCGAGGCCACCGTGGTGGATGAGGGCGGAGCACGTCGGCACCAGCTGGTCCAGCGGCAGGTAGTCGACGGCACGGACGTTGTCGGGGAGCCGGGAGACCCCGGCGAGCTGTTTGGCGTTCAACGTGGCCACGACCTCGACATCGAGCGTCGACACCGCGTCGAGCAGTTCGGGGACGTGATCCCAGCCGCCCTCCAAATACTTGCGCCAGGACAGCCCGAGCGACAGGCCCACCCGGGGCCGCTCCGGTACCGGATGGAGCCAGGGCGGCATGACGCTCTGGCCGGAGAACGGAACCCACCGGACACGGACCGTCGGCGTGCTCACGGGGATGCTCATCGCCTCGGACAGGGTGCTGACCGTCCACTGGCCGCGTATCAGTTCGTCGTCGAGGCGCTGGCCGTAGCGCTCGGCGACCGGACCCAGGGTCCGGGTCAGCGGATCGTCGCCGGGGGCGGCACCCGCGGCCGCCCGTGCCGCGAGCCTGTCGACCGACCAGCCCCACCAGTCCGGCGCCGTGATGAGGCGGGCGTGCGCCGCCCCGCAGTCGCGGGCGGCGACCGCGGCCCCCGGGAAGCACGGGTCCCACAGCACCAGATCGGGACGCCAGCTGCGGGTGAACGCCACCAGGGCGTCCATGGCCGGACGCTCCTCCCCCGGAGGGGCGTCGTAGGGGTGGAAGTCCCACATGGCCGGCAGCATGAACTGGCTGAAGGTGTCCCACAGCTCGCGGTCCGCGGCGTTGAGACCGAGCTCGCCGGTGACGCGCGCGACCTTCGCGCGCTCGTCGGTGTAGGCCCTTCCCGGCCCCGCGGGAACGGGCATGTCGTCCGGGTTTCCGAGCGGTACGGCGGGAAGGCCGGTGGCCGCGATGGTCTCGGAGATCTCCGGGTGGGACGCGACGCACACCTCGTGCCCCGCGCTTCTGAGCGCCCAGGCGAGGGGCACCACGGGGTAGAGGTGCGAGGGGTTGGGCCAGACGGTGAACAGGACGCGCATCAGGGGCCTCCCTGGGCCGGCTCGTGGGGCAGGGGCTCAGCAGGTGATGGAGACGACCGGACTCGCCCTGTTGAACATCATGTTCGGGTCGAACTGGACCGCCCGGTAGGTGTGGGTGCCGCTTCCCTTGCAGGGCCAGTCGGCCGGCGCGGTACCGCCCGCGGGAATGACGTTCTCGGTGACGGAGTGCCACTCCGAGCGGCCCGCGTCGTAGCGCATCAGCCAGAACGTGGTCGGAGTGCCGCAGGCGTTGCGCGCCGAACTGAGGATCCGGAACCCGCTGGAGCTCTTGTGCGGGGTCTCCGGCGCGCTGATGCACTCGCGGGGCGACGCCGGCGGGGCCGGCGGGACCGGCGGGGCGGACGGTGCGGCCCGGTCCGTCCTGAGGGCGTTCATGGTGGTCTGCTCCAGGGTGTTGCCCCGGGAATCGGTGAGCTGGGCGCGCAGCGAGATACTCTTCCCCCCGCCCGGGCGGGGCACCACCGCCCGCGACTTCCCCGCCTTGTCACGCACCACGGGCACCTGCCGCCAGGAGCCGCCCTGATCGGTGGAGACACTCAAACGCAACGCGCTCACCTGGCCGGTGTCCGCTCCGGCGTGCGACTCGGCCGACAACGGCAGCACGATGTCCGCGCCCCCCACGGGATTGTTGTACAGGTCGACCCGGGGGAAGTACCGGACCACCCACAGCGGCAGCGGCGCCGCCTCGCCGGTGGTGTCGGAGCTGAAGGTCCACACCGACTTCACCTGGTCCGACAGCCGGAACAGCGATCGCCGGTCGGCGGTGCTCTCGATACGGAACTCGGCCCTGCCCGAAGACACCCGCGCGTTGAGCTGCCCACCGTCCGACTCGCCGACCAGCTTGCCGTCGCGGAAGAGCTTGACCGAGGCGCTGTCGGTCAGCGAGCCCGCCCGGTGATCGTCCTGATCGGTGAAGAGCGGGACGCCCGCCCACATCCGGTCGCCTTCGCGGCCCGCGTGGTCGGGGCGGAAGAGGAACGGGGCGAACACGGCGGCGTTCCACCGCTCCGTGGTGCGTTCCCCGGCTCGGTACGCCCTGTAGTCGGACCCCATGGCCGTCGCGTACACGGGGAACCCGTCGGCTCCGGTGATCTGTTCACCGAAGGCCCCGGACCACTGGGTGTCACGGGTGTCCAGGTAGTGGGTGACCCTGGCGGGCAGGTCGAAGGGGAGCATGGTCCCGGACACCGCGGCGAAACCCGGGGCCATGCCGAAGAAGCCCTTCACACCGCGCCGCTCGGCGGTCTGCGTGTTGTGCGCGGCCTCCACCCGGGCCAGCTCCGCCTCACGGACCGTGCGCGCGAAGCCCGTGAAGAACCCGCCGCGCTCGGTGTTGAGCAGGTGGTAGCTGTACGGGGTGTTCTTGAAGTCGCCGGCCGGACCCGGGACGCCCCAGGTCGAGGAGAGACCCGACGTCATCTCCGCATCGGCGACCGAGGGCCCCTGCTGGGCGGTGTAGAGCCTGCCGAAGGCGGTACTCCCCAGCGAGACGCTCAGGACACGGTCGCCGAACCGGCGTTCGATCCCGACGTCGACGGCGGCGGGCCGCGCTCCCTTGCGGGGGAGGGCCGTCGTCACCGGGGCGGTGGTGCGGGCGTCCGCCGTGATCCGGGTGTCCCGGGCCAGATCGAGCAGCGGGCGGACGATCCGGTGCCAGTCGCCGTTTTGGCCGACGATGTCGGAGACCAGCATGTAGCGGCCGGGAGGCAGACGGAGACCGGCGGTGCCGTCCTCGTCGTGGAGGAACTCGCGTACGGGCACGTCCAGGCCGATCACCATCGTCTCGGCGTCGGCGGCGGGAGCGCCGTCCCTGCCGAGGTGCCGCACCGTGAGCGCGCGGGTGGCTCCCGCGCGGGCCGAGCGGCGGGCGGCCGTGAAGTCGCCGCCGCCCGCCGCCCCGACGGTGCTGCCGGTGCCGCGCAGGCTCTTCCAGAAGCCCGCCAGCTTCGCCGTGGGCACCCGGCGCTCGGCACCGTCCACGGTCAGCGCCAGCTCCGCGGACCGGTCGTCGTGCCCGGCCTTCACCAGCGCCGTGACGTCGAAGAGCCGCCGGTCGAGCCGGCCCTCCCGCACCAGGTGCCGGGCATCCTCCGGCACGACGTACTGGCGCCCGTCGATCCGGTAGCTGCTGAACCGCACCCCCTCGCGGCCTGCCGCCCGCTCGACGTCGGCCCGGGCCCCCCCGGCCTCGGGCACCCGGACCCGGTCACCGGTGATCAGGGTGACGGTGCGCGCGTGCTCCTCGGTGACACGATCGCTCTTCAGGTCCGCCCCGTTCGCCGGGGCGGCGGGCGCCGCCCCGACGCCGAGCAGCGCTGCCGCGACCAAGCCGATCAAGCCGGTCCGCATCAACGTACCTCCCAAGTGACGGGTGTTCGAGATGTCCAAGATCCACCGCCATGGTGGTGCGCGCGCGCTCCTCTCGGCATCTCCTGGAATGCGGTGCGCAACCCAGGAGATGCGGGCCCCGAACGCGGGAAGCGAGGGTCTGAGCACCAGACGCGAACAGAAGGAGGTACCCCTCGATGACCAGCCGCGCCAGGAACCGTGCTGTGGTGCTCGGCGGGAGCATGGCCGGGATCCTCGCCGCCCGGGTGCTCGCCGAGTTCTACTCGGACGTGGTGGTGATCGACCGTGACAAGGTGGTCGGCGTCCACGAGCCCCGCCGCGGCACCCCGCACACCCGTCACGCCCACGGTCTGCACGCCCGCGGCCAGCTGATCCTGGAGGAGCTCTTCCCCGGCTTCACCGAGGACCTGGCCGCCGCCGGAGTGCCGGTCGGCGACCTCGGGGAGATGCGCTGGTTCTTCAACGCGCGCCGCCTGCGGCCGGCCAGGACCGGACTGAAGTCGCTGACGCCGCCCCGCCCCTATCTGGAGGGATGCGTACGCGAGCGGGTGGGGGCCCTGCCGAACGTGGTGTTCCGGGAGGAGCACCAGATCCTCGGCCTGAACGCGACCCCCGCCCGCGACCGGGTGACCGGGGTGCGCGTCCTGCGGACCGCGACCGGCGCCGAGGAGGAACTGGAGGCGGACCTGGTGGTCGACGCCACGGGCCGCGGCTCGCGCACCCCGGTCTGGCTGGAGGAGTTCGGCTACCGGCGCCCCGACGAGGAACGGGTCAAGGTCGACCTGGCCTACACCACCCGGCACTACAGGACCGAGCCCGGGATGTTCGACGGAGTCCAGTCGATCAACCCGGTGGCCTCGCCCGACCACCCCCGCGGCGCGTTCTTCGGCCAGGTCGGCCCCGACCGGTGCATCCTGTCGCTGACCGGCATCCTCGGCGACCAGCCACCCACCGCGCCCGACGCGTTCCTGGAGTTCGTACGCTCCCTGCCCGTCCCGGACGTGTACGACGCGGTCCGCGGCGCCGAGCCGCTCGACGACCCGGTCTCCTTCCGGTTCCCGGCGAGCGTGCGCCGCCGCTACGAGCGGCTGTCCCGCTTCCCCGACGGCCTGCTCGTCATGGGCGATGCCTCGTGCAGCTTCAACCCGGTCTACGGCCAGGGCATGAGCGTCGCCGCGATCGAGACGATGGCGCTGCGCGACCGGCTCCGGCTCGACGGGCCCGTGGTCCCCCGGCTGTTCCACCAGGACGTGTCCCGCGCCATCGACATCCCCTGGGACGTCTCGGCGGGCGGCGACCTCGCCTTCCCCGGAGTCGAGGGACGCCGCACGCTGAAGGTGAACATCGGCAACGCGTACATGGCGCGCGTGCAGTACGCCGCGACCAAGGACGAACGGCTCGCCGACGGAATGATGCGGGTGGCCGGCCTCATCGACCCGCCGCAGTCCCTGATGCGCCCGGCCACCGTGCTGCGGGTCCTGCGCCACGCGACACGCCGCCCGCCGAAGGCTCCCGCGCGCCCGGCGGCCGCCGATCCGGTGGTACCCGGGCATACCGGCTGAACCGCTCCGGCAAAGAGGGGATCACCTTGTTCGCCCAGCAACTCGCCCCGATCTACGACCTGGTGTACAAAGCCCGGGGCCAGGACTTCCGCGCCGAGTCGGAGCTGGTGGCCGAGATCGTCCGGACCCGCCACCCCTCGGCGGCCTCGCTCCTCGACGTGGGCTGCGGCACCGGCGAGCACCTGCTGACACTCGGCCGCAGCTTCGGCCACGTGGAGGGGATCGACCTGTCCGAGCCGATGGTGAAGGTCGCCCGGGCCAAGCTCCCGGGCACCCCCCTCCATGTCGCGGACATGTGCGACTTCGACCTGGGACGCACCTTCGACGCGGTGATCTCGCTCTCCACCGCGGTCGCCTACCTTCCCTCCCCGCGCGACCTGGCGACCGCGCTCCGGCGGATGGTCCGGCATCTCGCACCGGGAGGCGTACTGATCGTGGAGCCCTGGTACTTCCCCGAGAACTTCCTCGAAGGGCACATCGCCGCCGATGTGGTCCGCGGCGACGGGCGCACCGTGTCGCGGGTCTCGCACACCCGGCGGTCCCCGGAGTCGGCCCGGGTGGACAGCCACTACGTGGTCGCCGACCGGCACGGCATCGAGCACTTCACCGAGACCCACGTCTTCGGACTGTGGACCCGGGAGCAGTATCTGGACGCGCTCGCCGGAGCGGGCTGCACCACCGAGTACCTCCCGGACGTGCAGTCCGGGCGGGGGCTGTTCGTGGCGGAGCGCGGATAGCGCGGGCGAAAAAGGGACATGCCCGGCCCGGAACGTCTCCGGGCCGGGCACCCGGCGTCTCTCAGCGCAGACCCCGCGCGAACTTCCGTACGTCGGCCACGAAGGCCGCCGGCTGCTCCAGCGAGGCGAAGTGACCGCCCCGCTCGATCTCGGTCCAGTGGGTGATGGCCGGATACTGGCGCTCGGCGATGCTCCGCACCGGCGCGAAGTCGGGCTGGAGGACCAGGACGCCCATGGGCACGGGCACCGGCTCCGGCAGGACTCCCGGCGTGAAGACGCCCTGCATGTAGGCGCGCGCCTCGTAGAACATGTGCGCGGAGGATCCCGCGGAGGCCGTCAGCCAGAAGAACATGACGTTGGTGAGCAGCGTGTCGCGGTCCACCGCGTCCTCGGGCGCCTTGTCCGAGTCGGTCCACTCCATGAACTTCTCGACGATCCAGGCGAGCTGGCCGACCGGCGAATCGGTGAGCCCGTAGGACACCGTCTGGGGACGGGTGGCCTGGAGCTTCATGTAGCCGGAGAGCTCCCGGTCGAAACGGGCCATCCTGTCGAGCCGCTCGAAGTCGGCCGGGGAGAGCTCCGCGAGCTCCCCGGGGTCGCCCGACGGGACGCTGAAGAGCATGTTGACGTGTATTCCGGCCACACGCCCGGGTGCCAGCCGGGCGAGTTCGAGGGAGACGAACGCCCCGTGATCGCCCCCCTGGGACAGGTAGGTGTCGTAACCGAGCCTGCGCATCAGCTCGTCCCAGGCCCTGGCGACCCTGGGATAGTCCCAGCCCGGTTCCGTCACCGGGCCCGAGAAGCCATGCCCCGGCAGCGAGGGGATGACCAGGTGGAAGGCGTCCGCCGGGTCGCCCCCGTGCCGTACCGGATCGGTGAGGGGCCCGATGACGTCGAGGAACTCGACGATCGACCCGGGCCAGCCGTGGGTGAGAACCAGCGCACGCGCCCCGGGCTCGGGAGACCGGACATGCAGGACATGGATGCGGACGCCGTCGATCTCCGTGAGGAACTGGCGGTACTGGTTCACCCGGGCCTCGGCCGCCCGCCAGTCGTACTCCGTACGCCAGTACTCGACGAGGTCCTTCAGGTAGTCGATCGGCACCCCGCGCGCCCATCCGGCGTCCGGGGAGGCCCCGGGCCAGCGGGTCAGTTCCAGCCGCCGCCTCAGGTCGTCGAGGTCTTCCTCGGGGATGTCGATGTGGAAGGGTTTCACATGGCCCTTTCTTGCGGGGTGGGGATACGGTTCCGGGCGGTTACGGGCGCCCGTCCCTCACCGGGGCGTGTCGGAGAACTGGCCGGGCCTGCGGCCCTCTCCGGCCGGGCCCCGGTAGGCCTGGGCGATGTCGAGCCAGTGGTCGGCCGCGTCCCCGGTGGCGGTGAGGGCCAGGTCGTCGCGGTGGCGACGCCGGGTGACGAGCAGGCAGAAGTCATGGGCGGGGCCGGTGATCCGCTGAATCGCATCCGCAGGACCGTACTCCCACAACTCCCCGGTCGGGGAGCCCAGTTCGAACCGGAAGGGCTCGGTGGGCGGAGTCAGCCCCCGCGCCTGGTAGCCGAAGGCCTGGGTCAGCACGGCGAATCCGGCCACGTGCCGCAGCCACGGGGCGGGTTCGCGGCGGACGCCGAGGGCATCGGCGATGTCCTGGCCGTGCGCGAAGGTCTCCATGAGCCCCGCGCAGGCGAGTACAGCCGGCGGCAGCGGATTGACCAGCCAGGGCACCGTCCGGCCCGGCGGCACGGCGGCGAGCGCCTCGATGGTGGCAGCGCGCTCGGTGCGCCAGCGCGCCAGGAGGGCCTGCGGGGAGTCGGAGGCGTAGGCGGCCAGTGCGGCGTTGACCGCTCCGTCGAAATCGCCCGACGCCTTCTCGGTCATGACCCGGAACGCCTCCGGGTCGGACGCCGCCGTACCGGCGAGCCGGTAGACGAAGACGAGGTGGGCTATCTGGTCGGTGACCGTCCAGCCGGGGGCCGGGGTCTCCAGCGCCCACCGGGTGTCGTCGAGGCCGGCCACCATACGGTCGGTCTCGTCGCCTGCCGCCGCCAGGTCCTTGAGCACGTTCGCCAAATCGGACATCGCTCGCTCTCGTCTCTGCTCGGGGGGGTGTGGTCGTATCCCGGATACCGGATCCAGCCTGGTGCCGCCGAGGATTCGGTGTCTTCTCCCAGAGTGCTGAGCGCTGCCTCCGGCAGGGAAGGGAGGGGAAACCCGCACGTTCCCGTACGCGCGGCTCCGCGGCCCCCCAGAGCTCGTAACCGAAGGTCATCACGACCGCGGCGAACGTCAACGACGTCACCCGGACCACCGCCCTGATCGACGGCATCCCGCCCGTCGCAGGCCGCCCCGCCGACGACCTGAATCCCTGCCCGGTGACAAGGACCACGACTCCAGCACCCACCGCGACGCACTGCGGAACCGGCGAACCGGACACCCAGCTGACCGAGGTGTTCGCCCACGTGACGGTGAACCTCCACACCAACTACTTCAACCACTACGCCCGTACGGAGCTCGACGTCCCGGCCGCCCCGGACCTCGGCGACTGACCGGGAACCGGCCGAGGGCCACCCGTCCCGGAACCGAAACCGTATCCCAAGAGCCCTGTAGCACAGGTAAGTTGACCTGCAATCAGGCGACTTCCAGTCAGCACACGGCACCGGTGGGGGACGGCATCGCCGGACGCCCCGGTTCATCGGGGAGGCTTCATGAGTCGAACGGGCGCGCGCCCCAGAGTGCTCGTCGTGGGGGCAGGCCTCGCCGGCACCGCGACGGCCATCCGGCTGCTCCACTTCGCGCGAAGACCACTGGAGATCGTCCTGCTGGAACGCCGCCCCGACTACCGGTCCGCCGGGGTCGCCTACCACCGTGACGGCAACCCCTGGGACCACGTCTTCAACATCCAGGCCGGCCGGATGTCCGTGTTCCGGGAGGACGTCCTCGACTTCGTCCACTGGGCCAATCAGGAGGCCGACCGCCGGGACTGGCCGCAGCGCTGGGCCGCACGGAAGTTCACCGAACAGGGCCCGGCACCCCGCCGCATCTTCCAGGACTACCTCGACGACCGGCTGGCCGAGGCCCGAAGGGAGTCCTGCCCCGGCGCCGTCCTCGTCGAGGCGGACGGCGAGGCGCTCGCCATGGACGCGTGCGACCGGGGCTTCGAGGTGACGGTCGGCCACCTCCGCGCGAACGGACTCGACGGCCTGCGCCCCGGCCCGCTCCCGGACACGAAGGTGCTCGGCGCGGACCACGTCGTCCTCGCCACCGGTCTCGAACTCAAGGAGCCGCCCTTCGCCGCCGAGGTCGCCGGGCACCCCTCCTTCGTACGCAACCCGTACTCCGCGGCCGGAATCCGCACCCTCACCCGGCTTCGGCCCGACGCCACCGTCGCCATCGTCGGATCCGTGCTGAGCGCGTACGACTCGGCGGGACTGCTGCTGCGCAACGGCCACACCGGGCGGATCCACCTCATCTCCAAGTCCGGCACGATCTTCCGCACCTACCCGGGCACCCACGAACACGGCGTGGTGCGCCTGCCCCGCCCCGACACCCTGCTGGAGCCCTACCGCGGCCGCGAGGAATTCCTGGCCCGGGTCGGGACCGCCTGGCGCGCGGCGTGTTCGACGGTCCGCGAGCAGCACCCCGACATCGCCCACGTGATCGTCTCCGAGCGCGTCGCCAAGGCGTGGGAGCCGTACCTCCCCGAGATCATCGAACGCATCCCCACCGACGATCTGCGCCGCCTGCTCGACGAGTTCGCCACCACCATCGCGGCACTGCGCGTCGGCGCCGTGCAGTACACGATGGCGGTCATCGAGCACGCGATGCGGACACCGGACGGGCCGGTGGAGCTGGTCGTCGGCAAGGTCCGGGCGATCACGCCCGCACGGTCCGGACGGCTGCTGGTCTCCCTCGCCGCGCAGCACGACGGCCGCACTCTCGAAGCCGATCTGGTGGTGTCCAACTTCGGCAGGGAATCCGACTACGCCAAGGTCGACGGGCCGCTGTGGCGCGACCTCCTCCGCAAGGGCATCGCCGTCCCCCACGAGCGCACCGGGCGCGGCCTGGAGGTCGACGCCTGCGGAACACTGCTGGACGGCGCCGGCCGGCCGGCCGGCCCGGTCTCCGCGGTCGGCGTGCCGAGGGAGGGCGACGAGATCGTCCGGCACGGCCGGACCGGCGCGTTCGCCTTCAATCTCGCCGCCATCAAGAACCACTCGGTCTCCGTCGCGGCCCACGTGGTCGAGCAGCTGGAACTGCGGCAGGACGGCCTTTGCGACATCGCGGCCCGCCACCCCCACTACCGCAGCTATGCCAGCAATCCGGAGGAAGCGGACCAGGCGGCACTGGAGGAGTCTGTGGTACTGGAAGTGCGGAGGCTGGCCACGCGCGAACGAAGGGAAAGAGAAGCACTCGACTCCCGCCTGATCGCGAGCATCCACTCCATGGGCGGCCTTCCGGCACTCCCGGCAGATGTCTCCCGGCCCGACCGCCTGATGCGAGCGGTCGTCAACCGGGTCGCTGTGGAACGGCTCAACGACGTCTCCGTGACACCACGGCAGCTGCGTCGACAACTGGGCATCGGGAACGTCGACAAACCGGAGGGCTAGTTGAACGGGAACGGGCGACGGATCCGGGGATCTCTTCTGGCCGGGGGCACCGAGAGCGTGCTGCATGGCACCTGCAACCGGACAAGACGCCCACGTGAGGGAACCATCCTCGTCACCCCGTCCCTCGAAGCAGGGCTGTACGACGCCATCGTGGCCGCGCGCGCGGTGGTCTGCGGCTCCGGCGGGCTGACCGGCCACATGCAGTCCCTGTGCCGGGGCAGAGGGATCCCCGTGCTCCGCGTCGACGAGGCCGACCTCGCCGACCTGGTCGGCGAGGTGACGCTGTACCTGGAGAGCGCGTCGATCGTCGTCGGGCCGAAGGCGTCCGCGCGGCCCGGGGCCGAGATCCCCACCCTGGACGACCTCGGCTCGGCGTGCGCGGTCATCGCCGACCTCCAGGACATCACCACCATCAACACCTCGGGGCCGAACGCGGCACGAGTCGAGTCCTTCTTCATCCGCGAGGAGTTCCTCTGCCTCGCACTGGGCCTGAGCCCCCTCGACGCCATGGCCGGCGGCCCCGCCGGCATCACCGCCTACGGGCAGGCCATCGGAGCCAGGCTCCGCGGCTTCGTCGAGGCGCTCCTGCCCGGCCAGCGACTGATCCTGCGGATGCTCGACCTGCGCTCCGACCACGCGGCCGACGTCACCGTGGCCGCCCCGGTGGCGGTCGAACCGAACCCCGAGATGGGCCTGCACGGCGCACGCTGGCTGCTGGGCTCCGACGCCTACCGCGACGCCCTGCACACCGTGCTGTCCACCCTGCGCAAACACCTCGGCGACGAAGCCGACCGAGTGGCGCTCTCGGTGCCGTTCGTCCGCGACGAGACCGAGTACGCCCAACTCCGGGCACACCTCGACCTGCCGGACGACGTGCCCCTGTCCGCGTTCATCGAGACGCCCTCCGCCGTCCACGCCACCCCGGCGATGTGCGCCGAGGGCGTCAGCGAACTGTTCGTCGGCATCAAGGACCTCGTGCAGTTCTACCTCGCCGCGGACCGCGGCAACCACCTGGTCGCCGACTCCTACCGCACCCGCCACCCGGCCGTCCTGGACGCGGTGCGCAGGGTCGTGGAGTTCGCCCGCGCCGCAGGCACCCCGGTACGGGTCTTCTCCCTGGCATCCGACCTCGGCCACTACCTCCAGAACCTGCCGGCCCCCGACGGCTACATGATGTGCACCGCCGAACTCCAGCAGATGCTGCTGCGCCCCCACCCCCGGACCTGACCGCTACGCCGCGCCCACCACGCCGGGGGAGGCCTGCCGCGGCGCGACTCGGCGCGCACCGGTGGCTTCGGCCGGGCTCTGCCGAAGGCGGCCGACGCACCGGGCGAGCCGTGCCGCCAGGGCGGTGCGGCGGGACGCGGAGTCCCCGGTCGGAGCGGAACGCATCCAGGGACCACCGCGCACGAGCCCTGACGGGCCGGGTGCAGCCCACCACCACGAGACCGACGCGCAGGCCCTCCTCCCGCATCCGGCACCGACCGGTGCGCACACGGGCCACCGCATCGCCGTGAGGGGCATCTCCGGAGGGGAAGCAGACGCCGGCGTCCGGGCCGGAACCGTGAGTGCCCCGGCTGCCGAAACAGGATGCCTCAACCCCGTGGTCGGCCAGGACCGCACGGCGGCCGGCCCCCGCACGACGACCGAACCACACAGAGATAGTACCGAAACCGTCCTTTTCGTGACGGTTGTGCGGATCGTTCGTTGGTCTCCTCATGTGGGGTTCCGGTTGACGCCCGGTCATGGGCGGGCGAGCCGAAGGCTCCGCATGATCGGTTCGTGCCCCGTTCCGCCGGGGCGGAGCCGCGTGATTCGGCGTGTGCGGATACGCAGAGGCCGATGGCTCCGCTCGAACGGAAGAACGGTTGGGCTGTGCAAGCACACGGATAGGAGCAGCACATGGGACAGATTGCCGTGGTCAACTTCGTCTCGTTGGACGGCGTCATGCAGTCGGTCCTCTCGGCCGACGAGGACCGGGACGGTGGGTTCGACCAAGGCGGCTGGGTGCTGCCCCACGTCGACGATGTGGTGGAGCGGTTCATGAGCGAGGCCACGGCTGCCGCCGGAGCCCTGCTCCTGGGCCGCAGAACGTACGACATCTTCGCCGCCACGTGGCCGCACGCCGATATGAACGACCCCGCGGTGGCCGCGATGAACGTGGTGCCCAAGTACGTGGCCTCCAACTCGGTCAGGGATCTGCGGTGGGCGAACTCCGTCCTTCTCGGCGCCGATCTGGCGAAAGAGGTCAGCCGTATCAAGGCCGCGTCCGAGAGCGAGACACTGGTGCTGGGCAGCGGAGAACTGCTCGGAACCCTGATCGAGCACGACCTCGTCGACGAGTACCGGCTGCTGGTCATCCCCCTCATCCTGGGCAGCGGGAAACAGCTCTTCACCGATCGCAAGAGCCCCCGCCGCCTGACCCTCACCGCCACGCGGCCGACACCGTCCGGCGTATTGATCAACACCTACCGGCGCCGTGCTGAAGACTGAGGTCGCGGATCACCACGCCGGCAGATGAAGACGGCGGCGAGATGGAGTCCGGCGAGGCAGACGATGAACCGCCCCGGTTCGAGTAGAGGCTCGATTGCGTGAATAGGGTCGAGTCATGGCACGGCTTTCCCGTTACCCGCTTGAGCTCCGCCGTCGTGCGGTGTGCATGGTGGCCGAGGTGCGCGGCGGCTACCCGACCGAGACGCTGCTCTGCAGGAGGTTGCCGAGAAGCCCGGCATCGGTTGCCGTGAGACGCTGCGGAACTGGGTGAAGCAGCACGAGACCGATGCGGGTCAGCGTCCGGGGACGACCTCGGAGGAGTACGCCCAGCTCAAGGCGTTGAGGAAGGAGAACGCCGAGCTGAAAAGGGCGAACGGCATTCTGAAGGCCGCGGCGAGTTTCTTCGCGGCCGGGCTCGACCGGCCACGTTTCCGCCCGTCGAGTACGACGCCAATCACTACATGGAATCCAAGAAACCCCAGGCCACAACCATAATATGAGCTCTCTACCGAACCCGGGGCGGTTCAGGCCGAAACCGGTCGCATTCATGCCGACGCCCACATCACCCACCTGGAAATCCGTACCTGGCGGCATCGCTGACCTCGCCGGGGCAGCACAGCCAACCCACAGCCGGCCGGGAGCGATGCCTACGCACATCAGCTGACCGTGCCGGCCGACCGTACGCCCCGAACAGCACAAGAGCCTTCGGCGTACATGGCTCGACTGAACGAGGCGGCCTCCCTCGTGGCTGACTGCGTGCTCCGCAAGCGTCTTAGCCGGACTGGTCCACCTGGCGAACCAGAGGCCACCCACGGTTCCTCGCTCCGATCGCATACCGGGGCCCGCCGGCGAAGACGCCAGACCTCCGGGAAAGCTCCGGAACGACCACTGCCCGGAGCTTGGAGGCACTGATTCCCAGCCACACCTGCAGGGCGCGAACACTTGGTGAGCGGATGTATCTGCACCTCATGACCAGGGGAGAGCAGTTCGCCGGCCGCCTTCTCACCAGACACACTGGCGGGTTGGCTTGATTCGTATGGGTACCATCGTCGCCACACACTTTCCCCCACGTTGAGATCCGAGGACTACATGTCTGGAAACCTTCCCGTTCAGAGTGTCACGGCAGACTATGTGCAGCGGGTCGCTGATGACCTTGCGGTGAACCGGAGCGAGCAGGAACGCGTGCGTAGCGAGCTGGCGCGGTTGCAGGACGAGCTGGTCCGTCTGGAGGACAGTGAGCAGGTCCTGACGAAGATGCAGGAAGTGCTCGGCGGCACGCCCAAGCAGACCGTGAAGCAGCGCAAAGGCAGCAAGAGGGCCGCGGTTCCCGCGGCGCGGGGCTCCAACAACAAGACAGCAGCAGGGAAGCCGGCTGCCGCCGCCAGGAGCAAGGCATCCAAGAAGACCGTGTCGCCCAAGAAGGCGAGTGAGCCCACGTGGCTCGAGCTGACCACCGCCTACCTGGGAGGACAGAGCGAGCCCAGGTCCGCGGCAGAAGTAGCGGCCTCGCTCTCCGAGGCACACCCCGAGCGCGCGGCCCAGGTGACGGTGGTGCGCAACACTCTGGAACAGGGCGTTGCACAGGGGCTGCTGGAGCGTTCCAAGCAGGGACGTTCGGTCTTCTACAACCCCACCTCCCCTGCCTCAGCCCCCTCCGGTTCCTAGCCGGTTTCGGTTGCCTCAGACGGCTGGTCGGCAAGCCGGCTCACGCCTCGAGGAGCCCTGACCGACTGCCTGCGTGCTGCTTCTCCCTCCAGGCCGCAGGGCTGCGTCCAGGGTTCCTCAGGGCCCTCTGCGGGCCGGAGCCGGGAGGTGTAACGCCAGCCGCGCCCAGACGGCTTTGCCTGCGGCGCCGGAAGGTTTCCACCCTCACCCCCACCGAGGGCCTCGACGACAGGCAGTCCGCGTTGGTCCCCCGCCAGAGGAGCCGGCGGTGTGAGACGGAGCCTGCCCGCGTCGGCCGGGGCCGTATGGCACCCCTTCCCTTTACCGTGACCGGTCGTCCGCCGATGCGCGCACAGAGCGCGTAGTCGTGATGCCCTTGCCGGGCAGCCACATGGCTGCAAGACATGGGAGGAATCCGGCGTACAGGCCGCCGTCGAGTGACGTCGCCGATCGCCGATCGCCGGGCATCGGGTCGGCGACGCCGCTCCGTCAACATGGCCTACTCGGACACCTCAGCATCGACTTCCTTTGGATCGGGGGCCAGGGAGAACAAGGTGTCCTCCTCCCGGCCTCCAGCTCTTTCCACCACTCGGCCCTCGCCCGGGCGACGGCGTCACCGAACACCCACATGCCGCACGGGCAGCTCCGGGAACAGCTCCGGGAACCGGCGGAGCACTTCGCCGACGGACACCAGGCCATCGAGGAGCTCCGGACCAAAGCGGCTGCCCAGCAGCAGGTGCGCCCGAGCGATGCTCCCGGGCACGGGCTCTGCACCGCCGAACGGGCCGGGCTGACCACCATCGCCCCGGCGGCCGCGCCCGAGCGCCTGGACCGTACGGCGTGAGGTCAGGTGTCCGCGCCGACACGTTCCGCCGACGCTTGCACCTTCTGTTCCACGAACGACCACGCGCCGTCCGGTGCGGAGTACGGGGTTCCTGGTGGGACGGTCATCCACAGGGAGCCGTCGTCGGCGATGAGGAGCATGCCGTGGGCGTGAAGGGAATGCACCGACTCGCGGGCAGCGTCGCTGTTGACGACGTCGGTCCTGGGGGAGAGCTGGGCCAGCAGGTCCGTCTCGTCCAGCAGGAGTTCCAGTTGGCCGACAGCGCCCAGCGGGATGTTCGGTCCGTAGATTTTCCGGAACCGCAGCAGGTACCGCATGGTGGTGACTTCGCAGGAGTCGGCCCCGAAGTGGTCAGTGACCTGCACCATGACATCGGTGTCCGTGCCGACGGGGCTGTCCCAGTCGGTGTAAAAAGCACCGGGCGGCTGAAGGTCGAACAGGAGCTTCGGCTGCCGGGGGCGTGGTGTCCTGGGCGGGCGGGGCCCGATGCGCTGTGTGGCTGCGGCCCGGCGGGCCGCTTCACGGGCCCTGCGGGCGGTTGGGTCTGCTTGTTTGTGTGCCATATCTGCGCAACGATCAGTGCTACGGCCGGGTTGTGGCCGCCGTGTCGACGACCGCGCCGGATCCGAGGGAACTGCGGATCAGTGTTCCTACGTGGTTGGTGTGCTGCTGGTCCTGAGCCGAGGTTATGGCGTATCCGTTTTCGTGATGTCGTGAGAGCGGTGGCGTCAGAGTGTGTCCCTGTACGAACTGACCACCGGCGACCGGAAGGCCGCCGCGATCTCGCGCAGGTGGGTGATCTCGTCGGTGAATCCGGTCGCTCCGGGCCCGGTGAGGTTGACCGCCTGGGCCCGGGGAGTGCGGCCACCGTTCCTGCCCCGCAGCGCGGCGCTAAGCCAGCAGGCGGTGATGTGGGTGTCCTCGGCGTGGGCGGGGACACCGTGGGCGGAGACGTGCTGGAGGGCGAGGTCGAGGTCGGCCGGGGTGACGTAGTTCCGCAGCACGATCATCGCGTCGCGGATCTCGATGACTTTTCGGTACAGGCGTAGCTGGCGGGGAACCGAGGCCGGATGACCGCGATTCGCAGGTCCGAGGACGACGTCGGGGACCGCGGCCGTCAGATCGCGCCACAGGGGTTCGAGGTCCCTGGACGCCGCGAGCAGTCGCCACCAGGTGTGCACATGCGCAAGGGCCGGCAGGCCGAGACAGGAGGCTATGGCGAGGGCTTCCAGGCCGGACACGGGTGCGAAGAGTGGGGTGAGGGTGGACGACGCCGTGTGGAGGTGGACCAGCTTGAATGCCCACAGCACGGACGCGAGCAGCATGCCCGTACCGAACAGGCGCAGCCCGTGCCGCAGCAGCGGGGGCGAGTCCTTGCGGCGCCCGGCACTCCAGCAGACGAATCCGCAGGTCGTGTCCACGAGCAGATGGAAGGCGAGGAAGATCCACCAGTAGGCGAGCACCACGGCGGGCTCGTCCGCGCCGGGGCGGATCTGTATACGGCCGGCCGGGCCGCCGAGGGAGAGGGCGACCAAGGCCAGCATGACGCAGGCTGTCCCGCCGAAGGCCAGGGAGCTGTGGCGCTGCCGGCCGGCGGCCCTCAGGATGAGCCACAGCACGGCCGCCCCGTCGGCGATGCTGAACAGGTGCTTGGCCAAATCTATCTGTCGGGCACTCAAGTGAGTGCCCGACAGAAACGCGGTGACGGGTTCCAGGTGCAGTGACATCGCGACGGCGATCGCGGTGACTCCGAGCCACAGAGGCCGCTGTTCCCGGCTGGCGACGGCCGTGGGTGCTCTGGCGATCACGGCCAGCCACAGCCCGGCGATGCCCAGGGGCTCTAACCAAGCGAGCATGGCGCTCCCGCGTAACGGATTCCGCGGAGTCCCATGGCGGATTCCAGTCCTCCCAGCATGCCGGAGAGCACGATGGGCTCCGGTACCCGGCCGGCGGCTTCGAGAATGAGACTGGCGATCAGTTCCGCCTCCTGCTCCTGCTCGTCGGAGTAGCGCAGCCGCGGAAGTGCGGGCCGGGTGGCGTCCGTAACGTCGAAACCGGGCTGCTGGTACTGGTAGAGGCGGTCACCCGACGGCGGCTCGTGCTCGCACACCATGTGTCCGATCTCGTGCACGATGATGTGCTCCTGGTGGAGCGGACTCGTCTGGCTGTCGTAGAAGATGAAGTCTCCCCGATCGGCCACCAGCCACATGCCGGAAGGTGTGCCGGGAACGGTCGGTGTCGGCAACTCGGCGAGGTGGAGAGGGCGTCCGCGCTCCGCCGCGAGCTGGGCGCAGAGTTCCTCGGCGGAGAAGGGGTCGGGCAGCGTGATGCCGCAGATCACTCGCTCACATTTCCGACGCAGACGTTTCCAGCGCATCGCGGTCGGTTCTCCAGGTCTTGGCTGCTCGGCTGGCTGGTGGAGTACGGGGCCGCGGACCGGCGCACGCGCGACCGTGGCCCGCCCGCGTCACGGGGCAGGGCTGTCGCCGTGCCGTTTCAGGCGTGCTCCGGCCGTGAGGTTCCCCTCCACACCCTGCTCCAGTTCACGCAGCCGCCGGATCATGTCGGCCGCCATCCGCTTGCCCTCCGGCGACAGGGCCGTGAGGTCTCCGCGGAGGTATACGGCGGTCACTCCGGCCTCCGCCATCGCCCTGTCCAGTTCCCTGCGTGCGAGGTCCTCCTCGATCACGTCGCGGGCTACCTCGTCCTCCATGAAGTAGGACACGGGGACATCGAAGTAGCGGGCGAGGGAACGGAGATGCCGCAAGGTCGGATTCGTCCGCTCTCCCTGGTGCAGTTGCCACAGATAAGCGCCGGAGAATGATTCACCCGACAGGGAGGAGATCTCCGCCGCCATGGTTTTGTAGGACGGTTTATTGTCCGCGTTCAGTGTCGCACGCAGCTTGAAGAGGTGGTCGAGTTTCAGCGCCAGAACCAATCGGCCGTCCGGGTTGCCGCTCATCGTCTGTCACTCCCCACTCAGTGCGTCGGTTTGTGGGTTTCTCTTGTTTTCCCACGAGTTTTCCCACGAGGATACGTGACCCTCCTTCCGAACACCCGGGCGACCAGTAGGAATCCGGTCGCGGCCGGTGAGAATGGCTAGATCCGGACGGTCCTGTAACAAGTATGTCAATGACGAGGCGCAGGCCGTCGGAGACGGCTCGATTCTCCGTTTCAAAAGCCCCTTGAGGTGCCCCGGTGATGAAGCTAGTATCCACATTCGAACTTCCGTTAACTGGCATGAACGGCCCGATGATTCACTATTCGCACGAGTTGACAGGCCTGCGGCAGGGCTGTCGGCGGACCGGTCCGCGTGCAGTGCGACCGCCCGGCTCGGTGGGCGCGGGGCGGCAACCTCTGGGGGGAGAGACATGCAGGTGCTTATCGTGGAGGACGAAGCTGAGGCCGCTGAGGCCTTGAGCCGCGGGTTACAGCGCCGCGGCCATCAAACCGTCGACGTCAGTACCGGAACGGAAGCGCTGGCCGCCTACCGGGACGCGGATCTGATTCTGCTCGATCTCGAACTGCCCGATATAGACGGGCTGGAGGTGTGCCGGAGCATCCGGGCCGCCTGTGCCACTCCCATCATCGCCCTGACCGAGCGGGGTACGGAGCTGGACCGCATCCTCGGCCTCCAGGCCGGTTCGGACGACTGCCTGGGCAAGCCCTACGTCTTCCACGAGCTCATGGCACGCATCGACGCGGTGATGCGCCGCGTACGCCCGCAGCTCCGAGTCGTGTACGACAGGCCGATCACCCGGGGGCCGTTGCGCATCGATCCGGCGACCCGTGAGGTCCGGCTCCACGAGGAGCCGGTGGATCTGACCCGCAAGGAATTCGACCTCCTCTACCATCTGGCGAGCCATCCCGGTGTGGTGATCTCCCGTGAGGGGCTGATGGTCGAGATCTGGGGTGATCCCGGTCAGCACGCGCTGAGCTCCCGCGTCAGCCGCACCATCGACACGCACGTCAGCACCCTGCGGGCCAAGCTCGGTGCCAGCACGTGGATAGTGACGGTACGGGGGATCGGCTTCCGCTTCGGACGCGGGTGAAGGGCTTCGGACGCGGTCAACGAGTGAAGGAGCGCCTGTTCGTGCACGTCTCCCGGACGTCGTGCTCGTGATAGAAGGTCCGACCCCCGCGGCGCAGGCGCCGCCAGCCCCCCTCGTTCGCGAGCCGGTAGACACTCCCGGGTGCCATGTCCCACAGCCGGGAGATCTCCGCGGCGGTCAGCCATGCCGGAGGAGCGGACTCCGGCCGGTCTGATCCCCCTTCGCGCATCCGGTGGCTCAGCCGTGTCCACTCGTGCCCCGCCCACCGGTGGGCGGGGTCGACCCCGCACCGGATCTCCATGGCCTCCGGGGTCTCCCGTGTGCCGCCCGGGGCCACGGACGCCTGGAGGGTTCCGGGGCAGCCGGCCTCCGGGCAGGGGCCGACCGGGACGGCGCGGGGGGCCGGAGCGGTCAGCCGGCCGCTTCCGCGCACCAGGCGGGCCACCTCGGCCGAGAGGTCTCCCGCCGCAGGGTGCGCGGCGAGCCAGTCGGCGTGCCGCAACAGGAACGGGGCCAGCTCCGGCACGGTGCGGCGGGGCGGTACGACACCGCGTGTCTGGGTGATCAGGCCGGCCCACGAGCCGAGCACGCCGACGATCGCGGAACGGGCGTCGGCCGCGGCGGTGTTGAACGGCATGCCGGGGAGAGGGCCGCCGGAGGTCCGCTCTCCCAGCCCTCCGGGACCCCCGCCGCCGAGCAGTTGCCCGCAGGCTTCGTACAGACCGGGCAGCCGGCGCAGGCCCGCGGCCAGGCTCTCGCGGCAGTCCGGGCAGAGCCGGGAGCCTTCGGCGGCCCGGCGGCGCGCGGGCGGGCCCGAGGCGTCGGACGGGCAGCCCGCCCCCTCGCACCGAGCGGTCGGCGCCGTTCCGGGCTTCGCGTTCCGCTCCATCGTCTCCCCGTTCCTGGTAAATCTCCGGCGGCCGTGCCCGGTGAATCTATCTTTCCGGCTGGACGGCGGCAACGGATAAGGGCCCATTTGCTATTTTCCGAACATGAATTGACGCCGATCCGCGACGTTTGACAATGACTTGACAAAGGGTTGTGCCTGTCTTTACAGGAATCCCTTGACGTGGCGAGGTGTCCCGAAGAAGCTATTCATTAGCTTCCGCAGTGCTGTGCCAACACGCGTCTTCACGTGTGTTTGGCCCCTGAAGTCAACTCCCTGATATTAGACGGAAGGACAGGTATGCCAGCGAAAGAGTTCACGGTGGATGACCTCAAGCGTATTCTGAGGGAGGGGGCCGGCGCGGATGAGGACGTCGACCTCGACGACGATATCGCGGACACCGACTTCGAGTCCCTGGGCTACGAGTCCCTCGCGATGCTGGAGACCGGCGGCCGTATCGAGCGGGAGTACGGCATCACTCTGGACGACGTTGATCTGACCGAGGCGAGCACACCGCGCGCACTGGTGGGAGCCGTCAACGCACACCTGTCGGCCGTGCTGGCCGACTGACAGTGATGATGTTCATGGTGACGCCGCTGGCGGGTCCGACCCTCCGTCTGGCTGACGTTTCGACTGTCCTGTCTGGGATTTGTCGGCCCGCCGGGCGTCCATGTACGCGGCCGGACGGGCGTTCATGACTCGCGCCCCTGCGGGCGCCCTCCGTGATCTTGCGCGGGTGGTAGTCCTGTCCGCGCCAGCCGTCACGGATCTGGCAGACGGCGATCGTGTGCGGGACCGAATTCAGTGCGCGGCTGCCGCCGAAGGCGTCCAGAAGCGAGCTTTCGGTGTGGCCGGCGAAGTGGTTCTCGGTAGGGAAGCTGCCGATGTGGCCGATGACCTTCGCGGCCGGCACAGTGCCCAGGCCCAGCAGGACGGTCAGCGTGGTGCGGGTGGCCGCGACAACCTCGCGCATCTCGGCCTCGTTGTCCTTGGCCTGCCGGTCCAGCCGGCGGAGGTCGGCCAGCAGGTCACAGGCTATGTCTCGGCGGAGTTGTCGGTGGCCGTGACCGGCCGGATGCCGGTCATCAGGTAGTGGAGGCTCTGCGCGTGCTGAGAGTTGCGCGCCGCAGTACGGTCAAGGCTCGCACCCAGGCGATGAACCAGATCCGGGGCCTGCTCGTTTCGGCACCCGCGATGCTTCGCGAGCCGACCACGGGCATCGAACGGGTGGCACTGATACGGACCCTGGCCCGGCTGCGGCCCGGCGAGGATTTGCCCCGCCCCTTGACCGCGGCCCGTGCGGCTCTGCGCAGCTTGGACCGCCGCACCAGGAAAGGGCTGTCGGAGAAGGACACCATGCGCCGCCTCAAGCGATTCGTCGCCCGCGAGGTCTACCGCGCCCTGACCAGCACACGAACGGAACGAATCACTCAAACCGACCTTGCTCCTGCGGCTTGACGTCCGCAGGAGCATCCCCGCCGTTCCTCATGGGCAAGGAGAGCAGCATGACGCAGCAGGCCGGCCGCGAGACCGAGCACGAGGTCACCGTGGCCGCCCCGGCCCCGGAGGTCTACCGCCTGATCGCGGAGGTCGAGAACTGGCCTCTGATGTTCCCGCCCTCGGTCCACGTCGACTACGCGGAGCGGGGCGAGCACACGGAACGCATCCGGATCTGGGCCGACATCAACGGCGAGGCCAAGCAGTGGACATCACGCCGTGTCCTGGACGCCGGGACACTGCGGATCGAGTTCCGCCAGGAGGTGTCCGCACCGCCGGTGGCCGCGATGGGCGGTACCTGGATCGTCGAACCGGCCGGGGACGAGGTCTCGCGCGTACGGCTGCTGCACCATTTCAGGGCCGTCGGCGACGACCCGGCGAAGCTCGACTGGATCGACCAAGCGGTCGACCGCAACAGCCGGTCCGAACTCGCCGCCCTGAAGAGCACCGCCGAACGGGCCTCCGAGGATGCCGGGTTGAGCCTGACCTTCGAGGACACGGTACGTGTCGCCGGCCCGGTGCGCCGTGCCTACGCCTTCATCAACGAGGCCCAGCACTGGGCCGACCGGCTGCCGCACGTCGTCGGGGTCTCGCTCACGGAGGACACGCCGGGCCTCCAGGTGCTGAGGATGGAGACCCGTACCAAGGACGGGTCGGCCCACACCACCGAGTCCGTGAGGGTCTGTTTCCCGGAGGACAGAATCGTGTACAAGCAGACCCGGCTGCCCGCCCTGCTGAGCCTGCACACCGGCTGCTGGAAGTTCGCCGAAACCGACGGCGTCACCGTCGTCACCTCCCGGCACACGGCGGTGATCGACGCGGCGGCCATCGTCCCGGTCCTGGGCCGAGGTGCCGGCGTTCCCGAGGCGCGCGCCTTCGTCCGCGACGCGCTCAGCGGCAACAGCCTGGCCACGCTCGGCCACGCCAAGGAGTACGCGGAAGCGCGCGGCTGACCCGCGCGGCCACCGACGTGAAAGGAACGTAACCATGTCGAGTCCCGTCTCAGAAGAGACCGTCGCCCGCTATCGCGAACAGGGTTTCATCCATATCCCGCGCGTCCTCACCGAGGCGGAGACCAAGGAGTTCCTCGCCGACGCCTCGGTGCAGCTGGACCAGGACGAGAAAGTGTCCTGGGACCGCGAGGACGGCAATGTCATGGACTGGGTCACCTACGCCGACCGCAAGAGCGAGGCCATGCGCAGGCTCGCCCTTCACCCCCGTATCACCGCCATCGCCGAACAACTGGCCGGCGCGCCCCTGCGCATGTTCAAGTCGGAGATCCTCCGCAAGAGCACATCCGGCTCCGCCACCACCCCCATCCACGCAGACGCGCCCGCCATCCCCTATGCCGGCGCACCCGTCGGCCTGACCTCGTGGGTCGCGCTGACGGATGTGCCGGTCGAGCGCGGCTGCATGACCTTCATCCCCGGATCGCACCTGCGGACCGGCGCGCCCGTCACGGCCGAGCAGGCCAAACGCCACCTCTTCAGCTGCCCGCCGGAGCTGATGTGGGACCCGCGGGTGACGGTGCCGCTGCGGGCCGGCGACTGCACCTTCCACCATGAGCAGGTCATGCACCTGGCCGGTGCCAACCTGACGGCCGAGGCCAGGGTGTCCCTTGCCACGGTCTACATGGACGCCGGGGCCACCTTCCGGGCCGACGCCCTGGTGGCGCACGACCTCGGGCTGGAGCCGGGCGAACCGCTGAACGACGAGCGGTTCCCGCTGATCGGGACCCACAGCTGACCCCGCAGCCGGTCCCTGGGCTGGGACACCGGCTCGATCTCTGGCTGTTCCGGCCGCCGTACGACGCGTTCACGGACGCCGGCACACCGGCCGTGGCCACGCTCGACCCCCATGAACGCGAACGAGCCGCCGCGTTTGTACGCCCCCGCGACCGCGCACGCTACATCACGGCGCACGCGGCCCTGCGGCGGCTGCTCTCCGGCTATCTCGCCGTTGCTCCCGAGGACATCCGCTTCGTACGAGAACCCTGCCCCGGCTGCGGCGGACCGCACGGCAGGCCCGCGATCGACGGCGAGCGGCCACCGCTGCACTTCTCGCTCTCGCACAGCGGGGAACTGACACTCGTGGGAGTGGCCGCCTCCCCGCTCGGGGTCGACGTGCAGAAGGTGCCACGGGCTGCCTCCGTCGCCTGGTGCGTCCCCGCGCTCCACCCGGCCGAGCGCGCGGAACTGAACGCCCTCCCCGGTGACCGGCGACCGGCCGGCTTCGCCGCGCTGTGGGCGCGCAAAGAGGCATACCTCAAAGGGCTCGGCATCGGGCTCGGCCGCTCGCCCGCCGCCGACTATCTCGGACGGGCAAAGAAACCACCCCGGCCCGCCGGGTGGACCGTCCTGGACGTGCCGGCGGACACCGGCTACGCCGCGGCGGCCGCCATCCGGGGACAAGCGCCTTCGGCGGTCACTCTCCGGGTCCCGGCGACGGTCCCGCCCCCCTACCGGCACGGGGAACGAACACGATACGGACCCCAAAGCAGCCCTTCGGAAGGAACGTCATGACCACGTACGTCTGGGACTACCTGCCGGAGTACGAGAAGGAACGCGACGACATCCTCGACGCGGTCGACACGGTCTTCCGCTCGGGTCGGCTGGTGCTGGGCGACAGCGTGCGCGGATTCGAGGAGGAGTTCGCCGCCTACCACGGCGTCCCGCACGCGACCGGCGTGGACAACGGGACCAACGCCGTCAAACTCGGCCTGGAAGCCTTGGGGGTGGGAGCGGGCGACGAGGTCATCACCGTCTCCAACACCGCCGCCCCGACGGTCCTGGCCATCACCGGAGCGGGCGCCATCCCCGTGTTCGTCGACATCCGCGAGGAGGACTTCCTCATGGACACCACCCAGGTGGCGGCCGCCATCACCCCGCGCACCAGAGTCCTGCTCCCGGTGCATCTGTACGGACAGTGTGTCGACATGGCGCCCCTGAGGCGGCTCGCCGACGAGCACGGTCTGCGCATTCTGGAGGACTGCGCCCAGGCGCACGGTGCCCGCCACCACGGCCGGCCGGCCGGATCGCTGGGAGACGCGGCGGCCTTCTCCTTCTACCCGACCAAGGTGCTGGGGGCGTACGGGGACGCCGGCGCCGTCCTCACCTCGGACGAGGCCGTCGACGCGAGTCTCAGACGACTGCGGTACTACGGCATGGAGAAGGCCTACTACGTCGTCAGCACCCCCGGCCACAACTCCCGGCTCGACGAGGTGCAGGCGGAGATCCTGCGCCGCAAACTGCGTCGGCTGAACGACTACGTGGCCGGGCGCCGCGCGGTCGCCCGGCGCTACGAAGCCGGGCTCGGCGACCTCACCGGAGCCGGCGGGCTGCGTCTGCCGTCCGTCGCGCCGGGCAACGACCATGTCCACTACGTGTACGTGGTCCGCCATCCGCGCCGTGACGAGATCATCGAACAGCTGAAAGCGCACGGCATCTCGCTGAACATCAGCTACCCCTGGCCGGTCCACACGATGACCGGCTTCGCCCACCTCGGCTACGCGCGCGGCACGCTCCCCGTCACCGAGCGGCTGGCCGGTGAGATCTTCTCGCTGCCCATGTATCCCTCCCTGCCGGAAGAGGCACAGGACAAGGTGATCGCCGCCCTGCGCGACGTACTGGAATCGCTCGGAGACACAGGGAGGACCGCATGACCCGGACCGACGTCGTCGATCTCTACGACCGTGCCGACATCTACGAGGCGATCTACCGGGGACGGGGGAAGGACTATGCCAAGGAGGCCGCCGCCGTCGTCCGCGCAGTCAAGGACATCCGCCCGGACGCCGGCCGGCTGCTGGATGTCGCCTGCGGAACGGGATCGCATCTCGCCCACTTCGCCCCGGCGTTCGGAGAAGTCGCGGGGATCGACCTGTCCGAGGACATGCTGCGCCTCGCCCGCGCCCGGCTCCCGGAAGTCCCGCTGAGCCAGGGGGACATGCGCAGGTTCGATCTCGGACACACCTTCGACGCGATCACCTGCATGTTCAGCTCCGTCGGCTACCTGGCCACGACCGGGGAGCTGAACGCGACACTGGCGAGCTTCGCCCGCCATCTGCGCCCCGGGGGCGTCGTGGTCGTCGAACCGTGGTGGACACCCGACGCGTTCCTCAGCGGATATGTGCAGGGCGACGTGGTGACGGTCGACGGCCGGACCATCTCCAGGGTCTCGCACTCGGTACGAAACACGGAGCGGACGGCCAGCCGTATGGAAGTGCACTACGTCGTGGCGGAACCGGGCTCCGGCATGAGGCACTTCACCGACGTGCACGTCATGACGCTCTTCACCCGGGAGGAGTACGAGGAGGCCTTCCGCCGAGCGGGTCTCACGGTGTCGTTCCTCGAGTCCGGCCTGACGGCACCGGGACTGTACGTCGGCGCTCTCGCCGGCGCCCGGTGAGGAGGAGCGATGCGGGCCCGACCACTCAAGGTCGAAGGCGCCTACGAATTCACCCCGGACGTGTTCCGGGACAATCGCGGGCACTTCCTCTCCCCGTACGGGGAAAAGCCATTCACCGAGACCCTGGGACACCCGCTCTTCCCGGTGGCCCAGGCGAGCTACAGCATGTCCCGGCGCGGAGTCGTCCGGGGCATCCACTTCACCTCGACCCCGCCGGGCATGGCCAAATACGCGTACTGCTCGCAGGGTGAGGCCGTCGACTACGTCGTCGACACCAGGACCGGATCGCCGACCTTCGGGGTGTGGGACGCCGTCCGCCTCGACCAGCGGGACTTCCGGTCGGTCTACCTGCCGATCGGCGTGGGCCATCTCTTCGTGTCCCTCACGGACGACACGGTCGTCATGTACCTGCTCTCCGCGTCGTACGCCGCCGAGCACGAACGCGCGATCTGCCCGGTCGACCCCCGGCTCGGCCTGCCCTTTCCGCGTGACCTGGAGCTCATCCTGTCGGACCGGGACCGGCGGGCCCCCACGATGGCCGAGGCCCACGCCGCGGGCCTGCTCCCGGACTACCAGGAGAGCAGGGCGTGCGACGCGGCGCTCGGCGCCCCGAGGTGACGAGTACCGGCAGATCCCCGCGGGGACGAGTACAGGCAGGAGGAGAACGGTGAAAGACCTGCGCGGCACGACGGTCGTCGTCACCGGCGCGGGCCGGGGCATCGGCGCGGCCCTGGCCAGACGCTTCGCCTCCGAAGGGGCGCGTGTGGCCGTCAACGACCGGCACCCGGAACGGGCCGAGGCGGTGGCCTACGAGATCGGTGGTGTCGCCCTTCCCGGTGAAGCCTCCGACGCGCTGGTGCCCGCCGCCCTCAGCGCCCTCGGCGGAACCGTCGACATCTACTGCGCCAACGCCGGCATCGCGTCCGCCGGCGGACCCGAACTCCCCGACGAGCAGTGGAACGCGGCCTGGGACACCAATGTCATGGCCCATGTACGGGCCGCCCGCGCGCTGATCCCGCACTGGCTGGAGCGCGGCGGCGGCCGGTTCGTGTCCATCGCGTCGGCCGCCGCACTGACCACGATGATCGGCGCGGCCCCCTACGCCGTGTCCAAACACGCCGCTCTCGCCTTCGCCGAATGGCTGTCGCTCAGCTACCGGCACCGGGGCGTCGAGGTGCACGCGGTGTGCCCGCGCGGCGTACGGACCGAGATGCGGCAGGCCGCTGGCACCGACCCGCACATGATGCTGACCTCGACCCCGATCGGCCCCGACGATGTCGCGGAGGCGCTGTTCCGGGGCATGGCGGAAGGACGCTTCCTGATCCTCCCCCACCCGGAGGTCGCCGCGCATGCGACCGCCCGCAGTGACGACCGCGACGGCTGGCTCCGCGACATCAACCAGCTTCGGCAGAAGCAGGAAACCGGGCAGAGGGCCGACTGAGTCGGCCCTCCTGACGAAGGGCCGCGCACCGCTCCGCCGGACGCGTGGCCCTCCGCACGCCGCAGCGAACTCCCAACCCTTGTGAGAGAGGACTTCGCCATGAAGGCTCTGGTGCTGTCGGGCGGGTCGGGAACCCGCCTGCGCCCCTTCAGTTACTCCATGCCCAAACAGCTCATTCCGATCGCCAACAAACCCGTCCTGGAACATGTTCTGGAGAACATCCGTGACCTCGGCATCACGGAGGTCGGCGTGGTTGTCGGGGACTGGGGTCCGGAGATCGAGAAGGCGATCGGGGACGGTACGCGCCTCGGGATAGGCGTCACCTACATCGTCCAGGAGAAACCACAAGGGCTGGCCCACTGCGTGGCCATCTCCCGGGAGTTCCTCGGCGAGGACGACTTCGTGCTCTACCTCGGCGACAACATGCTGCCGGCGGGGATCTCCGACATCGCCGCCACATTCGCCATGACCCAGCCCGACGCGCACGTCGTGGTCCGCCGGGTGCCCGATCCACGGGGCTTCGGAGTCGCCGAACTGCGCGCCGACGGCCGGGTCGTCAGGCTGGTGGAGAAACCCGCGCGGCCCGCGACGGATCTCGCGCTGATCGGCGTCTACTTCTTCACCGCCGCCATCCACCGCGCGGTCGCCGCCATCGCGCCCAGCGCGCGCGGCGAACTGGAGATCACCGACGCCATCCAGTGGCTGGTGTCCCACGGCCACGACGTACGGGCCGGGGAGTACGTCGGCTACTGGAAGGACACCGGGCGGGCCGAAGACGTCCTGGACTGCAACCGGCAGCTGCTCGGTGAACTGACCACCGACATCAGGGGGGACGTCGACGCGCTGAGCGTGGTGAGCGGCCGCGTCGTCATCGAGGCCGGCGCCCGCGTCGTACGCTCCCGCATCGAAGGGCCGGTGGTCATCGGCGCCGGTGCGGTGATCGAGGACAGCCACGTCGGCCCCAGCACGTCCGTCGGGCGCGGTTGCGTGCTGAGCCGCACCCGGCTGGCCGAGTCCATCGTGATGGACGACGCTTCCATCATCGCGGTGCCGAGCCTGCGCGGCTCACTCATCGGCCGCAACACCACCGTGGGCAAGGGAAGCGAGGGCGGCCTCGACCACCGGCTCGTGGTGGGCGACGACACCCGTATCGAGGTGACGGCGTGAGGCTGCTCGTCACGGGCGGCGCCGGATTCATCGGCTCGCACTACGTCCGCACGCTGCTGGCCGGCGGGTACCCGGGCTACGAGGACGCCCGGGTCACCGTCCTGGACAACCTCGGCTATGCCGGGAACCGGGACAATATCCCGGCAGACCACCCCCGGTTGCGCTTCGTCCGGGGGGACATCCGCTCGCTCCCCCTGCTCCTCGACCTGTTCCCCGGACACGACGCAGTGATCCACTTTGCCGCCGAGTCGCACGTGGACCGGTCCGTCGCCTCCGCCGCCGAGTTCGTCGCGACGAACCTCGCCGGCACCCAGGCCGTCCTGGACGCCTGCGTGCACGCCCACGTGCCTCGGATGGTGCACGTCTCCACCGACGAGGTGTACGGGTCCATCGCCACGGGCTCCTGGACCGAGGACCAGCCCCTGGCGCCCAACTCCCCCTACGCGGCGAGCAAGGCCGGCTCCGATCTGCTCGCCAGGGCCTGCTGGCGCACCCACGGACTGAACGTTTCCATCACTCGCTGTTCCAACAACTACGGCCCGTACCAGCACCCCGAGAAGCTGATTCCGCTCTTTGTCACGAACCTGCTGAAGGGGGAGCCGGTGCCGCTGTACGGCGACGGTCGCAACGTCCGCGAATGGCTGCACGTCGACGACCACTGCCGGGCCGTCCAACTGGTCCTCGACGGCGGCGGGGCCGGGGAGATCTACCACATCGGCGGGGGTGTCGAGAGGAGCAACCTCGCCCTCACCGGCCTCCTGCTGCGCCTGTGCGACGCGGACAGTTCCCTGGTCCGCCGGGTCGCCGACCGCAAGGCACACGACCTCCGCTACTCCCTGGACGGAACCAAGATCCGGGAGAAGTTGGGGTACGTCCCCCGCATCTCCTTCGACGCGGGACTGGCCGGGACGGTCGACTGGTACCGAAGCCACCCCGACTGGTGGGCAGCCGTCAAACATCGCACAGAGACGCACACCACGGAGAGGATGTCATGAGCGCTGCGCCGAGTCTGGGAAATCTGTTGCGGACACGGCAGGACACCCGTCTGCCGGGTCGTCTGGCGCGATCGGTGGCCCGCACCACCGAGGGCGTGCAGATGCGGACGGCTGATTTCGCGGACTGGTTCGCCGAACGCGGCCGTGCCCACCGGTTCCAGGTGGACCGGATTCCGTTCGACCAGCTCGACGGCTGGTCCTTCGAGGACACCACGGGGAATCTGGTCCACCGCAGCGGACGCTTCTTCACGGTGGAGGGCATGCACGTCAGGACGGGGGAGGAACCGTTCCCCGAGTGGGAGCAGCCGATCATCAACCAGCCCGAGGTCGGCATTCTCGGGATTCTTGTACGGGAGTTCGACGGCGTCCTGCACTTCCTGATGCAGGCCAAGATGGAACCGGGCAACCCGAACCTCCTCCAGCTCTCGCCGACCGTCCAGGCCACCCGCAGCAACTACACCAAGGTGCACCAGGGCACGGACGTGAAGTATCTGGAGTACTTCACGCGCCCCGAACGCGGCCAGGTGCTCGTCGACGTGCTCCAGTCCGAGCATGGGGCGTGGTTCTTCCAGAAGGCCAACCGCAACATGCTCGTCGAGGCGACCGGAGAGGTCCCGCTGGACGACGACTTCTGCTGGCTGACCCTCGGCCAGATAGGGGAGCTGTTGCGCGAGGACAACCTCGTCAACATGGACTCCCGCACCGTTCTGGCGTGCGTACCGTGCTACGGCGGCGAACAGAGGGCGATGTACTCCGACACAGAACTGCTGTCGTGGATCACCGCCGAGCGGTCCCGGCACGACGTACGTATCCAGCGCAAGCCGCTCGCGGACGTCGACGGCTGGCATCGCGGCGAGTCGTCCATCCACCGCGCCGACGGACGGTACTTCAGCGTGATCGCGGTGTCGGTAGAAGCCGGCAACCGTGAGGTCGCCGGGTGGACGCAGCCGCTCTTCGAACCGCACGGACTGGGCCTCACGGCCTTCCTCACCCGCCGGATCGGGGGAGTGCCCCACCTGCTGGCCCATGCCCGGGTCGAGGGCGGCTTCCTCGATACCATCGAGCTCGCCCCGACACTCCAGTGCACCCCGGAGAACTACACCGGGCTGACCGGCGCGGAGCGCCCGCCGTTCCTGGATCTGGTACTCGGCATGCCGCCCGAGCGCATCCTCTACGAGGCGGTGCACTCCGAGGAGGGCGGCCGATTCCGCCACGCGGAGAGCCGGTACTTGCTCATCGAGGCGAACGAGGAGGAGGCGCCGTCGGACCCGCCCCCGGGCTACTGCTGGATCACCCCGGCACAGCTGAGCACCCTCGTTCGGCACGCGCACTACGTGAACGTCCAGGCCCGGACCCTGATCGCCTGCATCAACTCCGCCGCGACGCGATGCTGATGAGGGCGGGCAGCGAAAGGGGCACCTCGTGAGGGCGGCGCCCCGCGGAGTCCCTCCCGCTCTGGACGGCCGGGCTTTCCGCGACGCGATGGCACTGCTCGCCGCACCGCTGACGATCGTCACCGCGCGTGACACCGCCGGCCGCGCGTGGGGATTCACCGCAGGTTCCGTGACGTCCGTGTCACTGGACCCACCGCTGCTGCTCGTGGGCATCGCGGACAAATCCAGCTGCTTCGGCGCCTTCGCCCAGGCGCCGGAATTCATGGTCAACGTACTGGGCGGGCACCACCGCGAACTGGCCGGACGGTTCGCCGCCCGCGAGGTCGACCGGTTCGCGGGCCAGCCCTTCCTCCCCCCCACCACCACGGACGGGACCCACGTCTCCGAGGCGACCGCCCCGCCTCGCCTGGCGGACGCGCACGTGGCACTCCGCTGCACGGTGGCGGACCGGATACCGGCCGGTGACCACGTTCTGCTGCTGGGCCGGCCGACCGAGGTGCACACCACGGGACCGGACTCGCCGCTGATCTGGCACGGACGGCAGTTCCACTCCCTCTGAACATCCACTCCCTCTGAACACCCCATCCCGAAGGAATGACATGACAGACCCCACCCCCTCGGTAGCCGTGGTCACGGGTGCGACCAGCGGCATCGGGCTGGAGATCGCCACCCGGCTCGCACTCGACGGCCACTCCGTCTTCGTCTGCTCCCGCTCGGCCGGACAACTGGACGTCACCGTCAAGGAGTTACGGGAACGCGGCCTGGAGGCCGACGGCCAGGTCTGCGATGTCGGCCACCCGGCGCAGGTCGAGGCCTTCGTCGCCGCCGCCGTCGCGCGGTACGGGCCGATCGGCATTCTCGTCAACAACGCCGGCCGCAGCGGCGGAGGAATCACCGCGGAGGTCGCGGACGAGGTCTGGCTCGACGTCATGAACACCAACCTGAACAGTGTGTTCCGGATGACCAAGGCCGTCCTCGGCATCGGCGGCATGCTCCAGCTGTCGCGCGGCCGGATCATCAATATCGCCTCGACCGGGGGGAAGCAGGGAGTGCTCCATGGAGCTCCCTACTCCGCCTCCAAGCACGGTGTGGTCGGTCTGACCAAGTCCTGGGGTCTTGAGCTGGCGAAGACGGGGATCACCGTCAACGCGGTGTGCCCCGGTTTCGTCGAGACCCCCATGGCCGAGAACGTGCGCGCCCACTACGCCGGCATCTGGGGCGTGTCGCGCGACGAGGCGTTCCAGCGCGTCACGGCCAGGGTGCCGATCGGCCGCTATGTGGAGCCGAGCGAGGTCGCAGCGATGATCGGGTACCTCGTCAGCGACGGAGCCTCGGCCGTCACCGCCCAGGCGCTCAACGTCTGCGGCGGTCTGGGCAACTACTGAGCCCGGACAGAGCCGCAAGTCCCACCGCCGTCCCCGTTTCTCACCCCGTCCCGCACCGGACCCGAGGGAGCCACCGCCGTGCCAGAAGTCACCGTAGTGCCGTCACCGCCCGCCGCGGCTCTCCGCGCCGAGGCCGTCCGGGAGACCGCGCTCCTCGCGGCCGACCGCGCGGCCGAGGCCGAGCGCGGCCGGCAGCTCACACCGGACGTGGTGGAGGGGGTCCTCCGGGCCGGCTTCGCCCGCCACTTCGTCCCCGCGGAGTGGGGCGGGACGGCGGGCGGCTTCACGGAACTGCTGCCCGCAGTGGTACGGCTCGGCGAGAGCTGCGCGTCCACCGCCTGGTTCGCCTCGCTGGCCGCAGGGGTGGGACGGCTCGCCGCCTACCTGCCCCCGGCCGGCCGGCGGGACATCTGGGAGCAGGGGCCGGACACGGTCGTGGTCGGGGCGCTGGCACCGGTGGGCACGGCGGAACCCGTGCCCGGCGGCTGGCGGGTACGGGGCCGGTGGCCGTACGTCAGCGGTGTCACGTACTCCGGCTGGGCCCTGGTCTGCGGGCGGGTGGCCGGCGACCCGCCCGAGACGCGGTTCTTCGCCGTGCCACGCCGCGCCTATGGCATCGAGGACACCTGGTTCAACGCTGGTATGCGGGCGACGGGCAGCAACACACTGACCCTGGACGGGGTCGTCGTCCCCCGGACGCACACGGTGACGTCCGCCGACCTGATGGCCGGAGAGGCACAGGGCGCCGCGGCGCCCTGTCACCGCGTACCGCTGAAGGCGGCCAACGGGCTGACCCTGACGGCGGCGATGCTCGGCGCGGCACGGGGGGCGCTCGGGCGCTGGACGGAGTTGGCGCGCGGCAAGCTCGACGAGCCGGCTGCTCCGGCGCCGGGAGCGGCGGCGGACCGTACCGCGTACGAACTGGTCCAGGCGCGTTCGGCCTACGAGATCGACGCCGCCGAGCTGTTGCTGTACCGGGTGGCCGCGGCGGCGGACCGGGGCCGGCCCGACCCACTGCACACGGCCCGCGCGGCACGCGACTGCGCGCTGGCGGCGGAGACACTCGCCACGACCGTTGACCGACTGCTGCGGTCGGCCGGCAGCCGGGGGCAGTCCGAGGCGGAACCTCTCCAGCGGTTCTGGCGCGACGTGAACGCCGCGGCGGGACACAAGGCCCTCCAGTTCCCCGAAGCGGCGCGCGCCTACGCGCTCCAGTCGTCCCGTACCACGTCCGGCTGACGCTCCGGCCGGCACCTGGCCCACCGCAGTCCCGGAAGAAACGGAAAGGACCCACACTCGATGTACCGCACTCCTTTCGCTTGTGACCACAGGACCGGACGGCCCGGTCGCCGACCGGGCCCACGCACGGCCGGGAAGCTGAGGTGACCCGGCGCGTGGTGATCACCGGCGTCGGTGTCCGCGCTCCCGGAGGACCAGGGACGAAGGCGTTCTGGGATCTCCTGTCGGCCGGCCGGACCGCGACCCGCACCATCACCTCCTTCGATCCCTCCGGCTTCCGCTCCCAAGTGGCCGGCGAGGTGGATTTTGACCCCGTACAGGAAGGACTGACGCCCCGTGAGATCCGCCGGATGGACCGCGCGGCGCAGTTCGCGGTGGTCTGCGCGCGGGAGGCGGTGGCCGACAGCGGACTCGGCTTCGCCGCGCTGGACCCACACCGTACGGGGGTGAGTCTCGGCAGTGCGGTCGCCGCCGCGACCTCGCTGGAGCGGGAGTACCTGGTGCTCTCGAACAGTGGCCGGGACTGGGAGATCGACCCCGCCTATCTGACCCCGCACATGTTCGACCACATGGTCCCCAGCATCATGGCGGCCGAGGTCGCCTGGAGCGTGGGCGCCGAGGGGCCGGTCATGATGGTCTCCGACGGCTGCACGTCCGGTCTGGACTCCGTGGGCCACGCCTGCCGGCTCATCCGGGAAGGCGTCGTGGACGTCATGGTGACGGGAGCCACAGATACCCCGGTCACCCCGATCGTGGCGGCCTGCTTCGACGCCATCAAGGCGACGAGCCCGCGCAACGACGACCCCGCCCACGCCTCCCGGCCGTTCGACGCGTCCCGCAGCGGCTTCGTGCTCGCGGAGGGGGCCGCGATGTTCGTCCTGGAGGAGTACGAGAGCGCGCGCCGCCGGGGAGCGGAGATCTACGCCGAGATCACCGGGTACGCCACCCGACTCAACGCTCACCACATGACCGGACTGCGGGCCGACGGAAGGGAGATGGCCGAGGCCATCCGCGTCGCCCTGGACGAGTCCCGGATCGACCCGGTGGTGATCGACTACGTCAACGCGCACGGTTCGGGTACCAAGCAGAACGACCGGCACGAGACGGCGGCTTTCAAACGGACGCTGGGCGAGCACGCCTACCGCGTGCCCGTCAGCTCCATCAAGTCGATGGTGGGCCATTCTCTCGGTGCCATCGGATCGATCGAGATCGCGGCCTCGGTGCTGGCGCTGAAACACGGAGTCGTCCCGCCCACCGCCAATCTGCACACCCCCGACCCCGAGTGCGACCTCGACTACGTGCCGGTGACCGCCAGGGAACAGCACATCGACACCGTGCTCACGGTGGGCAGTGGATTCGGCGGTTTCCAGAGCGCGATGGTGTTGAGGCGCGCGGAGAGGACAGCGGCATGAACCGCGACGGCATCAACGGCAAGGGCATCAGAGGCGACGTCACGAGCGGCGGCGCACCTGAGGACCGTGTTCTGGTCAGCGGCGTAGGCGTTGTCGCGCCCAACGGGCTCGGAATCAAGGAGTACTGGAACGCCACCCTGGAAGGACGCGGGGGCATCGCCCCGCTCACCCGGTTCGACACCACCGGCTACCAGTCCTCCCTCGCCGGCCAGATACTCGACTTCGACCCGGCGGAGCACCTGCCCAACCGGCTCCTGCCCCAGACCGACGTGTCGACCCGGCTGGCCCTCGCCGCGGCCGACTGGGCCCTGACCGACGGCGGGGTCAACCCCCAGGAACTCGCCGACTACGACATGGGGGTCATCACCTCCAGTGCGTCGGGCGGATTCGACTTCACCCACCGGGAGTTCGACAACCTCTGGTCCAAGGGGCCGGAGTTCGTCAGCGTCTACGAATCGTTCGCCTGGTTCTACGCCGTCAACACCGGCCAGATCTCGATCAGGAACGGGATGCGCGGTCCGGGCATCGCCCTGGTGGCGGATCAGGCCGGCGGTCTGGACGCCCTCGGGCACGCCCGCCGGGCCGTCCGGCTCGGCACGCCCCTGGTGATCTCCGGCGGCGTGGACTCGGCACTGGACCCCTGGGGATGGGCGTCGCACCTGTCGGGCGGCCGGGTCAGCAGGAGTACGGACCCGGCCACGGCCTATCTGCCGTTCGACGCCGCCGCCGGCGGCCACGTGCCCGGCGAGGGGGGCGCGCTCCTGGTGCTGGAGAGCGCCGGAGCCCTCGCGCGCCGGGGCGGGGGACAGGCGTACGGGGAGATCGCCGGATACGCGGCCACCTTCGACCCGCCGCCGGGCTCCCACCGGCCCCCCGGGCTGCGGCGTGCCGCCGAACTAGCGCTGGCGGACGCGGGGCTGAGCCCCGGGGACATCGGAGTCGTCTTCGCGGACGCGGCGGGCTCCGCCGACCTGGACCTGGCCGAGGCGCGGGCCATCAGCGAGCTCTTCGGCCCGGACGCGGTACCGGTGGCCGCGCCGAAGGCACTGACGGGCCGGCTCCTCGGGGGCGGCGGACCGCTCGACGTGGTGACGGCGCTGGTCGCCCTGAGGGACGGCGTTGTCCCGGCGGTCCCGTACCCCTGCGCGGTTCCCCCGGCGTACGGAATCGACCTGGTATGCGGAGCACCCCGCGCCATCGACGCCGACGCGGCCCTGGTGCTCGCGCGTGGCCGCTGGGGCTTCAACTCGGCCGTGGTCGTCAGGGGGGTCACCCTCGATGCCTGAATCCGTACCCGGCGGACCCAACGAACCGGAGCTGGTCGAGGTCGCCGACGGGGTGTACGCCTACCTTCAGCCCGACGGCGGCTGGTGCCTCAACAACGCCGGTGTCATAACGGGCCCCGACGGCGTCGTACTCGTGGACACGGCGGCCACGGTACGGCGTGCCCACCGTCTCCGTACCACCACCGAATCCCTGGGCGCCGGCCCGGTCAGGACGATCGTCAATACGCACTTCCACGGCGACCACACCTTCGGCAACGCTGTGTTCGCCCCGGCGGCGGTGATCAGCCACGCCGGGGCGCGGGCCGAGATGGAGAAGACCGGACTAGGCCTGACGGCGCTCTGGCCCGACGTGGAGTGGGGCGACGTACGGCTGGCGCTCCCGGACATCACGTACACCGGTTCGATGACGCTGCACTCCGGCGGCCGGCGGATCGAGTTGCTGCACCTGGGGCCGGCGCACACGCGGAGTGACACGGTGGTGTGGCTCCCCGCAGAGCGTGTCCTGTTCGCCGGCGACATCGTGATGCCCGGGTGCACGCCCTTTGTGATGATGGGCACGGTCGAGGGATCGCTGAGCACGCTGGACCGGCTGCGCGGCCTCGGCGCGACCACGGTGGTCGGCGGCCACGGCGTCGTCTCCGGCCCCGAGGCCTTCGACGAGACCGAGAGCTATCTGCGCCGGCTCCAGGCCGTCGCCGAGGAGGGCTTCCGGCAGGGGCTGACTCCGCTGGAGACGGGCCGACGCTGCGACATCGAGGAGTTCGCGGGCCTGCTGGACCCCGAGCGGCTCGTGGGAAACCTGCACCGCGCCTGGGCCGAGATCGAGGGCGGGGAGCTGGGCCGGCCGCTGGACCCGGTGGCCGTGTTCGGCGAGATGGTCAAGTACAACGGCGGCCGGCGTCCCGTCTGTCATGCCTGATCGGACATCTGCTGTGAAGGACGTGCTCATGAAGGTTCTTTTCGCCGCGGGCCCCGGGGCGGGTTCCGTCTTCTCGATGGTCCCGTTGGCGCAAGCCGTACGCCGGGCCGGTCACGAGGTCTTCGTGGCGGGTCCGGCGGGCGCCGTCGCCGCCGTCGCCGCCGCAGGACTCGTCGGCGTGCCGGTCTCGTCGAAGAGCCTGGAGGACTGCCGGGAAGACCGGCGGGGGCTGATCGCACCGCTGCCGCCCGAAGGACACGAACGCGACATCGAGACGGGGCGGTCGTACGGCCGTTTCGCGGCGGACTGCCTGCACGGTCTGTCGGACCTCGCCGCGTCCTGGCCCCCGGACCTCGTGGTCGGGGCGGCGCAGGCCTACGCCGCGCCACTGGTGGCCCACCGACTCGGTGTCCCGTACGCGCGGTTCGCCACCGACCTCGCGGAGCCCGTGGTCGAGGCCCTGGCGGCCGTCGCCGAACTGGGGCCGGAGCTGGAGGACGCGGGACTGTACGACCTGCCCCGCCCCGTGATCTCCCTCAGCGTGGCGCCCCCGAGTCTGCGGATGCCCGACGCCCCGCCCGCCCTGCCGATGCGGCACATTCCGTACGAGACCCAGCGGGCCGTCGAGCCCTGGGCGTACGTCAGGGGGGACCGGCCGCGGATCCTGGTGGTCGGCGGCGCCGCAGACGCGACCGGCCCCGAGGACCGTCTCTGGCGCGGCACACTCGATGCCCTGCTGCCGCGGCTCGCGGAGCTGGACGCCGACGTCCTGGTCGCGCGGCGCCCCTCGGACGCGGACGGGGCGCCGGCCTTCCCCGGAGCGCCCGAAGTGACCGGGGCACCGTGGTTCGTTCCCGACGAGGTGCGCTGCGAGCCTGTTCCGCTGGGCGTCGTCGCCCCCACCTGCGATCTGGTGGTCCATCCCGGCGACGCGCTGTCCACACTGGGCGCCTTGGCCCACGGACTGCCCCAGCTGTCGCTGCCGCCGGAACTGCGGCTGGAGGAACACGGCGCGCGGATCGCCGAGCTGGGAGCGGGGAAGTCGGTACGGCTCGCGGGCGCGGACCTGGCGGGTGTCGCCCGCGCGTGCGGCGATCTGCTCGCCGACGCGTCGTACCGGAGCGCGGCGGCGCGTCTGCGGGACGAGATGCACGCCCTGCCCCTGCCCGCCGGACGCGTCGTGGAACTGGAACGGGCCGCTTCCACGGCGCCCGTACGGACGGAGGGCTGAGACATGAGGATTCTCTTCGTCGTCGGCGGTACGTCGGGCGTCATCTTCTCGGTCGTCCCGCTGGCGCAGGCCGCTAGGAACGCCGGACACGAGGTGTTCATGGCAGGCCCGGAGAACGTGATGCCCACCGTCACCGCGGCCGGGATCGCCGGAATCGCGGTGACGTCCCGGGACATGCTGGAGACGTTGTACGACGACGACGGCGACCGCCGCGTCATCCCGTCCGATCTACACGAGCGCTATCTCTTCAACGGACGGCAGTTCGGCCGCTACGCCACCTGGTGCCTGGAAGGGCTGCTCCCCTTCGTGGACCGGTGGCGCCCCGACGTGGTCGTCGGAGGGGCGCTGGCGTTCGCCGGTCCGGTGGTGGCCCGGTATGCCGGGGTGCCCTACGTCAAACACGCGGTGGACATGGGGGAGCCCAGGACCATCGATCTGGCCGCCGCGGCCGAGCTGGGTCCCGTACTCAAGAGGCTCGGGTTCCACGAGATGCTCAGCCCCGAACTGTTCGTGGACATCTGCCCGCCCAGTCTCCGGGAAAGCGACGCGCCGCCCGCGCAGCTGATGCGGTACGTACCCCATTCGACCAAGGGACCCGTCGAACCGTGGATGTACACCAAGGAGGACCGGACCCGGCTGCTCGTCTCGGCCGGCAGCAGAGTCACCCCCGACTACTTCGACATCCTGGGCGGTCTGGTGGACAAGGTCAGCCGGCTGGATGTGGAACTGCTCGTCGCCGCCCCGCAGTCCGCCGCCGAGAAGCTGGGACCGCTGCCGAGGAACGTCAGGGTGGGCTGGGTGCCCCTCGACGTGGTGGCGCCGACGTGTGACGTGGTGATGAGCCACGCCGGGGGGACGACGGTACTGGGCAACATGCATTACGGAGTTCCGCAGGTCCTCGTGCCGTACCTGCCGTACGCGCTGGGGTTCACCACCCGGCTCAGCGAGTACGGCGCCGCCAGGATGGTGTCCCCGGAGGACGACTCCCCCGAGAACATCACCGAGGCGTGCCGGGAGGTGCTGGAGACGCCGTCGTACCGGCAGCGGGCCCGCGACATAGCAAGGGAGATGGCGGGCCTGCCGTCGCCGGCCGAGGCGTTCGCGGCCGTGGAACGCCTGGCGGCCTGATGCCGACGCGCGTCAGGTGGGGATGCTGAACGGAAAATCCACGTTCACGTAGGCAGGCGGCAGCGCCGTTCGACGGAGCCGAACGGTCTCTCTGCGGATCGGTTGGGCTGGGGGTCAGGGCGCGGTAGACCTCGCGGGCGACGAATCGCTTGAGGCAGCGCATGATGTCCTTCTTGTTCAGCCCTTCCTCGGTGCGGCGCTCGACGTAGGCGCGGGTGCGTTCGTCGTAGCGCATACGGACCAGCACGATGGTGTGCAGGGCGTTGTTCGCGGCCCGGTCGCCGCCACGGTTGAGCCGATGGCGGTGGGTGCGGCCGGACGATGCGGGGATCGGCGCGACGCCGGTCAGGTGCGCGAACGCCGCCTCCGAACGCATCCGCTCGGGGTTGTCCCCGGCGGTGGCGAGCAGCTGGCCGGCGGTCTGGGGGCCGACTCCGAACATGTCCAGCAGTGCGGGCGCGGCCTGCCTGGTCAGCGGGCCGATCTCGGCGTCCATGGCCTGGTGGCGGCGGGCCAGGCGCCGCAGTGACGCCCGGGTCGCGGCCAGTGGCCTGGAGAGATCGTCGCCGGGCCGCAGCCGGGCCAGGGCGCGTATCGGCGCGGCACGTTCCAGGCCGGAGACCTGCTCCCGCAGCATCACGGGGGCGGAGACCAGCAGCCCGCGGATCTGGTTCATGGCCTGGGTGCGGGCCTTGACCGCGCTGCGACGCGTGACGCGCAGGACGCGCACGGCCTCGACCACGCCGTCCCTGCTCTTGGGTATACCCGTGGCCCGGCCCGACAGCACCGCCGTCGCGGCGGCGTGGGCGTCGACCGGGTCGGACTTGCCCTTCATCCGCCGCGCCTTGCGGTCCGGCCGGTCCACGTCGATGACCGCGACCCCGGCAGCCGTCAGCACCCGGGCCGGCTCGGCCCCGTAGGCACCGGTGCCCTCCACCCCGACCGCGGCGAGAGCCCCGTGGACGCGCATCCAGTCCAGCAGGTCCCGGTATCCACGGATGGTGGCAGGGAACTCCTGGTCAGCAAGGTGCCGGCCGATGGAGTCGATCACCGCCGCATGATGGGTAAGGCCGTGGGTGTCGACTCCGCCGGTGACCCGGGGGCCGTCGTGCGTCATGCTGGTCATGTCCGTCCTTGCCGTTTGTCCGAGCCGAGGGCGGCACGCGCCGGTCGGGTGGGTGGACAAGACAGTGACGGGGCTTCTTGGCCAAGCTCCTGACTTGTTGAATGGACCCCAGATGCTCGGTCTGCAGCCGTAGCGTCCAGGGTGTCGGCGGCCTCGGCCGCTCCCTTGCCCAGCAGCTCGCCGCCGCGGGCGAGTACGTGGTCGACGTGCCGGCCACGCTCTCGGCTCGGGCACGGATGCCGTCCACCGGCGGCAACCGCAAGACCGACGAGGCCGATGCCCGCCACGTCGCCCAGGTCGCCCTCTTCCGCACTGACCTGCGACAGGTCGCCGCCGAGGACCAGACCACGATCCTGCGGCTGCTGACCGAGCGCCGTGACGACTTGGTCCACGAGCGCACCCGCGTCCTGAACCGGCTCCACGCCGTCCTGCGCGACCTGCTGCCCGGCGGCGTGGCCACCGGCCTGTCCGCCGACAAGGCCGCTGCCGCGATGAAGGGCATCCGCCCCGTCACCGCCACCGACAACTGCCGCCGGGACATAGCCCGGGACCTCCTGGCCGACCTGCGACGACCGGACCGCCTGGTCAAGGACAACGCGGTCCAGATGCGCGAAGCACTGGCAGCGACGTGCACCACACTCACCAGCCTGCCGGGCCTGGGCACCGTGCTGGCCGCCAAGGTCCTCGGGCACGTCGGCGACGTCACCCGTTTCCCGACCGAGCACCACTTCGCCAGCTATACCGGCAGTGCACCGTTGGACGCCTCCAGCGGCAACAACGTCCGCCACCGGCTCAACACCGGCGGCAACCGAGCGCTGAACTCGGTCCTCCACACGATCGCGATCTGCCAGATCCGCGACGGTGGCCGCGGCCAGGACTACTACCTCCGCAAGATCTCCGAGGGGAAGACCCCCTCCGAGGCCCGCCGGGCACTGAAGCGACGGCTGTCCAACGTGGTCTACCGGATCATGAAACGAGACCAACGGAACCACCTCGCTCAAGCGGCTTGACACACAGAGGCGCTATGAAGTCACAAACGCCCGTCCGGCCGCGTGCGTGGTGGCCCCGCTGACGCGCCGACAAATCCCCAACAGGACAGTCGAACACGTCAGTCAGGCGGAGGGTCGGACGCATCAGCAGAACCACCACTCACATCATCACTGTCAGGCGAGGGTCAGACGACTGACAGGTAGTCGTGCTCGACCCTGCGGGAGCGGGTGAGCAGCCGTCCGTCCTCCCGGACGAGCACGTCGTGCACGACGCAGCTCGGAGCGGTCTCGGGCACCCTTACCCCCGGCCTGCTGGTGATGACCAGGCAGTAGAAGGTGGCGTGGACCGAGCCGTCGGGCCGGGGGTCGAGCCGCAGCATGCTGAAGGAGTGCCGGCGCTGGACCGGGTCGTCGGCGAAGCGCTCCCTGTGGTAAGCACGCAGTTCGGCGGCGATACCCGCCGGGGTACGGGCCGCAGGCCGCCCTGGGGTGTGGACGAACTCGCCGTCCTCGGTGAACGTCGCGCTGTACGTGTCGAAGTCCCCGCTGTCAAGCGCCTGCATCTGAGCGGCGTGGAACTGCTGCACCTCGGCGTACAGTTCGTTCGTCAACAGGGTCGTCGGTGGCGTGATCGTCATGGCTTCCTTCCCCGGGGCGGTCTGTGTCAGGCAGCTTGTGTCAGGCGTCAGGCGTCAGGCGGCGTGAGCGGGCCCGCGCCGCGCCGGGTCCAGCAGCTGGTGGTGCAGCCGCTGCACGTCGGGGGAGGGGTCCAGGCCGAGTTCGTCGCCCAGCGACCTCCGAAGGCGCTGGTACACCTGGAGCGCCTCGCCTCGCCGTCCTGAGAGGCTCAGCGCCTCGATGAGTTGGGTGTGGAACCACTCGTTGAGGGGATACGCCAGGACTAGGGCGTGGAGTTCCGGGATGAGTTCGCGGTACCGGCCGAGCCGTCTGACGGCGTCGATTCGGAGCTCCACGGCACGGATGCGCAGCGCGTCCATGTAGGCCACGTATCCGCCGAGCACATCGCCGGTCGCGATGTTCCCCAAAGGGGGACCCCGCCAGAGATTCGCGGCTTCCGCCAGGTGGCTTGCGGCGTTCTCGGCGAATCCCCGGCCGAGGTCCCGCTGCCCCTTCTCGATGAGCCGCTCGAATTCCTTTGCGTCCAATTCGCCGGGGTCCACGTGAATGAGGTAGCCGGGCGCCCTGGTGACGAGGAGAACTTCCTCCGGATCGGCGGTTCCCGTGCGGGCAAACATCTGCCGGGCATGGTAGACGTACGTCTGTAGCGTGGTCAGCGCGCTGCGCGGTGGCTTCTCGCGCCAGATCTCCCGGATGAACGAGTCCACGGGCACCACGGCGTTCGGGCGTGTCAACAGGAGCGCCAAAACCTGGCAGACTTTGGGCGGCGGAATAGCGGATAAAACGCCCTCGTCTGTGACGATTTCAAAAGGACCGAGCAGGTTGAATTTCACTGCGTTTACGCCTTTGGTATCGTGGACGCCGGGTGGGGTGGAGCGCGGTACAACTGACCTCTCCGATACTCTCTTTGATCTCGTGACGTCCCGCAAGAGACTTATTTGGTGTTTGCGAGAAACTTGTGTCAGGAATTTGTCAGGGACGGCGTTCCCGGTCCGCGCCGGAGCTCCGCCCGGGGCGGAGTGGGGACGCGGAGGATGAACGGTGTTGACCTGAACCGGACATGAGGTTGCAGGATGGTGGCGACGTGCGGCCGGAACCGGCTGCGCACGCGTTATGCGATGTTCATGGTGTTGACGAGAGGACACAGTGTGAAGGCAGCGGCTATCAACTCCGTCGGCGGTCCCGAAGTGGTGGAACTGCTCGACGTCGAGACTCCGCAGGCGGGCCCCGGCCAGGTCCGGTTACGGATCAGGGCGGCCGGGATTCAGCCCTTCGACTGCGCGATTCGGCGCGGCCTGACGATCCCCGGCGTGCCCGCGGGATTCCCGCGGACAATCGGTAACGAATTCGCCGGCGTGGTCGACCAGGTGGGCCCGGGCGCCGCCGGGTTCCCGGCCGGCACGGAAGCCCTCGGGTGGGCGCTGCTGGCCGGCCACGCCGAGTATGTGGTTGTTCCCACCGACCAGTTGGTGCGGAAGCCCGCGTTGATGCCATGGGACCAGGCCGGCGTCTTCTCGGCGTCCGGCCAGACCGCGCACACCGCCGTCGAGCAGCTCGAGGTCGGCGCGGGTGACACCGTTCTGATCCACGCGGCGGCCGGTGGCGTTGGCACGGTGGCCGTACAGGTCGCCAAGGCGCTCGGTGCCACCGTGATCGGGACCGCCGCGCCGCGCAACCACGATTACCTACGCTCGCTCGGGGCGGTCCCGGTCGCATACGGCGAGGGCCTGGCCGAGCGGGTGCAAGCCTTGGCGCCGGACGGGGTCACCGCGGCGCTCGACGCGATCGGCGGAGCCGCGCTCGATGTATCGCTGGAACTGGTCCAGGACAGGCAGCGCATCGGAACCGTCGTGGACTTCGACCGGGCCGGAGAGTACGGGGTCCAGGCGATCAGCACCCAGCGCTCCACGGCGCGGCTGAGCGCACTCACCGGCCTGTACGAGGAGGGGAGGCTGCGCATCGTGGTCTCCCGCACCTACCCGCTGGCACAGGCGGCCGAGGCGCACCGGGAGATGGAAGGCGGTCACGTGCGCGGCAAGATCGCCCTTCTGGTCGACTGAACCGGCGGGAACGACGGTGCTACCGGGCCGCCGCTCGAGAGCCTCTTGAGGCATTTTCGAGTGGCGGCAGCGACCGTAGGACGGGTACGGACCGCGCTGCCGCGCTCCCGCCTACGGAGGATGTGTGCCCATGCCCGAACAGAGGGTCGCCGTTGTGACCGGATCGACCTCCGGCATCGGGGCCGCAACAGCAGCACGGTTGAGCGCCGAGGGGATGAGGGTCGTCGTCAACTCGGCACGCTCCGTCGAGGAGGGTCGCCTGCTGGCCGAGAAACTCCCGGACGCCCTGTACGTACAGGCGGACGTCTCCGACGAGGAGCAGGCACGGCACCTGATCGCCGCGGCGGTCGAGCGGTACGGCAGACTCGACGTCCTCGTCAACAACGCCGGGACGACCCAGGTCATCCCGCACCATGACCTCGAAGCCGTCACCCCGCAGGTGTGGTGGGACATTCTCTCGCTCAACGTGATCGGGACCTGGCAGGTGTCGGCAGCCGCCGCACCCCATCTGGGCGCGGGGAGCACCCCCGGCCAGATCGTCAACATCTCGTCCGTCGCCGGCACCCGCCCCGTGGGCAGTTCCATTCCCTACGCGGTCAGCAAGGCCGCCATCAATCACATGACGCAGTTGCTCGCTGCGGCTCTCGGGCCGCGGGTCCGGGTGAACGCCGTGGCACCCGCGCTCACCGAGACCGCATGGACGCGCGACGACCCCTTCTTCCAGAAGATCGCGGCCAAGTGCCGTGAGGAGACGCCTCTGCGCCGTGTGGGCACCGCCGAGGACGTCGCGCGCACCGTGTCCGCCGTGCTCGGACTGGCGCATCTCACCGGGACGGTCATCCCCGTCGACGGCGGCGCGACGCTCGTCTGACCGCGTACGACGTGTACCTGGAAGGAGTCCGATGATGAAGCTCGCAGCGAATCTGGTCGCGCGGGACGCCGTGGTCCTGGCCGTGACCGCCGAACAACTCGGCTACGAGATGGTCTTGGTGCCGGAGGGCTACCGCAATGACGCCCCCAGCGTGCTGGGGCTCGTCGCCGGACGGACCCGGCGTATCGGGCTCGCCTCCGGCGTGATGCAGATACCGGCTCGGGCCCCGGCCACCGCCGCGCTCACGGCGGCGACACTCGACGCGCTGTCCGGCGGACGCTTCCGGCTCGGCCTGGGGCTGTCCAACCCGGATGTCTCGGAAGGCTGGTACGGCGTTCCGTTCGACAGCCCGCTGGCCCGCACCCGTGAGTACGTGGAGATTGTGCGGGCCGCCCTGAACAGCGGCCCGGTCACGTACCGGGGAAAGCACTTCTCTCTCCCGCCCACGGGCCGCGGAGGCGCGCCACTCCACCTCTACACCGAGGAGTACCGCAGGAATCTGCCCGTCTACCTGGGAGCCGGCGGGCCGCGCAACCTCCGGCTCGCCGGGGAGATCGCCGACGGCTGGATCGGCGTGTTCACACCGCCCGAGACCGTGAGTGAGGCCGTGGACCAGATCCTGGCGGGGCGGAGGACCAGGGGACTCGGACTGGCGGGATTCGAGGTCATCCCGTGCCTGCCCACCGCTGTCGGCCGCGACGTCCGTGCCGCCGCCGATCAGCTGCGCGGTCAGTACGTCTACTTGATGGGTATCGGCGACCAGGAAACCAACTTCCACTGCGCGCTGGCCCGACGTATGGGCTTCGAGGGTGTCGTGGAGGGACTGCGGGAGGCGCTGCGCGGCGGCGACCGCGACGCGGCCGGCGAGATTATCCCGGTGGAGTTCATCGACGCGACAGGACTGATCGGCGACGAGGCGAGGATAGCCCTGCGGATGAGTCGGTACGCCGAGGCCGGCACCACCACGCTGGGCATCATGGTCTCCGCGGCGGACACCACGCGGGAGGGCCGGATCGCCATCCTGGAAACCTGCGCGAAGGCTGCGGCCCGTATCGGCTGACAGCCGCGCCGCCGGCCCCGCCCCGGCGCCGGAAAGCCGGGCCCCGGTCCGCCCGGGGCCCCTGCGCACCTTGGTGGGTCAGCCGACCGTGGTACGGGAGAGCTCCACCAGCTTGTCCGGGTTGGGATAACAGTGCAGATCGTGGGCGGTGCCGTCCGCCGGGTCCTCCGAGGTCCAGCGGAAGCCCGGGTCGTCGTAACTCGTACCGGCCACGGCCGTGACCAGCGCGCCGCCGCCGGGAGCCTTCAGCACGACGTTCAGGGTCGGCAGGAACGCATTCTCGCCCGCGGCGAAGGGGCCCGTCGCCGAGAGCGTTATCCGCGAACCGTTCACCTGGACCGTCTGCTTGGACAAGCCGAGGTTGGAGCCGCCGGTCAGCGAGTGACTGACGTATGTGGCGTGCGCCGGAAGCTGGTAGACCATCTTCAGGTCCCAGACCTTCTTATTGATCTCGGGCAGTGGATTGATCGGATCGGGCTTGAACGCCACGGTGAATTTCGAGGCGGGCCTGACCCGGTCCGGCGCCGTCACATCGAAACCGCGGTCGTAGTTCAGCACCAGCGGGACACCTTCCGGCGTGACCACGGGGCACAGATAGGCTACTTTCGTCGGCGCCGCCAGCGCGTGCGACGGCAGTGCGATGACTCCGGTGGCGACCAGTGCGCCGACCGCCAGCGATCGCCCCAGGACACTCTTGATCCTCATGTGCGCTCCCTCTCTCTCGGGGGCGGTTCTCCTGACGGCCCCCACGCCGAGCACTCTTCACGGACGCACTGGAGCGGGATTCGAAGGCCGCTCGACACCGGCTCGCAGCCGGCTCGGGGCCCTCACCCCGGCATCTGCTCCGTCTTGACATCAACCGTGCTTGAGGTTGAAACATGGCGAGCGCGCCCAACGACGAAGAGAGAAGGCGATTCCGCGTGCTCACGGTTCAGATCTGGTCCGACCTCGTCTGCCCCTGGTGTTACTTAGGAAAGCTCCGCTGGCAGAAGGCTCTGGAGCGCTTCCCCCACGCCGACGAAGTGACCGTGCGGTGGCGCGCTTTCGAGCTGCGCCCGGATCATCGCCGGATCCAGGGAGACCTGCTCGCGGATCTCATGGTCACGAACTACGGCATGCCGAAGCCCGACATCGACGCGGTGTTCGACAGGATTCGCCGGCTCGGGGCCGGTGAGGGCGTCGTCCTGCGCCCGGAGGGGGTGCGCCCCGTCAATTCATTCGACGCGCACCGGCTGGCCCGGCTGGCCCGGACGGACGGAGCCGGCGACGTCATGGACGAACGGCTCTTCCGCGCCTACCACACCGAGCTGCTCAACATCGCCGACAGGGACGTGCTGCGGGAACTGGCCGCCGGGGTGGGACTGGCGGACGACGACGTGGTCTCCCTGCTGGGCGGCGACCGCTTCGCCGACGAGATCCGCGCGGAGGAGGCGGGAGCCCGTCACGCGGGGGTGACCTCGGTGCCGTCCTTCGTCCTCGACGGACGGCAGGTCATCCACGGGGCCGTGGACTCGGACGCCATGCTCGCGATGCTTGTCGAGGAGTGGGAGAAGAGGCGGCCGGTCGCCGGCCTGTCCACGCCCCCGGTGACGTGACCGGCGTACGACGCCCCGTCCGTACACCACCCCCGCACGCATACTCGCCAGAACGAGATCCAGGAAAGGGTTTCCATGAATGCCGCCGCGCCTCCTCGCGCGACCACGCGGGAATGGCTGGGACTCGCGGTGCTCGCGCTGCCCACCGTTGTCATCGCCCTCAGCATGACCGTACTGAACCTCGCGGTACCGAGCCTGAGCGCGGACCTGAAACCCGACGGTACGCAACTGCTGTGGATCATCGACATCTACGGGTTCCTCATCGCCGGCCTGCTGATCACCATGGGCACGATCGGTGACCGGATCGGCCGGCGCAAGCTCCTCGTCATCGGGGGGGCGGCCTTCGGTGCCGCTTCCCTCCTCGCGGCGCTGTCGACCAGCGTCGAGATGCTGATCACCGCACGCGCGCTGATGGGTGTCGCGGGCGCGACCCTGATGCCGTCCACCATGTCGCTGATCCGCACGATGTTCGCGGACGCCCGGCAGCGCACCGTCGCCATCAGCGTCTGGATCTCCAGCTTCACCGCCGGAACGGCGCTCGGACCCGTGATCGGCGGTCTGATGCTGGAGTACTTCTGGTGGGGTTCGGTGTTCCTGCTGGCCGTTCCCGTGGCTCTTCTGCTGGTCGTCGTGGGCCCGATCCTGCTGCCGGAGTACCGCACCGCCGATCCAGGACGCCTGGACCTCATAAGCGTGCTGACCCTGCTGGTGTCCACGCTGTCGGTCGTCTACGGGCTCAAGCAGTTCGCGGTGGCGGGAATCAGCGTCCCTGCGGTGCTCGTCTTCCTGGCGGGCGCGGTCCTCGGCGTCTACTTCGTCCTACGGCAGCGGGGGCTTGCCACGCCCCTGCTCGACCTGCGGCTCTTCGGCGACCGCTCCTTCAGCACCTCGCTCGGCACTTTGACGCTGGTCGTTTTCGCGATGACGGGAACGAACTTCTTCGTAGCGCAGTATCTCCAGGCCGTGGTCGGGCTGTCGCCGTTCGAGGCCGGCCTGGTCGTAGTGCCCAACGCCCTGGCGAACATTCTCAGCACCATGCTGACCCCACTGCTCGCGACGCGGCTGCGCCCGGCGTACCTGATGGCCGGCGGCCTGGTACTGGCGGCCACGGGACTGGGGATTCTCACCCAGGTCGGCCCCGACTCCGGGTTCGCCGTCGTCATGGTCGGCGGTGTCGTGATGTCCCTCGGCTTCGGTCCGACGCTCTCGCTGGGCAATGACATGATCATCGGCTCGGCGCCGCCGGCGAGGGCGGGCGCCGCCTCGGCGATCTCTGAGACCGGCACGGACCTGGGCGCCGCGCTCGGCATCGCGATCATGGGGAGCATCGGTACGGCGGTCTACCGCGACGAGATCGACGACCACCTGCCCGCCGGCGTCCCGGAGACGGTGGCCGAAGCCGCGCGGGACACGGTCGGAGCGGCGGTGGCCGCCGCGGGCAGACTCTCCGGCCGCCTCGGCGAGGACCTGTATGACGCGGCGGCCGAGGCATTCGCCCTGAGCCTGCGCACCGCCGCCGGTATCAGCGCGACCCTCGTACTGATTCTCGCCATAGCCACGTCACTCCTCCTGCGCAAGGTGAGACCGGGGGAAGACCAGCCAAAAGAAGAGAACGAAAAGTCTCCGACAGCGGCGGACACCACCTGACACCCCACTCAGCCAAGCTGCCAGAGCCGCCGCGCGGTGAGAGCGAGCCGGTCGAGGACGCCGTATCAGCGAGTCCTCGACCGGCGGGGCCGGCCTCGGCAGCCCGCGCGGCCGCGAGCCTGACGCGGCGCGGGCGGCGATAGCAACCTCGCGGACGTAACGCTGGGAGGGGGGTTTGTTGGTGCACAGCGAGGCGGCTGGTCTGGGGTGTTGTGGGTGCGCTGAGAGGTGGAATTGGCGGCTCGGACAGGTGGGTGGGGGTATCTGAGCTGGGGTTATGTGTTCTGAGCGGGGCTGGGTCTGTTGTAGTTAGTTCTGGCGTGTAAAGGCCCGGTTGGTGTTTGTACTGGTCAGGGCTGATTTGCCTGCCTGGGGTGTGCCTATCGGCCTCGGCGGGGGCGGTGTTGGGTTTCGGCGAGGTGGTCGAGGCGGATGGTGTCGAGGGTGGTTTTGGTGATGCGTTCGGTGCCGTCAGCTCAGAACAAGTCCTGGTAGACGGGTGCGTAGGTAACGGCTGTGGTGATGGTGTTTTCGATGTAGGCGCGGCCTTCCGCATCGGCTTCCTTGCTGGCTTGCGCGGCGAGGGCGGGTACGGTGCGTGGATCGTTGGCCCAGCAGGTGCTCAGCAAGTGGGCGGCTGTCAGGCGGACGACCCGGTGGGGTGAGTCCTGCAGCTGTTCACAGGCATGGTCGAAGCAGGCGTGCGAAGCGTCTTCCAGGACGCGGCGGCGAAGGGCCGCCGCGAGCATGTCGGGTGTGGGCTGTGCCGGCCAGTATTGGGCGAGGCATTCCCGGGCCGCTGCACGGACCGTGCTGTCCGAGTCCGTGACGGCGCGCGTTTCGATGAAGGAGCGAACGTTCTCTCTGTTGGGCCACTGCTGGCACAGACTCTTAAGGGCGGCCGCGCGGCACTCTTCCGCTGGGTCCTCGACGGCGCTGCACTGAAGAACTGGAAGCAGTGCTGCGTCGGTCTGGCCGAGAGGGATGAGCCTTTCCAGCGTCACCCGGCGCAGGGGCGTACTGGGGTCACTGGACAGACGGGCGATCATGAAGTCTTGGACTTCTGCGTCATCACTGTGATGGATGCGTAGCTCGACGAGCACGATGGTCCGCGTAGTGGCGTCAGGATGTTCGGAACCCCATGTGCGGATCACCGAACGGGCGTCTTCATCTTTGGTCCAGTAGGAGACGGTGAAGATGCGCATGGCTTGCTCGCGCAGCTTTTCGCTGCCGCTGCTGCCATTGGCGTACGCGAGTACGGCCTGGCGGATGCCCGGGTCGTTGGAATCCGCACTCGCGAGGGCGCGCAGAGCCTTCCAGCTGCCGTCCTCTTCGGGTGCTGCTGCGATTGTCTCCATGAGCCATTCCCGTGTCGCAGGGGTATGGCCGATCAGGACAGCGAGAGTCTCGAGGGCTGCGGACCGTACGCGCTCGGAAGTATCGCTGAGAGCGTGTCTGGTGAGAAGTTCCCCCAGATCGCCGTCGGAAGAGGCCCCCTCCACATAGGCGAGAGCTACGACGGCACTGACACGCAACTCCTCCTCACACACTGGATCGGCGAGGACACCCGACAGAAGGGCCCGGACCCGCGGCGCTTCGTCGGGAACAGTAGCCATGACCGAAGCAGCTGACTGCCGGACCGCGCTGTGGGGATCGTGCATCATCCGCTCATGCAAGAAATCCATCAGCTGCGGATTGCCCGGCCATGTGTACGCCAACTCGTAGAGCAAATCGCTTCGCGCATCGGGGTCGGGCTCGTGGGCGGCGCGCTCTTGGACGAAGGACCGAACGGCCGGATCACCTGCCCAGCGCACCGCCAGGTGCATCAGGGCCGACGCACGCCCCTGGCCGGTAGGCGCTGCCAGGGAGACGGCCTTCAATGCTTCCTTGTCCGTGAGCAGCGCGTAGAGGGCATATGAGCCGCCAAAGGCATCGCAGTGGAGCCAGCGAAGCAGATGCCGGGCGCCGATCCATCCTTGGCCGAGCAGGCTCAGGGGGGTCTCGAGATCCAGGCCGTCGTCGACCGGGCGGCGGTTGTTTTGCAGATGGAGGACAAGGGCCTGCGCGGTGCGGAAACTGAGGTCGCTGAGCCGGCCGATCCTGCGGATCTCGGACAGGGCGTGCAGGGCCAGGACGGGAGGTGGCGCCGCCGGGGCATCGTGGTTGGAGTCCGGGAGATCAAGGAAAACTTCCACAGCCCGTGCGGCGAAGCGCTCGCCGGTCTGCGCCACGATCAGCAGCAGCACCTCACGCCAGTGCGGGTCCGCAGCACGCAGCCTGAACACCCCGTCCAGGAGGTCTTCGTCGCTCAGTTCCCGCTGCTCGTAGCGCCGGACGATGTCTGAGGCGGCCAGGTACTCCAGGAAGGCGCGATGGACGAAGCCGTATACCTCGCTGCCGTAGCGGCTGAGGATGAAGTTCCGCTCCCGGAACTGGTTGACCATCGCTCGGGCGACCGTCGTGGCCGGCGCCGGCCGCAGCTGTAGGGTCTCGCGCAGGTAGTCGGTGAAGACCTTCTCGACATCCTCGGCCAGGACGTGATTGCCGGCGATGCCGCCTTCGCCCAACTGCATGTGGCGGGCCAGGCGTTCGAGCATCTCGCGGCGGTCGCGGTCATCCAGGTCTGCGATGGCCCGGATGCCGGGGGCGAGGTCGAGGTGCTTGGTGTCCTCGTCCCAGTGCGCGATCAGGACGTTGACGGCATGGTTGTAGGCTCCTGCTCTGTCCCGCGGAAGCCGCTGACGTCGGGCGATGATCGCGAGGATGGTCAGCAGCAGAGGGTTGCCCGCCAGCTCCCGCACCGGCCGTGATCCCGTGACGGCGTCGAGCAACCGGGTCTGAAGCCGGTTGGCACCGTCAAAGTCAGCCATGTCGGCTGCCGCGTACCACTGCTCGGCGAACGCCTTGATCTGTTCGTCGGTGAGGCTTTGGATCATGTAGTGCCGGAATCCGGCCGCGTCGAGAAGGTGGCGGCGGTAACCGATCACCCGGGACGTGACGACGACCCGCGCCTGCGGGTACCGGGCGGTGAATCCGGTGATCCGGCGCGTGACCGTCTCGCGGATCTTGGGGTCGAACAGCTCATCCAGGCCGTCGAAAACGATCAGCGCTTGTCCGCTGCGCAGACGGTGCCGCAGGAGAGCAGGGGCGGGAGCGTGCCCCTCCTGCGCATACAGGTGAGCCAGGAAGTCCTCGAAGGACCGCTCACGCCAGTCGGCATCGGCGTAGCGGCGCAACTCCACCACCACCGGCAGCAGGTCTCCCAGAACTCGCAGGGGGCCGCAGCTGCTGCCCGACACCAGAGTCAGTGCCAGACAACGGGCCACGGTGGACTTTCCCGCACCGGGGTCACCCAGCAGCACGATGCGGCTGGCCTCCGGTGATGCCAGGGCATCGAGCAAAGCAACTGCAGGGCGCTCCCGGTAGGCCTGCCGCGCCTGTTCCCACTGGCGCTGGTTGATACCGGGAGGCAGGGGCAGGCCACCGTCGGGCGCGCCCAGCTCGCCGTTTTCCACCAGTCTGCGGTAGAGCTCGACCGGCAACTCGACCCGCGGGGGGTCGGCCCGCACCGAAGGCGGCACGAAAACCTCGCGCAGCTCCATCCGAGGGTGCTCGCCCTCGGTGGTCGGGACGAGGACCTCGAGGTCTAGCCGGCCATACAGGACGCGCAACTGCTCTGCGTAGGAGCGAATATGAGCGTGCTCCTCCTCGGGAGACAGCTCCGCCTCGTCCAGCCCCGCTGGGGAAGCGACCGTCACGAAGGTGCGGTTGTCGATAACAGTCGAACCCTTGGCCGTGGCGTTGTGGGAAGCAGTGTCGCCGGCGGCCACAGCGCCACCACCACGGGCCGCCACCTGTCCCGGGAGACGGGTTGCCTTCGCCACTTCCTCCTCAGCTGCCGCCTCATCCGGCGCCTTGGCGCTCATTGCTCCTCGACCTCGCTGCTGGCTCCTGTAGCGTTCCCGGTCGCGTCTCCCGCGGCTGCCACGCTGCCCGCCCCTGAGGCACTCACCTGATGATGGCCGGCTGCATGCGGTACCTGGACTGGCGCGGGAGCCACTCGACGGGTCACCTTGGCACCCGTGGCCGTGGCATTGCCCACGGCGCTGCCTGCTGCGGCCACGGCCCCCGGACCGTCCGCCTGCACCACATGGCCGCTCGAGTTGCCCTGCCGCACCTCGAAGTAAATGCTCAGAGCACATCCCAGGAAACCGACGCACGCCCCGGACACGCTAGCGACCTTGTCCGCCGAATCCAGATCTGCCCAGAGCGCCATGGACGCCAAGGCCACCCCGGCCACGGCGAACCCTGCGGCCAGCACTCGTAGGACCATGTGCCCCATGCAATTGCCCCCTTGGCAGCTCAAGCCCACCCGAAAACTTTCACTCATCCTAGAAGGAGCTCCACCGCGCGCTGTGCTGCGTGAACGGAACGCACGTCCAGGGCGGCCGTCCCGGTGCCCGGGTGCGTCGTGCTCCGTGTAAGGGGAAGAGTCCGCAAGTTCCGTCAAGACCCTCTACAGAGGCTCGCCCCCGGCCAGCGATGGGCAACAGAGCGTGGGACACCATTTGAAACAACCCCTCCTCCCCGGTGCGAACGGATGTGCGCAGCCGTTGCCATTCCCGCCAGCGGTGGCTCGCTACCATGATTGAGACGGGTGTGCGAATTGATGCTAGGGAGAGCGCCGTGGCCTATGAACTTGATAAGCGCCTGGTCGTCGGTATCGCCTCCAGCGCGTTGTTCGACCTGGCGGAAGCGGATGCCGTCTTCCGTGAGCAGGGAGAGGAGGCCTACCGGGCCTACCAGGAGCGGCACCTGGACGACACGCTGGGCACCGGGGCCGCTTTCCCCTTCATCCGCAGACTGCTGTCCCTGAACGACCTCTCGCCCGACGACCCTCTGGTCGAGGTCATCGTCTTGTCCCGCAACGATCCCGACACCGGGCTGCGGGTCATGCGATCGATTCAGTCCCATGGCCTGCCGATCAGCCGGGCTATCTTCATGCAGGGCCGGTCGCCCTACCGCTTCATGCCGGCCCTGAACATGTCCCTGTTCCTGTCCGCGAACGAGGCTGATGTCCGCGAGGCTGTCGCCCTCGGGCTGCCCGCCGGCCGTGTGACGGTCAACAATGCCTACTTCCTGGGAGGCGGCGACGACGGCGAGATCATGAAGGTTCTCAAGCCGCACATCTTCTTCGAGACCAGGAAAGCCATCTGGTCAGCACGCCGCGGCCCACCCCTAGCGTCCGCGTCTCCTTTTGGGAAGAACAACGAACCGAGTCTCACTGTGTCGTGTTTCGGATGCCGAGGACGTCGTAGAGGTGCTGGCCGTGGGCCCATTGCTTGAGTTCCGGGCGTCCGACGAGGATGAGCTTGTGGTGTTGGGCGAAGTCGGTCGCGGGCCGGGTGAAGCCGTTGAGCGCGATCATGATCGGCAGATCGGCTCCGTGGTGTGGGCGAGCTGTCCCGTTGAATTTCTGTACGTGTCCTGATCCGACCGGGTTCTGGTATTGCTTGCACTGGAGAATCAGGAGGCGGTTGTCGCTGTCGCGGGCTGTGACGTCGACGCCGAGGTCACCGGCGCCGCCGACCCGGCGTGGGCTGAGGAATCCGTCCCGTGCCAGCAGGTCAGAACATGCCTGTTCGAAGCCCGTCGCGGTCATTGAGGACAGCTCCTTCATTCTGAAGGTGAGCATGTCCGGTCCGGCAAAGGCATCAGGGGCTATGAGCGTGTCCTGCGGGCGGGCGTAGACAGCGGACGAGGTGTCGGACACGAACGCCACCAGCCGGCCCAGCATGAGGAACATGAGCAGCCCGCCGGCCACGATGACCGCGGTCCACCACGGGTGGCCGGTGATCACGCCGCACAGGTCCACGGTGATCCACCGGCTGACGTCCTCGGTGATCCACTCCCAGAGCATCTTGCCGATGGCCAGCGTAAGAACGGAGTAGAGCAGGAACTTCAGCAGCGGGTCGAGCGACCCGTCTTCTTCGAACACCACACCTCCCGACCTGATGAACGAGGGATCCGGATCCTGAGGATCAGGCAGCCCGGTTGAACCGGCCCGCGCGGGACCCTGCAGACAGCCCGAGAAGCTCGTGCAACGCTCCGCCGTCCCGGGCCCAGCGCTCCAGCCTGTGTCGGTCGACCCAGTGCACGCCGTGCCGCTCGCCCCACGCCATGGCGTCACGGGTGAAGGTCCCGTTGGTGATGACGACAGCATGCGCCGCTTTGTGTACCGGCCCGGCGGTGCCCTTCACCGCGTACATCACCGAGGAGCCCACCTTCCCGCCGACGCGGGTGTGTTTGGCCTGTACCACTATCCGACCGAGCCGCGGATGGTCACCGATGACATCGGCGGCCTGGTCCCCGGCACCTCCGACCCTGCGGGCCGTACAACCGTCGCGGACCAGCAGGTCCCGCAGGGCATGCTCGAAGTGCCGGTCGTCCATCGCGTCGAACTCGACGAGGGTGATCCGAAGCGCTGCCACCCGCTCTGCCTTTCGGCGCCGCCGTGTGCTCGTCTGCCGCAGGCGCCATACGCCCACCGCTCCCACGAGCAGGACGAGTGCCAGCAGAACGGGCCAGGCCTGCGCCAACGCGCCTGCCGCTGCCACCCGCATCCGCAGGGCGAGCACGAGCACGGCCACCACGACAACGGCGGCTGAGACCACCTCGGCCGTGCCGCGAGGGTGCCGCAACCGCGGCAGCGCCATCAGTGAGTGCTCTGCGCGGAGGCGGCCGGCTTCGGATCAGCAGCCGGTGTAGGGACAGTGGACTCGCCGAACCCGAAGACCTGCCCCCACAGCCACGCGCCCGCCAGCAGACCGGCGATCATCCAGCCGCTCATCCGCTTCGCGCTGCGCGGCTTCGGGTTGCGGCGGATGTGCCCGCGTACGCGATGGAACCCGTCCGGCACCTTCGACATGCTGTTCCCCTCCCGCCGGCGGCCCGCGGAATGCGGCCCGTCCCTTAAGGAATTGGTGTAGCAGCGGGCACTGACAAAAACTGGTGGATCATTACGAGGCACAGTCCGGCAAAGCTTCGATCAAGCCACCACAGCCTCCCCAACCCTGCCGTCCCGGCTCTCCATGCTCCAGGCGGCTTCACCTCGGGCGACCTGCTTCCCGGCTCCCTGCCACCCCTGCCCTCACCCCACAGGTGGCCCGGCACCCAGCACCCCAGTGAAGCCCTCCCACCTGCACACTTGATGGTCGGTGACGCCGACGGTCCAGCCAGGACGAATTGGCGAAATGCAGCAGGCGCGTACTCGCAGCCTCAGTGCGCCGGGGCCGCCTGCTCCTGACCGCCACCCCGGCGTCCGGAGGTGGTGGGGTGCCGTCCCGGAAGCCACGGTCGGCTGGCCCTGTCCAGCGACCGGGCCGGTCGGGCACTTCCAGCCGCTCAGCGATGGACTGTACGACCAGCCGGGCCAAGGAACTTGCGGTCCCGTCCAAGGGCTACGCCAACTAAAATCAGATATCTGATCAGACTTGCATGGATAGTGGGTCTGCCGATAGCGTCCAAGCGCGGCAACGCCCGGATCCGAGGAGGCAGGCCATGCTGCTGACCACCGGACAGGCTGCAGAAGAACTCGGCTGTGCGATTACCACATATCGGCGTCTCATCAGAGCAGGCGTACTGCCCGGTCTTTCCCGGCGCGGTGTTCGCGTGATGACGCCGCTTTGGGTCGTCCAGGCCCTGCATAAACGCGCCCCTGCGCCCGTGGACCGCCTGGACGCCGACCTGCTCGGGGTCCTGCGTGTCGACGCGGCACAACAAGTCCATGACACCCACCGGAAATGGGCAGGCTACGCGCCAGACCTTGGCCCCGACGACCTCCTCAAGGGCTTGAGAGGCTGGTGGCGCTGTGATGTCGCGAGCGTGGCGGCCGGGGGAGTACTGCCGGTGACGGTGTCGGGCTATGTGGTGGCGGTCCTGACCGGCCTGGACAGGTGGGAGAAAGGCGAAGGCGGGCGGCACGCATTTCCCGATGCAGTCCTCGCTGGATATGTCAGCGACCTGGCCACCCCGATAAGACATCTGACCGCATCGTGCCAGACCGACCGGGACGTCGCGGATCTCCTCCTAGGAACCCGCTTGCCCTCGCAGTCGAGCGGCGCGATCGCGTACGTCTCAACCCGTAGCAGTACCGCCAACTGACCTGCAGGCCCAAGGGACCGTGATGGACGCAAAGACCTACAACGCACAGCTGGCCGAGCTGCGGGCCCTGCGCGACAACATCAAGAAAACCCAGGCCACCCTCGCCAAACTCGAGACGGACCGCGCCCGGCAGATCACCGCGCTGGCCGGATACGAGAAGGCGAAGGCAGAGCGCATCGCGCCCGCAGCCGGACTCAGCCTCGCCGACATCGTGGCGATCGCCCCGATCCTCGCCCCCGACCAGCTCACTAGCCCCGCACCGACAGTTCCGACCGGCGCAGCCGTCTCACCCCCTGAGCCTGCCAGAGAGACAGCACCGCCCAGCGGTCCCGAACCCGCACAGGAGCAGGTCTCGTCCCGGGCGGGCACGGTCGCCCCGGCCATGACCCGCCCCGCCCCTGAACCGGCAGCGGAGCCGGAACCACCCGCAGCCCTTTCTGCACCGCCTTCCGCGCTGGCCCCGGCCCCGGCCGCCGCCGCTTCTCCCGCGGCCCAGGGAGCACAGCGCACCCTTCCCGGTATCCCCGAAGGCCCTGATGGGGACCGTTGGTTCGCACATACCGCGAGCCTCGTCTCCACGCACCCGAACTTCACCCAGCAGGCCCGCAGCACTGTCTTCCTCGACACGCATACCGGTGTGCTGGTCCACCGTGACCAGACGTTCCGCATCGACCTGCCGACCGCCAGCGCCGCGGAAATCCTGAACACCGTCTTCCACGTTCTGCCCGGCGGCGTCGAGCGGATCTACATCACCGCAGGCGCCCCCTGGCACCTCCAGGCCGACCAGCACTCCTTCCTCAAGGACACCGTCGCCGCCTGGCTGAACGCCCCCACACCCGGCTGGCGCACGGACACCGGCCGCGGCAAGGACCGGATGGCCGGCCACTTCGTCCACCCCCGCAACCCCGTCGGCCGCTACCAGCGCGAGCACGGCGAGCAGCATGCCGAGATCCGGTCGGCGGGGGAGTGGTTCGACACCGAGGGCACCGAGCCGGCCGTCATCCGTGACGCGTTCGTCCTGCTGTGGAAGGCCCTGCGCCGCCACTGGCCCGACGCCGTCCTGATGGGCTCACCGTCCCAGACCGGCCGTGACCTGTGGACCCGCACCATCCCGACCAAGGGCCAGTACGCCGACGGCTACCCCGTTCTGTCCGAAGAGCTCCGCGGCCTATTCCACGCCACCGCAGGGCAGGGCCGCACCGAACTCATCACCCCGCCCCGAGTTCCCGCCCAGCTCCCCGCCCTGGTCGAGTACGACCGCACCTTCGCCTACGCCAAACACACCTGGAAATCCGGAGTCGGCACCCCCCGCCGCGTCACCGCGGCCACCTTCGCCTCCTGGTCCCAGAAGGAACAGACCAAAGCCCTGTTCGCCTGCGGCCACTGGCACATCCGCGTCACCGTCCCCGACACCTGGAACCACGTCGGAATCCTTCCCGCACCCGCCCCCGGCGACCGCGCCTGGCACTACCCCACCACCCCCGGCACCACGTTCACCACCTGGGCCGGCGGCCCCGAAATCCACACCGCCCTGTCCAACCCACACCAACCATGGAAGATCGAGATCCTCGACGGGATCCTCTTCGACGACGGCAAACCACTCGAGGACTGGTCCAAGAAACTCAAGGAAGCCTGGTCCTCCCTCACCGCCCAGGCCGACCTGAACGGCGACCCCGACCAGCGCACCGCAGCCCACCTCGCCGCACGCGCCGTCCGTGCCCTGCTCCTGTACGGAATCGGCGCCTTCGCCCAACGCCCCCGCACCGTCACCGGCACCACCCCCCGCACCATGGAACGCGACGTCCCACCGGACGCCGAAATCATCGGCTTCGACGACCAGACCATCACCTGGCAACGCCCCACCGGCTTCACCCGCGACCCCAACGCCCACCCCGAATGGGCCGCCCACATCTGGTCCTCCGCCCGCGCCGCCCTGCTCTCCCAGCGCCACCGCGACGACAACACCTACGCCGGAGCCCTCCACGCCCCGCCCGGCACGATCGTCGCCTTCCGCACCGACGCCGTCTACCTCACCCAGCCCCAGAACTGGCCCCACCACGGCCAGCCGGGCGACTACCTCAACAAAGGCCACCTCCCCGGCCCCATTCCGGCCCCCGCCACCGAAGACGAACTTCTGACCCTCCGCGACAAGGGCCGCGCCGCCCACCACGCCGCGCCCACCCCTGGGAGGGCCTGATGTCACCGCGCCGCAGGAACCCTCCGGCACCGCGCCGCAACGAAGCAGCCCGCCTGGCCGACCAACTCCAACAAGCCGGCTACACCAAACGCGACATCGCCCGCATCATCGACCGCGACGCCTCCCTCGTCTCCCAGTTCTACACAAAGAACAAGGGCGCAGCCTTCGTCCCCGCCCTCACCCAGGTCCTCACCGCCGTCCACACCGCAGGTATCAGCGACGTCACCGAACTCGCGGCCATCGCCGCCGGGCACACCACCCGCCGCACCACCGCCAGCGGCACCCGAGCCCGCGTCCGCACCAAAGCCGTCCTTATCACCCCCACCGGCACCGGCACCGGACGCGCCGGAGCACAAGCCATCGCCTCCGGATCCGCCCGGCTGCGCCCCCTGATCGCCGAAGCCGCCCGCCAAGGCCTGCGCCTGGCGTTCACCGTGCGCCTCGCCACGACCGGATACGTCCACGTGTCGGGAAGCCGCACCGACTCACCCGGCATCCGCCGCGACGTCATCCAGCGCGCCGATCACACCGAAGAACGTTCTTACGGATCGGCCGCCACCGGCGGCTTCGCGGCAGCCGATATCGCCCGACGTGTCGATGCGGCGGGCGGAGACGTCACCGCGGCCATCCACCGATGGCTGGCCGAAACCGGGCGCGTCCACGCCGACGCCCACATCACTCACCTGGAAATCCGTACCTGGCACCCTCGTTGACCTCGCCGGGGCCGCAGCGGCCGCACAGCCAACCCACCAAACAGCCGGAAGCGATGCCAGACAGTCGCGTTCTAGCCAGGCGGACTGCGGGGTTGGCCTGTTCCGGGTGGGTACCATCGTCGCCACACACTTTCCCCCACGTTGAGATCCGAGGACTACATGTCTGGAAACCTTCCCGTTCAGAGTGTCACGGCAGACTATGTGCAGCGGGTCGCTGATGACCTTGCGGTGAACCGGAGCGAGCAGGAGCGCGTGCGTAGCGAGCTGGCGCGGTTGCAGGACGAGCTGGTCCGTCTGGAGGACAGTGAGCAGGTCCTGACGAAGATGCAGGAAGTGCTCGGCGGCACGCCCAAGCAGACCGTGAAGCAGCGCAAGGGCGGCAAGGGGGCCGCGGTTCCCGCGGCGCGGGGCTCCAACAACAAGACAGCAGCAGGGAAGGCGGCTGCCGCCGCTGGGCGCAAGGCGTCCAAGAAGGCTGTGTCGCCCAAGAAGGCGGGGGCGCCGACGTGGCTGGAGCTGACCATCGCCTACCTGGGAGGGCAGAGCGAGCCCAGGTCGGCGGCAGAAGTAGCGGCCTCGCTCACTGAGGCGCACCCTGAGCGCACGGTCCAGGTGACGGTGGTGCGTAACTCTCTGGAACAGGGCGTTGCACAGGGCCTGCTGGAGCGTTCCAAGCAGGGACGTTCAGTCTTCTACAGCCCCGCTGCCCCTGCCTCAGCTCCGTCCGGTTCTTAGCCAGAGCCTGTTGCTTCAGACAGGTAGTCGGCAAACCCGCTCATGCAATGAGAAGGGGACTGCTGCACGGAAAGGTGACACCTGACCTGGTTTGCTGAGAAGCAGCCTGGAAGGATGTTGCAGTGCCCAAGCCGTATCCGAAAGAGTTCCGCGAGGACGTCGTGCGGGTCGGGCGCAACCGCGAGCCCGGCGTGACGCTGGAACAGATCGCCGCCGACTTCGGCGTCCACCCGATCACGCTGTCAGTGGCTGCGCCGCACCGACACCGACGATGGCGCCACGTCCCCAACGCCGTCGGGTGAGTTTGTCGAGTTGCGGCGAGACCCGCAAGCGGATCCGGTTGCTGGAGCAGGAGAACGAGGTGCTCAGGAGGGCTGCGACATGTCTGTCGCAGGCGAACCTGCCGGAAAATGATGTACCCGCTTGTCCGCGAGCTGGCCGCCGCCGATGCCCCTCACAGGGTGCCGGTAGCGGTGACGTGCTGGGTGCTCGGGCTGGCCCGCCAGCCCTGCTACCGGTGGCTGGCCTCTCCGGTCACCGACGCCGAGCTGACCGAGGCATACCGGGCAGGCGCCCTGTTCGACGCTCACCGCGACGATCCCGAGTTCGGTCACCGCTTCCTCCTCGACGAGGCCCGCGCGGCCGGTGAGGCGATGGCCGAGCAGACCGCCTGGCGGATCTGCCGCGACAACCGCTGGTGGAGCGTCTTCGGTAAGCGCAGGGGCCGCGGCAAGAACGCCAGGCCGGACCGCCGGTCCACGACGACCGGGTGCGCCGCAACTTCACCGCCGACGGGCCGAACCGGCTGTGGCTCACGGACATTACCGAGCACGCGACCGGCGAGGGCAAGCTGTATCTGTGCGCGGTCAAGGACGTGTACTCCGGCCGCATCGTGGGCTATTCCATCGACGCCCGGATGAAGTCCCGCCTCGCAGTGGCCGCGCTGGAGTCCGCTGTCGCCCGCCGCGGCCCTGCTGCAGGTTGCATCGTGCATTCCGACCGCGGCTCGCAATTCCGGTCCCGGAAGGTCGCTGCCGTACTCACCCGGCACGGCCTGGTCGGCTCGATGGGCCGGGTCGGGGCCGCCGGCGACAACGCCGCGATGGAGAGCTTCTTCGCCCTGCTGCAGAAGAACGTCCTCGACCGCCACACCTGGGCCACCCGCCAGGAGTTGCGGATCGCGATCGTCACCTGGATCGAGCGGACCTACCACCGGCGACGGCGCCAGAAGCGCCTGGGCCGATTGACCCCCGTCGAGTACGAGGCCATCATGACCCCACCCGCAGCCCTGGTTGCATAAACCCCGCTGTCACTCGACCATGCAGCAGTCCCAAGCGCTCGCGCTGTGGCTACGTGCCCAGCGCGAGCGCCGAGGCGTCACCTACGCGGCGATGGCGAAGCTGATCAACTACCAGTTCACCGCATCGATGCTCTCCCGCGGAGCGAGTGGAAAAGTTCCTTCACATGAACTCGTCAAAGCCTATGCGAAGGCTTGCGACGCCGACCCCGCAGACGCTCTGCGCCTGTGGAAGGCTGCCCGACGCTCCGAAGAGGAACTCCGGCGTCGTAAAGAAGCGGCCACCGACTTCCAGGACCTGGCCACCTCGGTCCGCTCCGCCCTCACCCACCCAGAAGTCATCGAGACCTTTGGCCAGCTGCGCCGGGCCATGATCCAGGAGCGGGCCAGGGAAGGGCAGCCCTCCCTGGGCTTCCTGCAAGCCGAAGCCGGCTGCAGAGTTGATGGCCGGCACCGGCTGCCCAAGAGCAGCCTGAGCGCCATCCTGCGCGGAGCGGCGATCCCCTCCCGTGACCACATCACCGCCTTCATGGAAGCAGTGGGCGCCTCACGACGGAAGGTCAGACGCTGGGAACAGGCGTGGGACCGAATCGCCGGAACACACGTCCGCCAACCCGGGAGGGCCATCCCGCCGCGGCCAGGCGAACTGCCGGCCTCCAGTCCCCCCGAACCACCCGTGCTGCTCGTGACCTCATCCGAGAACATCCTCGACTTCGAATACCTCCGGGACCAAGTAGTGAGCGACTACCTGAACAGCGAAACTCCCCCCATCTGGATGGGCCCCCAACGCCCCTACCCGCCGGCCGGACAGACCCGCTCAGGCCTGCCCATCCGAACCCCGCGACGCTACGAACGCCCCTCTCACCGAATTCAGTTCGTCCAACGACTCAGCCATTCTGCTCACGCCCCACCGCCCTTCGAGCCCGTTCCTCCCCGGCTCAATCCACAGAGAAGACACTGCACTTACGCCTGCCGAAGGGCATCCGATCATCGGGCTGCGAGGAACCGGGCAGCCGCAGGCTCACGTGACTGGCTGAAACGGCCGGGCAGTTGCCCGCCACCACATAATATGACGTCCTGCGCTTCTGGCGCAGGTGCCTCATCAGCATGCGGAACATCGGCACGCCACACCCCTGTCCGGTCCGGACCGGGGAGATACGGAGCAGTTCTCACGTGCACCTCGACAGCTTCTCCGCCTCCGGGTTCCGCTCGCTGACAGAAGTCGCCGACATACCCGTCAGCTGCCCGACCATCCTTGCCGGGCGCAACGACGGCGGGAAGAGCGCGGTCCTGACAGCCCTGTCATTCCTCCTGGGCGTGCACCGCCTGACGGACGAGGACCGCACCTACCAGCAGGGGGACGGTGCCACCGGCCGCCGCTGCGAGCAGACATGGGTCGAGGGTGTCTTCAGCCTGGACGAAGCCGAACGCGCCCCCGCGGAACTTCCCGGCACGATCAGGATCCGGCGCATCGCACGAGCCGGGGAACCGGCCTGCTGGGAGTACTTCGGCCAGCAGCCGGCCGACACCCGGCTGCGCGGACTGGACCGGCTTCTGAAGCAGCCGCTCGCCGACCTCGTCGCGGAGTTCGGTCTCTCGCCGGCCAGCTCTCTCAAGGAGGACCTGCTCGCCGCCGTCGCCGCCTACGCCCGAACAGCACCGCAGATCGAGCAGTGGCAGCCGTTGCCCAAGAACCTCGAGACGCGCCTGCCCCGTCTCCTGATGTTCGGCGGCAAGGACGAGCGCCCCGACGACGCGGTGCGCACGGCGCTGAACAGCTGCTACGAAACCCATTTGGAGGACGAGGCTCTCCAAGGGCAGGTGCGGCAGATCGAGGCGGAGATCACCCAGCGCCTGGAGAAGGAAGCCGATTCGCTGTGCCAGCACATCCGCCGGCACTGCAGCGAGTTCGTCGGTGTCCAGGTCAGGCCCGAGGTTTCGTTCAAGAGCGGTTTCAAGAGGGCGCCGCTGGAGGTGTCACGGGCCGACGGCGAACCTGTCGACCTGACCCGGTCCGGCCAGGGAAGCACCCGCCGTATCGCGCTCGCGGTGTGGGAGTGGACCAGTAACCTCCTGGCAGAGGCCGAACTGGTGTCCGCGGGAGAGCCGGATGCCGAGGCGCCGACCCAGACGATCGTCGTCTACGACGAGCCCGACACCCACCTCGACTACCGGCACCAGCGCACGGTCATGGACATCATCCGCAAGCAGTGCGCCCTTCCGCACGTCAGTGTCATGGTCGCCACTCACTCCATGAACCTCATCGACGGCGTCGACATCGCCGACGTCGTCCACCTGGGACTCAACGACCGCGGCCGCACTGTCGTGGAGCGCCTGGAAGACGACTGTCACGACGGGATCGATTTCCACCTCGGGCAGATCGCCGCGGCACTGGGACTGCGCAACTCCGTCCTGCTCCACGAACGCTGCTTCCTCGCCGTGGAGGGGGAGACCGAGCAGCAGTGCATCCCCCTGCTCTTCCGGCTCTCCCAGAAACTGTCCCTGCAGTCGGCCGGCATCGCCCTGTGGGCCTGCGAGAACAACGAGGGAGCCCTCCACCTGGCCCGCTACCTCGTTCAGCGCAAACGCTCGGTCATGCTCATGATCGACGCCGACAGTCGCACCAACAAGCTCTTCAAGGACGAAAAGCTCCGCAAAGCGGGCCTCGACCTGGACAAACAAGTCGCCTACGTCGGCGAAGCCCTCGGCTTCAACGAGCTGGAAGAACTCTTCACCGACGAACGCTGGGCCACGGCCGCCAACCTCCGATGGCCCCGGCCCGCCCCCCTGACCTGGAGCACCGAGGACTTCACCGCGCACCGCGGCACCAAGAAGTTCAGCGCCCGTGTTCTCGACATGATCAAGAGGGAGGCGGCGGAGGCCAGCCCCAACGGAAAACCGGCCATGCTCAACGGCCTGGTCACCACGCTCACCGCCCCCGAGGACGTTCCCCAGCAGCTACGAGAGGTCTTCGGCCAGCTCCAGGAACTCGCTCACTGACCGGACACCGGCCGCTGGCCACGGCGCTCCCGCATACGCTCCTTGCGCTGCTCATCGGTCGGTGTCTCCCAGGCATGCCAGCCCACCGCTTCCACCCATTGACGGGCATGGGAGCGAGCATCGATCCCACACCACCTGCACCCGCCCGGCGCGGGAAAACAGCCAGCACGAGCAGACTTCGGAGAGGTCATCTCTCCTCCTTCCCACCCCTGTATCTTCCCTGCCGGCACTGACAATCACGCTTGGTGACCAAGCCTCGCCAGTACTGCTCCAGAAGGGCGCAGAAACCTTCCTCCTATCTGCATCCATTGAACCGTTCCGGGTTCGGTAGAGACTCGATTCCGTGAAAGGATTGAGTCATGGCACGCCCCTCCTCCTATCCCCTTGAGCTGCGCAAACGAGCG
>NZ_JBVJMW010000025.1:0-59343 GCF_055583985.1 Streptomyces sp. NPDC104313
GGGGTGTCGAGGACCACCTGGTAGGGGGTGCCGGAATGGTCGGGGAATACCGTGCGCAGGCTTTCATGGCGTTCGAGCAGGTCCGCCAGAGCAGCACCGAGCGCCCTGCGGTCGAGGCGTCCGGTGAGACGGACAGCCAAGGGGATGTTGTATGTGGGGCTGGGGCCCTCGAGCTGATTGAGGAACCACAGGCGCCGCTGCGCATAGGACAACGGAACGCTGTCCGGACGGGACATCGGGACCAGTTTCGGCCGAACCTCGGCACGCTCCTCACCTGAACCCAAACGTGCGGCAAGCCCCACGACGGTGGGGGTCTCGAAAAGGGTCCGCAGCGGGACCTCGATGCTCAGATCAGTACGGATGCGGCTGGTGAGGCGGGTGGCGAGGAGGGAATGGCCGCCGAGCTCGAAGAAGTTGTCGTCGATCCCGACCCGGGCAAGCCCCAGCACCTCCGCGAACAGAGCCGCAAGGACCTCCTCACGCGGAGTACGGGGTGCCCGGTCACCGACACTCACGCCGAAGTCGGGGACGGGCAGGGCCTTGCGGTCGAGCTTCCCGTTCACGGTCAACGGCAGCCCGTCCAGCACCACCACAGCCGCCGGGACCATATAGTCCGGAAGTCCGGTTGCCGCTTCGCGCCGAAGGTGGGCGGAGTCAAGCCCGGTGCCGGAAGTGGGCACGACGTAGCCGACGAGCCGCTTGTCACCGGGCCGGTCCGTGCGCACCACGACAGCAGCCTGCGCGACACCCGGCAAAGCGGCCAGCACCGCCTCGACCTCACCGAGCTCGATACGGAAACCACGGATCTTGACCTGGTCATCGGCCCGACCGACATACTCGAGCCGGCCCCGGGCATTCCAACGGACCAAATCACCGGAACGGTACATACGAGTCCCGGCAACACCGAACGGATCAGCGACAAACCGCTCCGAAGTCAACCCCGGACGACCCAGATACCCACGCGCCAGACCCGCACCCGCCACATACAACTCACCAACCGCACCCATCGGCACCAGCCGCAAACCCGCATCAAGAACATACAGGCGCAGGTCGGGGATGCCGCGCCCGATGGGGCTGGTGGTGGAGGCGGCGGCAGCCTGGTCAAGGGTGGTATGGGTGACGTGGACGGTAGTTTCGGTGATGCCGTACATGTTCACCAGGACCGGCGCGTTGTCCGGGTGCCGGTCATACCAACCCGTGAGGCGGCTGGGGTCGAGGGCCTCACCGCCGAAGATGACATGGCGCAGGGCCAGGCCGTGGCCGGCTGTGGGATCTTCCTCGTCGGCCTGGGCGAGCTGGTAGAACGCCGACGGCGTCTGGTTGAGCACAGTGACTCGCTCGCGTTCCAGGAGCTGGAGGAACTCCTGGGGTGTCCGGGTGGTGGCATAGGGGACGACGACGAGGCGGCCACCGCGCAGGAGGGGCCCCCAGATCTCCCAGACGGAGAAGTCGAAGGCGTAGGAGTGGAAGAGCGTCCACACATCGTCGGCGCCGAACCCGAACCAGTTATCGGTGGCATCCAGCAGGCGCAGCACATTGGCGTGCGGGACGAGGACCCCCTTGGGCCTGCCGGTGGAGCCGGAGGTGTAGATCACATAGGCAGTGTTGTCCGGGGCCAGCGGTGCGATGCGTTCCGTGTCCGTGACGTTTGCCGCCGTATGTCCCGCCAGCGTCTCCACCACGGCCGTACTGTCGAGCAGCACGGCCGGTGTGCTGGTGGCGGGAAGCTCAGCGGCAATCGCGGTAGTAGTCACCAGACGTACGGGGCGTGCGTCGCTGAGGGTGTAGGCGAGGCGTTCGGCAGGGTAGTCGGCGTCCAACGGTACGTATGCGGCACCGGCTTTGAGAACCCCGAGAACACCCACGACAAGATCCAGCGAGCGGGGCAGGGCCAGGGCCACCACCTGCTCGGGACCCACCCCCTCGCTGATCAGCAGACGTGCCAGTTGATTGGCGCGTCCGTTCAGTTCGCCATAGGTGAGCTGCTCGTTGCCGCAGGACAGGGCCACCGCGTCCGGGGCCTGTGCCACCTGGGCCTCGAACACCTTAGGTAGGCAACCGGGCACGGTCTCAGGGCCCGGCTGATTCCACTCGACCAGCAGATCCCGGCGCTCCTGCACCGAGAGCACATCCACTCGCCCCACCCGCGACTCCGGATCCTCCACCACCGCCCGCAACACCGCAAGGAACCGGGAGGCGATGTCCTCGGTGGCCTTCCGGTCGAACACATCGGTTCGATAGGCAAGCTTGAGCTCGATCTCACGGCCGGGCACGATGGCGAGGGTCATCGGGTAATGAGTGATTCCGTCGCCGTACGCGGTGAAGGACTCGATGCCCAGGTCGTCGACAGCATCGACGAATCCCTCGGGGTTGAGAGGGTAGTTCTCGAAGACCGTCGTGGTGTCGAAAAGTTCACCGAAGCCGGCCGTCCGTTGAATCTCGGCCAGGTTGAGGTATCCGTGGTCGAGCAGTTCTGCCTGCTCGTGTTGTACCCGTGCCAGAAAGCCGATCAGCGGCTCCGACGCGTCGAGCTGGACACGGACAGGGACAGTGTTGACGAAGAGGCCCACCATGGACTCCACACCCGGGAGCTCCGGAGGCCGCCCGGACACCGTCGCACCGAAGACGACGTCGTCGCGGCCGGTCAGCGAGCCGAGCAGCAGCGCCCAAGCGCCCTGGACCAGGGTGTTCATCGTCAGGCCACGACTGCGTGTCAACTCCACTAATCGCGTGGTCAGTTCCTCCGGAATCACACGTGTGACCTGCGCGGGTGCCTCAGTCGCGCGTATCAGCTCACCGGGTGCCAGGCGGCACGGCTCCTCCAGGCCGGCCAGCGCCTTGGCCCACGCCGCATTCGACTCCTCGCGGTCCTGGCCCGCCAGCCACGACAGGTACTCCTTGTAGGGCGCCGCTTGCGACAGTCCCGCACGGTCTTCATCCGCACCCTCACCGTCCGCACCGTACAGCGCGAACAGGTCACGCATGAACACGGACATCGACCAGCCGTCGAGCAGGATGTGATGGAAGGTGAGGACGAGGCTGAAGCGGTCGTCATCCAGGCGGGCCAGGGCGAACCGGAGCAGCGGGGGCCGCTTCATATCAAAGCGTCGCGATGCCTCTTCCTTGACCAGACGCTCCAGTTCCACCGACCGGACATCAGGCGTGAAGCCGCGCAAGTCCGCTTCCCGCCACGGCAGTTCCACCGAGTCCGGGATGACCTGGACGGGCTGACCGCCGCCCCGTACGACGAAGCCCGCGGACAGATTCGGGTAACGCCCCAGCAGCGACCGACCGGCGGCCCGCAGGCGCTCCGCGTCCACCTCACCCTCCAGCTCGAGAGCCAACTGCACCACATACACATCCGGACCCCGCTCGTCGTACAGAGCATGGAACAACAGCCCCTCCTGCAACGGAGACAGAGGCAAGATGTCAAGAAATCCCCGCTGCATTACCAATACCCCTCTTAGTTACCTTGGTCTATTGCTGAGTTCGGAACTCGAACACGCCACTGCCTGTTGGGGCAGATGGGTGACATCGCTGTCAGAAACCGCGGCAAGGCGCGGATACCGAGAAAGACGCGGCCGCCGACAAGGCGTCGGGCTACGAGATGGGGACGGCTGCCGGCAGAGAGCAAACGCTTGACGGCTCCCTGTCCGACGGGGCTAGGGAACCCGCCTGGTTCCGATCACAAGCGCCTCGTTCCGCTCAGAGCAGCAACTGCTGGGTAATCTCGTCCATTTCCCCCTGGCTGAGGGAGACCAGGCCAAGGTCGGAGGGGCTGCGTCCGCCCGCCTGCGGGTCGTCCGCGTGTGCGGCGAGGGTGTTCAGCGCGGCGATCCAGGCCTCGCCGAGCTCCCGGACGTCATCCTCCGTGAGCAGCTCGCGCGGCCAGGTGCAGCTGATCGTCAACCGCAACCCGTCCTCATCGTCCTGAGTGACGGCATTGATGCTGAGGGCGTGTCGCAGCGGCGTCGACCCGGCACCGACCATCTCTTCGATCCCCTCAGCCGGGGCCCAGTCCGTGTCCACGCGAGCCAGGGAGGAGCCGAGGCGCCGGAACGTTACTTGGCGAGTGGGCAGTTGGGCCAGCCTGTTCCCGGTATGCGGGTTGAGGTGGCGCAGCATGCCGTAACCGATGCCGTGGTCGGGCAGCGCCCTGAGCTGCTCCTTGATCTGCTTCAGTACGTCGCCGACGGACCGGCCGCCGTCGCCGCTCGTATCGAGGCGTACGGGGTGGATGCTGGTGAACCAGCCCACGGTGCGGGAGAGTTCGACGCCATCGGTGATCTCCTGACGGCCGTGACCCTCCAGATCCACCAGCAGCGACCGGCCATTCCCCTCACCTCGGGCACCCCGCCATTGGGCGAAGGCCAGCGCCAGGCCAGTCAGCAGCACATCGTCGGCATCGCAGAAGTACAGAGACGGCACGCGGCTCAGCAGGGGCTCGGCCTCCGCGGCAGACAGCGTCCACGACATGGTGGCCGAGGTGCCACGGGTGTCGCGTACCGGGTCCAGCCTCCGTCCTCCCATGAGAGGTTCGGGCCGCTGAAGAAGCCGGATCCAGGCCGGCAACTCCTTGAGCCGGGCGGGGTTCTGTGCCTCCTCGGTGAGGAGGTGGGCCCACCGGCGAAACGGTGTCCCGACCGGCGGAAGTACGACGGACCGGCCTGCGGCCACCGCGCCCCAAGCCGTCGCGAAATCGGGCAGGAGAATGTGCCAGGAGGCACCGTCGACCACCAGATGATGCACCACCAGCAGAAGCCGCCCCGGCCGGTTCGCACCCGCATCGAACCAGACAGCACGGACCATCACACCCGCACCCGGGTTCAGGAGTGCCTGGGCCTCACGCAGTGCGGCAGTCACCGCCGCTCTCAGCGCCGAGGCATCCATGCAGGAAACATCGACCCGCTCCAGACGCTCTATCACCCGCACCGTGCCGGGCTCATCGATTTCCAGCGCCCGGTCACCAACCACACCGCTCAGTCGCGCACGCAGCACATCATGATGGTCCAGGACCGCCTGCAGCACCTCGGCCAGCCGGCCGAGGCCAGCATCAGCGGGAACACGCACGAGCACCGACTGCTGGAACTTGTCGAAGTCAGCACCGTCCACATCGAAGGCGTGCATGACCGGAGTCAACGGCACCACACCCACACCGTCACCGGCCGGACAGGGGACCCCCACCGACTCCACCTCACGCGCGACCCGAGCCAGCTCCGCCACCGACGCACTGCGGAACACTTCCCGGCGGGTGATTTCCAGGCCCGCTTCACGCGCTCGACTTACCAGCTGCATCGCCATGATGCTGTCGCCACCGAGATCGAAGAAGCGACCGCCTCCGTCGACCTGGGGCAGTCCCAGGATGTCCGCGACCAGGCCGCACAGAACCTCTTCCCGAGGCGCGTGATATGAGCCCTCACCTGCCATTGGCGATTCTCCCAGATCAAATCTCCGCGCTGGGGATCGTGGTTCACGTTTCGAGAACCAGCACCCGGCGCGCCAAAAATATCGAACCAAGATCCCCCGGATGCTCACGCTAGGTATGCGAGAGAGGTTCTGTAAATGAGTCGACCGGTGTGATTCGAGGCCCTCTCCTCCTGTCGGATGAGGCCCTTCGGGGCATGGGCGTCATCCCTTGGAGGGAGCGTGGAGGCGCTCGCGCGGGTCGTCAGCGCCGACTGGACCCGATAAAAAAGAACTGGGGTTTGATTATCTGCCCCACCCCATGAACGCGTTGTGTAAGCCTCAGAGAGGTGATAGTGGCCGCAGTTCCCAAAGCGCATCCGCCGCAGCCTCATCCGATCGGTGGAGCAATGGCTGAAACGGCCTCCCCCATCAGTCTGTTCATCCGTTCTCTGGCTCCGCGAGAGGGTTTACTGAACCCTTGTCTGCGCGTAGCGTGTCTCCATAAGCATCCGTCCAGTAGACGCATGGAGATGAAGATGACAAACCCTTTCGAGAACGAGGATTCCCTTTACCTGGTTCTGCGGAACGAAGAGGATCAGTACTCTCTCTGGCCCGCCACCAATGAAGTGCCGGCAGGCTGGGCCATGGCGAAGCCGGCGGACAGCCGGAGCGCATGCCTCGATTTCGTTGAGAGCCACTGGGCAGACATGCGGCCGAGGAGCCTGTCGGTGGCGATGGATGCCGCCATCCTGCAGTAGATCGTCCGGGACCGACGCTGCCAGCAGCCTGATTTTGACGAACTCAGGTCGCGTTCCGATACCTCCGTTCCGCAGATCGCATCTGGGGTACCAGGAATGTGCCTCCTTTGGATGCCCAGGTCCTTCGCGACATGAGCGACCGGACCGCGCCACGACGCCATAAATTCAATTCAGCAGAGAGGTAACGAAAGAGTCGTGTGCCTGTAGCTTGAAAGGGCGCCGCACGAGGTTGGCTTCGTATGCGTAGATGACCGCATGGATACGATCGCGGAGATTTAGTTTGCCGAGAACGCCCTGTACGTGTGACTTGACTGTGGATTCGGCCACTTTAAGGTAAGTCGCAATTTCCGGATTCGATAGCCCTTGGATCATGAGCTCAAATACCCGAAGTTCACGCTTGGTTAAATTCTGTACGCGCTCCCCAGCCTGCCCCCTAGCCCCCTTAACGCTGACTAATGCTCGCGCCAAATTGCCAGCCAAATCGCTACGCACCGGCAGATATCCTGCTGCGGTTACGCGGATGCCAGCGACGAGTTCGTCCGAACTCATGCGGCGGTCGAGCACGATACACCGGTCGATGCGCAAAAACTCGATGTCTTGGCTGTCCAGCGAAGAAAGCAGGGCGATGAGGTGGGTGGGCTTGGCACCCTTGGGCTGCCCCGCAAGCATTTCAGCAAGCGCCATCGTATCGCAGGAAAGCGCGCGTTCGCTGCATAGGATTATATCAGGCCTCAAGGACTTAATTGCCGATTCCGCTGCCGATAAGGATGACACATCTCCGACAACTAAAAGCCCCCTATGGCTTCCAAGTAAGGCGGCCATCCCGGCACATTCTAATTCGTCTCCACAGACCAAAAGAATGCCGATATTTTTCTGCTGGCCCACTCGTTCTCCCGTGCGATCGCTAGGATAAAGCTCCTCGATAACATCTCGCATGCTACATTCACCTTGCATGTCTGTATGTGACGCGGATCACTCATAGAGTTCGTAAACGCGATTATGAACGGGTCTTCATTGAGGCACCGGTAACAGATGAGGCAGCAGGCAAAGGAGACAAAGGCGTCGTGGAGTTCGGTTCGGCGTTCCCAGTGGACGGCAAGTCGTTTGAGGTGGTGGAGCAGGGCGAAGGTCTGCTCCACCAAGTAGCGGAGTTTGCCCAGGCCCTTGATGTTCGGCCGGCCCTTGTGTGAGATGACGGGCATGATCCGGCGCTTGCGCAGTGCGTCGCGGTTCGGGTTGGAGTCGTAGCCCTTGTCGCCGAGGAGGGCCTCGGGCCTTCGGCGAGGTCGTCCGGGTCGCCCTTCGACGGGTGGGACGCCGTCGACCACGGCGAGGGTCTGGGTTTGAGCAGGGTGCCGCGCCCGTCGCAGATTGGCCTCGCCGTTTCGGTTGCCGTGACGGTCTGCTGACTGTCGTCAACTCGTGGGTGTCCCGGGGTTGTTTCCCTTGTGTGGGCATGCGGGGGTGCCGACGCGGGGGTCGGAGTCTCCGAGGTCTTTCGGATTGAGGCGGTCGGGACAGCTGTCCGTCAGAAGACTGGGCGGGGCAGGGCGGCGAGGCGGTGGAAGGCGGTGGCGGGTTCGTTTCGCCAGGGCCGGGTTTCGGAGATCCTCAAGCAGGCGGCGGGTGAGGCGGGCGGCGACGCGCAGGAGCCGGTAGCGGAGCTTCTTGGGTTCGGCGGGGGCGAGGTCGCCGTCCAGTAGCAGGGTGCGGGTTCAGGCGAGCAGGTCGATCGCGGCCAGGTACGGCTCCAGCCAGGCCGCGTTCACCGTGAAGCGCCAGGAGGGAAAGCGGCCGAAGCCGGTGTCCTTGCCGCAGCGGATGTGGTCCTCGACGGTGGCGTGTCCGCGGTGCCGGACCTCCAGATGCTTGAGGGAACCGCCGCCGTCATGGCAGGTTTCGGTGAGGAACACCGGTGGCGCATGCCTTCGTCCTGGTCGAAGAGCGAGAGCTGGGCGCCGGGATGAGGGCGTTCACGACGCACGATCAGGCGGGTGCCGTCCGGGTGGCCGGGCAGATCGACCAGGCCGGTCAGCTCGGCGACCTGTGCCCCCTGACGCAAGGAGCCGTCCTGGTCGAGAGCGCGAATCCCCTGGAGCGGATCAACCGGGAGATCAAACGTCGCACCGACGTCGTCCAGGCCTTCCCCAACCCCGCCGCCCTGGAATGGCTCGTCACCGCCGTGCTCGCCGAGATGCATGACGAATGGACCCCCTTCCCCCGCCGCTACCTCTCCGAGGGCAGCATGGCCGACATCTACACCGGTGAACACACCGAGAACACCACCCCCGAGCTTCCCGACACCCCGAACACCACCCCCAGTTGATCGGCTACACCACGTGGAGGGGCACGATCCAGCGCTGTCCGCGTCGTCGTGAAATTCGACTGCCACCAGAACGCGAGGTGCGGTGCCGGGATTTCGGTGCGCATGCTCCGGAGACACCGCCGTCGTCGAATCCGACGGCAGTGCGCGGCGCGTCAGTCGGCCGTTCCTGGCTCCACGACCCACGGGCAGCGCTGCCCGGTGATGCCGACGATCATGTCGTAGTCGGCGTCGTGGTGGAGGACGACTTCATCGCTCCGCTCGGCGGTCGCGGCAACCAGCAGGTCCGGGAGGGACAGTGCACGGTGAAATCCACGCTCGATGGCAGCGCGCTGAACCTCAAGGGCGCGATCAAAGACCCAGTCGTCGCCATAGAGATAATCAAAGCCCCGTAGCCGCTCCGCGACGACAGGGGCCTCACTCTTGCCGCGAATGCTGTACATGAGTTCGTACTCGACGGCGGGGCAGATCGCCAGCAGTCCTCGTTCGTCGAGCGGATCGAGAACGGCGGCGACCAGGGGCAGGTGCCGGCGTGCGAGGGCGGATTCGTCGACCAGGAACGGAGCGCTCACTCAGACTGTCCTCTCGTCCCGGTCAGGGTCCGTCACCTTCGTCTTCTCGACGATCTCACCGAAATCAAGCTCGCCCGATTTGACGGCGTCGATGAACTGCTGACGGAGACGGCGCTTCACCGCATCCTCCGCAGCCGCACGCACGGCGGCCGCCTAGCTCTTTGTGCCGTAGATCTCCTTGGCCTGCGCAACCATTTCGTCATCAAGAACGATCATTGTCCGGGACATTCGCGACTCTCCTCACCAGGATAAACGACACCAAACATTTCCACGGAATGGTGTCATTCTGATGGGAGGCGTTACTGCGGAAGGCGGGGGAGCGGGCGATCGTCAGCCTTGCGGTTTTCGGCGGCTGGATCCCGGCTGGATCAGCACCAGCACTCCGCCGCTTCCGCAGGTCAAAATCTGGTGCCGGCGTTCCGCTTCCACGTCTGAGTGGGTGAAATAACACCACGTCGATGACGTGGCAAACGTACAGTTCAGAAGAGGTCGACTCCGCCGGGGGTCGGTCCCTTGCTGTTTCGCGTACGAGGTCGTGTCGGGGCTACGAAGTGCAGGACATCCGGCCGCCTCCTTCCTCGGAGCCGATGGCGGCCGGGGTGAGGGATGTCGCGCCCGTCACCGCCGAGAGGTCGCGGCGGTTCGATATCGACAGCTTTCGGTAGACCCTGCTCAGGTGCATCTCCACCGTGCGGCGGGTGACGTACCTGCGGTTGGCGATCTCCTTGTTGGTAAGGCCCTCGGCCGCGAGCAGTGCGGTGCGGTGCTCGGCCGGGGTGAGAGACCCCAGGCCTATTTCGGTGTCGCGGCGCGGTCTCGCGCCCGCCTCCGCCAGATCCTGACCCAGCTCGCGGACGAGCATGTGAGCGCCGCACTTCTCGGCCATTCCCATGGCCGCGCGCAGATACTCCCGGGCCAGCCGGGCCTTGCTGGTGCGCAGCAGTTCGCGGCCCAGGTCGCGCAGGGCGCGGGCCTCCTCGAGGGCGGCGCCCGACTCCCGGAGGACCCCAACCGCTTCGCCGAGGAGCGCTGCCCGCTGGTCGCCACGGGCGAGCAGGCCGAGCACCCGCAGAGCTCTGCCGATGGCGTGCGGCGCACCCCAGCCGCGCGCCTGGTCGAGCTCCTCCCTGACCAGCCGCTCGGCGTCGGCGTGGTTGCCGAGCTGTGCATGGGTGAGGGCGGCTTCGGAGCGCCAGGGGTATACCGCGGGGTTCGACCAGCCCCGCATCTGTAACTGACGGCCGCACTCCTCCAGGTCGGCCAGGCCAGCTTCGGCCCGGCCCACCGCGACCTGAAGCCGCCCGCGGTGGAACAGCAGCCCGGGAAGCAGTACGTCGGGGGTGTGGGGCCGGTCGTCGAGGAGCAGCCGCTGGGCTCCCTTGAGGTCTCCGGATTCGAGGAGGGTGGCGCCCAGCCAGCAGCGGGCCAGCGCGGATCCCAGCCACTGGCGGCCCGGGCCGTACTCCAGCGCCTCGCGCGCCGCGTCCTCGGCCTCCTGGATGCGGCCAATCCGAAAGGCGCACTCCGCGAGCACCGCGCGGGCCAGCGCCGCCACGCTGCCCGAGCCCTCCGCCGTCGCCTCGCAGAGGATCGCGCCGCACGCTTTCGCCGCCTCCTCGTGTTCACCCGCACGCGACAGCACCAGGACAAGGACGAGACGTACGCCGGCGTGCGCGTTGACGGATTCGACCGGTTCACTCAGTCCGAGCCGGGCATGCCGCACCGCCTCCTCACGCCGCTCGCCGCTCCATTGCGCGCATACGGCCGCCAAGGCGGCCTGGGCACGCCGGACCCAGGGTGTGGCGGAGGCCTCCGGGGGGACCGTTGCCCGCATCCGCGGTGCGCTCCTGCCATTGAGCAGGGTGAGCAGGTCGCGTACGGCGGAGATGCCGGCGCATAACTCCTTGTCCGCGGAGGCATCTTCGAAATTCGTCACCTCGTCCTCCACGGTCCGTAGGGCTTCCGCGATGTCACCGGTCAGCCCGATCGCCTGGGCCAGGTCGACGAGGGCGACGGCCCGCCGTTCGTCAGGCTCGTGAGCGTGGTCCAGGGTGCGGTGGAACACGGCGACCGCAGCAGCGGGGTTCTCGGCGAGTTCGACGTGCCCGAGCCGCCGCAGCAGCCCCTGTTCCTCTCTCGGGCTGCACTCGTCCAAGCCGCGTTCCAAACAGGTCCTGGCCTTCTTCAGGTCGCCTTCGGCGAGTGCGGTGTCGGCCGCGTCGACGAGCAGCCTGCAGGACCAGGGTTCGGCCACCGGCTCGGCACGGAGCAGGTGGGCGGTGATCTCGTCGCGGGAAGCGGCCATGCTGTGCAGCACTCTGGCGGCCTCGGCGTGCAGCCGGGCGCGCTCACTGGGGGGCATCACGGTGAGGAACGACATCCGGATCATCGTCCGGCTGAATCCGATGCCCTCCGGGGTCTCGTCCAGGACGCCGCAGCGGACGAGTGCGTGGAGCTCGTCGGCGGCCGACCCACTGGTGACACCGACGAATTCGGCGACCACCTGCGGGGATTCGACACGGTTCATAACGGCGATGATGTCGAGGGTCCGGCCGACCGCGGGGAAGCGCTCCTCGAACCGGGCGACGAACATCTCCGCGACCTCCGCCGAACCGATCTCGGCGATGCGCCCGGTGGACAGGTCGGCCGAGGCGACGCCGCAGCGTCGCATTTCGCGCAGGAGGGCCCGTACCAGCCGGGGGTTGCCGCCCGTGGCCTCGTGAGAGGCGCGGGCGAACTCCATGTTCATGGGTTCGCCGAAGGCGGATGCCAGCAGATAGCCGACGCTGTCGGTGTTCAGGCCCTGCAGCACCTCGCGCCGGTGGAACTCGGAAGCCACCCCGGCCAAGGACGTCGTACCGGCGGGCCGCTGATCGGCGTCCTTCACCTCGAAGTGGTCCCACGCCAGGGTCGCGACGAGGGCGACCGGCTGCCCTTCGAGGCTGTTCATGAAGCGGCCGAGCCAGTGCAGCGAGTACGGATCGGCCCACTGAAGGTCGTCCACGACCAGCAGCAGCGGAGCCCGCGCGGTGAGTTCCGCGACGAGACGGTGCACGGGGGCCGGGGCCGCCCCCGCCTCTTCCGCCGCGTGTGCGGGGGCGGCACGTGCGGCGGAAGAGGCGGGGATGGCGCCATTGGGAAGCCGGTCGCGGACCTGATCCAACAGGCCGTACCGAAGCTCCCGTTCGGACTGCCGCGCGCGGGCGAAGATCACCTCGAATCCCCTGCTCCGGGCGGCCCGCAGCGTGGCGCGCACCAGATGGGACTTGCCGACGCCGATACCGCCTTCCAGGAGAAGGCTGGCTCCCATTCCGGAAGCCGCAGAGACCAGAGCCCTTTCAAGGGCGGACAGTTCGAAATCTCGGCTGAGCAAAGCAGCACTTCCTCGCCTCGTAGCCGGGCTGACCCGGCGCACCCGAACGTTGACCCGCGATCAGGTACCGTCCACGCCCCCGCTCCGGGTCCGCCACTGCTCGGTGGCCACCCCCGCAAGGACCAGTTGGACCACGTCCTCCGCGAGCGTGGCCGTGACGGGCAGGTGTGCGAAGAGCACCCGGTAGTACGCGGTCGAGGCCAGCATGTCCAGGAGCAGGTCGATGTCGGCGTCGGCCCGGATGTCCCCCCGTCGGATCCCGCGCCGCAGGGCCTCGGCCGTGGAGGCTCGGCGCGGGTGGAAGAATTTGTCGAGGAACGCCGATTCGAGCTCCGGGTCGTCGGCGAGGTCCGCGACCAGGGCGGGCAGCGTGCGCCGCCCCACGGTGGTGGTGAACGCCTGGCTAAGGGTGCCGATCCCGGCGATGAGGTCGCAGTGCGTGCACCCGGTGTCCGGAGTGGGCTGGGTTCCGATCGTCGTGGCGATAGCGTCCACGACGAGATGCTGACGGGACTGCCAGCGGCGGCGCAGGGCCGGCTTACTCGTACCGGCACGCGCGGCGACCGCCTCAAGCGTCAGATTGGCGTAACCCTTCTCGCTGAGGATCTCCATCACTGCGTTGGGCACGGCCGCGTCGATGCGTTCGTCCCGCGGTCTTCCGGAGCGTTGCCTGGCGGGCGGTCTCGTGTTGGCCGGGGTGCCGTTCGGGGTGTTCACCATCGCACCAGTATAGGTATGCTTCCGTTCCGTTCCACAATGGAACGGAAATATATTGCGAGGAGTGACCACCATGTCCCAGCACGTCGACGAGGCAACGGAAGGACCCGGCGGACCCGGCGCATCACCGGCCGCCACGGAACCGAAGCAGGCGGAGAGCGTCTTCGCCGGCCCATACCGGGCACTCACGCTGGGTGTCATCCTGTCGGTCGGCATGGTCGCGTTCGAGTCACTCGGCGTGGCCACCGTCCTGCCCGACATCGCCCGCGATCTGGATGGCCTGGGGGCCTACGGCTGGGGCCTGTCCGCACTCATGCTCGCCAACATCATCGGCACCGTCCTCGCGGGCAGGTCCGCCGACCGGGTCGGCCCGTGGCGTGCGGCGATAGTGGGCATGGGCGTCTTCGCGGTGGGCTGCGCGGTGGCGGGAGTCGCCACCTCCTGGCCGCTGTTCCTGCTGGGCCGGTTCACTCAGGGCCTCGGCGTCGGCGCCGTCATGGCCATGGCATACACGGTGATCGGGCTGGCGTATCCCCAGCACCTGCGGGCCCGCATGTTCGCACTGCTCTCGTCCGCGTGGACGATCCCCTCGCTCATCGGACCGGTCATCGCCGGCACGCTCGCCGATGCCACCTCTTGGCGTGCGGTCTTCCTGCTCATGCTGCCGCTCATCGCGATCGCCGTCATCCTGACCCTTCCTGGACTGCGCAAGCTCAACCGTCCTCAGGATGCCGCTGCCGCCCCGGCAGACACCACCGAACTGCCCTGGTGGAAGGGACCGCTGGCCAGCGCCGTCCTGCTCACCGCGGGCACCGGCCTCCTCCTCCAGGCCCTGTTGCTGAAGAACTTCGCACTGCTCGTCCCGCTCGCCCTGCTGGGTGTGGCCATCGCCGTTCCCGCGCTGCGTCAAGTGACGCCGAAGGGCACCCTCAGCGCCCGCCCGGGACTCGGCGCGGGCATCGTGATCCGCGGCCTCCTCTGCGGCGTCTACTTCGGCAGTGAGGCGTTCCTGCCTCTCGGTCTCCAGGAACTGCACGGGGTGAGCGCCGCCCAGGCCGGTCTCGGACTGTCCGCGGGTGCGATCACCTGGGTGGTGGGCTCGGCCCTGCAGGCGAAACGAGACGGCAAGCACCAGGGCAGCCGCACCGGCAGCGTCACCTTCGGTTTCCTCGTCCTGTTGGCCGGTGTCGCGATCATCACCCTGGCCGTCCTCGTCGAGTCCGTCCCGTCCTGGATCGCCGTGGTGGGCTGGGGAGTCGGCGGCATCGGCATGGGCGTCGCGTTCAACGCCGCGACCGCCGACACCCTGGAGCAGGCACCCGCCGAACGGCAGGGCGAGGTCAGCGGAGCACTGCAGCTCGCACAGACCCTCGCCACCGGCCTGATCGCAGGTCTGGGCGGGGCGGCCATCGCCATCGCACAGCACTACGACGCCGACATCCGCACCGCCCTGTTCGGCGTCTTCGCCCTCACCGGGCTCCTCGCCCTCAGCGGTGTCCTCCTCGCCCGGCGCCTGCGCCCCTCGTCCACCGCCCACAGCTCCCAGTAGTCGGCCCTGAGCGTTCCGACCGGCCGTCAGCATCGCTGCGCGCCCCGCACCTGGACTCTGCCGGGGCGGGGCGGGACCGCTGAGCCCGCCCCGCCCCGGCACCGCAACGGACGCCCGGGCACACCAGCGGAGTCCAGAACATCCGTTGTTCGACCACACGGGGGACGAGGAGGAAGTGACGTGAACGTTGTCCATATGCTCGGTCTCTGCGCCCCGCCGGAAGCCGACCCCTTCGGCGAGGCGCTGCTGCGCGCCCTCGCGGCGCCCGGCCCCACCGGTGTGCGGCTGGAAGTCCATCCGGCGCCGTCCGACCTGCCGCCGCACAGTAAAGTCGCCCTCCGCCAACTGCCCTCTGGGGCACAGGAGTTACGCCGCAGGGTGGCCGATGCGGACGCACTCCTGCTCGCCGTGCCCGAATCGGCGTCCCTGCCGCCGGAACCGCTGCTCACGGCCCTGGACTGGCTCGCCCTGCCCCGGGCCGGCTCTCCGCTGACGGGCAAGCCGGTCGCCGTGCTGACCACCACGTCGGTCGGCACCGGAGACCCCTCGGTGCCGACCGAGACCGAGCGGATACTGCTCGGCACCGGATGCGAGATCATCGGCCCGCGCACCATCACGGCGGGTGCCGGGAAGGTCCTGCAGGACCAGTTGGATGGCAGCGGCAGGACGCTCATCGCCGATCCCGCCGCGGCCATACGGCTGTTGCTCCACCTCCGGCGCACCGCCAAGGCGGCCCTCGCCGCCTCGTGCTTCTTGTCCGGGGAGGAATTCCGGCCCTGGCTGTAGTCTCGGCGACAGGGCCGCATCCCCACGGTGACAGGAACGAAAGGGACTGCGTCCCACCGCTCGGAAGCGGCGGGACGCAGTCCCTTCCACCCGTGCCGGGCCGAGCTACCACCCGGCGTCCCGTCAGGCGTGGCAGCGCAGCATCACCAGCGGTGGGTTGGCCAGGAAGTCGGCCCAGAACTCCTCCCCCAGCTGTCGCACGCCCTCGTCCGGGACCTCCAGGGGCAACCAGGACACCTCACCGAAGCCCGCCGCCCGCAGACAGTCCTCGTAGACCTCGGCGCGCGGGTAGTTGGTGACGAACTCGACCGGCGGGTCGAGCAGTGCGGTGATCCGCACCCGTGGCCCGATCCGGCCTACGCCCACCTGCTCGTAGCGGAATCCATAGGGACTCATGGGCGGCCCGTCGAACCGGTAGCCGGGCGCCTGCGTCAGGACGAAGAACTCGGCGCCGGGCGCCAGGCTCCGGTGCACGCTGCGGCACATCCGTTCCATGGCGGCGGCGTCCTCGGCGTAGTTGAGCAGGTAGACCGCCGTCGCGGCGTCGAAGGGCCGCTCGGGCATCGGCAGTTCGGCCACGTCACCGACGGCGTAGCGGACGCCGAGCGGGCTGCGCGCCTCGATGTTCCGGGCAGCGGCCACCATCTCGCCCGAGATGTCGATCCCCAGCACCTCCGCGGCGCCGAGCCGCTTGATCTGCCGGGTGTAGAAGCCGGTGCCGCAGGCCAGGTCGAGCACGGACCTGCCGCGCACGTCACCGAGCATCCGCAGGAAACTGGTCCGCTCCGGGTAGCGCGCCATGGGCAGCGTCTTGAACCCCTCGTAGGACTCGCCGATCTCGTCGTACTGATGCAGGCTCATCCCGCAGCCCTCCCAGGCTCTCGTCGCTGTTGTTACGGTTGCTGCCGCTGTGGTCCAGGGCCCGGCGGCGCAGCAGGTCACCCGCGAGTGCCGTGCGGCGTCCCTGGTACGCGACGGCGGCCAGGGCCTCTTGGGTCAGCAGGGCTCCGGCGGTCGTCGCGTACGAAGTGCCATAGGGATTGCCGCCCGCCTCGAAGACGACCGGGTCCGTGTAGCCCGGCGGGACCACTACCGCTCCGCCGTGGAGCAGCGCGTGGTGGAAGGCCAGCAGCGCCGACTCGCTGCCCGCGTGGGTGCGCGCCGTCGTCACGAAGCCCGACGCGGGTTTGTCGGACAGCGGCCCCCGCCCGTCGGCGCCGACGACGGAATCCAGCGACTGCACGAAGCCCATCAGCGACGCCGCCATGCCGCCCAGCCGTGCCGGGGCACCAAACACCACCGCGTCCGCCCAGGCCACGTCCTCGGGGGTGACGACGCTCGCCGCGCGTTCCGGATGCCGGGTCCGCCCCTCGACCCGCCGCAGCCGCACCCGCGCACCCACGGACCGGGCGCCCGCCGCGCACTCCTGGGCCAGGAGCCGCGCGGGGCCTTCGTCGGCGCAGTGCACCACGGTCACTTTGACGGGGTCCGGCGCCTCGGCGACCGCCACCGTCCGGTGGCCCCTGGCGGTGAGGTCCGCCAGCCGGTGGCCCAGGCGCCGAGCCGCGTCGCGCTCACCGAGGTCGGGGCCCTCCGGCCGGCTGGCGACGGACAGGCCGTACGGATTGCCTCCCATCGATCCGAAGGCCGGGTCGGACGGATCAGCCCCGATCACCCAGGAGCCCCAGTGGTAGGCGGTCTGATGGAGCGCCAGCAAGGTTGCCTCTCGGCCGCCGTGCGTACACGTCGACGAGGTCATGCCGGTGACCGTCCGGTCCGCCAGCAGCCCTTGCCGCCACAGCAGGCTGGTGGTGTCCAGGAACTGCTTGAAGGGCGCCGACACGTTGCCGAAGTAGGTGGGGGTCGCCAGCACCAGACCGTCCGCCCACCGCACGTCGTCCGGTTCTGCGGCACGCTCCGGCCACGCGGTACTCGTCGGGCCCTCGTCCCCCACCTGCAGCAACCGTACGTCCGCACCGGTGGCCCGCGCGCCCTCCGCGGCCCGCAGGGCCAGCGTCCGCATGGTGCCGCGGCGACTGTGGTGGACGACCGCTATCCGGGGCCTCACGCCGCCGCCCCCGGCAGTCGCCCGGTGCGCAGTACGAGCCGTACGTCGTCGCCCATCCGCTGTACGTCGTCGAGTTCGAGCCGCAGCCCGTCGCCCAGCGTCCGCACCCCGAACCCGTCGAGCACCGGCCGTCCTTCCGCGCCCATCAGCAGCGGAGCCACATAGGCGACCACCCGGTCGAGCATGCCGCGCGCGGCAAAGGCCCCGGCCAGCCGGGCCCCGCCCTCCAGCAGCACCGAGCGCAGGCCGCGTGCGTACAGTTCCCCGGCCAGTGCCTCGATGTCGAGGGAGCCGGCCACCACGGGGACTTCCAGGACCTCGTGGCGGTCCGGCAGTTGCGGCTTGGGCGCGCCTTTACCGATAACCACCAGGGTGCGGGCCGCGTCGTCGAGGACGCGCGCGCCCGGCCGGATGGAGCCCGTACGGTCCAGCACCACCCGTAGCGGCGGGCGGCCCTGCACTCCGTGCCGCAGACCGAGGTGCGGGTCGTCCGCGTGCAGGGTCCCGGAGCCCACCAGGACGGCGTCGTGCGCGGCACGCAGGGCGTGCGCGTCCTCCCGCGCCGACTGTCCGGTGATCCACCGGGATGTCCCGTCGGGCGCCGCCGACCTGCCGTCGAGACTGGCGCCGAACTTCCAGGTCACACACGGCCTGGCCCGGCGGATCGCGGTCAGCCACAGCTCGTTGCCGCGCTCCGCCTCCGTGCGCAGCACACCCGGAACGACCTCCACCCCGGCCTCGCGCAACCGCTGCCCGCCGCCCGCGGCGTCGGGATTCGGGTCGGGCACCGCGTACACGACGCGTACGATGCCCGCGCCGATCAGAGCTTCGACGCAGGGCCCCGTACGCCCTTGGTGCGCACACGGCTCCAAGGTGACCACGGCGGTCGCGCCGCAGGACCGGCTGCCCGCGACGGCCAGCGCCTCGACCTCCGCGTGCATGTGCCCGGCGCCCCGGTGGAAGCCCTCGCCCACCGGGTTCCCGGCCGGGTCGAGGACGACGCAGCCCACGACGGGGTTGGGTCCTGTGCGGCCCAGCGCGTGGGCCGCGAGCGCGACCGCCCGCCGCATGGCGGCCTCCTCGGCCCGCTCCCTCGGTGTCGTGGCGTTCCGGCCCGTCACGGTGTCTCCGCCAGCCGGAAGCCCATCGCGTAGATGTCGCGCTGGTACCAGCCGTGCCGGCGGCGACAGCGGGCCAGGTCCCCGAAGCGGGTGAAGCTGCCGCCGCGGGCGATGCGATACGTGCCCCGGGTGACCGCGAGGTCATCGGCGACGTCCACACCACCGGGGTACGGGCGGTAGTCGTCGGCGGTGAACTCCTCGACGTTGCCCGCCATGTCGTGCACACCGAACGGCGAGCGCCCGGCAGGGTGCACCCCGATGGGGGTGGTGGCCAGCGGGCCGTGCTCGACCGTGTTGGCGCGGTCCGTCCCGAACGTCTCGCCCAGGGGAATTCCCGTCCGTCGGGACCCGCCGCCGCGTACTCCCACTCCGCCTCGGTCGGCAGCCGGAAGGCCCTGCCCGTACGGCCCGCGAGCCAGTCGGTGTAAGCGTCGGCGGCCTCGGCCGACACGGTCCACACCGGGTGGTTGCCGAGCTGCTCGGGATAGTTCCCGAACCTCCAGGACGTAGGCAGCGGCGTGCTGCCCGTGTCCTCCGCGAAGCGGCGGTACTCAGCGTTGGTGACCGGGTGGAAGGCGATGCGGAAGGCCGCGAGGTCCGTCTCGTGCTCGGGGCACTCCTTGGCGATCCAGTCCTCCTCCACGCCCACATGCCTCCAGCGGGCGGTGACCTGCCCGACCTGCTCCGGGGCGAGTCCGAGCCGGACCCGGGCCGCCGGGACGTCGGCCATGGGCGGGTCGTCCGGGCGGATGCGCGGGTCACCGACCAGACCGAGGACGGTGCCTGCGGCCCAGCGTCGGGAGAAGGACTCATCGGGGTCCTCCGCGACCGATACGAGCGTGTCGGCCGGGACCCCGAGGAGGTCGCGGTGCTCGCGCAGCGGCCACGGTTCGGTACGGGGCACGAAGGCTTCGGGCAGCCCCATCGCCGCCCTGTCGGACAGGGTGTTGGGGTTGGCCATGCCGGCGGGCGGGCCGACGGACATGCGGGCGGGCAGACCCGCGGGCAGCGTGCTTCTGGTCACCTGTGCCTCCGTGCGTCGGTCGGAACGGGGTCTGCGGACAGTGCCGCGGTGGGCACGGCGTCGGCCAGCGCGCGGTAGCCGGCGTCGTTGAGGTGGATGTGGTCCCCACTGTCGTAGTCCGCCCGTACCCGCTGCGGGTCGGCGGGGTCCCGGGCGGCCTTGTCGAAGTCGGCCACGGCGTCGAAGTCGGGGGAAGTGCGCAGCGCCGCGTTGAGTTCGGTGCGGGCCCGCTCGGCCCCGACGGTCCACAACGGCGAGCCCTTGAACGGGGTCAGGGTGCCGACAACCACCCTGATGCCCTGTGCGCGCAGGCGTCCGGCCATGGTGCGCAGTCCTCCCAGCACCTCACCGACGCTCGCGCGGGGTTCGAGCTGGAGGTCGTTGATGCCTTCGTGCAGCACGGCGGTGCGCACCCCTGACTGACGGATCACATCACGGTCCAGCCTGCCGAGCGCGCTGGTTCCGCGCTGCGGCCGGTCAGTCTCCGTACCGTCGCGCAGTACGCGGTTGCCGCCGAGGCCCTTGTTGAGCACGCCGAGGCCGCGGGCCGCCGGGTCAGCGGCGAGGCGGCGGGCGAAGGCGTCGGTCCAGCGTCCGTTGCCATCCTGGGTGGAGCCCGAGCCGTCGGTCTGCGAGTCGCCGAGCGCAACGACCGTGCCCTGCGCCCGTGGCCCCCGCACGTCCACGCCGGTAAGGAAGAACCACGAGGTCTCCGTACGGGAGAAGGAGGTCCCGGCCTGGTCCGCCGCGTGGTCGCCGGGTTCGGAAACGTACGAACGCTGCTGCGCCAGCCAGTGCCAGGTGGCGGGCCCCGTCGGCGTCGGCAGATGGATGCTGACGAGCAGGTTCGCTCCGGCGGGCACGTCGAAGGGAACCGGGTCGCTGACCGCTTCCGTCCCGGCGGGCAGCGTGGTCGAGACCGCGCCGCCGTCGAAGGTGACCGGGCGCAGGCTGCCGGTGGCCGCGGCCGGTGAGGACCCGGACTCCGGGAGGGCGACAGTGGTGCGGCCGATGGTCAGGGGCCCCGTCCCGTACGCGTGGGACAGCCGCAGCCGCAGGTCGCTGCCGCCGATGGAGGTGTGCACCACCATGCGTACAGTCCGATCGTGCAGGCCTTCCCTGGACGTGCCGTCGGGGGCGGCGGGCGCGGGGGCCGTGCCCCAGGTGCCGGCCCAGCCGGCCTCGACGGACCGGCTGTCGGCGGGCCTGCTGTCCGCGGCGGCCGGTGACGGCAGGAGCAGGCCCACCGCGGACACCAGGGAGAGCAGTCCGGCGGCCAGGCCCCGGCGCGGGCTCCCGGCGCTCATCGGGCCCCGCTCCGCACGGTGCTGCGGAAGGTGCCGACCAGATAGTGGAGCCCCACCGTGCCCCGGGGCACCGGCCGCAGGTCGACCGGCTCGAAGCCGTGCCCGGTGACGAGTCCGGTCAGCTCTTCGGCGGTGAACTCCCGGTAGAGACGGTTGCCGCCGTTCACGTAGAGGCGGCCCGCACCCGTCTCCGACTGGAACACGGATACCGTGAACAGGCCGCCGGGCCGCAGCAGTTCGTGCACCCGGCGCAGATAGCGGGGGTAGCGGTCGGGGTGCTGATGGTGCAGGCAGCCGTTGTCCAGGACGGCGTCGTACTCCGCGGTGCCTGTCAGCTCCGTCGCCGAGATGGCGAGGAAACGCGCCCGGCCGGGCCTGCTTTCGGTGATCGCGGGCCACTCGGGGGACGCGACGAGGTCGATCCCGGTGACGCGGTGCCCGCCGCCGATGAGGATGTCCGCATCAAGGCCACGACCGGTCCCGATGTCCAGGACGTGCGCGTCCTCGGCCGCGCCGAGTGCCTCCAGCAGGAGCCGTGGCGTCTCCCGCATCGCCTGCTCGTCGGTCCATACGTCGCGCCCGTCGGCGTAGTGCCCCTGGAAGTCGCAGAGGAGCGCGGCTTCGTAGGCAGCCACGTCGAGCGGTGGCACCTGCGCGGGGACGATCGTGTACTGGTCGGCTATCCGATGACTGTCCATACGGTCCCGAGTCCTGTTCCTGTGTTGAACGACTGAACGACTGAACGACTGAATGGCGGGAGGCGACGAGGCGCGACAGGGCGCGGCGGTCCCTCACCCGGGCGGTGACGGGGAGAGCCGCTTCGCCTCCCCGCCACCGCCCGGGGTGCCTGCGGATCAGTCGCCGACCGTGTACACCTGTCCGTCGTAGGACGCGGCGGCGAACACCTTGCGCTCCGCGTCGTACGCGAGCGAGGAGATGCCTGCCGTGGTGGGCCGGACAACCTCGGTCCAGCGGCAGTCCACCCGGTCGTACAGGGCGACCCGGCCGTTGTAGCTGCCGGTGGCCACCAACCGGCCGTCGTCGGAGGCCGCGACGCACTTGATGGAATGGGTGTGCGGCGTCTCCAGGGTTTCGGAGCGCTGCTCCGGGTCCCAGATACGCAGGGTCAGGTCGCGGCTGACGCTGGCGAACCAGCCCTCCCCCAGACCAGCGCAGCCGTTGGCGATCCTGCCGTGTACTTCCTCCAGCGTGGCGACCTTCTCCAGGGTGGAGATCCGGTACCAGGTGGCGGAAGCATCGGCCGCCACCGAGAAGATCAGGTCACCGGAGACCGCGATGCCTTTGACGGCGTTGACATGCAGCGGAAGGTCCTTGATGTACTCGATGCCACTCTCGGCGCCGAGCTTCACCAACAGTCCTTCGCCCGTGTACGCCCCCACGACCGCATACCGCTCGCCGCCCCTCCTGAAGGCGGCTCCGCAGTTCAGCGGCGACCGGTGCTGATGCAGCTCGCGCCCGGTCAGCGCGTCGAAGAGCTTGCCGAGCTGACCACCGGAGAGAACCAGGCCGCCCAGCGGGGTGAGGAAGTTGCAGAGACTGCCGGTCTCCGCCACGAGGGCGCCGTCGCGTCGCACCAGCCCCGCGTCGCCCACCGTGAGTGTGCTGCCGTCCGGGGCGGGCAGGACCGCGTTGACTCCCAGGGTGGGGGCGACCTCGGCGCTGTCCCAGGCCCGGGCCTGGTAGTCGTAACCCCGGTAGCTGGCACCGAAGGTGGCGAAGACCAGCCGCGAGCCTCCGGCGAACGCACAGGAGCGGGGCCACACGTCGTCCGGCAGTGCGGTGGTGTCGCGCAGCTCCGGCTTGCCTGAGGCGACGTTCCACAGCCGCATGGTCCGGTCGTAGCTGAGGCTGACCAGCAGATCGCGGGAGTCGTCGAGCACCAGACGCTTGATTCCCGCCTCGTGGGCGGGCACTACGGTCCGCCCCGTCGGCTCGACGACGATGATCCGGCCCTCGTCGTTGCCCGCGAAGATGGTGCCGCCCGCGGAGATGGCCACGGTGTCCGTCTCCACGCCGCCCATGTCCAGGTCTGCGATCATGCCGCCCGTCTCCAGCGACCAGCGCTTGATGGTGCCGTCGTCGCTGGACGAGATCAACTCGTCTGCCCCGCAGGCCCATTCGACGGAGATGACGTCCGCGGTGTGCCCGGTGAAGGTGGTGACGAGACGACCGGTGAAGTTGTAGACCCGGACCCGGTGGTCGCGGGAGGCGGTCGCGACCAGCTCTTTCGACGGATGGAAGACGGACATCTCCACGTCATCCTCTTGGTCGGCGAAGACCGCCACCAGGCGCAGGTCGGGAACAGTCCACAGCCGAGCCGTGTAGTCGCTGGAGGAAGTGAGCAGATGGCGGCCGTCCGGCGAGAACAGGCACTGGTTGGCCAGGTGGTCGTGGAAGGCGCGGGCCAGCGCCCGCCCGGTGCCCTGGTCCCAGCAGATCACTTGGTTGTCGTAGCCCGCAGTGGCCACGTAGTCGGCCTGCCAGGCGGCGATGCCGCTGATGGGGCCCCGGTGCTGAATCATATGGACTCCCCCACGAGCTGGATGCTGTGCCCGCTGAACTCGACCTTGGCGCTCAGGTATCCGTGGTTGCGCTCGGTACGGAAGATCCCGGTGGGAACGACTTCCTCGACCGCCACGCCGTACGAGACCATCTGGTTGACCTTGTCCGGGTTGTTGGTGAGCAGGCCGATCCGGGTCACGCCCAATGCGTGGAGCATCTGGGCGGCGGCCCGGTAGTCGCGCAGGTCGTCGGAGAAGTCCAGCTCCCGGTTGGCCGCGAAGGTGTCGAGACCCAACTCGTCCTGCACGCGGTAGGCATCGAGTTTGTTGTAGAGGCCGATGCCACGGCCCTCCTGACGGAGGTAGAGCAGCACACCGCCGGCTTCCGCGGTCAGCTGCATCGACTCATCAAGCTGGGGTCCGCAGTCGCAGCGGGTGGAGCCGAAGACGTCGCCGGTCAGGCACTCCGAGTGGAGCCGCACCAGGGGGACCTCGGCGACGGGTGCGAAGACAACGGCAATGTGTTCCAGTCCGTCACAGAGCCCGGAGAACGTGATCATTTCGGCGGTGCGGCAAGTGTCGTCCGCCAGATACACGGGTACCTCGACCCGAGCCCGGATCTGCCCCCGGGGGTCGGCATCGGAGGTGGTCGGCGGGTTCCCGCCAGTGGGTATGTTGAGCACTGGTTAGTCCTCCCCATGAGTTGGCGCACCCTGTCGGCTGCAAAGCGCCACGCGTGGCCCACAGCTTGCCCACCCGCCGCTCCACGCACAGCACGGACCGTACCGATACCGGGACCGAAGTTTTTTGTGCCACCGACCGAACACAAAGGGGCGCGGTCTGGGCCTTCACCGCTCCAGGACAGCGTGGAAGTGCTGTCGCGAGGGTGTCCAGATTGTTCGTCACACAACGATCTTGGATGCCCCTCCTTTCGTTTGGGTGCGGATCGGGGCTTTTCCTCAAGGCCGGGTGGTCAGGGCTTGGGTCAAGACCCCTTCAGGTAGACCAACAGCTTGATGCGCTGCGGCGGGCAGAGGCAGGCGAAGTTCCGCAGCCGCTGGTACGCCCGGTACTGCTTGCGCTCCATACGGTTCACACCGTCCCCAAGCCCAAGCAGCGCCTCGTCGACCGCGCTCGCCAGCTCCACCATCGACGCTCCCACGACGCCAACTGCCGCCAGGGTAACCGCCTGCCTACGCCCCCGGCGGGCCACCTTCATGCCGCCGCTCACGGACGCCACCATCCCAAGGCCGAGCAGGTCGCTGCCGAAGAGTCGGTAGCGGACCAGATCGATCGAGCGCCGGTGCTCGCGCACAGCATGCACGTCGTACCGCGTCAAGTCGCCGTCGATACAGATCAGACGCGGTCCGCTCCACAGGACCTTGGAAGCGGCTGCCACCCCGAGACGGTCTCGGACCGGGTGCTCGAACTCGGCCCGGTGGTCCATTTGCCAGGCAAGGTAGAACAGGCCCTGGTTGATGACGCCGGCATCCGTGCCACGCTTGTACTCGACAATGACCGGCGATCCGTTCTCGTCCGGCCCCAGCGAGTCAATCCGGCCCATGTGCCCCGGCCCAGTACCGTATTCGCTCGCCAGGAACCGGACGCCCAGCAGCATCTCCACGTGCGCCTCGACAAGGCCCTGCGCATCGGCCTCGATCTCAGGCGGAACAGCTTCAGGCTCGACACCTTCCCCTCCTCGGCTCGGAAATCACCGACGCCGACGGGGTCGGAATTGCTTCCGCGAGAGGCTCTGGAGGTGTGAAGACAGTGTGAGGCCCTACGATCGGCCGATCGGGGAGCGCTCGCGCCCCGCTCACCGGGAGTCCCCCAGGTGTCCCCCGGGCTCGGGGGCCAGCGCCCGGGAGCTGCGTCTACGCAGGTCAGCCGCTTTAGCTCAATGGATAGAGCACGTGCCTTCTCAGCACCTGCCCGGACTCATACGCCGAGGCGCTGCCAGCAAGCAGCCAGCACGCGACACGCAGCACACGAACACCGGTGATCTCTTCAGGTGCGTCTTTGCACTGTTGCGCTCACGGGAGCCTCGTCGCGTAGAAGGCCACGGCGGAGGCGGCGGCGACGTTGAGGGAGTCCACTCCTGAGGCCATCGGGATCCGGACCCATTCATCGGCCGCGCGCAGGGCGGCGGTCGACAGTCCGTCGCCTTCGGTGCCGAACATCAGGGCCAGTTTCCCGTGCCGGCGGGCGGCCAGTTCGTCAATCGTGATCGACTTCTCGTCGAGGCACAGGGCAGCCGTCACGAAGCCGTGCCGGCGGAACAGCTCGGCGTCCTCCGGCCACGCGGTCAGACGGGTCCAGGGGACGTGGAAGACGGCGCCCATCGACACCTTCACCGCCCGCCGGTACAGGGGGTCGGCGCAGCGTGGTGTGAGGAAGACGGCGTCCACGCCCAGAGCGGCTGCGTTGCGGAAGGCAGCCCCCAGATTCGTGTGATCAACGATGTCCTCGAAGATGGCGACGCGCTGAGCTGCGCCCTTCTGGGGGCCCAAAGGCAACATCGCACCGATGTTGGTGTGGTCGTTCACCGATTCCATGACCACCACCCGGCGCGCGGTGGCCAGCAGTTCGTCGGAGCCGGGCAGCGGCTTGCGCTGCATGGAGGCGAGCGCACCGCGGTGGACGTGGTAGCCGGTGACGCGTTCGGCCAGTTCGGGGGTGACGGCGTACACCGGGGCCGGGACCTCGTCGATGACGTCGCGCATGACGTCGACCCACTTGGCCGAGAGCAGCATCGACCGCATCTCGTACCCGGTCTGCCGGGCGCGGCGGATCACCTTCTCGCCCTCGGCGATGAAGAGGCCTTCGGCGGGTTCGCGCCGTCGTCGCAGCTCGACGTCGGTCAGGCCGATGTAGTCGCTCAGCCGCGGGTCGTCAGGGTCGTCGACGGTGATGAGTTCTGCCACAGGGTGATACTGCCTTGTCCGGTGTGTGGTGCCAACGCCTGGGATGGAGATAGGTGACCGCGGGCTACTTCACGCCTCGTCGTCCGGCCGGTCCTGGCCGGTCCCCGGTGCGGAGTGCGGGCCGACCGCGACGACCTCGCCGATGACGATCACGGCGGGCGGGCGCACATCCTCGGCGACCGCGCGCTCGCCGACGTCCGCGAGGGTCGCGTCGACCCGGCGCTGGGCGGCGGTGGTGCCCTCTTGGACGAGGGCGACCGGGGTCGCCGGGTCCTTGCCGTGGCCGATCAGTGCGGCGGCGATGGCGCCGATCTTGTCGACGGCCATCAGCAGGACGAGGGTGCCGCGCAGCCGGGCGATGGCCTCCCAGTCGACCAGCGAGCGTGGGTCCTCGGGGGCGACATGGCCACTGACGACGGTGAACTCATGGGCCACGCCCCGGTGGGTGACGGGGATGCCGGCCGCCCCGGGGACGGAGATGGTGCTGGAGATCCCGGGGACGACCGTGCAGGGGATGCCCTCGGCGGCCAGCGCCTGGGCCTCTTCCATGCCTCGGCCGAAGACGAACGGGTCGCCGCCCTTGAGCCGGACGACGGACCTGCCCGCCTTGGCGTGCTCGATGAGCGTTCGGTTGATCGCCTCCTGGGCCATGAACCGCCCGTAAGGGATCTTCGCGGCGTCGATCACCTCGACGTGCGGCGGGAGTTCGTCGAGCAGGTCGCGGGGGCCGAGGCGGTCGGCGATGACCACGTCTGCCTCGGCGAGGAGGCGGCGGCCACGGACCGTGATCAGGTCCGGGTCGCCGGGACCGCCGCCGACGAGCGCGACACCGGGGGCGCGGGTGCGGTGGTGCGGGGCGGCGAGGGTGCCGTCGCGCAGGCCTTCGACGATGGCGTCGCGGATGGCGGCGGAGTGCCGGGGGTCACGGCCCTGGGAGGTGGTGGTGAGGACGGCGACGGTCACGTTCTCGCTGCGGCCGGTGGCCGGGGTCCAGGCGGTGGCGGCCTCGGCGTCGTCGGCCCTGACGCACCAGGTACGGGTGCGCTCGGCCTCGGCGGAGGCGGCGTCGTTGGCCGTGGTGTCGGAGGAGGCGATCAGGGCGTACCAGGTGTCGGCGAGATCGCCGTCCTCGTAGCGGCGGCGCTCCCAGCGGATCTCCCCGGCGTCCGCCATGGCCTCGACGGAGGGCGTCGCGGACGGGGAGACCAGCGTGATGACGGCCCCGGTGGCGATGAGCTGCGGCAGCCTGCGCTGCGCGACCTGTCCACCGCCGACAACGACGACGCGGCGGCCGTGCAGGCGCAGTCCGACGAGGTACGCGGGGTGGTCGGCGCGGTCTGCGTGACCTGCGCGGTCGGCGTGGTCTGCGTGCTCGGCCATGGCGGTACGGGCTCCTCGTGCGGGTGCTGCGTAGGGCCGCTGCGGCGGTGGAGCGGCTGTGACGTGCGGAAGGCTGAGGTCTGGGTCGGGAACACGATACGGGGTGGGGCGAGGGCCGAAAGCGAGGTGAGGGGACGGGCGGGGTGAGGCGGGGGCCGGGACTGGAGGCCCCCGCCTCACCCCGTACTACTTCTCCGTCACGCCCGCCGAGTCGAACGTCGCCACCTCGTGCATCGCACGCGCCGCGCTCTGCACGATCGGGAGCGCCAACAGCGCGCCGGTTCCCTCGCCCAGTCGCAGGTCGAGGTCGACCAGCGGGCGCAGGCCCAGCTTGTTGAGCGCGGCCACATGGCCGGGCTCCGCGCTGCGGTGGCCGGCGATGCAGGCCGCCAGTGCCTCGGGGGCGATGGCGCGGGCCACCAGGGCCGCCGCGCCCGCGCTCACGCCGTCCAGGATCACCGGCGTACGCAGGGAGGCTCCGCCCAGGAGGAAACCGGCCATCGCCGCGTGCTCCAGGCCGCCGACCGCCGCGAGCACGCCGATCGGGTCGGCCGGGTCCGGCTGGTGCAGGTCGAGGGCGCGGCGGACGACGTCGACCTTACGGGCGTGCATCTCGTCGTTGATGCCGGTCCCCCGGCCGGTCACCTCGGAGGCGTCGGCCCCCGTGTACACACAGATCAGCGCAGCCGACGCGGTGGTGTTGGCGATGCCCATCTCGCCGGTGAGCAGAGCCTTGTTGCCTGCCGCCACCAGATCCCGGGCGGTCTCGATGCCCACCTCGATCGCCGCGAGGACCTCTTCCCTGGAGAGTGCGGGGCCCGTCGTGAAGTCCGCTGTTCCCGCGCGTACCTTGCGGGGCAGCAGCCCCGGGGTCGCCGGCAGGTCGGTGGCCACGCCCACGTCCACGACACAGACCTCCGCGCCGACCTGGGCCGCGAAGGCGTTGCATACGGCTCCGCCGCCCAGGAAGTTCGCCACCATCTGGGCGGTGACCTCCTGCGGCCAGGCGGTGACTCCCTGGGCGTGGACCCCGTGGTCACCGGCGAAGATCGCGACGGCCGCGGGCTCCGGGATCGGCGGCGGGCACATCCGGGACAGCCCGGACAACTGTGCGGAGATGATCTCCAGCATGCCGAGCGCGCCGGCGGGCTTCGTCATCCGCTTCTGGCGTTCCCACGCCTCGCCGAGCGCCTTCGCGTCCAGCGGGCGGATCGCGGAGATGGTCTCCTGGAGCAGGTCGTGCGGCTCGGCACCGGGCAGCGCGCGGCGACCGTACGTCTCCTCGTGGACGACCCAGGACAGCGGGCGGCGCTTGGACCAGCCCGCCTGCATCAGCTCGGGCTCCTCGGGGAACTCGTCGACGTAACCCACGCACAGGTAGGCCACGACCTCCAGGTGCTCGGGCAGGCCGAGCGCGCGGACCATCTCCCGCTCGTCGAAGAAGCTGACCCAGCCGACGCCGAGGCCCTCGGCGCGGGCGGCGAGCCACAGGTTCTCGACGGCGAGGGCCGAGGAGTACGGCGCCATCTGCGGCTGGGTCTGCCGGCCGAGGGTATGACGGCCGCCACGGGTGGGGTCGGCGGTCACGACGATGTTGACCGGAGTATCGAGGATCGCCTCGATCTTCAGTTCCTTGAACTGCTTCGCCCGGCCCTTGGGCAGCGACTTCGCGAAGGCGTCGCGCTGGCTCTGGGCAAGCTCGTGCATGGAGCGACGGGTCTCGGCGGAGCGGATGACGACGAAGTCCCACGGCTGCGAGTGGCCGACGCTCGGCGCGGTGTGCGCCGCCTCCAGCACCCGGAGCAGGACCTCGTGCGGAATCGGGTCGCTGCGGAAGCCGTTGCGGATGTCCCGGCGCTCCCGCATGACCCGCAGGACCGCTTCCCGCTCGGCGTCGTCGTAACCGGGGGCGGGCGGGGTGAACAGCTCGGCCTGTTCGGCGGGTTCGGCGGGCCCTTCAGGCTGCTGTGCCGCCTCGGCCGGTTGCGGTGGGTCAGTGTGCTGCGGTGCCTCAGCCTGTGCCTGCTGGTCGGCGGCGGGGGCCTGCTGGTCGGCCTCCAGCGGCTCCGGGAGTTCCGGTGTCTCGATGACCTCGGGGCCGGTGCCGTCCTCGGCTTCGGGCGCGACCACGTCGGCCGCTGCCGCCGACGCTGCCCCGCCGGGCTCGACAGCGGACCCGGGTGCGGGGACCGAGGTGGCTTCCTGCTCCGTCGCGGGAAGTTGCCGGGCCGTCAGCTCCTGCGCCGCCGCTCCCTCCGTCACGGGCTCGGCCGACTCCACGGGTACCACGGGCTCCACAGGCGCCACTGGCTCCACAGGCGCTGCGGGTACCACAGGCTCTGCGGCGATGGGCTCGGGTGCGAGCGGCTCGGCCACCGGCTCCGCCGCAACGGTTTCCGGAGCCACAACGGCTTCCGGACCAGCAACGGCTTCCGGGCTCTCGGCCACTGCTGCCACCGGGGCCGGCTCGACGGGCTGCACCACCGGCTCGGGCTGCACCACCGGCTCGGGCTGCACCACCGGCTCGACGACAGGCGTGTCCTGTGCCGGGGCCTGGGGTTCGGGGGCTGCGGCCTCCACCGGAACGGTCCCGGCCTCGGGCTCCGGGGCCGTGGCGACAGCGTGCCGCGCCTCCACCGGCTCCGGCGTCCCGGACGCTGCCACCTCGTCGGCCGGGGCCTGGACAGGTGCCTCTGCCGGAGCCTCCGGCCGGGCCGCCTCGGGCTCCGGTCCGACGACGGGGACGGGAACGACGGGGGACATCTCCACGGCGGCCGGCTCGGGAACGACCGTTTCTGCCGGCTCGGGCTGCGGGGCCGGCTCGGGCTGCGGGGCGGCAGCGGGCTGCGGGGCCGGCTCGGACTGCGGGGCGGCAGCGGGCTGCTCCGGCTGCTCGATCGGAGCCGCCGAAACCGCTGCCGGGACGGACACGGCCACCGGCTCGGCCGGCTGTACCTCCTGAACCGGCTCCTCTGCCTCGACCACGGCCTCGACCTGTTCAACCACCACAGTCCGCTCGACCATAGCGGGCTCGGCCACCGGCTGCTCGGCCTCGACAACCTGAATCCGCTCCGGCTGCTGAGCCGTCTCGGCGGGCGCCTGCTCGGTGGGCGCCTGCTCCGCGACGAACTGCTCCGGCTGCGGCGGCTGCGCCCCCCACGGGGCGCCGGCCTGCGGCGGGATCTCGCCCAGCTGCGGGCCGGGCAGGGTCGAGGGGTCCTCGGCCGGGGCGTCGAAGTACTCGGGGCCGGTCGTCGGCGGGCCCGCGTGGCGGGCGGGGGCGGCGGTCCGGGTGGCTCCGGCGGGGCCCCGGTCGGCCAGCGAGCGCACGACGCCGCCCTGGGTACCGCCGTACGCCGGGGCCTCGGCGGGGGCGGGGCCCCGGTGCAGGGGGCGGCGGGCGGGGGCGGGCGCGCCGACCGATGCGGGCGCCGGTGCGGGCGCGGGGATGCGTACGCCGTTGAGGTCCACGGAGCCGGAGTCGCGGCCACCGGACTCATGGGTGCTGTGCGTCTCCGCGGGGGCGGAGGCTGGAGCTTCCTGGCCCTGCTGCGCGGGAACCTGCCGCTGGAGCTGCTGGGCGCCGTGCTCGGGAGCGGCGGGCTGCGCCGGCGTGGTCTGCGCGGCGGGCTGGCCCTGCGCGGGGGCCGGGGCGACCTGCGGGTCGCTCCAGGCGCCCTGGGAGGTCGGCATCAGCAGAAGGTCGTCGTCCTCGGGAGTGTGCTCGGAGGGGTCGAGGAAGGTGTACGCGTCCGGGGCGGGGATGCCCGGCTGCTCCACCATGCCTGCGTTCTCCGGCAGTCCCTCGCCCGGGATCCGGCCGGTGTCAGTCATGCGTACCCCTCGCCCATCGTCAGTGCTCCTTCGGCCCTTCGCCCGGGACGCCGAACCACGGCACGCCGGTGCTCGTCATCAAGAACGAGCGGGCTCGCCGCGCGGCACGAAACGCCCGCGGGGCTTCCTATTCTCGCGGCCGTTCGCCGCCGCGACAGGCTGTTCTGCCACGGCTCACTGTGGACTGCGCCACGTTGCGCGTCCCCCGGGTTGTGCCGTACCACAGTGCGGACCAAAACGGCCCACTTTTCCGGACACTGACGTACGAAGCGACGAACGGCCGGGCGCGGTACAACGATCGGCCAGCTTACCTTCCGCACCGGGCCGAACGGGTCAGGGGGCGAGGTCGGACCGGCGTCCGGACAGCAGGAAAACGACCGACCTTTCGCGCTCGGTCCAGGCGGTGGTGTCCAGGTCCACGGACTGGAGCAGCGCGCATTCGACCGTGTAGCCGTTGCCGGTGAGCGCCCCGCCGAGGGCCTCGGCCTCGTCGCGGGTCGAGGCGTGGGTCACGATGCGTTCGGGGCGGCGGTCGGCGACCGCGGTGGCCACCGGGACTCCCCCGCCGCCGATCCGTACGACGTCCGGTTCGGGCAGCCGTTCCAGGACGTGCGGGGCACGGCCGCGGACGACCTGGACGGGTACACCGAAGGCGCGGGCGGCGGCCTCGGTGCGGGCGCAGGCGGCCGGGTCGGCGTCCACGGCCAGGACCGCCGCGCCGAAGCGGGCCGCCTCGACGGCGAGGGCGCCGCTGCCGGAGCCGATGTCCCAGACCAGGTCGCCGGTGCGGGGGCCGAGGCGGGCGAGCTGGGCGGCGCGCAGGCCGGGAAACTCGCCTTCTCCGGACTCCCGCATCCGCTCGGCCCCGGCGGCCCGGTAGGCCTCGGCCGGCAGGGCCCAGCCCCGTATGCCCCGGGAGCAGGCGGGCCGGCGGCCGGCGATCCAGGCGCCGGCGGCGGAGGTCTCGGGGCCGCCGCCCAGGACGATGACGACGTTGGGGTCGCGCCAGGCGTGGTCGGCCGCCTTGTCGGAGGTGAGGACGGTGATGCGCTCGCGGGCGGTGCCGAGCTCCTCGCAGATCACGAAGGTGCGGTGGACGCCGTCGAGGAGCAGGGCCAGTTCGGCGGGTCCGGCGCCCGGTGAGGTGAGGACGGCGACCTTGTGGTGGGCCCGGCAGACGTTGACCGCGCGGCGCAGGGTGCGGGGGTGGGCGACGACGACCTGGGCGTCGTCCCAGGGCATGCCGGCCCGTGCGAAGGCGGTGGCCACGGAGGAGACGGCGGGCACGACCTCGACTTCCAGGCCGTGTTCGCGGGCGCGCAGCGTGCGGACGACGCCGAAGAAGCCGGGATCGCCGTCGGCGAGGACCACGGCGCTGCCGCGGTGTCCGGCGATCCTGCGGGCAGCGAGATCGACGCTGCCGAGGCGGATGCGTTCGGCGTGCGGGGGCACTTCCGGCAGGGCGAGGTGGTGGGCGGCGCCGGCGACGAGCGTGGCGGCCGAGAGCGCGGCCGTGGCCGCTCTGGTCAGTGGCGAGCCGTCCCAGCCGATCACCGTGACCCGGTCGGCCATCGTCGTCTGTCTCCTGAGGTGTCGGAGGGAGCGGGCGTCGCCCGTGCGGTGCCGGGCAGGGGTGAGAGTACCTGGTCCGGACCTCGGGGGTCCGGGTGCCCTCGGGCTCTACTTCCAGCTGTTGTACGTGCCGTAGTCGCCGGCGTCGGCGAGCTGTTCCGCGACCCCTTCGAGATCCTCGGGGAGGAGCCCCCAGACGATCAGGTCGGTGCGGATGTCGGTCCAGCCGCCGTCGGTGCCGTTCTCGGTCCGGGTCCGGGCGATGCGGGCGTTGCGCAGGACGCCCTCACTGATGCAGCCGAGCTTCTGGGCGACCTGCTGGGAGGCGGTGTTGTCGGCGGGGGTGCGCAGTTCGATGCGTTCGAAACCCTGGTCACGGAAGAGCCATTGGGCTACGGCGAGCACGGATTCGGTGGCGTACCCCTCGCCGCGCGCCCAGGGGGCGGTGATGTAGCGGACCTCGGTGGCCAGGGTGCGCCAGTCGGTGTTGAGGAGGCGGACGCTGCCGACGAGCCGCTGGGTGAGGAATTCGGTGACGGCGAGGGCGATGCCGTGGCCCGCGGTGCGTTCGGCGGGAGCGATCCTGCGGACCCAGCGTTCGGCGTCCACCTGGGTGTACGGGTTCGGCCCGTCCATCCACGCGGTGACCGTCTCGTCGTTCATCATCTCGATGTACGCGGGGATGTCGGCCATCTCGAAGGGGCGCATCACCAACCTGTCCGTGCTGATGGAGATGGACGGAAAGGTGGTAGTCATGCGCAGCTCCATACCGAAGACCGGTTAAAAGCACAGCATGCAGCATCGGGTCCGCCGTGTGCGTGGGCGGGTCGGGACGACGGAGCCCCGCGCCTCCGGGAGGGAGGTGCGGGGCTCCGTCGGCAAGTGCCGGACGGGCGTCAGGACTTGGCGGGGGCACCGAAGGCCGGGACGATCGCGCCCTGGTAGGTGTCCTCGATGAACTTCTTGACCTCGCCGGAGTTGAGGAGCTTCGCGAGCTTCTCGACACGCGGGTCCTTCTCGTTGCCGTCCTTGACCGCCAGGAAGTTGGCGTACGGGTTGCCCTCGGCCTTCTCCAGGGCGAGGGAGTCCTTGCCGGGCTTCAGCTCGGCCTCGATGGCGTAGTTGCCGTTGATGACGGCGGCGTCCACGTCGTCCAGGGCGCGGGGCACGGTGGCGGCCTCCAGCTCCTTGAACTCCAGGCCCTTCTTGTCGGTGATGTCGCTCAGCTTGGCGTTGGTGCCGACGCCGTCCTTGAGGGTGATCAGGCCGTTCTCGGCGAGCAACTGGAGGGCGCGGCCGCCGTTGGTGGTGTCGTTGGGGACGGCGATGGTCTGGCCGGCCTTGATGTCCTTGAGGTCCTTGACCGTCTTGGAGTAGAGGCCCAGCGGCTCCAGGTGGACGTCGACCACGGGCACGATGGTGGTCTTCTGCTTCGCGTTGAAGTCGTCCAGGTAGGGCTTGTGCTGGAAGAAGTTGGCGTCGACCTGGCCGTTCTGGGTGGCGGTGTTCGGCAGGACGTAGTCCGTGAACTCCTTGACCTCCAGGTTGAGGCCCTCCTTCTTCGCCAGGTTCTTCTTGACGAAGTTCAGGATGTCGGCGTGCGGCGTCGGGGACGCGGCGACGACCAGGGCCTTGGAGGTGTCGGCGTTCGCGCCGGTCTCGCTCTTGGACGCCGGGTCGGAGGCCGTACCGCAGGCGCTCAGGCCCAGGGCGAGGGCGGCGGCGGAAGCGACGGCAGCGGTGATCTTGATGTTCTTGCGCACGAAAAGTGCCTCTTTCTTGTGGTGGTGCGCCCGGACAAGGAGTTCGGGCTCGGTGGGGACGGAGAGTTCTGGGGGCCGGGCCTCAGGAGGCGGTGCGGCCGCGGCGGGCCAGCAGCCGGACGGTGAGGTCGCCGATCAGCTGGATCACGGTGACGATGACGATCAGCAGCGCGACGGTGATCAGCATGAACTGGTTGTCGAAGCGCTGGAATCCGTAGGTGACGGCCTTGGAGCCGAGACCTTCGCCGCCGACCGCGCCGGCCATCGCGGAGTAGCCGATGAGCACGATGAGGGTGGTGGTGACACCCGAGACGAGCGAGGGCAGGGCCTGCGGGAGGAGCACCTTGCGGACGATCGTGGGGATGGAGCCGCCCATCGACTGCACCGCCTCGACGAGTCCGTGGTCGACCTCGCGGATCGCCGTCTCCACGAGCCGCGCGAAGAACGGGATGGCTCCGACGGCGAGCGGCACGATCATCGCGGTGGGACCGATGAAGGTGCCGACGACCCAGGTGGTGAAGGGGATCAGGGCGATCAGCAGGATGATGAAGGGCAGGGAGCGGCCGATGTTCACGATCACGCCGATGACCTTGTTCACCACGGCGTTCCGCAGCAGGCCGCCCTTGTCGGTGAGGACCAGCAGAACACCGAGCGGAAGTCCGCCGGCGACGGTGACCAGCGCGGACCACAGCACCATGTAGAGGGTGTCGACGGTGCCCTGGGTCAGCAGGGGCTGCATTTCGGACCAGGTCACTTGACGACCTCCTTGGTGAGTGCGGGGGACGTCTGCTCCGGTACGCCGGCGGCCTCGGGCGCGGTGGTCGCGTCGGCCCCGTCGCTCACGGCGGGAGTCTTCGGCCCTGTCCCGTCCTCGACGACCTCGGCCTGGAGGCCCTGCTCGCGCAGGAAACCGATGGGGACGACGTTCTCCTCGAAGCGGCCGGGCAGTTCGATGCGCATCCGGCCGATCTGCCGGCCACCGACGGTGTCCATCGCGGCGCCGAGGATCGAGATGTCGATGTTGTACGTACGGGAGAGCTGGGAGATGACCGGCTGGGAGGCCGACTCCCCCTGGAAGGTGACGTCGAGCACCGTGCGGTCGGGGCCGGAGGCGGTCCCGCCGACCGGGAACAGTTCGTGGGCCAGTTCGGAGGCGGGGGTGGCGAGGAGTTCGCCGACGGTCCCGGACTCGACGATCCGGCCGCGCCGCATGAGCGCCGCGGAGTCGCAGATGGTCTTGACGACGTCCATCTCGTGCGTGATGAGCAGGACGGTCAGGCCGAGCTGCTGGTTGAGGTCGCGCAGCAGTTGGAGGATGGAGCGGGTGGTCTCGGGGTCGAGTGCGGAGGTCGCCTCGTCCGAGAGCAGCACCTGGGGGTCGCCCGCCAGGGCGCGGGCTATGCCCACGCGCTGCTTCTGACCGCCGGAGAGCTGGCCGGGGTAGGACTTCGCCTTTTCGGCGAGGCCCACCAGGTCGAGGAGGTCCTTGGCCTTGCGGGTGCGTGCCTGGCCGGAGATGCCGAGGATCTCCAGCGGCAGCTCCACGTTGTCCAGGACGGTGCGGGAGTCCAGCAGGTTGAAGTGCTGGAAGACCATGCCGATGCGGGTGCGGGCCCGGCGCAGTTCGGCGCTCGCCCGCCGGCCGCGGCCGGCGAGGGCGGTGAGGTCCTGGCCGGCCACCGTCACGGTGCCGGAGGTGGGGCGTTCCAGGAGGTTGACGCAGCGGATCAGGGAGGATTTGCCGGCGCCGCTCTGTCCGATGACGCCGTACACCTCGCCTTCGCGGACATGCAGGTCGACGCCGTCGAGGGCGGTGACCTCACGGTCGCGCGACTGGTAGACCTTCGTGAGGCCCGTCGTGGTGATCACAGGGGTTTCCGTCACTGTCGAGTGCGCGGCGCGGTGTCCGCCGGGCACGGGGCATTCGTCTGAAGAGACTGTGCGGGCTGGTCGGCCGGGAGGTCTCGGCATGGCTGTACGCGGCGGTCGGCCGGGGGGGCAGCGCATGCGCGGGCGCGCTCGTTCCGCGGGGTGCGGACGGCGCAGGCTCGGTCTCGCTTCGGGGCGCGAGGCTCAGGCGGGGGCCCTCAGAAGGCGCGCATTCGACACATACAACGAGCACCGGGCGTGCTGATCGCCTCGGTCGCAAGGGTGCGGCTGCTCGTCGTGGTCATGGGCCAAGTAAAACAGACGTGAGGTCTCCGCGATCTCGACTGTCCGCATAGCGGACAGTGCTGGATGGCCGGATGATGACCTTCCAGTTGCCTCGGCCGATTCGCGACGCGCGGCTGTGACCTGCGATGACAGGGCGATCGCGCGGTCGGGTTCAGCGGTGAGCGGGCGCCCGGGGAGCGGAACGTCTGGCGCCGGTTGTGGTCAAGGCCACGATGTACGGCCCCGGGCGGTGGCCGCCCGGGTGGTGGCCGGGGCCGCACGCGGGCGGGCGTTCCGTCCGTAATACCCTCGACTCATGCTTGACGCCCTGACGGTCGCGGTCGCCGTGGCCGCGCTCGCCCTCGCCGCCTGGTGCGGACATGCCGCCTACCGGGACCAGCCGACGAAGGACTGGCATTTCATCGGGATGGCGGTCGTCTCCGTGCTGGCGCTGGCCCAGTTGGTCGTGGGCGTCGTGCAGCTGGCGCGCGGGGAGCGGCCGGAGCAGGGGATGGCGGTGTTCATCGCCTATCTGATCGGTTCGTTCGCCGCCGTGCCCGCGGCCGGATTCCTGTCGTTGACCGAGCGGACCCGCTGGGGTTCGGTCACGGTGGCGGCGGGCGCGGTCGTACTGGCGGTTCTGGAGGTCCGGCTCTATGACATCTGGGGAAACTGACGTGAGCGACACCGACCGCCCCGAGGTGGACGCGGCCCCGAGGCCGCCCTTCGAACTGGGCACCGGTCCCGGCCGGGTCCTGGTCTGGTTCTACGGGGTGTTCACGGTCGCGGCGGCCTCGCGGACGATCGTCGAGATGGTCAGGGGCTTCGACCGGGCGCCGTTGGCGTACACGCTCTCGGCCGTCGCGGCCCTGGTGTACGGCTTCATCACCTACTCGCTGGTGCGCGGCGGGGAGAAGGCCCGCCGGGCGGCCCTGGTGTGCTGTGCCGCGGAGCTGCTCGGCGTGCTGGTCGTCGGCGCGTGGACGCTGGCCGAGCCGGCCGCCTTCCCGGACTCGACGGTGTGGTCGGACTTCGGGATGGGCTACCTCTTCATCCCGGTGATCCTGCCGGTCACCGGGATGATCTGGCTGCGCCGCGCGAGGACGGTGGCGGTCTGAGTGCCTGCTCTCGCATCGACGGTGGCGGCCTGAGGGCTCGCCCCCACCCCGCCGCCGCCGACGCCGTTCTTCTGGTTACGGCCCCACCGGGCGCGGCGCACGGTCAGGCGCTGGCCACGTAGTCCCGGTCCGCGGCGTCCTTCTCCAGCAGGACCATCCGGACGCCGTCGGCTCCGGTGACGGCCCCGACCTGGGCGTATCCGGCCCGCCTGTAGAGCCGCAGATTGCCCTCGCTGCGGTGTCCGCTGCGCAGCCGGAAGCGGGTCGCCGCCCGCTCCCCGGAGAGCGCCGACTCAGCGGCGAGCAGCAGCCGGGCCCCGAGGCCGTGACCCTGGAGCCGGGGGTGGACGCAGAGCTTGCCGATGAGGCCCGTGCCGTCCGGGTCGGTGCCCCCTCGGACCGAGCCGACGACTTCGTCCCCGAGCCGGGCCACGAACACCAGGTCGTCGGCGACCTCGGCGCGCAGAGATTCGAGGGTCTGGACGAGCGGGTCGATCCGGTAGTTGTCGTACAGCTCCGCCTCACTCTGGAAGCAGAGGTACTGAAGTCTGAAGATCTGCTCGACGTCCTGTGCCGTCGCCGCCGAGATGGTCACGCTCATGCCCATGTGTGCACGCCTCCCGCTCACCTGTTCGCCGGTTGCCTACCGCTCCTTTCCCGCACGGAAGGAGCGACAACCTCCGCAGCCAGCATTCTGCGCAGACATCCAAGGCAACGGGAACGGATCGGACCCAAGCTCCCCTGTGACATACCCAACTCCCCTGCGATCTCCCGGTAGGTCGGGTCGCCGGGAGAGAGCAGCGCCTCCAGCAGCCGGGGGCAGCGGCCGGGCAGCCGGGCCATCGCGGAGCGCAACGCCCGGCGTTCGGCGGCCCTGAGGGCGGCGCGTTCCGGGCAGTCGGCCGGTCCGGCGGCGGGATCCGTTCCGGCGTACGGACGTTCCCGCCGGACCGTGCGGCGTCCGCGGCGGGCCTCGCCCCTCACGGTGTCGCGCACCCAGCGGGCGGCGTCGGCGGGTGGTCCGGCAGCGGCCGGGCGCTCCAGCAGCCGCACCCAGACGCTCTGTTCGAGGTCGGCGGGGTCGAGCCCGGCGGCCGGGGCCTCGGCCCTCGCCTCCGCGCGCACCAGGGGTTGTAAGGCTCGGACGACGAGGGCGGTGGAAGAGGCCGGACCGGGGTCATGATCGAGAAGCGTCATGCCCCGGCTGACGTGCCGGTGACGGCCGCTGGTTGCCCCGGCGGCGCGGCACCACCCGACCGGGGGATGCCGGGGCGGGTGGCTGACGGCACACCTCGTCCACGAGAGGCACGAGAAGTACGAGAAGTACAAGAGGTGCGAGAAGTACAAGAGAGGTGCGAGAGGTGCGCCGCGCCCGCCTCCGTACCGGGTCAGCGCCCTGCGTGGTCCGCCGCCGCGAGCAGCGCCGTGTCCGGATGGTCGGCGAAGACGCCGTCGATGCCGGTGGCGAGGTAGGCGGCGCAGGCGCCGAACACGTCGCCGTAGGCGTTGGGATCGGTGCCGCGCCGGAAGTCGGCGGGCAGGAAGCTGTTCTCGTTGCGCAGCGTGTACGGGTGCAGCAGCAGGCCCTTGGCGTGCGCGTCCCGTACCAGCGTGGTCGGGGTGGTGAGCCGTCCCGAGGCGTCCTTGGGGATGACCAGGTCGAGGGTGGGGCCGATGCCCTGGGCGAAGGAGGCCAGCCACTTCAGTCCGGCGGGCTTCACCAGGTCGGCCACCGTGCGCGGGTCGCCCGACTCGACGAAGTCCCAGGGGCGCTCCTTCGGGCCGGACAGCAGGACGACGCGCGGGGTGTCGACGAGGCGCGCGAGGCGCTGGACCGAGCCGGGTTCGAAGGACTGGAGTATGAGCGCGGAGTTCCTGCGGTCCCGGCCGTGGCGGCGCAGCAGCCGGGCGAGCGGCTCCTCCAGGCCGAGGCCAAGCTTGCGGAAGTAGGTGGGGTGCTTGGTCTCCACGTACAGCCAGACCGGCTTGGAGCGCTTACGGCCCTCCTTCTCCGCCCAGCGCAGCACCTCCTCGAAGGTGGGGATCGTCCAGCGGCCGTCGTAGAGGGTGTTGTCCGGGCGGTTGCCCGGGATGCGCTCCTTGGCCCGCAAGGTCTTCAGCTCGGCGAGGGTGAAGTCCTCGGTGAACCAGCCGGTCAGGGCGAGGCCGTCGATGCTCTTGGTCGTCCTGCGGCCGGCGAACTCGGGGTGGTCGGCGACATCGGTGGTGGCGGTGATGTCGTTCTCGTGGCGGCAGACGAGGTGGCCGTCCCTGGTCGGCACGAGGTCCTGCTCGACGATGTGCGCACCCAGGTCGAGGGCCAGCTGATAGGAGCCGAGGGTGTGCTCGGGGCGGTAGCCGCTGGCCCCCCGGTGGCCGATCACCGTCGGCACGGGCAGATCGCGCAGCGATCCGTGGCCGCCGCCGTGCCCCCCGCCGCGCTCGGCGGCCTGGGCGGCGGCGGGCAGGCCCAGGGCGGCGGTGCCGAGGACCGCGGCGCCCAGAAGGGTCCGCCGGGCGGGGGTCGTCCGCGCACGCTCCGTCATGAAAACTCCTCGCTTGGTGATGTCCGGGACCGGTCGAGCGAGGCCCGATCGTAGGCTGGGAGGTGTACGAGAGGGCGTACCGTCGGCCAACATGGCGGAAACACACGTCAACACCGCGTATCCGCTTGGTGAACCCGATGTGCGATCAGGGCATACCCGCGAGTATCGTCCTCACCTGCACCGACCATCACCCGTCGGCACCGGCCACCGCCCGTACGACCCATTCCATCGCGGCCGGCCAGGCCACGACACCGGAGGAACCGTTGTCCCGTCTCACGGTCATCAAGGCAGTGCTCGGACCGATTCTGCGCCTGATGTTCCGCCCACAGGTGGAAGGCGTCGAGAACATTCCCGGGACCGGGCCGGTGATCCTCGCGGGCAACCACCTCACGTTCATCGACTCGATGATCATGCCGATCTGCTGCGACCGGCCGGTGTTCTACATCGGCAAGGACGAGTACGTCACGGGCAAGGGCCTCAAGGGCCGGCTGATGGCCTGGTTCTTCACCGGCTGCGGCATGATCCCGGTGGACCGGGACGGCGGCCGGGGCGGGGTCGCGGCGCTGATGACGGGACGCCGGGTGCTGGAGAAGGGGCAGGCCTTCGCCATCTACCCGGAGGGCACCCGCTCCCCCGACGGCCGGCTCTACCGGGGCCGTACGGGCATCGCGCGGCTGACCCTGATGACGGGCGCTCCGGTGATCCCGTTCGCGATGATCGGGACCGACAAGCTGCAGCCGGGCGGAGCGGGCCTGCCCCGGCCGGGCAAGGTCACGGTGCGCTTCGGTGAGCCGATGGAGTTCTCGCGCTACGAGGGCATGGACCGCGACCGCTATGTGCTGCGGGCGGTGACCGACTCGGTGATGGCCGAGGTGATGCGACTGTCCGGCCAGGAGTACGTGGACATGTACGCGACGAAGGCGAAGGCCGCCTGACCCCGTACGACGGTGACGACGCGGGGCCCGCACCCCTTCAGGGGGTGCGGGCCCCGCGTCGTCACCGCTCTGAGGTCGACCGCCCTACGGGTGCTCGACGCCGTCCTCCAGTTTCTGGCCCCGCAGCAGGAACCAGGCGGCGACCGCCGCGGCCAGCAGTACGCTCGCGCCGATACCCGCGGCCGACCGCAGTCCGTCGACGAACGCCTCCTGGGCCGCCGAGATGAGCGGCCCCGCCTGGGCGGCGGGCAGTGCCCCGGCGGCCTCGACCGCCCCGCCCAGTGACTCGTGGGCGGCCGACTCGATGTCGGCGGGGACGCCCGACGGGGTCGGGAAGCCACGGTAGACGCCGGTGACGATGGAGCCGAGCAGGGCGATACCGAGAGCCGCGCCCAGTTCGTACGCGGTCTCGGAGACGGCGGACGCGGAGCCCGCCTGTTCCGTCGGGACGCTGGAGAGGATCACATCGGCGGTGACGGTGAAGGCGAAGCCCGCGCCGACGCCGACGACCAGCAGCATGGAGCCGAGCAGTGGATACCCGGTGTTCTGGTCGAGCAGGGTCACACTGCCGAGGGCCAGTCCGACCGCGGCCAGACCGCCCGAGACGACGGAACGGACCGAGAAGCGGCGGGCGGCGAACCCGGCCAGCAGACCGGCGGTCACCGCACCGATCGCGGCGGGCAGCTCGGCGAGCCCGGCCTCCAGCGGCCCACGGCCCTGCACCAGTTGCAGGAACTGGGAGAGGAAGAAGATCAGACCCGACAGGCCGAGGATGGTGAGCAGGTCGGCGAGGACCGCGCCGGAGAAGCCCCGGTGGTGGAAGAGCCTCATGTCCAGCAGGGGCGCGGGAAGCCGCAGTTGCCTGCGGACGAACCAGGTGAGCGCACCGGCGCCGGCGACCACCGCCACCCCGGCCTCCCAGCTCACCCCGTGCGCGGCCGCCTCCTTGATGGCGTACACGACACCGATCATGCCGACCAGGGAGAGCCCAACGCTGAGCATGTCCCACGGGCCGGGCGCCGGGTTCTTGGACTCGGGGATCAGCTTGATGCCGACGACGACGAGGACGGCCATCACGGGCAGGTTGATGAGGAAGACCGAACCCCACCAGAAGTGTTCGAGCAGGAACCCGCCGACGACCGGACCGAGGGCCGCGCCAGCCGAAGCCATCGCACCCCAGATCCCGATGGCGAGGCTGCGCTCGCGCGGGTCGTGGAAGAGATTGCGGATCAGGGCCAGGGTGGACGGCATCAGGGTGGCGCCCGCGACACCGAGCAGCGCCCGGGCCACGATCATCATCTCGGGCGTAGTCGCGTACGCGTTGAGCACGGAGACCGCGCCGAACGCGACGGCGCCGACCAGCAGCAGCTTCTTGCGGCCGATCCGGTCGCCGAGGCTGCCCATCGAGACGAGCAGGCCGGCGATGACGAAGGAGTAGACGTCACCGATCCAGAGCAGCTGGGTGCCGGTCGGTTCGAGGTCCTCGCTGAGGAACGGGGTGGCGAGACCGAGGACGGTCGCGTCCACGGCCACCAGCAGCACGGCGAGGACGAGGACGGCGAGCGCGATCCACCGCCCCGGGCGGCGTACGGCGTCCGTGGTGTCCGGGTTCTGATCGATGCTGGTCATTGCTCTACGCTCCGGCGTGCTCCGCCGAGCAGCAACTCGACGATCATGTGTTGGAAGTCCTGTGTGGCGACCCGTCCCGTCTGGACAGCCCAGGCGCCGGCACTGACGAGCCCGTAGAGGGCTTCCGTCAGCCAGGCGGGGGTGAGGTCGATACGGAACTCGCCGCGTTCCTGGCCGCGGCGGAAGAAGGCGGAGACGCGGGCGTCGGCCCGGTTCCAGCCCTCGTTGACCTCGTCGCCCTCGAAGAGCTGGTTCTCGTTGACGAGGAAGGACAGCAGTCCGGCGCTGGGCTCGACGGCCGCGATGAGGCGACGCAGCCCCTCCTCGGAGGTGTCCTCGTCGAGCCGGGCGGTGTCCAGGGCCGCCTCGAACTCCTGGATGCCGAGATCCTCCAGCGCTCTCACCAGGGCGTCGCGCCCGGCGAAGTGACGGTGGAGGGTGGCCCGGCCGATGCCCGCCGCCCTGGCGACCTCGTCCATGGTGGCGGTCGATTTTCGGGTCAGCAGGGCGGCGGCGCAGCGCAGCACCTGCTCACGGTCAAGAGTCATGAGACAACCATAACCCACCTGAGACAGCATCGTCTCACCATGGGGGGGGGAGGGCAGGCAAGGGGAAGGCGGGGCGGGGCGGGGCGGGAGATAAAAAAAGTGGCCGGAGGTAGATCCACTCCTTGCCACTCTCAACTTATAGCGCATGGGGGGCCTTGCGGCAAGACCCCCCATATGCCGCAGAATCGTCCGCCGTAGCCGGAGTGGGACGCCGCCCCCCGTACGCACCGCAGATCGGAACCGATGCCGTGAAACCCCTGACCGCCAGCGCGTTCGACCTCCCCGACCGCCTCTCCCCCAAGGCCGACCCGGCGCTGATCGCCGATGACGAGCAGCACTTCGCGGCCATCGCCCACTGCCTGGAACAGTCGATCGCCGAGCTGACCGAGCGGCTCGCGGCCGAACGCAGGGCGCCCGGCGGGGCAAGCCGGCAGGCGATGGACCGGGACGTGGAGATCCACCGGCTGACCGGCCGGCTGCGCGCCCTGCGCCGGTTCGGCCTCGACCTGTGCCTCGGGCACATGGTCGCCGCGGACGGTTCCGGACTTCTGTACGTGGGACGGCTCGGGCTGACCGACAGCACGGGCCGCCGGCTGCTGCTCGACTGGCGCTCCCCTGCCGCCGAGCCGTTCTTCGGGGCCACCCACGCCGATCCGATGGGCCTGGCGAGCCGCCGCCGCTACCGCTGGACCGGCGGCCGGATCAGCGACTACTGGGACGAGGTGTTCGCCCCGGAGGGCTTCGCCGGGCATGCCGCGCTGGATGACCAGTCCGCGTTCATCGCCGGTCTGGGCGGCAACCGGTCGGCCCGGATGCGCGATGTGCTGGGCACCATCCAGGCCGACCAGGACGCCATCATCCGGGCGGGCTCCCGGGGCGCGCTCGTCGTCGACGGTGGGCCCGGCACCGGGAAGACCGTCGTCGCGCTGCACCGTTCCGCCTACCTCCTGTACTCCGACCCGCGCCTCGGCCACCGCCGCGGTGGCGTGCTGTTCGTCGGGCCGCACGAGCCCTACCTGGGGTACGTCGCCGATGTCCTGCCCAGCCTCGGAGAGGACGGCGTGCAGACGTGCACCCTGCGGGACCTGGTCGCCGAGGGGGCGGCGGCGAGCTCCGAGGCCGACCCGGGGGTGGCACGGCTGAAGGCGTCGGCGGACCTGGTGAAGGCGGTCGAGCCGGCCGTCCGGTTCTACGAGGAGCCGCCCGCCCGGGGCGTACGGGTGGAGACGCACTGGTCCGACATCTGGCTGAGCGCCGCCGACTGGGCCTCGGCTTTCGGGGCTGCGGACCCGGGTACTCCGCACAACGAGGCGCGCGAGGTGATCTGGGAGGAACTGCTCACGATCCTCGTGGACAAGCACGACGGCGATGCCCCGGAGGAACAGCTGCGCGCCGCGCTGCGACGGAACCGGGAGCTGTTCGCCCTCTTCGACCGGGCCTGGCCGCTGGTCGAGGCGGCCGACCTGGTCGGCGACCTCTGGTCCGTACCCGCCTATCTGCGCAGGTGCGCCCCCTGGCTGACCTCGGAGGAGGTCGGGCGGTTGCAGCGCCCGGACGCCCAGGCCTGGACGGTGTCCGACCTGCCTCTCCTGGACGCGGCACGGCAGCGGCTCGGCGACCCGGAGGCGTCCGGGCGCAGGCGCCGGCACGAGGCGGCGGCCGCCGCGGATCGCGAGCAGATGGACCGGGTCGTCGAGGGCCTGCTCGCCGACGAGACCCTGGCGGAGGCGGACGCGGACGGTGAGGGCGCGCTGATGATGCTGCGCGGGGCGGATCTGCGGGAGTCCCTGGCCACCGCCGACCGGCCGAGCGGCGCCGAACCCGACCTGCTGGCCGGGCCGTTCGCGCACATCGTCGTGGACGAGGCGCAGGAACTGACCGACGCCCAGTGGCAGATGCTGATCCAGCGGTGCCCGTCCCGGAGTTTCACCGTCGTCGGGGACCGCGCGCAGGCCCGGCACGGGTTCACCGAGTCGTGGCGGGAGCGGCTGGAGCGGGTCGGGCTCGACCGGATCACGCCGGCCTCCCTGACCATCAACTACCGGACGCCGGAGGAGATCATGGCGGAGGCGGAGCCGGTGGTCCGGGCCGTGCTCCCCGACGCCAACGTGCCGGTATCGGTCCGCAGCAGCGGCATCCCCGTCACGTACGGCCCCGTCGGGGACCTGGACACCGTACTCGCCGACTGGCTCGCCGCGAACGACGACGGGATCGCCTGCGTCATCGGCTCCCCCGTGTTCCGGGCGACGCCCCGCGTGCGGTCGCTGACCCCGGAGCTGTCGAAGGGCCTGGAGTTCGACCTGGTCGTCCTCGTCGACCCGGAGGACTTCGGCTCGGGAGTCGAGGGGGCGGTGGACCGCTATGTCGCGATGACCCGGGCGACCCGGGAACTCGTCGTCCTGACGCGCTCCTGAGGCCGGCGGGGCGGGGTTCGACGCCGGGCGGGCCGACCGGGGCGGCGCCGGGGCAGGGCGGGCATCCGCGTCGGGGTCGGCCGCCTACTGGCGGCACCGGGCGTCAGTGCCAGGGCAGCCCCGCCCGGTGCCGCCAGTAGGCGTCCGGCTCCTCGACCAGGGCGTCGAGGCGGGCCCGCTGCTCGTCGTCCAGGTCGACGACGGCGGCGTGCAGATTGCCGGCGAGCTGGCCCACCGTGGCGGCGCCGGAGAGCACGACACCCGCCCAGGGCTGGTGCAGGACCAGGGCGAGGGCGACCGCGTCGCCGCCCACGCCCGCGTCGGCGGCGATCTCCTGGAACACGGCGGGGGCCTCGTCCCCGGCCAGGCGCCCGTTGGCCATGCCCTCTTTGACGATCACGGCGAGCCCGGCGTCGTGGGCCTCGGCGAGCGCGGGCGCGGCCGAGGTCTCCAGGGCGTTGTAGGTGGCCTGGACCGTACGGAAGAGGGGTTCGCCGTCGACCGTGACGGCGAGGGCGGCCCGGATCGCGTCGGCCTGGGCGGGCCCGCTGGTGGAGAGGCCGACGGTGACGCCGTCTGCGGCCAGGGCGCCGAGCCGGCCGAGCAGTTCCTTGTCGGTGAGCGCCGGGCTGTCCGGGGTGACCGAGTGGACCTGGTAGAGGCTGAGCCGGTCGCCGATCAGGGCCCGGGTCTCGGCGTACTGGCGCTCGAAGGCGGCGAGGCTGTGGTCCTTGACCTCGTGTTCCTCGGCCTCGACGGCCCAGTCGGCGGTGTAGGTGTACCCCCACTTGGAGCCGACGACGAGGTCGGTGAACGAGGGCCGGGCGTCCAGCCACTCCCCCAGGAACTCCTCGGCGCGGCCGTAGGAGCGGGCGGTGTCGATGTACCGGACGCCCTGGGCGTAGGCGGCGTCCAGCAGTTCGTGGGTGCGGGCGCGCAGGGCGTCGGCGTCGCGGTCGGCGGGCAGGTCCCGGTCTCGGTGGAGATTGATGTAGCCGGGCCTCCCGACGGCGGCAAGGCCCAGCCCGATGTGGGCGGTCGGGGTCGTCGCGGCGGCCAGGGCGGCGAAGGGCATCGCGGGCTCCTCGGGGTCGGGTTTCGGTTACTCCTACCCCGGTGAGCGCGGCCCGCGACACCCTTCGTCCATCCGGTGCGACATCGCCGCCGCGCGCACCTGACCGGCGCTACCGCCGACGGGCGGTGGCCCAGGCGTGCTGGACGGCCAGGTCTTCCTTCACCTCGGTGAGCTGGACGGCGACGGCGGAGGGGGCCGTTCCGCCCCGGCCGTCGCGGGAGGCGAGGGCGCCCCGCACATGGAGCACCGTACGGACCTCGGGGGTGAGGTGCTCGGAGATCGTGGCGAACTGTTCGTCGGTGAGCTGGTCGAGCTCGATGGCGCCCCGCTCGCACTCCTTGACGCAGGCGCCGGCCACCTCGTGCGCCACCCGGAAGGGGACGCCTTGCTTGACCAGCCATTCCGCGATGTCGGTGGCGAGCGAGAAGCCGGCCGGTGCCAGTTCCTCCATGCGCTCGCGGTGGACGGTGAGGGTGGCCATCATGCCGGTGAAGGCGGGGAGCAGGACCTCCAGCTGGTCGCAGGAGTCGAAGACGGGCTCCTTGTCCTCCTGGAGGTCCCGGTTGTACGCGAGCGGGAGCGCCTTGAGCGTGGCGAGCAGGCCGGTCAGATTGCCGATGAGCCGGCCGGACTTGCCCCGGGCCAGCTCCGCGATGTCCGGGTTCTTCTTCTGCGGCATGATCGAGGAGCCGGTGGAGAAGGCGTCGTGGAGGGTGACGAAGGAGAACTCCTTCGTGTTCCAGATGATGACCTCCTCCGCGATCCGGGAGAGGTTGACGCCGATCATCGCGGTGATGAAGGCGAACTCCGCGACGAAGTCCCGCGAGGCGGTGCCGTCGATGGAGTTGGCGACCGAGCCGTGCTCGAACCCGAGATCGGCGGCGACCGCCTCCGGGTCGAGCCCGAGCGAGGATCCGGCGAGCGCCCCGGAGCCGTACGGGGAGACGGCGGTGCGCTCGTCCCACTGGCGCAGCCGCTCGGCGTCCCGGGACAGGGACTGGACGTGGGCGAGCACATGGTGGGCGAAGAGCACGGGCTGGGCGTGCTGGAGGTGGGTGCGGCCCGGCATCGCGACGTCCGCGTGGGCCTCGGCGAGAGCGACCAGCGCGCTCTGGAGGTCGGCGATCAGGCCGCCGATGGTCCGGGCGTGGTCGCGCAGGTACATCCGGAAGAGCGTGGCGATCTGGTCGTTCCGCGACCGCCCGGCCCGCAGCTTGCCGCCGAGGTCGGCGCCGAGGCGCTCCAGCAGCCCGCGCTCCAGCGCGGTGTGGACGTCCTCGTCGGCGACGGTCCCGGTGAAGGAGCCGTCCGCGACGTCGGCTTCGAGCTGGTCGAGCCCGGCGAGCATCCGGGTCAGCTCGTCCTCGCTGAGCAGGCCCGCCTTGTTGAGCACGCGTGCGTGGGCTCGGGAGCCGGCGATGTCGTACGGTGCGAGCCGCCAGTCGAAGTGGACGGAGGCGGACAGCTTGGCCAGCGCCTCGGCCGGTCCGTCGGCGAAGCGCGCGCCCCAGAGCCGGACGTCACCGTTGTTGCTGCTCACTGCGTGCTCCTCAAAAAGGCAAAGGCCAAGGCGTAGGCCAAGGTGCGGATATGCGGCCGCCTCCCTGCCGCGTGACGACGGGGAGGCGGCTGTACAACGAAGGAGGGTCAGGCGAGGTCGCGCTTGGCCGCGATCTTGGAGGAGAGACCGAAGATCTCGATGAAGCCCTGCGCCTTGGACTGGTCGAAGGTGTCGCCCGAGTCGTAGGTGGCGAGGTTGAAGTCGTACAGCGACTCCTCGGACCTCCGGCCGGTGACGACGGCTCGGCCGCCGTGCAGGGTCATCCGGATGTCGCCGGTGACGTGCTGGTTGGCCTCGTTGATGAAGCCGTCCAGGGCGCGCTTCAGCGGGGAGAACCACAGGCCGTCGTAGACCATCTCGCCCCAGCGCTGCTCGACCTGCCGCTTGTAGCGGGCCAGCTCGCGCTCGACGGTGACGTTCTCCAGCTCCTGGTGGGCGGTGATCAGCGCGATGGCGCCGGGCGCCTCGTACACCTCTCGGGACTTGATGCCCACGAGACGGTCCTCGACCATGTCGATCCGGCCGACGCCCTGCGCGCCGGCCCGCTCGTTGAGCTGCTGGATCGCCTGGAGGACGGTGACGGGACGGCCGTCGATCGCGACGGGCACGCCCTCCTTGAAGGAGATGACGACCTCGTCTGCCTCACGCTGGGCGGCGGGGTTCTCGGTGTACTCGTAGATGTCCTCGATCGGCGCGTTCCAGATGTCCTCCAGGAAGCCCGTCTCGACGGCACGCCCGAAGACGTTCTGGTCGATGGAGTACGGGGACTTCTTGCTGGTCGCGATCGGGAGGTTCTTCTCCTCGCAGAAGGCGATCGCCTTGTCCCGGGTCATCGCGTAGTCGCGGACCGGGGCGATGCACTTCAGGTCGGGGCCGAGCGCGGAGATGCCGGCCTCGAAGCGGACCTGGTCGTTGCCCTTGCCGGTGCAGCCGTGGGCGACGATCCCGGCGTTGTGCTTGTGGGCGGCGGCGACGAGGTGCTTGACGATGGTCGGCCGGGAGAGGGCCGAGACCAGCGGGTAGCGGTCCATGTAGAGGGCGTTGGCCTTGATCGCCGGGAGGCAGTACTCCTCGGCGAACTCGTCCTTGGCGTCCGCGACCTCGGCTTCGACGGCACCGCAGGCGAGCGCGCGCTTGCGGATGACGTCCAGGTCCTCGCCGCCCTGGCCGACGTCCACGGCGACGGCGATGACCTCGGCGCCCGTCTCCTCGGCGATCCAGCCGATGGCGACGGAGGTGTCCAGGCCTCCCGAGTAGGCGAGTACGACGCGCTCGGTCACGGGTTTCTCCTTACGGTGCAATCACTGATGGGTATAACTATGCAGTCCTCCGTATTGTTTGTCAAAGTGGCAGGTCAGGGCGGTGCACTTGGTCGTGCGGGCGGAAAGTGCTGACGCTCTTCGGCCCGAACGCCTCTAGCATCGGCATCCGTATCCGACGACGGGGAGGGCCGCACAGCGGACAGCGGTGGGTGAGAGAAGTGAGCCGCTGGGCCGTCCGGAGCAGGTCCGGTGGGCCGTCGCCCCCCGGCCGCCGTACGGTCCGGAGCATGCGCCGACCTCTGCTGACCTTCGCCGTACTCCTCACCCTGTCCATCGGCTCCCTCGGGGCCGGGCCCGAGGGAGCCGATGGCCCGCTCCTCCCGGACCGGCTGGCGGACACGGGCGGCGGCTCCCAGTTGATCACCGCCGAGGCCCCCGACACCGGCTCCACGACGGGGACCGTGACCTGGTGGGAGCGGCGCGGGGGCCGGTGGACGGAGGCCGGGTCCGCGCCCGCGCGGTTCGGAGCGAACGGGCTGGCCGAGGGCAGCGGCCGGGAACAGGGCACGAGCACCACACCCACCGGGCTGTACGACCTGCCGTACGCCTTCGGCATCGAGGAAGCCCCGGCCGGCACGACGTATCCGTACCGGAAGGTGAACGACGACTCCTGGTGGTGTCAGGACAACGACTCGGAGGCGTACAACCGTTGGGTGGAACCGCGCCCCGGCCACTGCCGGGCCGCGGAGGCCGAGCACCTGGTCTCCTATGGCACGCGGTACGCCCGCGCGCTGGTGATCGGCTTCAACTACGACCGTCCGGTACGGGGCAGGGGCGCGGGAATCTTCCTGCACGTGAACGGGCGCGGGGCGACGGCCGGGTGCGTCTCGGTCCCGGCCGACTCCATGGCGGAGATCCTCGCCTGGGCGGACCCGCAGCGCGCCCCGCACATCGCGGTCGGGACCCGTTCGGGCCCGACCGCGATCACGCGTTACTGAACAGGACCGCTCAGCGCTCGTTCTGAGCGAGCCTCAGCAGGTGGTCGGCGAGCGCCTGGCCGCCGTTCGGGTCGCGGCTGATGAGCATCAGCGTGTCGTCGCCCGCGATGGTGCCGAGGATGTCGTGCAGTTCGGCCTGGTCGATGGCCGAGGCGAGGAACTGGGCCGCGCCGGGCGGGGTGCGCAGGACCACGAGGTTGGCCGAGGCCTCCGCCGAGATGAGCAGTTCGGCCGAGAGCCTGCGCATCCGCTCCTCCTTGGCCGAGCCGCCCAGCGGGGCCTGCGGGGTGCGGAATCCGCCCTCGCTCGGCACCGCGTAGATCAGCTCGCCACCGGTGTTGCGGATCTTCACCGCGCCCAGCTCGTCCAGGTCCCGCGAGAGCGTCGCCTGGGTGACGCTCAGCCCGTCGTCGGCGAGGCGCTTGGCCAGCTGGCTCTGCGAGCGGACCGGCTGCCGGTTCAGGATGTCCACGATCCGGCGGTGGCGGGCGGTGCGGGTCTGCGGCACGGACGGCCCGCCGTGCTCGGATTCCTGCGCCTCGGTCATCGTCGTCGCCTCATTCTCCGGAGGGTCATGCTCCGGATCGTCCGTCCCCGTGTGCCGCGTCGAGAGCGCTCGGCAGGATCTCCAGGAACGCGTCCACCTCCGCGTCACCGATGATCAGCGGCGGCATGAGCCGTACGACATCGGGGGCGGGCGCGTTCACCAGGAGGCCGGCTCCCTGGGCCGCCTGCTGCACCTGCGGTGCGAGGGGTCCGGTGAGCACGATACCCAGCAGCAGGCCCGAGCCGCGGACGTGGGAGACCAACGGGTGTCCCAGCGCCTCCACGCCGTCGCGGATCTTCTCCCCGAGCCGCTTGACCTCCTCGAGCGCACCATCGGCCGCGAGAGTGCCGATGACGGCGAGTCCGGCGGCGCAGGCGACCGGGTTGCCGCCGAAGGTGGTGCCGTGGTGCCCCGGCTTCAGCAGGTCGGCCGCCGGGCCGAACGCGACGGTCGCACCGATCGGCAGACCGCCGCCGAGACCCTTGGCGAGGGTCACGATGTCCGGCTCGACGCCTTGGTGGGCCTGGTGCTCGAACCACTGGCCGCAGCGGCCGATGCCGGTCTGGACCTCGTCCAGGACGAGGAGGGTGCCGGTCGCCCGGGTGATCTCCCTGGCTGCCTCCAGATAGCCCTTGGGCGGGACGACGACACCGGCCTCACCCTGGATCGGCTCGATGACGACCAGCGCGGTGTCGGTGGTCACCGCCGCCCGGAGCGCGTCGGCGTCCCCGTACGGGACATGGGTGACGTCGCCGGGCAGGGGGCGGAAGGGCTCCCGTTTCCCGGGCTGGCCGGTGAGGGCGAGCGCGCCCATCGTCCGGCCGTGGAAGCCGCCGTCGGTGGCGACCATGTGGGTGCGCCCGGTGAGTCGGCCGATCTTGAAGGCGGCCTCGTTGGCCTCCGCGCCGGAGTTGGCGAAGAAGACCTTGCCGTGACGGCCGAACAGCTGGAGGAGCCGCTCGGCGAGCGCGACGGGCGGCTCGGCGATGAACAGGTTCGATACGTGGCCGAGCGAGGCGATCTGGGTGGAGACGGCCTCGACGACGGCGGGGTGGGCGTGGCCGAGCGCGTTGACCGCGATGCCGCCGACGAAGTCGAGATAGCGGGTGCCGTCCTCGTCCCAGACATAGGAGCCTTCACCGCGGACGAGCGGCAGGCGGGGCGTGCCGTAGTTGTCCATCAGCACGCCCTGCCAGCGTGAGGTGAGTCCGGTCTGGGTGCCGGTCATGATGCCCCCTGTTCGTGTGCCGTCCGTGCCGCGTGTACGTCGATGGGGGCGTCCGGCACGACCATGGTGCCGATGCCCTCGTCGGTGAAGATCTCCAGCAGGATCGAGTGCTGGACCCGGCCGTCGATGACGCGGGCGGTCTCCACGCCGTTGCGCACGGCGTGCAGGCAGCCCCGCATCTTGGGGACCATGCCGCTGGACAGTTCCGGCAGCAGCTTCTCCAACTGGCTCGCGGTGAGCCGGCTGATGACGTCGTCGCTGTTGGGCCAGTCCTCGTACAGCCCCTCCACGTCGGTGAGGACCATCAGGGTCTCGGCGTTCAGGGCGGCGGCGAGCGCGGCGGCCGCGGTATCGGCGTTGACGTTGTAGACGTGGTGGTCGTCGGCGGAGCGGGCGATGGAGGAGACGACCGGGACGCGGCCGTCGTCCAGCAGTGCCTGGATGGCCCCGGTGTCGATGGCGGTGATCTCGCCGACCCGGCCGATGTCGACGAGCTCGCCGTCGATGGTGGGCCGGTGCTGGGTGGCGGTGATGGTGTGGGCGTCCTCGCCGGTCATGCCGACGGCGAGGGGGCCGTGCTGGTTGAGGAGCCCGACGAGCTCGCGCTGGACCTGTCCGGCGAGCACCATCCGGACGACGTCCATCGCCTCGGGGGTGGTGACCCGCAGCCCGGCCTTGAACTCGCTGACCAGGCCCTGCTTGTCGAGCTGGGCGCTGATCTGCGGGCCACCGCCGTGTACGACGACGGGCTTGAGGCCGGCGTGCCGCAGGAAGACGACGTCCTGGGCGAAGGCGGCCTTCAACTCCTCGTCGATCATGGCGTTGCCGCCGAACTTGATGACGACGGTCTTGCCGTGGTGCCGGGTCAGCCACGGCAGCGCCTCGATGAGGATCTGCGCCTTCGGGAGTGCGGTGTGCTTCCGCGCTGTGCTCATGAGCTGTACGCGCTGTTCTCGTGGACGTAGTCCGCGGTGAGGTCGTTGGCCCAGATGACGGCCGACTCGGTGCCGGCTGCGAGGTCAGCGGTGACCTTGACCTCCCGGAAGCGCATGTCGACGAGGTCGCGGTCCTCGCCCACTCCCCCGTTCGCGCAGACCCAGACGTCGTTGATGGCGACGTTGAGCCGGTCCGGCTCGAAAGCGGCCTTCGTGGTGCCGATGGCGGAGAGGACACGGCCCCAGTTGGGGTCCTCTCCGTGGATGGCGCACTTGAGGAGGTTGTTGCGGGCGATGGACCGGCCGACCTCGACGGCGTCGTCCTCGGTGGCCGCGTTGATCACCTCGATCCGGATGTCCTTGGACGCGCCCTCGGCGTCGCCGATGAGCTGCCGGGCGAGGTCCGCGCAGACGGCCCGTACGGCTTCGGCGAACTCGCCCCGCTCCGGAGTGATGCCACTGGCGCCGGAGGCGAGCAGCAGCACGGTGTCGTTGGTGGACATGCAGCCGTCGGAGTCGACCCGGTCGAAGGTGGTGCGGGTGGCCTCGCGCAGGGCGGCATCCAGCGCGGGGGCTTCCACATCGGCGTCGGTGGTGAGGACGACGAGCATGGTGGCGAGGCCCGGGGCGAGCATGCCCGCGCCCTTGGCCATACCGCCGACGGTCCAGCCCTCGCCGCCCGCGACGGCCGTCTTGTGCACGGTGTCGGTGGTCTTGATGGCGATGGCGGCCTTCTCACCGCCGTGCTCGCTGAGGGCGGCGGCGGCCTGCTCGATGCCGGGAAGCAGCTTGTCCATGGGGAGCAGAAGGCCGATGAGCCCGGTGGAGGCGACGGCGATCTCGCCGGCGCTGTGCCCTTCCAGCACCTTGGCGGTCTTCTCGGCGGTGGCGTGGGTGTCCTGGAAGCCCTGGGGTCCCGTGCAGGCGTTGGCGCCACCGGAGTTGAGGACGACGGCGGTGACCTCGCCGCCCTTGAGTACCTGCTCCGACCAGAGCACGGGGGCGGCCTTGACGCGGTTGGAGGTGAAGACGCCCGCGGCGGCGCGACGCGGGCCGTTGTTGACGACGAGGGCCAGGTCCGGGTTCCCGCTCTCCTTGATTCCCGCGGCGATGCCCGCCGCGGTGAATCCCTGTGCTGCCGTGACGCTCACGGTGCCACTCCGATCGTCGAAAGACCTGTGTCCTCGGGAAGTCCGAGGGCGATGTTCATGCTCTGGAGGGCGCCGCCCGCGGTGCCCTTGGTGAGATTGTCGATGGCGCAGATGGCCACGATCCGTCCGGCGGCCGCGTCGTGGGCGACCTGCACCTGCACGGCGTTGGAGCCGTACACCGCGGCGGTGGCGGGCCACTGCCCCTCGGGCAGGAGGTCCACGAACGGCTCGTCCGCGAACGCCTTCTCGTACACCGCGCGCAGGCTCTGGGCACTCACGCCCGGCTTCGCCTTCGCGCTGCACGTGGCGAGGATGCCGCGCGGCATGGGCGCGAGGGTGGGAGTGAAGGAGACGGTGACCGGCTCACCGGCGGCGGCGCCGAGGTTCTGGATCATCTCGGGCGTGTGGCGGTGCCCGCCGCCGACGCCGTACGGGGTCATGTTGCCCATCACCTCGGAGCCGAGCAGATGCGGCTTGGCCGCCTTGCCCGCCCCGGAGGTGCCCGACGCGGCGACGATCACGGCCTCCGGCTCGGCGATACCCTCCTCGTACGCGGGGAAGAGCGCGAGGGACACGGCGGTCGGGTAGCACCCGGGCACCGCGATCCGCTTCGACCCGGCGAGCGCGGCCCGCCCGCCCGGCAGCTCGGGCAGCCCATAGGGCCAGGTCCCGGCGTGCGGGGACCCGTAGAACGTCTCCCAGTCACCGGCGTCCTTCAGCCGGAAGTCGGCCCCCATGTCGACGACGAGGACCTCCTCCCCCAACTGCTCGGCGACGGCGGCGGACTGCCCGTGCGGGAGCGCCAGGAAGACGACGTCGTGACCGGCGAGCACCTCGGCGGTGGTGGGCTCCAGCACCCGGTGGGCCAGGGGCCGCAGATGCGGCTGGAGCGATCCGAGCGCCTGCCCGGCGTTGGAGTGCCCGGTGAGGGCACCGATCTCGACCTCCGGGTGCGCAAGGAGGAGACGGAGGAGCTCCCCGCCGGCGTACCCGCTCGCCCCTGCCACTGCTGCTCGTACCACCATCGGCAACCCTCCTGATTGATGGCATGACTATACGCATTCACGCAGTTTTATGCAAAGCCTGTACGGCCCGCCCAGGCGGCTGCTGTGGCCGAGATTCTTAGTTGACACATCGTGGCCTGAGCCGTGCGGGTCAGGCGGCAGCAGCTCGGCCGTCCGCCGTCGGCTCTGGAGCTGACCGACATCGACGCCGTGTTCGTCGGCGGCTTCCTGGATCATCTCGCACACGACCGGAACAACAGCGTGACCACCCGGAATGCCGGACTGGCCGCTATCCGCTCACTGTTCGCCCATGCGGCCTACCGCTGCCCGGAACATGCTCTGCTGTCACCTGCACGGCCGAGAATTCCACTCCACCACCGCGACCGGGGCGCGGACCTGGAGGAGTCGCGTCAATGCTGAGAGTGACCATGCTCTCCAGCGGAAGTGAGACCTCTCATGGCTGTATCACCCCTCTCCCCCCGTCCGGTGCGCCGCCGGATAGCGCGTGTGGGCGCGTTGCCCCTGGCACTGGCGGCGGTCTTCGCGACCGGGCCCGCCTTCGCCGGCGGGGATCCGTCCGGCGCCGGGAACCCCGAGCCCGCCGGCCGGAGTACGAAGCCGACGGTGGTGCTGGTCCACGGAGCGTTCGCGGACGCGTCGGGCTGGAACGCCGTGGTCGAGCGGCTTCAGGACCAGGGGTATCCGGTGGTCGCCCCGCCGAACCCGCTGCGGGGTGTGCTCAGTGACTCCGCGTACGTCGCCAGTATCCTCAAGAGCATCGACGGTCCGATCGTCCTCGCCGGCCACTCCTACGGCGGCACGGTCATCAGTCAGGCGGCGGCCGGGAACAAGAACGTCAAGGCACTGGTCTACGTGTCGGCGTTCATGCCGGACGTGGGCGAGAACCCCGCCACGCTGTCCACGAAGTTCGCGGGCAGTGAGCTCGGGCCCGCGCTGCGGCCGGTCCCGTACACCGACGGCACCACCAGCGGCACGGACCTCTACATCCAGAACGACAAGTTCCACGCTGTCTTCGCCGCCGACCTCCCCCAGGAGCAGACCCGCGTGATGGCGGTCGAGCAGCGGCCCGTCGCCCAGGCCGGGTTCGCACCGAACGCGACCGAGGCGGCGTGGAAGACGATCCCCTCCTGGTTCATCGTCGCCAAGAACGACAAGGCCATCGCCCCGAACCTGGAACGCTTCGAGGCCAAGCGCGCCAAGTCGCACACCGTCGAGGTCGACTCCTCGCACGTGGCGATGATCTCCCACCCCGACCTGGTCACCGACCAGATCCGTGACGCGGCCCACAGCACGGAGAAGCAGGTACGGAGAAAAGCACCGCTGTGGGGTCCCGGGCACGTCTCCCCGGGGCCCCACAGCGTTCAGTCGGCCGTGCCCGGCTTGGTACCCCAGATGTACAACGCGTCGTCGGTGTCCAGCAGGTCCCACAGAGCCGCCGCGTCCGCGAGCCGCAGGTTCACACAGCCCGCCGACCCGCCTCCGTCGAACAGATTGTCGGGGCGCCCGTGCAGCGCCTGGCCGCCGTCGAAGAACTGCGCGTACGGCATGGGCGCGTTGTCGTAGATCGTGGAGACGTGGTGGCGGTTTCGCCAGTAGATGGTGTGCCAGCCGGTCCGGGTCTCCTCGTTGTCGCGCCCGGTACGGATCGGTACAGGGTCTAGGACGACCTTCTTGCCGACCTGGACCCACAGCAACTGACGGTCGAGGTCGACGCAGGTGACCCGGTAGGAGCGCTGGGGGCAGACACCGTCGGCGTTGGGGTTGGCACGGACCTTGACGGCCGTCATCGTGCGGTACGTGACGAGGTTGGCGTAGCCGTCGGCGGGGGTGATCGACTGGGACCGCTGGAAGGTACGGATCGCCGCACAGTCCTCGGGGGACTGGGAACCGTCCACGGTCCGCTTCAAGTACTCCTCCATGGGCCGCTGATAGGGGCCGGTGGAGGCTGTGCATGTCTCTGCCGCAGCCGTGTGTCCGGACGCGGCAGGCGTCGGTGCGGACGCCGTCGCCGCCATCGTCGTCCCGGGCAGTGCGGCCATCAGTCCCGCGCCCACCACGGCCAGCACCGCGCTCCGCCGCCACGCCGCGCCGCCCCGAAGTCCCGCCCGTACGCCTCTCCCCCGTACGCCTCCTACGGGCGGCCCTCCGGTACGTTCGATGGCATCCGTAAGCCTCATGCCGACCTCCGAGCCTCGTACGACAGCAATCCGCACCCACCGTGCGACCGTCACACCTGTGACCCCACAGCTATCAGGAGCGGCCTGTCCGCGCTCCGCGGAGTGCGCCGAACTGGTGAGGCCCCCGGGGCAGCACGCGCGAGAACGCGGCTGCCCCGGGGGCCTCACCAGTTCGGGAGGGGGTGGGTCACTTGCCCTTGCCGGGCTCCCCCCGCTTGTTCGAGACCTTGACCGTCACGGTCTCACCGGCGTTCTGCTCGGTGATCACGAACGGGCCGTTCACAGGGTTCGTCGGCAGGACGTAACCCTCGGGTACGGCTGTCTCCAGCAGGTAGTACGTCCCGAGCGGAAGTTCGTCGAAGACGCATGACCCGACGCGGTCCGTGGAGCAGCCCGGACCGGTGCGGGTGTCCGGCGGCACGGTGCCGTTCGGGCGGGTCTGCAGACCCGTGACCCCGTTGGACTCGCGCCACAGCTCGAAGACGGCGCCGGCCAGCGGCTTGCCGTTCTTCGCGTCGGTCTTGGCGACCTTGATGGTCGACTCCTCCGGCGGTACCGGCGTCTTGGTGTTCCCGGCGGTGACGGTGACGCCGTCGGGGGCGTTCTCGTCGGTGAGCACCAGCGGGCCGAATACCGCGGGGGCGGGCAGTTCGTACCCGGCGGGAGCGGCTGTCTCACGCCAGTAGTACGTACCGGTATCGACGGTTCGGGTGCACTGACCGTTGGCGCCGGTGGTGCAGGAAGCACCGATCTGGGTATCGGGCTCACCACCGGTGGTCTGAAGACCGGCTACCCCATTGGTCTCCTCCCACAACTCGAACACCGCACCCGAAAGCACAGCACCCGTGTCCGCATCCTTCTTGACCACCGTCACCGGACCGGTGACAGCCGTCTTCTCGTCCTCGACGGTGATACTCACGCCGTCGGGGATCTGCGCCGCGGTCAGCGTCACAGGACCGAACACCGTCTCCGGAGGCAACTCATAACCAGGCGGAGCCACCGTCTCACGCCAGTAATACGTACCGAGATCCACCGTCTTCG
>NZ_JBVJMW010000025.1:59443-64663 GCF_055583985.1 Streptomyces sp. NPDC104313
AGACCGGCTACCCCATTGGTCTCCTCCCACAACTCGAACACCGCACCCGAAAGCACAGCACCCGTGTCCGCATCCTTCTTGACCACCGTCACCGGGGCTTGGGGCGTCGGGGTCGAGCAGTCCGGCAGGTCACCGTTGAACGGGTAGGCGTGGAACTCCTGGCCGCCGCCCCCGCCCGCCGGGCTGGTGTGGGTGAGGGAACCGGTGCTGAAGAAACGGCCGTTGATTCCCGGCAGAGTGACCGTGGTCTCCGAGGCCGGGTTGCCGATGAGGACACTGCCCTGGAACTGGCCGGTTCCGGCCAGGTTCACCGTTGTGGCGTCCGGGAAGTTCCACAGCAGACGCGGGCGGAGCTGGTTCAGCGGGTCGGTGTCCTCGATACCGCCGCTGTAGGTGCTGAGCGTGCGGGAGGTGCCGAGGACGTTCACCAGGACGGTGGCGCCCGCGGGAATGTTCTGGAAGACGAGGCCCTGCTGGGCACCGGTGCTCGTGGTCATGTTGAAGTCGACGTTGAAGACCTGGAGCGCCGAGGTGTTGTCGCCGGTGAAAAGGGTCTGGCCGCCCTGGTTGACGGCGGTGCCGGTGGCGGGCCGCGGTCCGGTCTCGTTGCGCGCGTAGCACTGGCTCGCTGTGTTGAGCAGGCCGGGAAGCGCGGCGTACGGGGCGGCGGCGTTCGGGTCGGCGGTGACCGTGCCGGTGATGGTGCCGGTGGCGGTGCCCGCGTGCCGTACGACCCCGTCGTCGGCGAGCAGACGCTGGCCGGTGGCCACGGAGACGTTGCCGCCCGTGGTGAGGAAGTCCGCGCCGTTCGACGGGGGGACCCGTGAGCCGACGCCGACGATGCCGACGTTGTAGATCGCGCTGCCCGCGGCGCTCTTGTTCTGGTCGAAGTCGCCCAGGACGACGATGCGGCCCTCGGCCTCGGCCGCGCGGTCACGGACGCGGTAGTCGCCTCCCGTGAAGATGTTGATGCCGTTGTCGCGGCCCATGATCGGGCCATTACTGATCGGCGGGTACGGGTCCGGGCAGTCACCCGGAACGCAGGGGCCGAGGCCGCCGGGGAGGGGGGCCGCGACGGCCGGGGTCGCGGTGGCGCCGAGGGCGATCACGGGGGCCGACGCGACGGCGACCACGTAGGCGAGCCCGGTGGCCCAGGCTCGGGTCCGGGTCCGGGTGCGGATCCGTCGGGTGGGACCCCGGCCGGGTAGCAGCGTGAGGAGTGGTCTCATACGTGGCGTTGTCGCACGCGCGGGAGGGATAGTCCGTACGGGACACTCGTTACGGGCCGTTTGCCGTACGACAGATCACTCGACCGGGGCGTTGATTCCCTGCCCGGGACGGCTTCACGGCCGGCGGTCATGATGGAGCCACAAGTGAACGCAGGCTGCCTGTCAAGGCCCTCATTGTTGTCGATGTCCAGTCGGCCTTCGTCTCCGGGGACGGGGCCGTGCCCGGAGACCACCCGGCTGCTCGCCCGGACGACGGAGCTGATCTCCCGGGCCCGAAGGAGCGGTGCGCTCGTGGTCCACCTTCAGAACGACGGGCCGGTCGGGGCGGTGGACGAACCCCACTCGCCCGGCTGGGAACTCCGTCTCCCCATCGGGGCAGGCCCTTCGGAGGTCGCGATCCGCAAGACTGAGGACGACGGCTTCGCCGGGACTTCCTTGGGGAGCCCGTTGGCCGGCTCCGGGGTACGGGAGCTCGCCCTGTGCGGAACGATGTCCGAGGTGTGCGTCCTCGCAACGGCCCGCAGGGCCCTTGAGCTGGACTACCGAGCGGTTACGCCGTCTCGCAGCCGTCCTTCTCGTCCAACACATCGGTACCGCGCCCCTCGATGAGCCGGTGGAAGATCGCCGTTGCCTGCGCGGCGGCCTACCAGATGGTCCGGCGCTACGTCTCCGACCGGAAGTCGGAGATCCTCGTGGCATCCGGCAAGGCCCCGATGGAAGCGTTCGTGCCGCAGACCCACCCGCCGGGCCACGAGGCGGAGGTCGACTTCGGTGACGTGACAGTGCGCCTGGCCGGCGAGTTGGTGATCTGCCATCAGTTCTCGCTCCGCATGTCCTGCTCGGGCAAGGCCGTCCACAGGGTCTTCGCCTCCTGCGGCCAGGAAGCCTTCTTCGAGGGGCACGTGCACGCGTTTCGCACACTGGGCGGTGTCCCTCGGAGCAAGATCCGCTACGGCAACCTGAAGTCGGCCGTCGCCCAGGTGCTGGGCCTGAACCGGGTCAGAGTGGAGACCGACCGGTGGATCGCCTTCCGCGCACACTTCAGCATCGAGAGCCTCTCCTGCCGCCCGGCATCGAAGGAGCTCACGAGAAGGGCGGCGTCGAAGGAATGATCGGCTACTTCCGCCGCAACCACTTCACCCCGGTCCCGGAAGTCAACTCCCTCGCCGAGCTGAACGAGATGGTCGACCAGTGGGACCTGCACGACGGGCACCGCAGGATCGGTTCACGTCTGCGGACCGTCGACGAGGCCGCCCAGGCAGAGGACGAACCAGCTATCGGCGCCTCCATCCCGGCGGTTCCCGGGCAGATGCCGGGAAGTCGTTGTCGGTGACCGGCAGCCCACGTATCCGCATCGCCTGGCGCCCGGCGTCGAGCCAGACCCGGACCGCGAGGCCGTACTCCGCTGCCAGCACTACGGTCAGGTCGAGTATGTCGTCGCGGCCGCCATCAGCCAGGCAATGAAAGTCCAGATGGGTCGGCGTGAGCCCAGCGTCGGCGACGACATCAACCTGGGTGCGGAACTCAAGTTCGACCTCATCGAGCCGAGCAAGGCCGCCCGGCCGACAGGTGTCGGCGAGAACAGCTCGCCTGCGGGGTCCAACAGCGAGGGAACATGTTCCTTGGCGACCAGCGGCCCCCACGGAATATCGGGCATCTCGCATACCAGCGTGAGGTGGATGCCGAACGGGATCTGCGGCCGTCGGCTGAGCAGTTTCATGGCCTGCGGCGCCCCAGGACACGGGACCATCAGGCTGCACGAACTGGCGATGCCCTCCTCGACCGACTCGATCACCGCGGCGTTGATCGCTGGATACATCCCGAAGTCATCGCAGTTGACGATCAGCAGACGAGCATCAGGCGGATACCCCAGTAACTCACTCGACTGCTCTGAAGACGCGACGATTGCGGGAACGCTGACTTCATCCATGCCCGCAGTGTGAGACCTGGCCCAGACCTTCGCACGGCAATTTGACCGCCGCGGAGCGACAGCGCCGTCCTTCTCGTGAACATTCAGGAGCCTGCTGATCACCAACTGCTGCCGCATCCAGTGAACAAACGCTGCTGCTGAACGTGAACGAAGCCACCTGGGCGTTCGCCAAGCCTGGCGACGGCGCCGGGCGAACGTCTGGTTCCAGCTCTCCCGCCCCGACACTCTGAACCACTACGCAGCCCTACGAACGCTCCTCCAGCAAGGTGACCTTTTCACCAGGAAGATCGACGCCGAGGCGCTACTTGATCAAGTGGAAATCAGGATGCCGCAGCCATGCCTGCAGAAATTCCACGTCTCCGACGTACCGGAGCCACCGCTCTCCGCCCCGGTGTCATAGGAAACCTCAGCAATGTTCCCTGGAAACGCTGACGCCAACACCCACTACTAGCACTTGCACCGGTGGACGTGAGAACGCTGAGTAGTACACGCCGACGCCAGCTGGATCGAAGGTCCGCAGGCCCAGGACCGAACCGTCTCGCACCCAGAAATCCACGTCGTCGCCGGCCTTGGTCTCCACCGGTTCGCAGAAGGTCTCCAACCACGGGACCACGCGCGAGGCCGGCACGACCGCGCGTGAGTGAGGCCGGCGCGGTCGGCGAGGTCCGCGGCGGTGCCGGCGTCCGCGACCGCGATCAGCCGGTCGGCCGGTTCGGACGGCAGGGCGGCATCGGCGGCCGGCCCGCACCGGACATGGTTCACCGAGGGCATGCCGCCCGGTCCTGGGTCGAGCAGTCGCGCGCAGCTACGGGGATGTCGTTCACGTGGGGGACTTCACGTCCTGATTACGGGTCAGGTGAGGGTGGGCGGAAGCCCCGGAAGCCCGGTGTGACACCGCCGACGGACGTGCTGCCCGGAGCCCGACCGGCCAGGGCAGCACGTCCGGCCGCTCACGGCCCCAGGCCGACAGCGCTTACGGCAGCACGTCGGACGGCCAGAGGGAGCAGAGGGGTCAGCGGAAGAGGACCGAACGCACCTTCAGCCGCTCCGAGGCTCCACCCGTGTGCGGGCGGAGGGTGAAGGAGGCGCCCCCGCAGTCGGCATCGGCGAAGACCTCCGCGAAGGCGTCCGTGCGGTTCTTCGGGGAGTGACCGGGCTCAGGGTTCTCCGGGCCGACACCCGGGAGATTGATGCACCGGCCGCTGGGCGGGTTGTTCAGGAAGCCGGTCGCCTCGTACCCCTCGACGGTCACGTAGTCGTAGCGGAACTGGCCCTCGGCGGCCGAGGCGGAAGAGGGAACGGCGGCGAGGAGCAGAGCGGCGCCGAGCACGGCGGGAAGGGTGGAGCGAAAGCGCATGGGTGAGATCCTTCTGGTGATGGGGGTGTCGCCGTGGCCCTCTCTCCCAGCAGGCAGGGCCGGCAGTGGGTGGGGCCACGCACGGGAACGTAGTTGCGCGGGCGCGCTGACGCACGGGGTCACCGAAGCGACGAGCGCCGTGACGTTGCGTACACATGGTGACACACAAAGTGACCGATCATGATTCAGGGGCGGACTCCGTCGCCTGATGCCTCCCGCTCGCCAGGGGGCGTCCCGTCGGCACGCCCGGAAGCGTGCCCCCTCACTCCCTTATGGCACGTCGTACCGTACGAGCGCCCGGGCGACCGGCGTACCGCTGCGCCGCACGTACGCCATCCGCTCACGCACCTCACGCACTCCCCGGGGGCGGTATCCGGGCCCGCCGCAGCAGCTCTTGTGGAATCCCACGCCCGCGTTCAGCAGCACCGTGAGGGTCCGCCATGCCGCGACGTCCCGCCGCTTCGGTGCCGCGAACGCCGATCCCGCGTGGATCATCGGCTCCGCACAGCGCGGACAGCTCCGCTGCCTCGCCCTGTCATGGGGCTGCTTGTACGAGACCCGGCAGGCGAGACAGACGTACGACGTCTTCCCATGGCTCATCGGACCAGCCTAGACGAGTCATTCCGAATGATCAGTGGTCGTAGGCGATCAGCGATCGTGTGACCGGTTGGCGGGTCTTGTGGTTGTGCCAGATCGCGGCGGCC
>NZ_JBVJMW010000026.1:0-43517 GCF_055583985.1 Streptomyces sp. NPDC104313
TCGCTCCATGGACCGGACGCGGCTGGAGGCGGCGGGCTGGGTGATGCCGACGTCCCGGGCGGCCCGCCCGAGGCTGCCGTGCCGGGCGACGGCGAACAGCAGTTGCAGCGCCCCGAGATCAGGGACCCGGTGGGAGAGGGGGATGTGGGGTGCGTGTGCGTCGTCGCCGGCCATAAAGCCAGCTTATGACCTCATAGGGACGGGGTCCCTGGTGGGCGGGGGCCCGGCCGCGAAGAATCGTGGCATGGCCATCTTTCCGGGGACCCGGACCGCCGTTCCGTCGCCTCCCGCCGCGCTTTCACCCCCTCCGGTGGAGGGGTCCGGCGGCGGGGCGCGGCTGCCGTCCCTGCGGCACATCGGCCCGAACTGGTACGCGAGCGTCATGGGCACCGCGATCGTCGCGAGCGCCGGCGCGATGCTTCCGGGGGACGTGCCCGGGCTGCGCGCCGCGTGCACCGTCGTGTGGGCGCTGTCGGCCCTGCTGCTCCTGGCCGTCCTCACCGCTCGGGCCGGGCACTGGCTCTGCCACCGCGACCAGGCCCGCGTCCACCTGTTGGACCCGGCCGTCGCCCCGTTCTACGGCTGTCTGTCGATGGCGCTGCTGGCCGTCGGCGGCGCCACCCTGACGGTGGGCCGGGACGTGGTGGGCGTACAGGCGGCGCTCGCGGTGGACGTGGTGCTGTTCGTGGCGGGTACGGCGATCGGTCTGGTGGCCGCCGTCGTGGTGCCGTATCTGATGGTCGTACGCCACCGTCCCGCACCCGGGACCGCGTCGCCGGTCTGGCTGCTGCCGCTGGTCGCCCCGATGGTGTCGGCCTCGCAGGGCGCGCTGCTGGTACCCCATGTCTCCGCCGGGCAGGGGCGCGAGGCGCTGCTGCTGGCCTGCTACGCGATGTTCGGCCTGTCGCTGCTGGCCACGCTGGTGGTGCTGCCGCTGATCTTCTCCCGGCTGGTCCACCACGGTCCGCTGCCGCTGGCGCTGACCCCGACGCTGTTTCTGGTGCTGGGGCCGCTCGGACAGTCGGCGACCGCCGTCAACCAGCTGGCCGACGCCGCCCCGGGCGCGGTCGGGGCCCCCTACGCCTCCGCGTTCGGCGCGTTCGCCGTGCTGTACGGGGTGCCGGTGATGGGCTTCGCGCTGCTGTGGCTGGCCCTGGCGACCGCGATGGTGGTGCGGGCCGCCCGGAACGGCATGGGCTTCGCGATGACGTGGTGGGCGTTCACCTTCCCCGTCGGTACGTGTGTGACAGGCGCGGCCGGTCTGGCGCGGCACACCGGGCTCGACGCCCTGACCTGGCTGGCGGTGGCGCTGTACGTGGCCCTGGTCGCGGCGTGGGCGGCGGCCGGGACGCGGACGGTGCTGGGGGTGCTCAGCGGAGCGCTGACGGCAGCGCCCGTGCCGCCTCGGCCAGCGACGGCCCGTACCACGTGAGCAGCCGCCCGTCGACGAGTGCGGCGGGCAGGGCGGGGAAGGCCTCGGGCCCGTCGTCGGCGGTGAAGCGGTAGGGCTCGTCGGGCAGCACGATCAGCTCGGCCCCGGAGGCGTTCAGCTCGTCGGGCGGGATGCGCGGGTAGCGCTCGGCATGGTCGGCGTACACGTTGCGGATGCCGAGGCGGGCGAGGAGGTCGCCGGCGAAGGTGTCGTGGCCCAGCACCATCCAGGGCCTGCGCCAGATGGGTACGGCGGCGGGGCGCGGGCTCCCGGAGGGCACGGGCAGCGCGGCCCAGGCGGCCTCGGCCGTATCCAGCCAGCGGGGCCGGGTGAGCCCGCAGCCGTCGACAAGGACGCGGTGCAGTTCGGCGAAGGCCTGATCCAGGGTGCGGACCTCGGTGACCAGGACGTCGAGCCCGGCCGCCCGGAGCGCGTCGAGGTCGGGGGCCCGGTTCTCCTCCTCGTTGGCGATCACGAGGTCGGGGGCGAGGGCGGCGATCGCGGCCACGTCCGGGTTCTTCGTGCCGCCGATGCGGGCGGCGGTGAGATCCGCGGGGTGTGTGCACCAGTCGGTGACGCCGATGAGCAGCCCGGGTGCGGTGCGGGCGACCGCCTCGGTGAGCGAGGGGACCAGGGAGACGACGCGCACGGACGGACCTTTCGCGGCGGAAACGGGTGGCGGGGCGGGATCGCCCCCGTACGCCGTCCGTACGGACGGCGTACGGCTCAGCGACGCGAGTCGAACGTGGCGTCGATGTGCTCGGCCACCGCGACGACCAGCAGTCGGGTGCCGGGCACGGTGGCGCGCCAGCGGTGGCGGACCCCGCCGGAGAGGAACAGGGTGTCGCCGTGCTCCAGGCGGTGGACCTGGCCCTCGGCCTCGACGTCGACGGCGCCCTCGACGACGTACATCAGTTCGTCGTTGCGGTGCTGGAACTCGCGCCCCAGGTCCGGTTCGCCGGTGAACTCCAGGGCGCTGAGCTGATGCCGGCCGCGCACCAGGCGGCGTACGCCCTCGCCCTCCTCGGCCCGGACGACGTCGACGGCGCGCGCGGAGTCGGCGGCGGCCCGCAGGCGCCCGGTGGTGGTCTCCAGTGCTTCGGCGACCCGGTCGAGGGAGCGGGCGCTGGGGCGGGCGCGCTCGTTCTCGATCTGGCTGAGGAAGGGTACGGACAGGCCGCTGCGCGAGGCGACCGCGGCCAGCGTGAGTCCCAGGGTTCTGCGCCGTCGGCGGACGGCGGCGCCCACTCGCGGTGTGTCCTTGTCGTCCATGTCCCGGCTCCCTCCCGCCTCCGCCATCCTCCCGGTTGCCAGCACCTTACGCACATGGTTGCGCACGACGTCCGGTAAACGCCCCCGGGCAGCCGGAAGGGGTGGCCCCGCCCGAAGGCGGGAGCCACCCCTTTCGACCTGCTGCTTTCGTGCCCGTGGGCCCTACTGGGGCGCCATGGTGTCCGCGATGCCCGGGTTGTCGTCCATCCAGGCCTTCACGGCTTCCTCCTCGTGACCCGCGCCGCGCTTCTGGATCTCGTTCTCCAGGCCGCCGAGCTGCTTCTCGGTGAGCTTGAAGTCCTTGAACCACTTCGTCAGCCGCGGGTACTGCTTCGGGAACTCCTTGGAGGCGATGGTGTGCAGCCGGTCGCCCTCACCGAACGCCTTCTTCGGGTCCTTCAGTTTGGTCATGCCGTACTCGTTGTACGCCCAGTGCGGGGTCCACAGCAGGACCGCGATGGGCTCCTTCTTGGCGTACGCGCGCTTCAGCTCGGCCAGCATGCCGGGCGTGGAGGAGTCGAGGACCTTGTACTCCTTGTCCAGGCCGTAACTCGGCAGGACGTTCTTCTTGAGGTTCTCCATGGTGGCGGTGCCGGGCTCGATGCCGACGATCCGGCCCTTGAAGTCGGAGCCCTTGCCCAAGAGGTCGTCGAGGGTCTTGACGTCCTTGACGTAGTCGGGGACGGCCACCTCGATGGAGGTCGGCCCGTACCAGGAGCCGATGTCGGTCAGCTTGTCGCCGTACTTGTCCCAGTAGTTCTTCTGGGTGTACGGCAGCCAGCCGTCGAACTGCACGTCGATCTGGCCGCGCGACATGGCGGCGTACATCGGGCCGACCTCGAACTGCTTCAGGTTGATCTTGTAGCCGCGCTCCTCCAGGACCGCCTTCCACAGATACGTGGCGGCGATGTCCTCCTCCCAGGGGAACCAGGCGACCTCGACGGCGCGGTCGCGCTCGTCCTTGCCGCCGTCGGCCTGGGCGTCCTTCGGAACCGGGGACCACTTGTCGGCGACGCCCGGGTTGTCCTTCAGCCAGGTGCGGACGGCCTCCTGCTCCTTGCCGGAGCCGGACTTCTGGATCTCGGCCTCAAGACTGGTGAGCTGGTCCTCGCTCATCTTGAAGTTCTTGATCCACGTGGCGACCACCGGGTTCTCGGCGGAGAAGCCCTTGCGCGCCAGGGTGTGGACGCCGTCGCCCTCACCCCAGAGCTTCTTGGGGTCCTTGAGCTTGGTGAGGTCGTACTCGTTGTACGCCCAGTGCGGCGACCAGAGCGGAACGACGATCGGTTCCTTCTTGGCGTACGCGCGCTTCAGCTCGGCCAGCATGGACGGCGTGGAGCCGTCGATGAGCTTGTACTCCTTGTCCAGGCCGTAGCCCGGCAGCAGCTTGTCCTTGAGCAGGCCCATCTCGCCGGCGCTCGGCTCGATGCCGACGATCCGGCCCTTGAACTCGGACGCCCGGCCCTTCAGGTCGTCCATGGTCCGGACGTCCTTCATGTACGCGGGGACGGCCAGCTCCAGCGAGGTCGGGGCGTACCACGCGCCGAGGTCCTCCAGGCGGTCCTTGTACTTCGCCCAGTAGCTGGCGTGGGTGACCGGCAGCCAGGAGTCGGTCTGGAAGTCGATCTGCCCGTTGGCCATACCGGTGTACAGCGCGCCGGCCTCGTACTGCTTGACGTCGACCTCGAAGCCGCGCCGCTCCAGCATCTCCTTCCAGAGGAAGGTGGAGGCGATGCCCTCGTCCCACGGGATGTAGCCGATGCTGACCTTCTTGCCGTCGCCGATCCTCGCGGCCTTGCCGGCGGTCTCGTCCTTGGAACCACCGAACATGCTCATGCCGCCCGCGACGAGCGCGAGGACGACGATGCCGACGGCCGCGACGCGGGGCTGCGGGCGGTAGGTCCAGATCTTCCAGCCCTCGGCCATGGCCTGGGCCTTGGCGACCGCGCGGCGGCCCAGCGGGGAGACCTCGGTGCCCAGCGCACCGGTCATCCGGTCCAGGTACATGGCGAGGATGACGATGGAGATGCCCGCCTCGAAACCGAGGCCGACGTCGACGTTGCCGATGGCCCGGTAGACGGAGCCGCCGAGGCCGCCGCCGCCGACCATGCCCGCGATGACGACCATGGACAGGCCGAGCATGATGACCTGGTTGATTCCGGCCATGATCGTGGGCAGGGCGAGCGGCAGCTGGACGCGCAGCAGGGTGTTGCGCGAGGTGGTGCCGAAGGCCTCGGCCGCCTCGACGAGTTCGCCGTCGACCTGGCGGATGCCGAGTTCGGTCATCCGGACGCCCGGGGGCAGCGCGAAGATGATGGTGGCGATGATGCCGGGGACCACGCCGACGCCGAAGAAGATGACGCCGGGGATCAGGTAGACCATGGCGGGCATGGTCTGCATGAAGTCCAGGACCGGCCGGGTGATCGCGCTGACCGTCCTGGACCGGGAGGCCCAGATGCCCAGGGGCACGGCGATGACCAGGGTGACGAGTGTCGCGACGAGCACCAGGGTGAGGGTGTCCATCGCTTCGTCCCACAGTTCGACGGAGTCGATGAGGGCGAACCCGACGAAGGTGAGCAGTGCCGCGGGCGGGCCGCGCAGCCACCAGGCGATGATGGCGACGATGCCCGCGAAGAGCAGTGGTGCGGGGGTGGACAGGACGGCGGCTATGCCGTCGAACATGCCGCTGACGATGGAGCTGATGGCGTCGAAGAGCCAGGCGAGGTGGGTCTGCAGCCAGTCGACCGCGGAGTCGACCCATTCGCCGAGGGGGAGCCTAAACACCGGCCACCTTCTTCAGGTCGGCCGCTGCCGCGGGTTCGGTGTCGCGGGGGGCCTCGGCCGGAGTCATCGGCTCGCCGAGGACGGCGAGCAGCCGGGAGCTGGGGACGACGCCGACGAGCCTGCCCTTGGCGTCGGTCACGGCGACCGGGTTCGAGCTCTGCGAGCAGGGCGTGAACAGATCGATGATCGGCGTGGACTCCAGGACCGTGGCGGGGGCCGCGGCCAGCACGTCCTGCGGGCTGCGCAGTTCCGTGCCGTCCGCCGCCCTGGCGCCCATCACGGTGTGCGCCTCGGCCATGATCGCGCCCGCGGTGAGCACCCGGGAGCGGTCGACGTCCTGGGTGAAGGAGGCGACGTAGTCGTTGGCCGGGGTGACGAGGATGTCCTCGGCGGTGCCGAGCTGGACGATCTCCCCGTCGCGCATCACGGCGATCCGGTCGCCCAGGCGCATGGCCTCGTTGAGGTCGTGGGTGATGAAGACGATGGTCTTCTTCAGGCGCTTCTGGAGCTCCAGCAGCTGGTCCTGCATGTCACGGCGGATCAGCGGGTCGAGCGCGCTGAAGGACTCGTCCATGAGCAGCAGATCGGCGTCGGTGGCCAGCGCGCGGGCGAGGCCCACGCGCTGCTGCATACCGCCGGACAGCTCGTCGGGCCAGGACTTCTCCCAGCCTTCGAGGCCGGTCAGCCGCAGCGCCTCGGCGGCGCGCACCTCGCGCGCCTCACGCGCCACGCCCTGGACCTCCAGGCCGTACGCGGCGTTCTCCAGGACGCTCCGGTGAGGGAAGAGCGCGAAGTGCTGGAACACCATGCTGATCTTGGTGGAGCGGACGTGCCGCAGGTCGCGGGGGCTCAGGGCGGTCAGGTCCTGGCCGTCGAAGAGCACCCGGCCCGCGGTGGGGTCGAGCAGACCGTTGAGCATCCGCAACAGGGTGGACTTGCCCGAGCCGGACAACCCCATGACGACGAAGATCTGGCCCGGCTCCACGGTGAACGAGGCGTCGATCACCGCTGCGGTCGTTCCCTCGGCGCGCAACTCGTCGCGGTCGGAGCCGCTTTCGAGCTTCCGCACTGCTTCATCGGGTCGTCTGCCGAAGACTTTGTACAGGTGTTCGGCTTGCAGCCTGGACACATACACCTCACGCGTTGAACCGAAAAACGGTCTGCCACCCCCTCCGGCAGACCGTGGAGCGGTGCGGGTTCTGTCCGCGTGGCACATGCACTAGTTGAAAATGCGACGTGGTTCGCTCCGATGGCGCGCCTGCCCTCGCTTACCCAGACCAAACACAACAGTGACCCAGGTCACCGACCTGCGACGGAACGGCAGTAAGCGGTTACCCGGAGCGACTGTCGGCACGGTGGGGCATCATCGGGTCTGTGACGCGACGCCTGATGCTCCTCGACACCGCTTCCCTCTACTTCCGCGCCTACTTCGGCGTGCCCGATTCGGTGCGCGCGCCGGACGGTACGCCCGTGAACGCCGTGCGCGGCCTCCTCGACTTCATCGGCCGCCTGGTACAGGACCACCGGCCGGACGACCTGGTCGCCTGCTGGGACAACGACTGGCGTCCGCAGTGGCGGGTCGACCTGATCCCGACGTACAAGGCACACCGGGTCGCCGAGGAGACCCCCGCCGGGCAGAGCGACGAGGAGGAGATCCCCGACACGCTGTCCCCGCAGGTCCCGATCATCGAGGACGTGCTGGCGGCGCTCGGCATCGCCCGGGTCGGCGTCACCCCGTACGAGGCGGACGACGTCATCGGCACCCTCACGGGGCGGGCGACGGGACCGGTGGACATCGTCACCGGCGACCGCGATCTGTACCAGCTGGTCGACGACGCCCGCCAGGTGCGCGTGCTCTACCCGCTCAAGGGTGTCGGCACCCTCCAGATGACCGACGAGGCCTGGCTGCGCGAGAAGTACGGCGTGGACGGCGCGGGCTACGTCGATCTGGCGCTGCTCCGCGGCGACCCGAGCGACGGGCTCCCGGGCGTCCCCGGCATCGGCGAGAAGACGGCGGCGAAGCTGCTGGACGCGTACGGCGATCTCGACGGGATCATGGCGGCGGTGGACGACCCGAAGGCGAAGCTGACCCCTTCGCAGCGCAAGCGGCTGGACGAGTCGCGCGCCTATGTGGCCGTCGCGCCGAAGGTGGTCCGGGTGGCCGGGGACGTCCCCCTGCCCGACTTCGACCCGGCGCTGCCCCGCGAGCCGCGCGACCCGGCCGCCCTGGAGGCGCTGGCGGAGCAGTGGGGGCTGGGCGGAGCGCTTCAGCGGCTGCTGACCACCCTTCAGCACTGAGGTGTTAACTTAGGCATACCTAAGCTCAAGTTTTCGAACCAGGGAGTACCTCGTGGCAGAGCGGCCGGCCCGTCAGGGGCCCACGGCTCAAGGGGCGCAGGTCGTGCGCACCGAGCAGATCACCCCGCACATGGTGCGCGTGGTCCTCGGCGGCGAAGGGCTCGCGGACTTCACCCTCTCCGGCTTCACCGACCACTACATCAAGCTGTGCTTCGCGCCCGAGGGCGCGGACTACGCGCACCCCTTCGACATGGCCACGATCCGGGAGCGCTACCCACGCGACCTGTGGCCCACCACCCGTACGTACACGGTGCGCTCGTGGGACCCGGTCGCCCGGGAGATGGCCGTCGACTTCGTCGTGCACGGCGACGCGGGCCTCGCCGGGCCGTGGGCGCAGCGCGCCCGGGTGGGCGAGCAGGTGACCTTCCTCGGACCCGGCGGCGGTTACGGTCCCGAGGCGTCGGCGGACTGGCACCTGCTGGTCGGCGACGAGAGCGCACTGCCGGCGATCGCGGCGGCGCTGGAGCAGATGCCGTCGGGTGCGTCGGTGCACGCCTTCGTGGAGGTGTCGGACGCCGCCGAGGAGCAGAAGATCGTGACGCCCGACGGGGTGTCCGTGACCTGGCTGCACCGCGGTGACCGGCCCGTCGGCGAACTGCTGACCGCCGCCGTGAAGGGGCTGGACTTCCCGGAGGGCGAGATCCAGGCCTTCGTGCACGGGGAGGCGGGCTTCGTGAAGGAGATCCGCCGGTATCTGCGCGTGGAGCGGCAGATCCCGCTGGCACGGCTGTCGATCTCGGGCTACTGGCGTCTCGGCCAGAACGACGACGCCTGGCGCGCCGTCAAGCGCGAATGGAACGAGCAGGTGGAGCGTGAGCAGGAGAGCGGCACGACCGCTCCGTAGTACCCGCCACGATGCCGGCCACCCTCTGGGCCACCCGCCCGTCCCAATGCCGGCCACCCTCCGAACCACCCGCCGGCTCCGCCCCGGGTGGCCCGGCCGAGCAGACCACCGGACCCCGTCCGCCGCGCCCGCGGCGGACGGGGTCCGCGCGTCGGGGGTGCGGCGGACGGGGTCCGGTGCGACCCCGGGCCGGGACCACCACGCCCGCCCACCGGGTCGCACAACGGACCGCCCACCGGACCGCCCACGGAGTTCGGCCCGTCGGGTCCGCCCCCGGCCTCAGGCGCCCGGAGGGCCCGCCTCCGCACCGCCACCGCCCGCCTCCGCATCACCGCCACAAGCCCCGGCGCCACGCGTTCCGCCCCCGCTCTCCTCCTCGGCGTGGGAGCCCTCCGGCTCGACCGGCCCCGAGAGGTCCAGCGGGGACTCGAAGCGCCGGAAGGACACGTCGATGTGCGCCAGCCTCCGCAGCGCGCCGAACATCGCCTCGCCGAGGACGGTCCCCACGACGACGGTCTCGACCAGGTCCTCGCGGGCCACCCGCCGCTGCACGTAGTCGAGGTCGGCGCGGGCGACCGGCTCGGCGGCATCCGCGTAGACGTCCAGCAGGTCGACATACCCGCCGTGCCCGGCCCTGCGCAGCGCACACAGCACACCCGCCAGCGATTCGGCGGCGGAGCCCCGCTCGTCCACCTCCCAGCCTCGGCGCCGCACCAGTGCGGCCACCTCCTCGCGCGCGTCCTCCAGTTCGGGCCCCGCCTCCTCCTCGCCGGTCGGCGTGACACCGTCCGCCGCGGCACCGAGCACCTTGTGCACCGGCTGTTCGGGGTCGTCCATGGCCTCCAGGACCTCACCGATACCGGCGAGTGAGAGGCCGCCGACGTCCAGCAGCGCCCGGATCAGGCGCAGTCGGCGCTCGTGTCCGGGGCCGTAGTGGGCCTGGTTCGGTCTGGTCAGCTCCCCTGCGGGCAGGAGTCCTTCCCGTAGGTAGTACTTGATCGTCGGCACCGGGACCCCGGATCTGCGACTCAACTCACCGATGCGCACCGCGTATTCGCCCTTTCACCCTTGCCAGAAACCGTGCTCATCATAGATAGTCCCTCTATCGGATAGCGGACAGTGCGGCTATCCATATTGATCGCATCATCGTAGGGGGTCTCTCATGTCGTCGTGGCGTTCCTGGCATCGCCCATTAGTCGTCTTCTCCGCCGCGATGGCCGTTATGGCCCTCGTTTCCGCCGTGGGCCTCGTGGTCGACGACCGGGTCCTGGTGGGCGCGCCGATCTGGGCGAAGCCGTTCAAGTTCGCCGTGTCCTTCGTCGCGTACTGCATGACCCTGGCCTGGATGCTGACGCACCTCACCCGGGGACGGCGGACCGGCCGGTGGGCGGGACATCTCGTCGTGCTGACGGGTCTGGCCGAGATGGTGATCATCACGGTGCAGGTGGTCCGCGGGAAGCGCAGCCACTTCAACACCGCCACCCCCCTCGACTCGGCGCTGTGGAACGCGATGGGGATGACCATCGTCGTCCTGTGGGCGGCCACCCTGGTGATAGCCGTCCTGCTGCTGCGCACCCCCATCGCCGACCGGGCGACAACCCTGGCCGTCCGGGGCGGCCTGGTGATCGCGATGGCCGGCGCGGCCCTCGGCTTCCTGATGACGGGGCCGAGCGAGAGCCAGCGGGCCGCCGGGAACCTCGACACCGCCGATGTGATCGGCGCGCACTCCGTGGGGGTGCCGGACGGCGGCCCGGACATGCCCCTGACCGGCTGGTCGACGACCGGCGGCGATCTGCGGGCCCCCCACTTCGTCGGCATGCACGCCCTCCAGTTGCTGCCGCTCCTGCTGATCGCCCTGGTGCTCCTCGCCCCCCGTCTCGCCCCGCTGCGCGACGCCGGGGTGCGGCTGCGTCTCGTACGGGTCGCCACCGGCGGCTATGCGGCGCTCGTCGCGCTCATCACCTGGCAGGCGCTCCGGGGCCAGTCCCTGATCCACCCGGACGGGGCCACGCTGGCCGCAGCCGGAGTCCTCCTCGCGGCGGTGGCGTCCGGAACCTGGATCGCGCTGCGCCCGGCCGCTTCCGGCCGCCCGTCCCGCACCGCCGACGACAAGGAGCCCGTGGCATGACCGGCACACTCTTCGTGATCACGTTCTATCTGGCCGCCCCCTTCTGGCTGCTGATGATCTTCGCCCCCACCTGGTCCGGCACCGCCCGCGTCGCCGCCTCGCCGCTGACCGTGCTGCCCGTGCTCGCCGTCTACGTCGTCATGGCCGTGCCCGTCTTCCCGGAGCTCTGGACGGCGGTGAGCAGTCCGGACATCGACACCTTCCGTGATCTGACGGCGCTGGCCGGCGGAGCGACGGCCATGTGGGCGCAGGTGATCGCCTGGGACCTGCTGCTCGGGCAGTGGATGTACCTCCAGAGCCGCAAGCTGGGGCTGTCGCCGCTGCTGATGGGGCCGCTGCTGGTCCTGACGATCCTGCTGTCGCCGTTCGGGCTGGTGATCTTCCTCGCCGTCCGCGCCGTCCGCCTGCGACGACGCGAAACGCTCACCGGCTGAGCCGCGTCCTTCCGGGGCCGGGTCTGGAAAGATCGCGGGCATCCGACCAATCCGCACGGTCCTCGGCTCCGAATCACTGCCGGAAGCGACGATCGTCCCGGGAGGAAACCCGCGTGAAGGAAGCCGTACACATCAGTGGGGTGCCCTCGCCCGGTCCCGATCTCCAGGAACTCCTGGTGCGGGTCTCGCGGGGCGATCAGGCCGCGTTCGCCGCTGTGTACGACGCGGTGAGCGGGCCCGTGCTCGGGCTGGTGCGCAGTGTGCTCCGCGATCCGGCCCAGTCGGAGGAGGTGGCGCAGGAGGTACTGGTGGAGGTGTGGCGGACCGCACCCCGTTTCCAGGCCTCCCGGGGCAGTGCGATGAACTGGGTGCTGACCCTGGCCCACCACCGGGCCGTCGACCGGGTCCGCTCGGCCGAGGCCGCCGCCGCCCGGGAGCACAAGGCGGCGCTGCTGGACCGGACGCCCGCCTTCGACGAGGTGTCCGAACAGGTCGAGACCCGGCTGGAGAGAGAACAGGTACGGCGCTGTATGCGCACCCTGTCCGAGCTGCAACGGGAGTCGGTGACCCTGGCCTACTACCGGGGCCTGACCTACCGCGAGGTCTCCGAGCTGCTCGCCGTGCCGCTGGGCACCATCAAGACACGACTCCGCGACGGCCTCATCCGCCTTCGCGACTGCCTGGGGGTGAGCACATGAGCGCGGCCGAACTGCACACGCTGACCGGGGCCTACGCACTGCATGCGCTGCCGGAGAGCGAACGGCAGGCGTTCGAACGGCATCTGGAGGACTGCGAGGCCTGCACCCAGGAGGTGCGGGAGCTGTCGGCCACCGCCGCCCGGCTCGGCCTCGCCGTCTCCGAGACCCCTCCGCGCGACCTGCGCGACCGGGTGCTGCGGGAGATCACGACCGTACGCCAGGAGGCTCCGGCGCCCGGCAGGCGGGCGCGGACCGGCGGGGGCGCGCGCACCGGCCGGGGTTACGCCTACGCGCTCGCCGCCTGCGTCGCCGCGGCCGGCGCGTTCGGCGGGGTAGCGGTCTGGCAGAACCAGGTGGCGCGGGACGCCCGGCAGGAGGCGAACCAGGCGCAGCGGCAGAACGAGCAGTTGGCCCAGGTGCTCTCCGCCCCGGACGCGAAGACCACGTCGAGTGAGCTGGCAGGCGGCGCGCACGGCGCGGTCGTCGTCTCGCAGAGCCAGAACCGTGCGGTGTTCCTGGCATCCGGGATGGAACGGCCGCCGAGCGGCAAGGTCTACCAGCTCTGGTTCAACGACGAGGGCACGATGCGCTCGGCCGGTCTGATGGACCCGAAGGCGAGCGACGACGCCGTCCTGCTGAACGGGCCCGTGGACCGGGCGTCCGGGATGGGCATCACCGTCGAACCCGCCAAAGGCTCCGACGAACCGACCTCGTCCCCGGTGGCGCTGATGGACTTCCCGACTGTCTGACCACTCACCCACGAACCATGCGAGGAGCGCCCGTTCCATGAGTGTCGCGGTGGTGCTGTTCACCTCCGATCTGAGGCTGCACGACAACCCGGTGCTGTGTGCCGCCCTGCGGGACGCGGACGACGTCGTCCCGCTGTTCGTCCGGGACGACGCCGTCCACCGCGCCGGGTTCGACGCGCCCAACCGGTTGGCGTTCCTCGCCGACTGTCTGGCCGCCCTGGACGCCGGGCTCCGGCACCGGGGCGGTCGGCTGATCGTCCGCCGGGGCGGGACGGCCGCCGAGGTGCGGCGGGTGTGCGAGGAGACCGGGGCCGCCTCGGTGCACATCGCCGCCGGGGTCAGCCGGTACGCGGCGCGGCGCGAGGAACGGATCCGGGAGGCCCTCGCGGGCACCGGCCGTGAGCTGCGCGTCCATGACGCGGTGGTCACCGCGCTCGCTCCGGGCCAGGTGGTCCCGACGGGCGGCAAGGACCACTTCGCGGTGTTCACCCCGTACTTCCGCCGTTGGGAGGCGGAGGGAGTACGGGGCACACTGACCGCTCCCCGCACAGTGCGGGTGCCGGACGGTGTGGCGAGCGACCCGCTCCCGGACCGGGACGCCGTCGAGCACCTCTCCCCCGCTCTCGCCCGGGGCGGCGAGGACGTGGGCCGCAAGCTGGTGACGTCCTGGCTGAACGGGCCGATGGCCGGCTACGTGGACGGCCACGACGACCTGGCCGGGGACGCGACGTCCCGGCTCTCCCCCCATCTGCACTTCGGTACGGTCTCCGCCGCCGAACTGGTGCGCCGCGCCCAGGAGAAGGGCGGGCCCGGCGGTGAGGCGTTCGTGCGGCAACTGGCCTGGCGCGACTTCCACCACCAGGTCCTCGCGGCCCGCCCCGACGCCTCCTGGTCCGACTACCGGCCGCGCCGGGACCGCTGGCGCTCCGACGAGGACGAGATCGACGCCTGGAAGTCCGGGCGGACGGGCTACCCGCTGGTGGACGCGGCGATGCGGCAGCTCACGCACGAGGGCTGGATGCACAACCGGGGCCGGATGCTGGCCGCGAGCTTCCTGGCCAAGACGCTGTACGTGGACTGGCGGGTGGGCGCCCGGCACTTCCTGGACCTGCTGGTCGACGGCGACGTGGCGAACAACCAGCTCAACTGGCAGTGGGTGGCGGGCACCGGCACGGACACCCGGCCCAACCGGGTGCTCAACCCGGTGATCCAGGGCAAGCGCTTCGATCCGCGCGGTGACTACGTACGGCGCTGGGTTCCGGAGCTGGCCGAGCTGGAGGGGTCCGCGATCCACGAGCCCTGGAAGCTTCAGGGCCTGGACCGCGCGGGCCTGGACTACCCGGACCCGGTGGTGGAGCTGGCCGAGGCACGGACCCGCTTCGAACGCGCCCGAGGCCTGGACTGACCGTACGACGACTCGACACGAAAGGGGCCCGTACCGCGGACGCGGGACGGGCCCCTTTCGCCTGACGTCATGCCCGGCGCGGCGGCCGGGGAAGGAAGCCGCTGGTCCGCGCCACGTACGCGTCGAACCCGGGCCGGTCGGCCATATGACGTTCCAGCAGGGCCGCGCCGCTGCCCCTGGTCAGCAGGAAGCTCATCACCAGCGGGGCGACGACGGTGGCGGCAGCGGCGGCGGGGGCCTGGCAGACGAGGAGGAAGAGGCCCCACCAGACGCAGAAGTCACCGAAGTAGTTCGGGTGGCGGGTCCAGGACCACAGGCCCCGGTCCATGATCTTCCCCCGGTTGGCGGGGTCGGCCTTGAAGCGGGCGAGCTGCGCGTCGCCGATCGCCTCGAAGGCGAGACCGGCCGCCCACAGGACGGTCCCCGCCCAGGCCCACCAGGCGAGCGGCGCGATGAGGTATTGCGCGGCCTGCACCGGGAGCGAGACCAGCCAGACCAGCGCGCCCTGGAGCAGATACACCTTGCGCAGGGCGTAGAGGTTCGGGTTGCCGGGAGCCTTGGCCAGCATCTTCGCGTAGCGCGGGTCCTCCCCGTGGCCCCGGCCGCGCCGGCCGATGTGGATCGCGAGGCGCAGCCCCCAGATCACGGTCAGCGCGGTGACCAGGAGCCGGCGGCCGTCGTCTCCTACGCCCGCCGACAGGGCGTAGGAGACCAGGGCGACGGCGGCGAACCCGATGCCCCAGGCGATGTCGACGACCCGGTGCACACCCTTCTTGAGGGCGACGGCGAAGGTGACGAGCATGACCCCGAGGGCGGCGACGGCCGCGCCCGCGAGCCCGTTCGCGAACGCGGCCCAGGCGAAGCCGCTCACCGGTCCGCTCCCGGGTCCCCCGGTGCGTACCAGTCGCGCCGGGTGGCGGGCATCGCGGCGGAGCCGACCGGGTCGGGCCTGACGGACAGGATCTGGTCGACGCCCATCCGGCGTTCCTCGAAAGCGAGCGCGCCACCGACGAGGTAGAGCCGCCACACCCGCGCGGTCTCCTCTCCCACCAGTGCGACGAACTCCGCCCAGCGCTCTTCCAGGGTGCGCCGCCAGGCCTCCACCGTCCACACGTAGTGCTCGCGCAGCGATTCGACGTCACGCACCTCCAGCCCGGCCCCCTCCAGCAGGGCGACGGTCTCGCCGAGCGGCCGCATGTGCATGTCGGGGGCGATGTACGACTCGATGAACGCGCCGCCGCCCGGCGCGCTCGTCCCCCGGGACATCTGCTGGACCAGGGCCCGGCCCTTCGGCCGCAGCGCGTCGTGCAGGATCGCGGTGAACGCCGGGTACTCGGCGTCCCCGACGTGCTCGCCCATCTCGATGGTGGACACGGCGTCGTACGCGCCCCGGGTCTCCGGCCGCGCCGCGATGTCCCGGTAGTCGATGTTCAGCACCTCGACACGATCATCGAGGCCGCGTGCGGTGACCTGCTCCCGTACGTGCGCGGCCTGTTCGGCGGCGAGGGTGACGGCGGTGACGTGGACGCCGTGGCGCTCGGCCGCATACAGGGTCAGCGAACCCCAGCCGCAGCCGATGTCCAGCAGCCGCGCACCGGGCCGCAGTCCGAGCTTTCGGCAGATCAGCTCCAGCTTGTCGCGCTGCGCGTCGCCCGCTCCGTAGCCGGGCGCCCCGCTGGTCCAGTAGCCGCAGGAGTACGCCATCGTCTCGTCGAGGAGCAGCGCGTAGAAGGCGTTGGACAGGTCGTAGTGGTGGCTGATCGCCGCCCGGTCCCGGGCCTTGCTGTGCAGGGTGCCGCGCAGTCCGGCGCGGGCGGCGGGGACCGGCGGCCGGGGGCCGACCGCGCCGAGACGCAGGGCGAGGCCCGCCGCCCTGACCCGGTCCGCGATGGCGGGTGCGGGCGGGGTGAGGCCGCGGTCGCGCGCGGCTCGGCGCATGGCGCGCAGCCCGTCGCCGAGGTCGGCGTCGAGGTCGATGTCGCCGGTGATGTAGGCCTCGGCGAGACCGAGTTCGCCCGGCTCCCACAGGAGGCGGCGCAGCGCTCTGCGGGTCCGTACATGGACGGTGGGAGCATCCCGGGGTCCGGTCTCGCTGCCGTCCCACATCCGTACCCGGACCGGTGGCGGGCCGCCGAGGAACCGCTCGATCAGCGGTTCGACGCGCTGGGCTGCCCCGGTCCCGGTGCGCCGGGCGGGGGGCTTGGCTGCGGTCGTGGTCACGCGGTCTCCTCGCGGGTCAGAAGCAGTTGCTGTACATCGAGATAGCCGGAGCGGAAGCCCGCTTCGGAGTAGGCGAGGTAGAAGGTCCACATCCGGCGGAAGACGGCGTCGAAGCCGAGGGCGTCGACCTCGGCCGCCCGGTCGGTGAACCTTTCCCGCCAGAGCCGGAGCGTCTCGGCGTAGTGCGCGCCGAAGCGGATGCGCTGCGTGGTGCGCAGGCGGGTGTGGCCGGTGGTGATCCGCTCCACGGCTTCGGTGGAGGGCAGGAGTCCGCCGGGGAAGATGTACTTCTGGATCCAGGTGTACGTGGAGCGGCTGGCGCGCAGCCGGTCGTCGGGCATGGTGATGGCCTGGAGGGCGATCCGGCCGCCGGGGGCGAGCAGCCGGTCCAGGGTCTCGAAGTAGACCGGCCAGAACTCCTCGCCGACCGCCTCGACCATCTCGACGCTGACGATCGCGTCGTAGTCGCCGGTGACCTGGCGGTAGTCGCTCAGCCGCACCTCGACACGGTCCGCGTAGCCCGCCCCGCTGATCCGGGCACGGGCCAGTTCGCGCTGTTCGCAGGAGAGGGTGACGGTGATGACCCGGGCGCCGCGGGCGGCCGCGCGGACGGCGAGTTCGCCCCAGCCGGTGCCGATCTCCAGGAGCCGGGTGCCCTCCGTGACCCCGGCGGCGTCCAGCAGCCGGTCGATCTTGCGGTGCTGGGCGGCCGGCAGCAGGTCGTGTTCGGCGGGGAAGCCGCGGAAGACGGCGGAGGAGTAGGAGAGCGTCTCGTCGAGGAAGAGGGCGAACAGTTCGTTGGACAGGTCGTAGTGGTGGCTGATGTTGTCCCGGGAGCCTTCGGGGGTATTCATCTGCGCGGTGGGCCTGCGCAGCGCCCAGATGCCGCGCAGGCGTTGCAGCGACCGGGGGACGAGGTCGGCCGCGTGGTCGGCCAGCACGGTCAGCACGCCGACCAGGTCGGGCGCGTCCCACTCCCCCGCCATGTAGGACTCGCCGAAGCCGATGAGTCCGCTCGCGCCGATCCGCCGGAAGAAGGCGTCGGGGTCGCGGATGTCCATGAGCGGCCCGCCGAGGCCGATGTCCTCCCTCCCCGCGAGCCGGGCACGCAGGGGGAGACGGCCGAGCGCGTGGCGGACGATCCGCTCGGCGACGGCGGTCCGGGTGCGGGAGGCCCGGGGCAGCGCGATGATGTCGGGCCAGCGTTCCGGATCGGTCCCGGGGGTGTGCTCCGCCGGCAGCGCGGAGGTGGGCGCGGTCACTGCATGCCTTCCTGTGGTCGGTGCGGGGGGCGGGGTTGCACGGGGAGCCCGCGCAGGTAGAGCCGGATGCCGTGCAGGCGGATCGCGGCGGAGACGAGGACGGTGGAGAGGGGGTGGCGCAGGGCGAGCCGCACCAGCTCCCGGGGGCCGGCGGGCCGGCGGCTGCCCCGTACGGTCGCGGTGAACGGACGGGCCCCGTCGCGCTCCAGATGGATACTCAGGTCGAGCCGGGGCCCTGGCTCGGGCAGCCGCATCCGGTAGCCGCCGTCCACGGGGAAGAACGGCGAGACGTAGAACTCCTTGTCGGCTGCGGCCTGGTCGTTCCCGTCGGGGCGCAGGAGGTAGCCGTGCCGTCCGCCGTACGTGTTGTGCACCTCGGCGACGACGCAGAGGGGGCTGCCGTCGGCACGGTGGCACCAGTAGACGGTGATCGGGTTGAAGACGTATCCGAACACCCGGGCCTGGGTGAGCATGGTGACGGTTCCGTCGCCGAGTTCGACATCCCGGGCCCGCAGGAAGCGCTCCAGACCGGCCCGGATGGTGGGGGCGGTGCCCCCGAAGTGATCGCGGGGGTCGAACCGGGCCAGCGGTCGCACGAGGCGTGGCAGCCGGGGCGGCCGGTCGGGGTCGATGAGCCACAGATACGTACGGTGCCGGAACGCGTACGTCATCGGCCGGTTACGCACGTGCGTGATGGTGCACGGATAGAGGGCGTTCACCACCTCACCCCCAGGGCCGCCGCGGCCTCGACCCCCGAACGGCAGCCGTCCTCGTGGAACCCCCAGCCGTGGTACGCCCCCGCGTAGGCGGTGACCGGACCGGACAGTATGTGCAGCCGGTCCTGGGCGGCGACGGACTCCGGGGTGTAGACGGGGTGCTCGTAGACCATGCGGGCGCGTACGGAGGCGGGGTCGACGCGGTCGGAGCCGTTCAGCGTGACCACGAAGGTCTCGGGCGTGTCGAGCCGCTGGAGCCGGTTCATGTCGTAGCTGACGGTGACGCGGTCCGCGTCGGCGGCGCACGAGGGCATCAGGTAGTTCCAGGAGGCCCTGGCCCCCCGGGAGCGCGGCAGGAGCGTGGTGTCCGTGTGCAGCAGGGTCGGGTTGCGGGAGTACCGGAACGCGCCGAGCGTGCCGTGCTCGGCGTCGGTCGGGTCGGTGAGGAGCCGCAGCGCCTGGTCGGGGTGGGTGGCGATGACGACGGAGTCGTACGGGGTTCTCGTGCCGTCCTCGGTGGTGACCTCGACGCCGTCCGGGTGCCGGGTGATGGCGCGCACCGGGGTCGAGGTGCGCACGGCGGTGAGCCGCTTGACGAGGAGGTCGACGTAAGCGCGCGAGCCGCCGGTGACGGTACGCCAGACCGGGGAGCCGCCGACGGCGAGCATCCCGTGGTGGTCGAGGAAACGGAAGAGATAGCGGGCCGGGTAGCGCAGGGCGGTGACCGGGTCGCAGGACCAGACGGCGGAGACCGTGGGAGTGAGGAAGTGGGCGTGGAAGTAGGGCGAGAAGCGCCCTCGCCGGGCGAACTCCCCCAGCGTCATCCCGCTCGTGTCGCCCGTACCGCTCTGAGGCAGTTCAAGAAGGGCCCGCGCCGCACGGTGGAAACGTGGCACCTCGGCGAGCATCCGCAGATAGGGGCCGCGCACGGCCGAGCGCGGCTGCGCGAAGAGCCCGGCCGGGCCGCGCGCCCCGGCGTATTCGAGGCCGCATCCCTCACACCGTACGGACATCGACATCTCGGACTCCTGTGTGGTGACACCCAGTTCGTCGAAGAGCCGCAGCAGGTGGGGGTAGGTCCGCCGGTTGTGCACGATGAACCCGGAGTCGACGTGGTGCACGCGGCCGTCGGACGCGCCCAGGTCGTGCGTGTGGGCGTGGCCCCCGACGCGGTCCTCCGCCTCGTACAGCGTCACCTCGTGGGCGTCCCGGAGAACATGGGCGGCGGTCAGTCCCGCCACTCCGGATCCGACCACGGCCGTCCGCCGTCGTTCCCCTGCCATTTCGGCTCCCTCCGGTCCTTCCGCACTGGTCGGAGCGCTGCTGGAGTGCTCCTCCACCCTCCATTCGTGGCCGATGGGCGCCTGGATTGGTCGGTCATCGGATCTACTCCGAACAAGTGAACAAGGGCCCGGGACCAATCCGCCGCCCGACCGGCGCCGAACCCCTTGTGTGAGAGCAGAGCGGAACGACGCGCGGACGGCCGGGGCACTTCCGCCCGGGCCGTCCCGCCCAGCGCCTGCCCCACTTCCGCTATCTCTTCTTCTTTCTCTCTCCGCACAAGACCTTCGACCCAGGAGAAACGCCATGAACACGCTCCTCTTCCGCCGCGCAGCCGTCGCCGTGTCCGCAGCGGTCGTGCTGCCGCTGGCACTGACCGCCTGCTCGTCGGACGACTCCTCCAAGGACTCGGCGGCAGGCTCGGCTCCCAGCGCGTCCACGCCGGCGAGCCCCTCGGCCGACGATTCGGCGACCATGGACGAGCCGTTCGGCCCGGCCTGTTCGTCGGTGCCGAAGGAAGGTGCGGGCTCGTTCAGCGGCATGGCGAAGGACCCGGTCGCCACGGCAGCCTCGAACAACGAGGAGCTGTCGACGCTGGTGGCCGCCGTGAAGCAGGCAGGCCTGGTCGACACGCTCAACAACGCGGAGAACATCACGGTTTTCGCCCCGACCAACGACGCCTTCGCCAAGATCCCGAAGGCCGACCTGGACGCACTCCTGGCGAACAAGGCCGAGCTCACCAAGGTCCTCACGTACCACGTGGTGGGCGAGAAACTGACGCCGCAGCAGCTGGAGAAGGGGTCCTTCGACACGCTGGAGAAGAGCAGGCTGACCACGGCCGGCTCGGGCGTCGAGTACACCGTGAACGACTCCTCGAAGGTCGTCTGCGGCAACGTCCCGACCGCCAACGCGACGGTCTACATCGTCGACACGGTCCTGATGCCCCCGAAGTAACCCCCACCGATCCCCCACGGACGAGGGGCGGGGAGCCGCGGTGTACCGCGGCTCCCCGCCCCTCGTCGTGCGCGGGCGCTGCCTTAGCCTGACCGGATGACGCACCGTGAACCCATGGGCCGTGGCGACCGTGTGGCCGGATCCGTGGTCGGATCCGCCGCCGGGGACGCGCTCGGCGCCCCGTTCGAATTCGGCCCCGCCGGCGTGTTCACCGCCCGCTTCCCGGACGGCGTCGGGGCGCTGTGCGGGGGCGGCGGCTGGGACCCGGGCGAGACGACGGACGACACGCAGATGGCCGTGCTGGTCGGGGATTCGCTGCTGGAGCGGTGCGGCCTGGACCTGCCGGACATGTTCGACCGGTTCCGGCGGTGGGCCGCGGGCGGGCCGAAGGACATCGGCCTCCAGACCGAGGACGTGCTGACCAATGGCGAACCGTGGGACCTGGCGGCGGCCCTGCACTTCCAACTCAACGGGCGGGCCGCGGGCAACGGTTCACTGATGCGGGCGACCACATCGGCGGTGTACTTCGCGCACGCGGGCCGCCCGGCGACGATGGAGGCGGCCCGCCGCATCGCGGCGCTGACCCACGGCGACCGGGCGGCCTGGGAGGGCACCGCGGTCTTCCACGAACTGATCCGGGTCGCGCTCGCGGGCGAGGACCCTCTCGCCGCCCTGCCCACGACGCTGGCCGAGGTGCACGCCGCCCACCGGGCCCGCTGGGCGACGGTGCTGGCGCCCGACTGGCACCCGGGCCTGGCGACCGAGTTCAACGGCGCGGTGTGGCCCTGCCTGGGCACAGCGCTCTGGGCGCTGCGCACGACGGACACCTTCGAACGGGCCCTGGCGGCCGCTGTCGACGTGGGCGGGGACACCGACACGGTGGCAGCCGTGACGGGTGGCCTGGCGGGAGCGGTGTACGGCATCGGGACGATCCCCGCCCGCTGGACCGAGCCCCTGCACGTAACCCTGCCCGGCCACGGGGACCGCCGACTGACCACGGAGGACCTTCTCGTCCTGGCCGGCCGACTGGACTCCGAAGGTCCTCGGAGCTCCCGAGGATCCCTCCAGTAATTTCGCCCGAAAAGTACGCATAAGCGAAATATAAGAGCACTATGGGGATGAGGGTGCCTGCCGCATCCATCCGCACGACGGCGGGGCCCGCACGACGAAGGAGACGAAATCTCATGAGCAACGTCTCACACGCGAGGAGCGATATATCGGGCCACCCCGATGCCTCCGAAATGCGTGCGCGGTACGACCGGGTGATGGGCGGTCGCGATGTGGCGCTGGTGGACGCGCCGGTGTTCCTCGTCGGCCTCTACTGCGCCGTTTCCCCGTGGGTGCTCCACTTCACGGCCAGCCAGCCGACCCTGGCAGCACACAATCTGGTGATGGGCATCGCCATCGCGGTACTGGCTCTCGGCTTCACCGCGATGCCGGCGCGCATGTACGGCCTGAGCTGGGCGATCTGCGCCATGGGTGCGTGGATCATCGTGTCGAGCTGGGTGGTGGGCAGCAGCCCGGACACCGGAATCGTGATCAGCAACATCATCGTCGGCGGATTGACCGTACTGCTGGGCATGGTCTGCGCGGGAGCAGCGGCCAGAACACGCAGCACCTGACCCCGGCACGCCCCGACAGCCCCGCCCCTCCTCCAGCCCCTTTGGCGCCTGAGGAGCGGGGTGTCCGGTCCTTCCCCAGCCCCTTTGGCGCTTGAGGAGCAGGGCCCAGGCCCTTCCAGCCCCTTTGGCGCTCGAGGAGCGGGGTCCGGGTCCTTCCAGCCGCTCCGGCGCTCGAGGAGCGGGGTCCGGGGCAGAGCCCCGGTTTCGGGAAGGGGTGGGTAGGGGACCAAGCCCGCCGCAGGCGCACCCGCACCACCCGCCCCACCCCCGCCAGGCACAGGCACGCCCGACACCCGTCGCGTCAGCCGACAGAGCTGTACGCCACCACTCCCCGCAACACCGCGTCCACCGCCTTGCGCGCGTTCTTCGCCACGGAACCCGCCCCCTCCCCCGCATCCCGGGGAGCCGCCGCGGCCACCTGCCCCAGCACATCGATCACCTGCTTGCACCACCGTACGAAGTCCCCCGCCGGCATCTCCGCCTCGCGCAGCACCTCGTCCAGCGTCCGGCCGGAGGCCCACATGTAGACCGCCCAGGCGAAGCCGAGATCGGGCTCGCGCTGCCCGACCCCTTCCGTCTGGTTGATCTTGAAGTCCTCCTCCAGCGCGTCCAGCCGCCCCCAGATCCGCACCATCTCGCCCATGGCGAGCTTGGCGGGGCCGGACGGCAGCTTCGGTGCGACGGCGTCATCGGCCTGCCGCGCCTCGTACACCAGCGCCGAGACACACGCGGCGAGTTCGGCGGGGTTGAGGCCCTCCCACACACCCTCGCGCAGGCACTCGCTGGCGAGCAGATCCAGCTCCCCGTACAGCCGGGCCAGCCGCCGCCCGTTCGCGGTGACCTCGTTGCCCCGGAGGTAGTCCAGCTCGGTGAGGAGCGCGACAATCCGGTCGAAGGTCCGGGCGATCGTGTTCGTCCGCCCCTCGATCCGATTCTCCAGCTGCCGTGTGTCCCGCTGCAACCGGTGGTAACGCTCGGCCCACCGCGCGTGGTCCTCCCGCTCGTCGCACCCGTGGCAGGGGTGGGCGCGCAGCTCGGTCCGCAGCCGGCTGATCTCGCGGTCGTCGGCGGCCGGCGCCCGCCCCTTGTGGTGCCGGTCGGGCACGATGTGCCCGGCCTTCGTCCGCAGCGCGGAGGCCAGATCGCGCCGGGACTGCGGCGAGCGCGGGTTGAACGACTTCGGGACGTGCATCCGGTCCAGCGCCTCCACCGGCACCGGGAAGTCCATCGAGGCCAGCCGCTTGACCTGCCGCTCGGCGGTCAGTACCAGCGGGCGCGGCCCGTCGTGCTGGTCGAACCCGCGGTGGCCGTTGGCCCGTCCGGCGGGCAGCCCGGGGTCGAGCACCAGGGCGAGCCCGGCGAACTTCCCGGTGGGCACATGGATGACATCCCCCGGCTTCAGCTTCTCCAGCGAGGAGGCCGCCGACGCCCGCCGCTGCGCCGCACCCTGTTTGGCCAGCTCCGTCTCGCGGTCCTTGAGGTCGCGCCGCAGGCGCGCGTACTCCTCGAAGTCGCCGAGGTGGCAGGTCATGCCCTCCTTGTAGCCCTCCAGACCCTCCTCGTTGCGCTGCACCTGCCGGGAGATCCCGACGACGGACCTATCCGCTTGGAACTGGGCGAACGAGGTCTCCAGCAGCTCGCGCGAGCGGTGCCGCCCGAACTGCTGCACCAGGTTGACCGCCATGTTGTACGAAGGACGGAAGCTGGAGCGCAGCGGATACGTACGCGTCCCGGCGAGGCCGGCCAGCGCCGTCGGGTCCATGCCGCGCTGCCACAGGACCACCGCGTGGCCCTCGACGTCGATGCCGCGGCGCCCGGCCCGGCCGGTGAGCTGGGTGTACTCGCCGGGAGTGATGTCGGCGTGCTGCTCGCCGTTCCACTTGACGAGCTTCTCCAGCACCACGGAACGCGCGGGCATGTTGATGCCGAGCGCCAGCGTCTCGGTGGCGAAGACGGCCTTCACCAGACCGCGGACGAACAGCTCCTCGACGACTTCCTTGAACGTCGGCAGCATGCCCGCATGGTGCGCGGCGATGCCCCGCTCCAGGCCTTCGAGCCACTCGTAGTAGCCCAGGACGTGCAGGTCCTCGCCGGGGATGGACGCGGTCCGCTCCTCGACGATCTCGCGGACCAGCCGTCGCTTGTCCTCATCGTTGAGCCGCAGGCCGGCGTACAGGCACTGCTGGACGGCGGCCTCGCAGCCGGCCCGGCTGAAGATGAAGGTGATGGCGGGCAGCAGGCCCTCGTTGTCCAGCCGGTCGATGACCTCGGGCCGGCCGGGCGTCCAGATCCGGCCGCGCTGGCGCCGCTCGCGCTCACGGTCGGCCTCGCGCACCATCTTGCCCCGGCGGCGGTCCCGGGGGTTGTAGACGTTCTGGCTCTCCTGCCGGGCAAGACGGACCAGGTCCGGGTTGACCTCACGCCGTCCGGCGCCGCGCCCCCCGTGGTCGGTCGCCTCCTCGAAGAGGTCGTACATCTTGCGGCCGGCCATCACGTGCTGCCAGAGCGGCACCGGACGGTGCTCCGAGACGATCACCTCGGTGTCGCCGCGCACGGTGTCCAGCCAGTCGCCGAACTCCTCCGCGTTGGAGACGGTCGCCGACAGGGATACCAGCGTCACCGACTCCGGGAGGTGAATGATCACTTCCTCCCACACCGCGCCCCGGAAGCGGTCGGAGAGGTAGTGCACCTCGTCCATGACCACATAGCCGAGTCCGGACAGCGACTGGGAGCCCGCGTACAGCATGTTCCGCAGGACCTCGGTGGTCATCACGACCACCGGTGCCTCGGAGTTGACACTGTTGTCGCCGGTCAGCAGGCCGACCTTGTCGGCGCCGTACCGCTTGACCAGATCGGCGAACTTCTGGTTGGAGAGCGCCTTGATCGGTGTCGTGTAGAAGCACTTGCGGCCCTGCTCCAGGGCCAGATGCACGGCGAACTCACCGACGATCGTCTTGCCCGACCCGGTGGGGGCCGCGACCAGCACCCCCTTGCCCGCCTCCAGTGCCTGGCAGGCCTCGATCTGGAACGGGTCCAGTCCGAACTCGTACATCTCGCGGAAGGGCCCGAGGGCCGTCGCCATCTCGGCCGCACGGACCTGAGAAGCCTGGTATCGCTCAGCTGGTGAGAGGTCCTCTGTCATCTTGCATACGAGCCTACCCGTCACCTCCGACACTCAGCGCGATCTTTAAATGCCCTCGGCCGTTCGCTCGCCCGACGCCCGGTCAGCGCCGGCTCAGCGCCCGGTGAGCACCCGCACGGCACCCGGTACACAGGTGGCGGTGAGCGGCAGCGCGCCCAGCGGTTCACCGTCCGCGTACGCCGTGACCCCGGCCGCCGCCAGCTCGATCGAGGAGACCCGGTGCACCGTGACGGCGGGGTGGCCCAGGTGCGTGCCCTTGTAGACCTTCGGGAAGATCTTGAGGAGCGTGGTGCGGGAGCACTGCCCCACCACGGTCACGTCGAAGAGCCCGTCGTCCATCTCCGCGTCGGCGCAGATCCGCATGCCCCCGCCGTACGTGGTTCCGTTGCCGACCGCGACGAGAGTCGCCTCGATCTCGGTGGCCTCTCCCCCGTCGAGCCGGATCCGGTACGGGACAGGCCGGAAGGCGGCCAGTTCGGCGAGGATCGCGAGGTCGTACGTGAACCGGCCGCCGACGCGCATCCGGTTGCCCCGGTCGTTGACCCGGGAGTCGAAGCCGGAGGCGAGGACCGATCCGAACCAGCGGTCGCCGACGCGCCCGAGGTCGACGTCGCGGTGGCCGCCTTCCTTGAGCGCCCGTGCGGCCAGCCGTCCGGCGGCGGCCGGGTCACGTATCGGCAGGCCCAGCGCTCGGGCGAAGTCGTTGCCGGTGCCGACGGCGACGACGCCGAGCGGGGTGGCGGTCCCGGCGACGGCCTGGAGGGCGAGGGACAGCAGTCCGTCCCCGCCCACGGCTACCAGCGCCCCGGTCCCCGCCGCGACGGCCTCGCGGACCCGGCGCAGGGCGTCGTCGGCGTCCTCGCCCAGCACCGTACGGACGGAGAATCCGGCGTCCCGCAACGCGGAAGCGGCCGGCTGCGCGGCCTGCGCGCCCCGGCCGCGTCCTGCGGTGGGATTGACGAAGAGGGTGATCTCGCTGGTCACCCGCCGGACCCTACAAGGTCAGGTGACGTCGTCGTAACCGTTGAGCCGGTGCGATCCCGGACCGTCCGCCTCAGCGGACGCCTGGCCCGGAAGTGCCGGGCGGGAGCCGGAGACGTTCTCGATGCTGCCGACGGGCTCGGGCGTCAGATCGAGATCCGAGGCCTCGTCGTCGCTGAGCTCGGCGTCGGGGTTCCTGCGGTTGCGCCGCTTGTCGTTCAGCAGGGAGAAGCCGACGGCGATGAAGTAGAGGACAGCGAGCGGGCCGGCGAGAAGCAGCATGGAGACCGGTTCGCCGCCGGGGGTCGCGATGGCCGCGAAAGCGGTGAGGCCGACGACCATCCCACGCCACCAGGTGAGCATGCGCTTTCCGGAGACGATTCCGGTCATGTTCAGCGCGATGAGCAGCAGCGGAAGCTCGAAGGCGAGCCCGAAGATGATCACCATACGAACGAGCAGGTCCAGATAGCTGTCGAGACCGATCTGGTTCTGCACATCATCGGGGCTGAAGCCGAGCATGATCTCGGCGGTCTGCGGCAGGATCACATAGGCGAGGTAGCCGCCGGCCAGGAAGAGCGGTGCGCCGACGACGGCGAAGGCGTAGGCGTAGCGCTTCTCGCCCTTGTGCAGTCCCGGGGCGACGAAGGCCCACAGCTGGTAGAGCCAGACCGGGGTCGCCAGCAGGACACCGGACATCAGCGCGACCTTGAGTGCGTTGGTGAACGGCCCGATCAGGGTGTCGGTCTTCAGCAGTGCGCAGGACTTGCCGTCGACGGTGATGACCACACCGTTCCTACAGCCGACGGACTCCTGGATGGGAGCCAGAAGGAACTCGTAGATCTCCTTCTGGTAGAACGCCGCCACGATCATCACCACGACGATCGCCAGCACGGCCTTCAGCAGCCGGTTACGCAGCTCACGCAGGTGATCGAGGAGAGGCATCCGCCCCTCGTCGTCCTTCTCCTGCTTGCGGGCAGACTTGAGCAACCCACTTCCCTCGTCTCGTGCGGCGGCTGTCGGCGGAGCGCGTCAGCTGTCAGCTCTGGGTGGTGGGCTTGGCCTCGCTGACCGGGCGGGAGCTGGTGACGTCTCCCGGGGCGGCCTGGATGGTGCGCGCGGTGGTGGACTGCGGGGGTGTCGGGTCCCCGACGGTCTCCGTCGTGGGCGTCGCGGTCGCCGCGTCGTCCTTCTTCATGGCCTTGGCCTCGCTCTTGAGGATGCGGGCCGACTTGCCGAGCGAACGCGCCATGTCGGGAAGCTTCTTGGCACCGAAGAGCAGCAGGATGACAGCGATGATCAGAACGATCTCGAGGGGCTTCAGATTGCCGATCATGTGCGACTTCCTTCTCACTGAGGCGGCTGGAGGGTGGGCTCGCTACCCGTTCGACCGGGCATACGTCCGATCGTTGCGCTTGCCAGCGATCGTAACCCGCAGGGGTGAACGCGAGGCAATGCCCGTGCGTACTCCCGCTTGCGACCCGCACCTCCCTGCCTGGGCCGACCCATGCAGCGTACCCCCCGGCGCTGTCGAGCAGCAGGCCCCCGGGCCCGTTATCGCAGGCCGTCACCGGTGGCCGCGAAGCGGGTGGCCGCCTGTTCGAGGTCTTCGGACGCCCGGTTGATCCGCTCCGTGGTGACCGTGACCTGCCGGCCGAGACGCTGGGCCTCGACGAAGACCTTGACGCCGAGCACACCGAGCACGGCGATGCCCAGGAATCCGAGGGCGATGGCGAGCATGGGCCAGAACATACGGCGGTCCCTCTTCCTACGGGCTTGCCCACGGGGCTTGTGGCGGGCGCTGTGGTCGGGTCACTACCGGGCGGAGTGCAGGCGCAGTGTCCGTACGCCGCCGCCGGTGAGCAGTTCGATGATGCGCTCCCCGGCGGGTTTACGGACCGCGGCGCCGCACTCGGGGCAGGTGAAGGTGTAGAAGGTGGTGCGGCTGGTGGCGCCGATCGCCAGGCGCAGTGCCGAGGCGGCCAGCTCGAAGCGCCCGCGGCAGTCGGGGCAGGCGGCCCGGAACCGTACGGCGGCGGGTACCGGCACGGGGACGGGACCGGTGCCGGGCAGGGTCGCCGGACGGATCCCGGTGGCGGCCGGAAACAGGGGCGTCCGGTTCATCGTTGTCTCCCCTCCTCGGGTCTCAGACCGCGTCCTCGTAGGCGGCGAGTGCCTCCCGGGCGGCCTCGCGGGCGCTGTCCGCGAGTTCCGGCGGGGTGACGATGCGGCCGTCGCCGCCGAGGCGCAGGGCCAGTCGGCGCAGGGAGGCCGGGTCCGGGGTGCGCAGGGTGATCCGCAGGCCGCCGCCGGGCAGTTCCTCGGCGGAGTCGTGCGGGTAGTACTCCGCGACCCAGCGGCCGCCGGTGCCGACCTCGATGACGACTTCCGGGTCCTCGGCGGCGGGCTGGACGAGCCCCGCGGACAGGTCGCGCAGCTCCAGCTCGGGCGGGGCGGCGGGGGCGTCGAGGAGGCGGATCTCGGCGACCCGGTCCAGCCGGAAGGTCCGGCGGGCCTCGGAGAGCCGGCACCAGCCCTCCATATAGGTGTGGCCGACGGCGAAGAGCCGGATCGGGTCGACCTCGCGCTCGGTGAGTTCGTCGCGAGCGGGCGAGTAGTAGCGCAGCCAGAGCCGGCGTCGCTCGGAGATGGCCCGGTCGACGTCGGCGAAGACGCCGCCCTCCGCCTCGAAGGTCACCGAGAGCCGGGAGCTGGCCGCGCCGGACTCGCCGGCGGCCGTCTCCACTTTGGCGGTGGCGCGGACGAGGGCGAGCCGGTCGCTCTCGCGCAGGCCGGGCAGGGTGGCGACGGCGCGGGCGGCGACGAGCAGCGCGGTGGCCTCGTCGGCGGCGAGCCGGAGCGGCTCGGCGACGTCGTCCGGGTTGTGCCACCAGATCCGGTCGCCGTCGGTGTCGATGTCGAGGAGGTCGCCGCCGCGGAAGCTGGTGCCGCACATGGGCAGGACGTCGAGGTCCGAGATCAGCTCGTCCTCGGTGATCCCGAAGGCCCGCGCCACGTCCTGGACGTGGGCGCCGGGGCGCTCGCGCAGATACGTCACCAGGGACAGCATCCGGCGGGTCTGGTCGATCGCGTTCGTGGCCATCGTTTCCCTGCCCCTAGTCCTTGGCCACGGCGCGCAGCCGGTCCACCACATCGGCCCGCAGATCGGCGGGTTCCTCCACGACGACGTCCGGGCCGAACTCGACGAGCCAGGCGTCGAGGCCGTGCCCGTACGGGATCTCCAGCTCGTCCCAGCCGTCGCCGCGTTCCCTCACGGCTATCGCGCGCGACCGCAGCGGGTAGCCGGCTCCGGCGCGCAGCCTGATCCGGGCGGTACGGGTCGCGGTCTCGCCGGCCCAGCTCTCGACGGTCTCGCGGACGGTGACGACGTCGGGCACCTCGGCGCTGAAGGCCCCGGCGCGGGAGCGGACCTTGCCGGTGATGCGGGAGAGCCGGAAGACGCGTTCGGCACCGCGCTCGCGGTCCCAGCCCGCCAGATACCAGTGGCCGCGCCAGCATTCGAGGGTCCAGGGTTCGACCTGGCGCTGCTCGGAGCGGGCGGAGTTGGCCTTGCGGTAGTCGAAGGTGACGGGGCGGCGGTCGCGGCAGGCCAGCATGAGGGGCTCGAAGGCGGCCTCGTGGACGGGGATGCGGGGTTCGAGGGCGCTGTGGACCTCGTAGGCGTCCTCGGCCTCCGGCATTCCGGCGGCCCGCAGCTTCTGGAGGGCGCCGCTGGCGGCTCCGGCGAGGCGGGCCTGTTGCCAGACCTTGGCGGCGAGGCCGAGGGCCGCGGCCTCCTCGGCGTCCAGGGTGATCGGGGGCAGCCGGTTGCTGTCGCGGCGGGCCAGGTATCCGGTGTCGCCGTCGAGGTTCTCGACGGTCTCGATGACGAGGCCGAGCTCGCGAAGATCGTCCTTGTCGCGCTCGAACATCCGGTTGAAGGATTCGTCGGAGCCCGCTTCGAGATAGGCCTCGATCGATTCGCGGAGTTCGCGCTTGCTGAGCGGGCGCCGGGTCCCCAGCAGGCACAGCGCGAGGTTCATCAACCGCTCGGCCTTGGCAATCGCCATCGACGCCCTTTCTCTTGTTGCTCTACGACCGTCGACCGTACCGCCCCGGGGTGTGGGGACCAAAAAGCGGGCCGCTGACCGGAGCGCGGTAACAGGCCCCGCCGGACAGCGGTGAGGACCCCCGCCGTGCGGCGGGGGCCCTCATTCGCACAACCGGAACGGATCAGACCGCGACGAGGTCGCAGACGAAGATCAGCGTCTCGCCGGGGGCGATCTTGCCGCCGGCGCCGCGCTCGCCGTAGGCGAGGTGCGCGGGGATGATCAGCTCGCGGCGACCGCCGACCTTCATGCCCTGCACGCCCTGGTCCCAGCCGGAGATGACCTGACCGGCGCCGAGCTTGAACTGCAGCGGGGTGCCGCGGTTCCAGGAGGCGTCGAACTCCTCGCCGGTGGAGAAGGCCACGCCCACGTAGTGGACGGAGACGGTCTGGCCGGCCTGGGCCACCGGGCCGTCGCCCTCCCAGATGTCCTTGATCGCCAGGTCGGCCGGCGGCTCGCCGCCCGGGAAGTCGACCTCGGGCTTCTCGATGCTCACTGAACTGCTCCTCTAAATGATGAACTGGGCAACCGGGACAGTCTTACACCTTGGCGAGGATGTCCACGGCGAAGACCAGGGTGGAGTTCTTCGGAATGGCCTGCTGCTGCTGGTCACCGAAGGCCTGGTCCGGCGGGATGACGAGCAGCACCCGGCTGCCGACCTTCTTGTCGACCAGGCCGTTCTTCAGACCCTTGAGGGTGACCTGGGACAGCGGGAAGGTCTGGGTCTTGCCCGTGGTGTACGTGTTGTCGAACTCCTTGGCGCCCTTCCAGATCATGCCGACGTAGTTCACGACGACACTGTCGGACTCCTTGACGACCTCGCCGTCGGACTCCAGGACGTAGTTGGAGACGAGCTTCTTCGGCGGGTCGCCCTTGGGGATGGTGACCGTCGGGGCCTTGCCGTCGGTCTTCACGCCGACCTTGGGCAGGTCGATGTTGTCCTGGGCGACCTCGGTGCCCTTGGCGGAAGCCGGGATCTGGGTGACCTTCAGGATGTCGACGACGAACGTGAGCGTGGCGTTGGGCTTGATGTCGCCCTGGCCCTGCTCGCCGTAGCCGAGCTCCGGCGGAATGACCAGCTCGACGCGGCTGCCGACCTTCTGGCCGACCAGGCCCTTGTCCCAGCCCTGGATGACCATGCCCGCGCCGAGCGTCAGGTCGAAGGGCTGCTTGCGGTCGAAGCTGTTGTCGAACGGCTTGGTGGAGTCCCACGCCTGGCCGAGGTAGTTGACCTGGATCGCGTCGCCGTTCTTGAGCTTCGCGCCGTCCCCCTCGCTGATGACTTCGGTCTTCAGCTCCTTGGGCGGGTCACCCTCACCCTTGGAGAGGGTGGGCTTCTCGCCGAACTTGGCGCCCGCGGTGATCGCGGGAACGCCGTTCTTGGACGAGGCGGAGTCGGAGGCCTTGTCGTCGCTGCCGCACGCCACTGCCGTCAGCAGCAGGAGGGGGGCGAGAAGAAGGCCGGCAATTCGGCGCACTGGTTCCTCAGATCTCAGGGGGCACGGTGAATCGGTCCCGCAACACTCTAGGCCCTCCGATTCACTCGGAGCCGGACCCCGCACAGACGGCCCCGGCCCCCAGGACCGGTGGGTCCTGAGGGCCGGGGCCGTGCTGCGGTGACGTCTGCTCACATGCCGGCGATCAGCTTCTCCACCCGCTCGTCCACGGAACGGAACGGGTCCTTGCACAACACCGTGCGCTGCGCCTGGTCGTTGAGCTTGAGGTGGACCCAGTCGACGGTGAAGTCCCGCCGCTGCTCCTGGGCCCTGCGGATGAAGTCGCCGCGCAGCCGCGCCCGGGTGGTCTGCGGGGGCACCGACTTGCCCTCGAAGATTTTCAGGTCGTCGCAGATGCGGGCGGTCTGCCCCTTGCGCTCCAGGAGGTAGAAGAGTCCTCGACGGCGGTGGATGTCGTGGTAGGCGAGGTCTATCTGGGCAACCCGCGGATTCGACATGGTCATGTTGTGCTTGGCCCGGTACCGCTCGATGAGCTTGTACTTCATGACCCAGTCGATCTCGGTGTCGATCCGGTCGAGGTCCTCGGCCTCGACCGCGTCCAGGGTGCGGCCCCACAGCTCCAGGACCTTCTCGACGGTGCCGGTGCGGATGCCCCGGCGCTCGACGAAGTCCACGGCTTTCTCGTAGTACTCCCGCTGGACCTCGATGGCCGAGGCCTCCCGGCCGCTGGCCAGGCGCACCTTGCGCTGCCCCGTGAGGTCGTGGCTGACCTCACGGATCGCCCGGATCGGGTTCTCCAGGGTCAGGTCGCGCATCACCGTGCCCGCCTCGATCATGCGGAGCACCAGGTCGGTGGCGCCGACCTTGAGCAGCATGGTCGTCTCGGACATGTTCGAGTCACCGACGATGACGTGGAGGCGGCGGTACCGCTCGGCGTCGGCGTGGGGTTCGTCGCGGGTGTTGATGATCGGCCGGGAGCGGGTGGTCGCGGAGCTGACGCCCTCCCAGATGTGCTCGGCACGCTGGCTGACGCAGTAGACCGCGCCGCGCGGGGTCTGGAGCACCTTGCCCGCACCGCAGATCAGCTGCCTGGTGACGAGGAACGGAATGAGGATGTCCGCGAGCCGGGAGAATTCTCCGTGGCGGGCGACGAGGTAGTTCTCGTGGCAGCCGTAGGAGTTTCCCGCCGAGTCGGTGTTGTTCTTGAAGAGATAGACGTCGCCCGCGATTCCCTCCTCGTGCAGGCGGCGTTCGGCGTCGACGAGCAGGCCTTCGAGAATGCGCTCGCCCGCCTTGTCGTGCGTGACCAGTTCGGTCACGTCGTCGCATTCGGGGGTTGCATATTCCGGATGCGATCCCACGTCGAGGTAGAGGCGGGCGCCGTTCCGCAGAAAGACATTGCTGCTGCGGCCCCATGACACAACACGGCGGAAGAGGTAGCGCGCCACTTCGTCAGGTGACAGTCGGCGCTGTCCCCTGAACGTGCACGTGACGCCGTACTCGTTCTCCAGCCCGAAAATGCGGCGGTCCATGACTGAACATTACGCCTTATGGCCTGAGCTGAAACCGGGTTCGACGGCTCCGTTCCGATCATTTTCCGATCCCGTCACGACGGCGGGCGTACGGGAGGGAGCCGCGAGGACGCTTCCGGTGGCGAGCAGGACCACCAGGGCGGCCACTCCCCCGGCCCCCGCGACGGCGAAGCTCCAGGCGGTCGAGCCGAGTTCGACCGCCGGTCCCGCGACGGCCGTGCCGACTGCCGCGCCTACGCCGAACGTGGTGACGAGCCAGGAGAACGCCTCGGTCACCGTGCCGCGCGGGGCGTGCCGGTCGACCACGATGAAGGAGCAGGCGATGGCCGGTGCGAGGAACACTCCGGCGAGGGCGGCGAGGGCGGCCATGACGGGCAGCGAGGGGGTGAGTGTCAACGGCAGATAGCCCAGTGCCAGCAGCCCGACGATGACGCGCAGCCGCTTCTCGGGCGCACCGGCCCACTGCCGCGCCCCGTAGGCCAGTCCGCCGATCAGCGCGCCGAGCCCGAGTGCGGCCATCAGCCAGCCGTACACCGATTCCCGGCCGTGGTCGTCGGCGTAGGCCACCGCGGCCACCGTGATGGAGCCGAGGGCGAGCCCGACGAAGAAGAACGCGCCGAACAGCGCGAGGAGTCCGGGCGAGCGCAGGGCGCCGAGCCAGTGCGCCTCACGAGGCGCGGAGCGCCAGGTGCGCGAGGGCTCGGACAGGACGACCGACAACGCGCCGAGGACGCCGATCGCGTTGATGACGAGCAGGGCGGCGGCCGGCGACCAGAGTGAGACGAGCAGCGTCACCAGGAGCGGGCCGATGGTGAACATGATCTCCTGCGCCACGGCGTCCAGGGCGTAGGCCCGATGCACCTGGCCCTCCCCCTTGAGGACGCTGGGCCACAGGGCCCGCAGGCCGCCCTCCAGCGGCGGTGTGGCGACTCCGGCGACGACGACGGCGAGGTAGGCCGACGGGAGCGAGGAGAGGCCGGTGAAGGCCAGCAGGGACATGCCGAGCGCGGAGACCACGGCCGCCGGGAGCTGGACGCGCGGCTGCCCGTAGAGGTCGACCGCCCGGCCGAGCAGCGGCTGCCCGACGGCGGTGGCCAGTCCGTAGGCGGCCGCCAGTGCGCCGGCCAGGGTGTAGCTGCCGCCCTCGGCCCGGGTGAACAGCACGATCGCGATGTGCGCGGTGCCGTTGGGCAGCCGCCCCACCAGGGTGCCCGTCAGCAGCCGGGCGGCATGCCGCGCCCGGAGGATGTCCAGATATCCCGCGGCCATTTCCGCCCCTCTCTGCCCCGGCCGACCGTGCCGCCCCCGAGGTGTTACGTATAACGTCGAGGTTCATACGTACCATGTGCGCAGTTCGCGGGTCCACCTCGCGGCGTTACGGAAAATCCCGCACGGAGGCACGAGTGACCAGCGCGCAGCAGCCCGGCCCCGCCCGGCCCACCAGCCGCGACGTGGCCCGTGCGGCGGGCGTCTCCCAGGCGACGGTCTCCCTGGTGCTCGGTGAGAAGTGGCCGGGCAGGGTGTCGGAGGCTACGGCCCAGCGGGTCCGGGACGCCGCGGCGGAGATCGGCTACCGGCCCAATCTGGCGGCGCGCAGTCTGCGGCTCGGCCGCACCAGGACCGCGCTGCTGGTGGTGCCCGCGCTCACCAACGAGTTCTTCGCGCGGGTGTACGCCGGGGCGGCGGCGCTCGCCGCCGAACACGACTTCGGCGTGGTGCTCTACCCCTCGCCGGACGGCACGGGCCCGGCCCGGGACCCCTTCGCCTCGGCCCGCGCCGCGCTCGACGGGGTCATCGCATCTTCGATGGCCGCCGACGCGCTGGGCGCGCTGCACGGGGCGGATCTGCCGCTGGTGATGCTGGACAGCGATCCCTCGGACACCGGTCCCGCCGCCCATGTGAATCTCGACATCGCCGACGGGATGCGGCAGGTGACGGACCATCTGCTGGGGCTCGGCCACCGCCGCTTCCTGCATCTGGCGTCCGCTGTGGACACCTGGACGTTCGCGGTGCGCGCCGAGGCGCTGCACGACGCTCTGGGAGCGGCGGGGGACACGACCGTGCGCACCGTACGGGCGCCGCTGGACGCACGGGCGGGGCGCAAGGCGGTTGAACAGGCCCTGTCGGCCACCGGGTACCGGCCCACCGCGATCGTCTGCGACGACGACATTCTGGCCGCCGGCGCCTGCAAGGCGGCCCGCAGGCTCGGGCTGCGGGTGCCGGACGAACTGTCGGTCACCGGATTCGACGACCTGGCGCTGGCCACCGCGCTGGAGCCGGAGCTGACCACGGTACGGCTGCCGGCGGAGCAGGTCGGGGAGCGAGGCATGGAGGCGCTGCTCGCCGTGCTGGACAGCCGCCGCGTCGAGCGGGGCGGTCTGCCGGTCCGGCTGGTCGTACGCGGTTCCACGGCGCCGCCGCCCGCCGACCGGGCATGAGGGTGCCCCCGGGCCTCGGCCCGGGGGCACCGCGGCCCTCGGGGCGCCGCTCGCCTACTTGTCCGTCTCCTCCGTGGAGTCGGGGGTGCTGTCGGTGCTGTCCGTGCTGTCGGTGTCCTCGGTGTCGGACGGGGCGTCGGTCGGCGTGCTGCCGGCGGCTTCCGTGTCCAGCAGCCGGGCCAGCTGACGGCCCACGATCCGCTTGAACTTGCGCTGCTGGGGACGGGTGCGGTCCAGGACCGCGACCTCCAGGCGCTCGGCGGGGATCTCCCGCTCACCGCCGCCCGGCTCCCGCGAGAGCGCCTGGACGGCCAGCTTGAGCGCCTCGGCCAGCGTCATGCCGTCGCGGTGGCGCTGGTCGAGGAAGCTGCTGATCTGTTCGGAGTTGCCGCCGACCGCGACGGAGCCGTGCTCGTCCACGATCGAACCGTCGTGCGGCAGCCGGTAGATCTGATCCCCTTCGGGCGCGCTGCCGACCTCGGCGACCACCAACTCCACCTCGTACGGCTTCTCGGCCGCGCTGGAGAAGATGGTGCCGAGCGTCTGGGCGTAGACATTGGCCAGCCCACGAGCCGTCACGTCGTCCCGGTCGTAGGTGTATCCGCGCAGATCGGCGTAGCGCACGCCGCCGATGCGGAGGTTCTCGTACTCGTTGTACTTGCCGGCGGCCGCGAAACCGATCCGGTCATAGATCTCGCTGAACTTGTGCAGGGCACGGGACGGGTTCTCGCCGACGAACACAATGCCGTCGGCATACTGCAGCACAACAAGGCTGCGACCACGGGCGATGCCCTTGCGGGCGTATTCCGCCCGGTCGGCCATGGCCTGCTGGGGTGAGACATAGAACGGCGTCGACACCGGCTATCCGTCCCTTTCTGTCAGTGACGAGTGCGTCTGGGGGTCCGGATCAGAGCAGCGCGGCGCGCGGGCCGTCGGGCTGCTCGAGTCGGCGTTCCAGGATGGAGCGCGCGATCTCGGAGGACTCCTGGTCGGTCAGCCTCCGGAAGCCTTCGTCGGTGATGACGGTGACGATCGGGAAGATACGGCGGGCCATGTCCGGGCCGCCGGTCGCCGAGTCGTCGTCCGCTGCGTCGTACAGCGCCTGCACGACCAGGGTGAGGGCCTGCTCCTCCGCCAGGTCCTCGTGGTAGAGCTTCTTCATCGAGTTGCGGGCGAAGATCGACCCGGAGCCGGTGGCCGCGTAGCCGCTCTCCTCGGTGCGGCCGCCGGTGACGTCGTAGGAGAAGATGCGGCCCTCCTCGCGGTCGACGTCGTAACCGGCGAAGAGGGGCACCACGGCGAGGCCCTGCATGGCCATGGCGAGGTTGGAGCGGATCATGGTGGAGAGGCGGTTGGCCTTGCCCTCCAGGGAGAGCTGGGCACCCTCGACCTTCTCGAAGTGCTCCAGCTCCAGCTGGAACAGCTTGACCATCTCCACAGCCAGTCCGGCGGTGCCTGCGATGCCCACCGCGGAGTACTCGTCGGCCGGGAAGACTTTCTGCATGTCGCGCGACGCGATCATGTTGCCCATGGTGGCGCGCCGGTCGCCGGCCAGGACCACGCCACCGGGGAAGGACGCCGAGACGATGGTCGTCCCGTGCGGCGCCTCGATGGCCCCCTGGAGCGGCGGCAGGCTCCGGTTGCCCGGGAGCATCCCGGGCGACTGGTCGGACAGGAAGTCCATGAACGAGGACGACCCCGGCGTCAGGAAGGCAGCTGGTAGACGCCCGGTGCTACGAGTGTTGGCTTCCACGCGTTTCCCTCCACATATGCGGCTGCACGCCTTATGGCATCCGGCCGATCCTTGAACTGCCCCAGGGCCGCGAACTGCCCCAGGGCCGCGTTGCAGCTGAAGCACAGTACGCCACGGACCCTACCCGTCTCATGACAGTGATCCACATGCTCAGCCGGAGCGACTGGACAGATACAACACACGCCCTGCTGAGCCGCGTCCAGCTCGGCAGGACCGAGGCCGCACTTGCGCCGGAAGCAGCTGATCCGATTCCGCTTCGCCCCCGCATGCGCGGCAGTAGCTCGACCAGCCGTCGGAGGACGACTTGTCACGCTCCCGCTGATCGTGCGGCTTCACCTCGCCGCACTGCGGTCAGCGCTCCTACTCCCGTGGCACCGGCACCTTGCCGCGGACCGACTTGCCCTTGGCCTCCCGACGCTGCCGGCGGTACTCGGCAGAGCACTTCCGGCAATACGCCCGGAGGCCATCACGCATGGCCCTGTGACCAGCGAAAGACCGCCGCGGCAGAGCCTTCCGGCAGCGGGAGCGTCGCCCCTCCGCGGGAAGTCGAACATTCAGCCCTTATTCCCCGCCCTTCTGGACAAATGACCTCACGAAATCCTCGGCGTTCTCTTCGAGGACATCGTCGATCTCGTCCAGAACCGAGTCGACGTCGTCGCTCAGCTTCTCCTGGCGCTCGGCGAGGTCCTCGGACGCCTGCGCGTCCTGCGCCTGCTCCTCGGCCTCCTCGGTGGAACGCGTCGCCTTCTGCTGTCCGCCGCCGGTGTCCTTGGTCGCCATGTAGCTCACCCCGCTCGGTTCGAAGCAATCGAAGCTCTTGATCAGACCCTACCCACGGGGTCCGACATTTGACCCCGTAGTTGATGCAACGCCCGCGCCTCAGGTGATTGATTCCCAGCCCGGAGGCCTTTCAGCCGCCCGACAGCACACGGACCAGCTCTTCCGCCGTCCGGCAGCGGTCCAGCAGGTCCTTGACGTGTTCCTTCGTACCGCGCAGCGGTTCCAGGGTGGGCACCCGTTGCAGGGAGTCGCGGTCCGGCAGGTCGAAGATCACCGAGTCCCACGAGGCCGCCGCCACGTCGTCGGCGTACTGCTCCAGGCAGCGCCCCCGGAAGTAGGCCCTGGTGTCCTCAGGGGGCTTCGTGCGGGCCCTGGTGACCTCGACCTCGTCCAGGAGGCGCTTCATCTTCCCGCGGGCCGCCAGGCGGTTGTAGAGGCCCTTGTCGGGCCGAACGTCCGCGTACTGGAGATCCACCAGATGCAGCCGGGGCGCGTCCCAGTCCAGCGCGTCGCGGCGGCGGTAGCCCTCCATGAGCTCCCGCTTGGCGATCCAGTCCAGCTCGCCCGCCAGGCTCATCGGATCGGTCTCCAGCCGGTTGAGGGTGTCCTCCCAGCGGGTCAGGATGTCCTTGGTCTGTTCGTCGGCGTCCGCGCCGTACCGCTCGTCGACGTACTTGCGGGCCAGCTCGAAGTACTCCATCTGGAGCTGGACCGCGGTGAGCGTCCGGCCGCTGCGGAGCGTGATCAGCTGCCGGAGGTCCGGGTCGTGGGAGACCTGGTGCAGGGTGCGCACGGGCTGGTCGACCGCGAGGTCGACGTTGATGAAGGCGTCCTCGATCATGGACAGCACCAGGGACGTGGTGCCGAGCTTGAGATAGGTGGAGATCTCCGAGAGGTTGGCGTCGCCGATGATCACATGGAGTCGGCGGTACTTCTCGGCGTCGGAGTGCGGCTCGTCCCGGGTGTTGATGATGGGGCGCTTGAGTGTGGTCTCCAGGCCGACCTCGACCTCGAAGTAGTCGGCGCGCTGACTGATCTGGAAGCCGTGTTCGTTGCCGTCCTGGCCGATGCCGACCCGGCCCGCGCCCGTGACGACCTGGCGCGAGACGAAGAACGGCGTCAGATGGCGCACGATGTCCGAGAACGGCGTCTGCCGCTGCATGAGGTAGTTCTCGTGCGTGCCGTAGGAGGCGCCCTTGTTGTCGGTGTTGTTCTTGTAGAGGTGGATCGGCTGTGCGCCGGGGATGGCGGCCGCCCGCTCCGCGGCCTCCGCCATGACCCGTTCGCCGGCCTTGTCCCAGAGCACCGCGTCGCGCGGATTGGTGATCTCCGGGGAGCTGTATTCGGGGTGCGCGTGGTCGACGTACAGCCGGGCGCCGTTGGTGAGGATGACATTGGCCAGGCCGATGTCCTCGTCGGTCAGCTGACTGGAGTCGGCGGTCTCCCGGGCGAGGTCGAAGCCTCGCGCGTCACGCAGCGGATTCTCCTCCTCGAAGTCCCAGCGGGCGCGACGCGCCCGGTGCATCGCCGCCGCGTAGGCGTTGACGATCTGGGACGAGGTGAGCATGGCATTGGCGTTGGGGTGGCCGGGGACGGAGATCCCGTACTCCGTCTCGATGCCCATTACTCGCCGTACGGTCATGCGGCCCTCCTTGCCCGGCGCCGGCCCCCTCCGGGAACGACGCTCAAGTACCGCTGCTTCAGTCCGGTGCGTATGCGGTGCCCGTCACCGCACTGCGCGACTCGGCGGTACCGCAGAGCCTAGAGCGCCTCTGCGCCGGTGGGGAGATCAATTACGACATTGTTCCGGCACGGCCGGAACGGGGGAATAAGACCGGCCGCGGACGCCCTTGGGGGCTTCCGCAGCCGGTCCGCGTATTACAGGTACTGTCCGGTATTGGCCACCGTGTCGATGGAACGCCCGGTGTCCGCACCCTGCTTTCCGGTGACGAGTGTGCGGATGAAGACGATCCGCTCACCCTTCTTGCCGGAAATCCTGGCCCAGTCGTCCGGGTTGGTCGTGTTCGGCAGGTCCTCGTTCTCCTTGAACTCGTCCACGCAGGCCTGCAGGAGATGAGCGACCCGCAGCCCCTTCTGGCCCTGCTCCAGGAATGCCTTGATGGCCATTTTCTTTGCCCGGTCGACGATGTTCTGAATCATCGCGCCCGAGTTGAAGTCCTTGAAGTACAGGACTTCCTTGTCTCCGTTGGCGTACGTGACCTCGAGGAAGCGGTTCTCCTCGGACTCCGTGTACATCCGCTCCACGACGGACTGGATCATGGCGTTGGCGGCGGCCGGCCGGGAGCCGGCGTGCTCGGCCAGATCGTCCGCGTGCAGCGGAAGCCCTGGGGTCAGGTACTTCGCGAAGATGTCCTTCGCCGCCTCGGCGTCCGGACGCTCGATCTTGATCTTCACATCGAGACGGCCCGGTCGCAGGATGGCGGGGTCGATCATGTCCTCGCGGTTGGAGGCGCCGATGACGATGACGTTCTCCAGACCCTCCACCCCGTCGATCTCTGCAAGCAGCTGCGGAACGATGGTGTTCTCCACGTCCGAGCTGACGCCACTGCCGCGGGTGCGGAAGAGGGACTCCATCTCGTCGAAGAAGACGATGACGGGGGTGCCCTCGCTCGCCTTCTCCCTCGCACGCTGGAAGACCAGGCGGATGTGACGCTCGGTCTCGCCGACGTACTTGTTGAGGAGCTCGGGGCCCTTGATATTGAGGAAGTAGCTCTTTCCCGTGGGCTGCCCGGTGACCTCGGCGACCTTCTTGGCGAGCGAATTGGCGACGGCCTTGGCGATGAGGGTCTTGCCGCAGCCGGGCGGACCGTAGAGCAGGATGCCCTTCGGCGGGCGAAGCTCGTGTTCCTTGAAGAGGTCGGGGTGCAGGTACGGAAGCTCGACCGCGTCGCGGATCAGCTCGATCTGGTCGCCCAGGCCGCCGATCTTGTCGTAGTCGATGTCCGGGACCTCTTCGAGGACGAGCTCCTCGACCTCGCTCTTGGGGACCACCTCGTAGACGTAACCCGACCTGGAGTCCAGGAGCAGGGCGTCGCCCGAGCGGATGGTGATGTCCAGCAGCGGCTCGGCGAGCCGCACCACCCTCTCCTCGTCGGTGTGCCCGACCACCAGGGCTCGCTCGCCGTCCTCAAGGATCTCCTTGAGGGTGACGATGTCCCCGGCGCGCTCGAACTGCATGGCCTCGACCACGTTGAGCGCTTCGTTGAGCATGACCTCCTGGCCACGCCGGAGGTCCTGGAGCTCGACACTGGGGCTGACGTTCACCCTGAGCTTGCGGCCCCCGGTGAAGATGTCGCAGGTGCCGTCCTCGTTGGCCTGCAGGAAGACTCCGAAACCGGCCGGCGGCTGCGCGAGCCGGTCGACCTCCTCCTTCAGTGCCACGATCTGGTCACGCGCCTCACGGAGCGTGTTGGCGAGCCGCTCGTTCTGTGCGGACACGCCTGCAAGGTTCGTCTGCAACTCGACGATCCGCTCTTCGAGAATCCTCGTATGACGCGGAGAGTCGGCGAGCTTACGTCGCAGGACGGCGATTTCCTGCTCGAGATAGGCAACCTGGCCGGCTGGGTCCTCTGACCCTCGCGCGGGCCGGATGCCGCGGTTGATGTCGTCGTCGTGGGCTGCCACGGTCCTCACCTCCTCCATGGGGAGCTGGACGCTTCCTGACCCTACCTGGGTGGGTGATGATTGAAACCCCTAGATCACAAAGACTGCGGGGCGTGTCCGATCTTCACCCTTGCGCTCTCCCTCACGTCAAGGGAATACCCACCCTTCGGCACCGGAAAGCCGCCGGTTGTATCGTCGAACTGTTCAACACCCGTCAGGGCTGGCTCCAATTGGTTCAGATACGCAGGAACGGCAGGACACATGACCGTGCAGCAGGACTCGCCGGGCGACAGTGACACGCAGGACCTGGAGGTCTGGATCGACCAGGACCTCTGTACGGGCGACGGCATCTGTGTGCAGTACGCCCCCGACGTCTTCGAGCTGGACATCGACGGCCTGGCCTATGTGAAGAGCGGCGACGACGAGCTGCTCCAGAACCCGGGAGCGACCACTCCGGTGCCGCTGCCGCTGCTCCAGGACGTCGTCGATTCGGCCAAGGAGTGCCCCGGCGACTGCATCCACGTGCGACGCGTCAAGGACAGCGTCGAGGTGTACGGACCCGACGCCGACTAGCCGATACGCCGGGCTCGCGCCCCGACGTCGGCCGGAGCCCCGCGGAGCGCGCTCAGACGCTGCGCGCGAGCTCCCCGGAGGTGCGGACGAACGCCTTCCCCTTCCATCGCCAGGAGGCCTGTTCCTCCTGGTCGGGACAGCAGCGGGGCACGTCGAGCGAGGAGTAGCCGAGCAGGGTCGCCGAGACGAGGCCATCGCGTACGGCGAAGTCCCCGACCGTCTTCCTGTCAGCGGGGTCCACCAGGGTCGCCACGACCCGGGGTGCGGCCCCGCTGCTCCGTGTCAGGACGTAGATGCCGCCGGGCGGGGTCCCCGAACCGGCGGCGCAGTGCACCACGGCGACGGTTTCCGGCCGTCCGTCGCCGTCGAGGTCCCCGGAGGCCTTCTTGGCGACGGTCGTCCCGGCGCCGCCGCACTCCAGCGGGAACTCCACGCCGGCCGGGTCAGGGGCGGGGGCGGGGGCGCCGTGCCGCGTCGTGGCCCGCTGCTCGGGGTCCGTGGCGGTCGCGGTGGCCGTACGGGGCTGGAGCAGCCCGGCCAGCGCGACGACTCCCGCCATCGCCGCGGCCGTGGCGAGCCAGTGCACCGGCTTCGCGGCGGTGTGGGCGAGGTCCGGGAGCGCGGGGGTCTGCACGCGGTATGTCTCCTGATGGTTCCTGGAAGCCCGGTGAGGGGGTGGGGAACACCCCCGAGGGGTTGTCGGCATCGTGCCACACCTCACACCGGGGCGGAACGGCGGGGCAACGAAAAGGCGTGGGCGGCGGGGGGGGGGGCGGGGGGGGGGGGGGGGGGGGGGGGGGGCGGGGGGGGGGGGGGGGGGGGGCGGGCGCGGGGGGGGGGGGGGGGGGGGGGGGGGGGGGGGGGGGGGGGGGGGGCGCCCCCCGCCCCCCCGCCCCCCCCCCCCCCCCGGGGGGGGGGCGGGGGGGCGCGGGGGGGGGCCGCGAGGTTGGGTGGCGCCCCGCACAGCGCCGC
>NZ_JBVJMW010000027.1:0-39286 GCF_055583985.1 Streptomyces sp. NPDC104313
CCTCAAACGGTACACCCCCCGGAACATCGGATCTAGACCCGCCCCGGACAGCAGGAAGCCCCGCCTGATCAGCAGATCGGACGGGGCTTACTTCTTGCGTATCCGCTGTTCAGCGGGGGTCTAGCGCGCTCTGTGTGTCCTCGTGTGAGGGGCCGACCATGCACCAGGGGGCACAGTCAGGACAGGCCACGCGCACGAACGGGGGACCGCTCACGCGATCTACGGTCCCGACCGTCACGGGCGCTTCCGTGTCCCTGCCGCACTTGCAGCAAACGCGAGCGTGGACGTTCATGCCGACACCCCCGCAGCAGCGAGCACGGGCGCGGTGAACGCGTCGGCTCCGAACGGGGCACCCTCGTACGTGTAGAGGTAGTCCACGCCTTCCACGGCGAGTACGGCAGCGCGCCGACGTTCCCGGATCACGTGCATTTCTAGCGTCCGCTCGGCTTCCCGGGCGAGCAGCCACGGGCCTATGCGGTGGTGCCACGGGGACGGAATCGAGCGAGCGAGGACATGGGCGGGAATCGGTGTGGTCGGGCCGCAGATGACGCGGGGCGGGGTCGCCGGCTCGGGGGCGGGCACGGGTACGGCTCGGCGCTTCCCTTGGGCGGGGAACAGCAGCCGCAGGACCCACAGCAGTGCACGGGCGATAGAGTCACGCATGGTCGTTTCAGCTCCCATTAGCTGTCTCGGCAAGCCCCGAGCGGACCGGGCCTAATCGGTCTCTCGGGGCGCTTTCGTGTTCGGGGAATCACGCTAAGGCAACTCGTCTAACTCGTCTACCTGTCTAAGTGGTCTACCTGTCTAAGTCGCCCAAGGTTGGCCGTTTGTCTACGCTCTCCCTCATGCCTGAGCACTCGCCCGACGCGCACGCCCCGCACGCTCCGTATATGCGGGTGCTGGACGCGCTCACCGCCGATATCAAGGCGGGAAAGATCGGTCCGGGCGACCGCATCCCGTCAGAGTCCGAGCTGTGCGCGCGTCACAAAGTCGCGCGGGAAACCGCCCGCCGAGCGGTCAGGATTCTGCGCGAGCGGGGCACGGTCGAGACTCAGTGGGGGAAGGGAACGTTCGTCGTTGGTCCCGCCGAGCCGACGAGCGAGGGCGACTAGGGAGCGTCGTCCTGGTCGTCCGTGAACATCTGCCGCACCTCCTGACGGGCTATCTCGTCCAGCAGTCGCCCGAGCGGGTCTTTGACGCTCCACGAGTGCGGGGCGGGGTGCCCGACGTAGAACACGCACGCTCGACCGTGCTTGATGGACTCGGGGCGGTGCCGCGCTGGACACGGGGGCAGCTCGGCGAACCGATGTTCGCGGCCGGATGCCGTGACGGTCCAGAACAGCCACAGGTCCCGTACTGCGGGTGCATCGGCGGTCCAGAGCTGTGCGGCGTGCTCGGCGTCCTGGTCGTGCTCGCCGAGTTCGCACAACAGGAATCCTTCCGTTGGCATCGCGTCCAACGGCTGTGCGGGACCACCCGCCATGTTGACGAGCGCTTCTAACGCGTCGATCTCGGGAACGGCAAGGTAGGCGGTGCACTGCAACACGTCGGCTGGTCCTAGACAGGGAAGGGTGCGGCCCCGCCCGCAGGTGGACGAGCGGGACCGCGAGGGGCAGTGACTCAGCTACCGAGTGCGGCAGCTACGGCGGACTTTCCGGGGAAGTCCTCGGGCACGGCGTCCATGAGTAGTTCGTCCACGGGTTCGCCGAGCCAGAACCCCGAGCGTCGGAGCCGACCGGCGGGGCGGAACCCTGCCTTCTCGTACGCGCGGGCTCCGGCCTTGTTGGGCTCAAGCACCTTGAGCCACACCGCCCGTAGGTGGGCAAGGTGGAACGCCCAATCCAGGGTGAGCCGCGTTGCCTCGCTCGCGTGGCCCTTCCCACGTTCCTCGGGGGCGAGGACCATCACGAACTCGGCCGTACGCACGTAGCTGTTGACTTCCAGGATCGTCATGCCCACGGGCGTACCGTCGTCCAGCCGGATCACCTCGAACTGTTGGAAGCGCTCGTTCCCGCGCTGCCGCTCGTACCCGGCGGCGCGAACCTCCCACGCCTGCGCCCACTGGTTTCCGTAACCCGTGATGGTCGCGGGGTCGTTCTCCCACTTGTGGTACTCGGGCAGCATGTCCGCGCGGGGCATGGCGAGGGCGAGGGTTTCGCCGCTCAACAGGATGTGCGGTGCACTCACGGTCGTGCCTTCCTGGTGGCCCGTGCCGATCCGGGCCCGTCTGGGGTGTAGGTGGGCGTATACAGCGCGGTGTCCGCCGGTTCCTCGACCGGAGACCCGTCCGGGCCCGCAATCCATGCGTGCAGCCGTACGGGGTCGAGAGCTACACCGTGCCGCCACTCTGCGCGGCGTCGAACGGCCGTCAGAACGAGTGCGGCAGCCGTTGAGTCCTCCAGGCACGCCCAGCGCATCGGCAAGAGCTGTGCAGCCCAGCGAACCGCGCGGACAGCGTAGCGAGCCTGAGAGGCAGTGGCCGGGGGCAAATCGCGCCCCGAGCGAGCGAGCCGCACCAGCCGAGAGAACCGATTCCGGCGACGACCGGCGGCCCACACGGTGGCGGTAGCGAGGACGACCGGCACGGCGACGACCCGCCACCGCATCGGTATCCGTGCCGGCTCGGGCGGGGCGGCGGACTGTTCGACGGTTCCCCACGTGAGGACGGTTTCCGGAAGGTCAACAACCGTCGCACCCATGGCGGTTACCGCCTCGGTCGTCGGACGCAACTCGGTCGCCCCCGTGTCGTAGTCGATCACCACGGATGCATGGGAGGCACGGGCGACCACGGTGTTGGTTCGGCTCACAGTGCACCCACCGGGGTCGGCGCGGTCTGCGTCCACTCGGTCCCGGGCGTCCGCTCGACCGCCTCTAGCCATACCTCGGCAGCGAGGACGGACAGCAGCGGAGGCCAAATCGTCTCCGCGCCGAGGGCAGCCGCGTGGACCGTCGCACGCAACGGCACCGGGTTGACGAGCCCGAGAGCCGCTAGACGCCCGTCCGCGAGGCCGAGCACGCGGGCCCGGTTCCTGCGTAGCCCTAGGTGGAAGTCGCCGACCATGAGCCCCTTGGCGGCCCTGGTGCGGTGCTCGTCCGGCAGCAGATCGGCGAAAGTGTCGGCAAGCATCGGCTTATACCTCCTAGCCGAGTACCGCTGTTCGATGGGGGCCGAGACCACCGCGTCCAGGACCGCGCCGTCAAAGTACGGGTTGCCCAGTGCGAGGCCGAGCGAGTCCGCGAGTTGAAGTTCCGAGTACGCCGACCGCGCCACCGTGCGCAGCTCGGCAACCAATGCCCTGTTGGCGTCCGGGCCCGCGGTGGTGCTCACCCTCGGTACAGGCGCAGCGAGCCACTTGGGCCGCCCGAAATCCGCTCGGCCGATCCGGTACGCGTTGCCTCGTAGTGCAGCAGCGACCAGCGGCCGGGGGCTTTGGCGACGGAGCCGAGCCCAGTCCCGCGCGTCCCCCATCATGCGAAGCCAGTTCCCGTTACGGGCGAGGCTCGCAAGGTGCGCGGGCATGGACAAGAAAAGGTTGTCCCCGCCGTCGCCGGTCAGGTGGCAGACGGAGCCCGCAGCGGCCATCGTGCCGAGCTGGTCCGAGAACATCGCCCACACCGCAGATGACGGGGCCGGCTCGTCCGTTGCGGGCAACGGCACGTCGGTTGCAGCGAAGGGCAGGTGTCGAGCGCCGAGCGGGAACGGGCTCCGCGTCAGGTTGGGGACGTTCAGCGCTTGCGCGTACCGCATATCTCCGCCGCTGGTGATGCCCGCCGGATGCGCGGTCATGCCCGTAATCGGCCCGTACTGCGCGGCGAGCAACGCAACCGTGGTTGAGTCCATGCCCGCAAGATCGGTAGTCGCGGGAACTCCCTCCACTCGTACCCGGACCCCTTCACCGAGGGCGAGCCGAAGCGCTGTCGATGCCTCGCGCGGTGTGCGTCGTGCCGGTTCCCACCACGCGGCGAGTGACGGTCCGCCCTCGGCGTCGAGCGTCAGCAGATGACCCGCCGGAACCGGGGTCACACCAGCCCACGCGCTACGGTCCGCGGCGGGGCTGTGCTTGTCCCGCAGATACGCGGCGAGCCACCCGGTATCAACACGTCCGCCGGCGAGCGGGGACAGAGCGAGCGAACTGGACCCCCATACCGGCCCGTCCGGCGTGCTGACCGTGTAGAGGGGCGAGGCTGCCCCCGTGTCCGCGAGGACTTCCACGCGGCCCCGCTCGGTCAGACGTACAACGGTGTGCGAGCCCGCCCACGACCGTGCGACCGTTGCCAAATCGGGGGCCGCGAGAGCACGGGCAATGTCGTGCATGGTTGCCGAGCACGGGCCGAGCACGGCGATTCGCGCGGAGCCGAGTTCCACGGTCCGGACGTGCTCGGGCTGCCAGTCTCCGCAGACCCACAGCGCGGGGTCGTGCCAGAGCACCCGCGCCCCCGCGGGCATTACGGCGGGTCGGCTGCCGGGTGCGCGCCCGCCATACCACCGTGCTTTGCGGTCTTCCATTTCGTCACCTCTTCCACCGTGAAACCGGGGACGGCCCCCGTTGGGATCTCTCCCGCGGGGGGCCGCCTCAGTGCTGGTCTAGCTGTACGGCGTCTGCTTCGACTCCGTCGAAGACGACGAGCTACCACGCGTCAGCGCGGCGGCGTCACCGAGTTCGACGACCGTCGGGGCGTCGTCCTCCTCGGACGTGCCGGGGATGATCTCCGGGTCCATGTGCTTACCTCCTCTCCACATGCGACGGGTCACGGTTGCCCCCCTGCCGAGCGGGGTCGCCCACTCTTGCGGGCAGGGGGGAAGTCAGGTCAGGGCCTCGCGCCCTCGGGGAGCGGGGGAACCCCGGGGCCACGGGAGACCGCCGCAGCGCTCCGGTCCCGGCGGGGAACCTTCCAGGTGTCGAGCTGGTCCGCGAGCCACTTTTCGCCCACGTTGTCGAACGCGCGGGACAGTGATGCGGCGGACTCTCCGTTCGTGTACCGCTCGGTCACCTTGGCGCGAGCGGCTACGAACTTTGCTCGGGACTCGGCGAGTTGAGCGCGGGTGCGCTTGGGCATCGGGGTTACTCCAGTGCTCTCGTTCGTTGGCGGTGGGGGCCCGCCCTGGTCGGCGGGGGGAACCGAAACGCGACCAGGGCGGGGGCTTGTGGGCTACCGGAACAGTCCCGCTCGCTGCCCCCTGTGTCGGGGGCCCGTCCGTCGCTGCGGCAGAACTTCGGCCGTGACGGGCTGGACGGGTACGGCCCCGCGAGCATGGGCAACGATCCGGTCGTGAAGACGAGCGATGCACGGTCCGCAGTAGTAGAGATCGGCGACAACGTGTCCGGTCGTCTGTGCGGGGCCGAGCCACAGCACCCGCGCCCGTACCTGGTCGCACCAGCCCCAGCACGGGCCCCACGTCCAGCCGTTCCCGTCGTCGGTGCTTGCCGGCTCGGGGACGCCCGTCACGTCGGGGTGCAGGATGCCGGACGGCAGGGTCAGGCTCACGGGCCGACCCAGGCCCGGAAGTCTCGGCGCAGTCCGTTTTCCTCGGTGACCCGCTCCCGAAGGGTGGCCATCAACGGGGACTCCTCGCCCGCGTCGGCCTGGTCGTCGCCCTGGTGCTCGGCGTTGGCCTGGTCCCCGCGGTGGGGGTGCCCCTCGATGATCGCGTTGTACTGCTCTACCCCGCCGTCGTTGCCGTTGATGCGCGACGCCGAACGGCCCCGGTTCGCTGCGGTGCAGATACGGCAGTCGGCACGGGCGACCGGTTCGAGCCGGGGTCCGCTCGTCCTGCCGCTCGTCAAGGCTTCGGGCATGGGGGTACCTCTGTTCCGGGGGGTTCGGAGTTGCAATCGGTACACCACCTACAGTGACGCCCCGGCGGTACGCTCAACAGGTCTGACGTGTTTCCAAAACAGTTGGAAAGGTGGGGAGTTGAACACATGACCGAGCAGCCAGAGGGGCCCGCAAACGGGTTGGAGTGGTTCGGAAACGAGCTTGAGGAAGCTCTCAGACACTCGGGGAAGACGGGAGCCGCGCTAGCCAGGGCCACCGGCTACAAACCCCCGTACGTGAGCAAGGTCAAGAACGGTCAGGCGCTAGCCTCCCCGGAGTTCGCCGAGGGCTGTGACCTGTTCTTCAACACGTCCGGCTACTTCGTGCGGACGCTCGCGCGTATCGCGTCGTACGGCCACCCTGAGTGGTTCGTCCCCTACCTGCGACTAGAGGAACGAGCCTCGCAGGTACTCGACTTCTCGGCGTATCTGATCATGGGCATTTTGCAGACTCCGGCGTACGCGGAAGCGCTGTTCCGCGCAGCTCACCCGCGGGACACGGACGACATGATCAAAGAAAAGGTGGGGCTACGACTCCAGCGCCGAAGCGTCCTTGAGCGCCCGGACCCGCCCCTGTTGTGGGTCATCCTTGACGAGTCGTGCTTGCGTCGCCAGGTAGGCGGGCGCGCTGTGATGCTCGGGCAGATGGAGCACCTTTTGACCGTCGCCCAGACGCCGAACGTTGAAGTTCAAGTGCTCCCGTACGACTCGGGTGCACCAAGCGCCGCGGAGCCCTTTACGCTTCTCACGTTCGGTGACAACGACGACCAAGCCCCCGTCCTGTACTCGGAGGCGCAAGGGTTGGGGCGCGTCATCGACTCGGCGGGCGTCGTGGCTACCGGCACGGAGCGGTACGAGCGTCTGCGCGCCGATGCACTGTCCCCGAAGAAGACTTTCGGCGCACTACGCGAAGCGATTAAGGAGTACGCACAATGAGCAACAACGCGGACGGGCCCGTTCGTTGGGTCAAGTCCAGCTACAGCAGTGGCGACGGTGGGCAATGCATCGAGTGGGCACCCGAGCACGCTGCCGCTTCCGGTGACTACCTGGTCCGGGACAGCAAGGACCCCGAGGGCCCCCACCTCACGCTCACGGCCGACCAGTGGGCGGGGCTGGTCACGTTCGCCCGTACGCACGGCTGACGTACCACGGCCGCCCACGGCCGCGCAGAACAGGCCCCGCCCCTCCCTCTGGAGCGGCGGGGCTCTTGTGTGCTAAGCAGCGAGGCCGAAGCTACGGAACGCGCGGATCACGAGCAGCGGGGGCGGCCCCAGCTCGGGCGTGCGGTCGGTGAGGTAGACCCCCCACGCTCCGCGGCGTCCGGGCACCTTGTGCACGCTGACCCCGTACCGCTCGGTGATCCGGTGACGGACGAGCACCGCGGCGAACCGCTGCGTTTCGGTCCACGCGTCGTCTCTGTCCTCGCGCCCGAGGACGAACGTCCGGGCCGCCATCACGCGGCCAGCAGCATGGTTGCGGCGGGCTCGTGCTGCCCGTAGGCGCACGCTGTCCATGGCTCGTCCCACTGGACCCACAGACCGGTTTCGGGGCTCCGTACCCACTCCACCGAGCCGGCGAGCCCTTCCGTGTGGCGGTCGCGGGCAAGCACCCGGAACCACTTGTATCCAGCCATGGCGCGCAGCAGCCGCGCGACGGTCCCCCCGTGTGCGTCAAGGGCAACGGACAGGTCGTCGCACGACCTGATTCGCACCTCCCCGAGCACTGCCGGAAGCTCGGGGCACGCGCCCCACAGACCCTCATTCGTTCCCCCGTTGTTCCCCTCGTGCGTCGGCACGATCACCCTTGTCTGTACCCGGTACTCCTTGCGGTGCGTAACCATGCTGCGACGTTAGTACAGACGTTCGGTTTCCGGAAGGGCATATTCGGCTGTGACCCACGTCACCGTTTACCCCTGGTCCAGTCCATACCTACCAGTGGGTTCGACGTCCCGACCAGCCATTTAGTTGCACAAGTCGGGACGAGATCTTGAAGTTTGTAGGATGCAACAGTTTGTTGAAGGACATGACAAAGGGCCCCCCGCCGAAGCGGAGGGCCGTTACCTAGAGTGACCTAACTAAGGGTGTCCTTGCCGGATTCTGTGAACTTCCGTACGCCGTAAGGGAATCGACGCTCTGTCAAGGAAGTACCCACGGAGAGTAGTAGCGCAGCGTCGCCGGCTCGGCGGGTCACGGTGGCGACCGTGCGCCCCTCGGCGTCCCGGACGTGGATGTCCACCAGGGCCCCGCACCGCGTGATTCGGACAGTCCCGCCGTCGCTGGTCGTCAGGGTCACCATGCCTGTGCCCCCGCCCGGTACAGCTCGGAGAATCGTTTCTGCCCCTTGGTGCGTGCCTGCTGCACCTGGTAGGGCGTCACGTTCAACTCGTCGGCCAACTCGGGATCGTCCACCCCGGCCCGGTACTGCGGGACCGGAGAGATTCCGTGCGTTGCCTTGAGTACGTGGCGCTGCCGCTCGCTCAACAGCCCTAGAACGCGGTGGACTTGCTCGCGGACCACCCGGCGGCGGTGGCTTGCGATGTCTGCCGACTCCACCAGGTCCGCGGGCATCCCGCATTCCTGCGCGATCACGTCCCCGAGGGTGATGTTAGGGCCCGCAATGCTCATGTTGAACGGGCGATCCAGCGAGTCCATGCCGAGCCATGACAGCCGAGCCGCGTAAGCGAGTTCGGGGGACAACGGCTCGTCGCCCATGGCGTCCGATGTTGCTATCCGCTCGGCCTCGTACGGGTCGCCGGCTGCGAGGCATATTGCCTTCTCGAATCGCTTAGCGGTGTAGATGCTTATCCCGGGGCGGGTCGTCTCGCGCCTAGCGTCGGCCATGGCACGGGTAATGCTCTGGTCAACGTGGGCGATAAACTGCGCGGGGTCGCTACCGGCGAAATCGCCAATTGCTTGCCAGACCGCTATACGCCCGACCTGTGCCATGTCTTCCACCAGGTCCGTGTCTGTGTGGTTGCCCGTGGTGGCGAACCTGCGGGCCCGTCCCTGTACGAGATTTTCGGTTTCCCTGATCACCGATGCGACCGCTTCCAGGTCGTTGTTTTTGGCGTCGGCAATTTGGGCGTGCGTGAGCTGAGTCAAGAGGGGCACCGTTCCGAGTGGGATTTGTTGGCCCTGGTAGGGACCAGCGGATTCCCGGAACGGCGTGGAAGGGCCCCGAAAGGCCCCGCAAACACTTACCAATGCGCATGGCAAAGGGCATAGAAAAGCCCCGTCCCGGGTGGTGCAGGACGGGGCTTGCGCATTGCCGCTTCGCTGCTGCATTCAAGGTTTCGCCTGAATGCAGGGGTACGGCAAAGGTGTTACTACAGACTTACCGGTACAGAGTGGGGCGTACCTCGGGGTTCGTAACCCGAGTCGAGACTTTTCGGTGACACCGTGTGACTTTTTGTGCCCCGCGTCATACTTAGGGATGATCTAGCAGCGGCGTACGTACCTCCTCAGAATGAGTAAGGGCCCCCGAGGGAGACCCATCCGTGATCCGAAAGGGCACAACCGCGAGGGCTTTTCGTTGGTCTTACTCGTTCTCTTTTCGGCTACTCTCGGTGCCTGATTTCTGCGGGTAACGCGCACAGGGTGTGACTAGTAGTCGGCCCCGTAAAGGCTGCCCCAGGAACGTCCGCCGATCTCGGCAGCAGCCTCAATGGGTACCCCGTAGAGCGTCCACGTCATGCATCGCTCGAACTCGCGGGCAACCTCCTTTGCCTCCTTTTCCGGCGCTGACGCCAACAGCTCGTCATGAATTGGAAGGCGGCAGTATTCGAGCAGACCGGCAGACTCGACATTCAGCATGGCTTGCCCGAGGACATCGCGGGCAACGCTTTGACAGGCATAATTGACCACGGCGTAACTGCGGTCCCTGTCGAGCGGAAGCCGGCGACCCGTGGCCGAGACAAACACCATGCCGTTTTGGAAAGCCTGACGCTGCCACCGCGAGGACGCGCGTTTGATCTCAGGAAAAGCCCTGTCATAGGCGGCGACCGCTTGCGCAATCTCCGATTCCGTGGCACCGGTCTGCCTCGCAATCGTCGTGATACCGCCCCCGTAAACCTTTCCGAATCCGGCCCCCTTGAACACTTTGCGGTCCCTCGGGGTGAAGGCGTCGCCCTTGATCAGGTGGGCGGTATAGGCGTGGATATCGAATTTCTCGCCACCGCTGAGAAAGCCCGCTTTCATCTTTTTGACATCGGCGAGGGCTGCCAAGACTCGCATTTCGATTGCCTGAAAGTCGGTCGAGATCATGACGTGTCCGGGCTCGGCGAGGATGGCGCGGCGGATCACGTGGTCCGAACTCGGTAGCTGGTGCAGCCCGTCCGTCACGGACATACGTCCTGTCCGTGCCGCGAGTGGCGAGATCGTCGGGTGGATGCGTCCCGCGGCGGACAGCTTGTTCATGAACCGCTCGGCGTACGACGTGCCCCACTTCTTCGCCCTCTTGGCCCGAAGTACCGCGTAGGCCAACGGGTTTGGCTCGCGGGCCCCGATGCGCTGCCAGTCCCGGTCAAGGTCCGCGAGGGGCAACAGGACGGCCTTATCCACCTTGAGCGCGCCCGCGTCGGTCCGCTCGGTCAGCGTCTCGCCCATGGCCCCGAGTGCTTCCGCCACCTGTGCGGGGCTGCCGACCGACACGACGCCGTACCGGGCCGCAACGGCGCTGTACTTCGCTGACTCCTCGGCGAGCCGGCGAGCGAGCGGGGCCGCGTAGTCCTGGTCCACCAGCAGCCCCGTGCGCTGCATGACCGCGCAGAGTCGGGCTATCTCGTGCTCGTACGTGACCAGCTCGGGGCGCACGCCGAGCCGCGCGAGTTCCCGCCGCAGAATCGGGGCGAGCCGAGCCGTCAGGATCACGTCGAGACCGGCGTAGAGCAAAAAAGTTGGGTGCGTGAGCGGGATTCCCGCCCATCCGGTCTCTTTGGTGAATCCGAGTGAGTTGAAAACCTTGGTAAGCCCGCCCTGAGTATCCGGGGCCGCGGGGTCCACCCATTTCGCCGATAGAGGCTTGAGCGCGGTTCCTATCCCGCCCTCTTGGGGCTGCCTCGGATCGCAGAGCGCCGCAAGGATGCGGGTGTCTGTCGTCCACGGCGCGAGGTCTTCCAGCGGAATGCCTGCGGTCTGTCCGAGGACGAGCCAGTCATACGACGCGTTGTGAATCAGGATTTCCCGGCAGCGCAAGAGCGCGTCACGGGCGTACGACTCGTGATATCCGCCCCGCTCGTACAGGATTACCCACGCGTCGGACGCGTCGCCGAACTGAACCGTGCGGAGCCGAAACGTGGGGCTGAATATGTCCAAACCCGTGGTCTCGGTGTCGATGGCGACAGGGCCCCGTGCCCGTGCCCGGTAAAGCCACTTCCAGAACTGGCCGAGGTCTTCCGTTGTCTCGGGCACGTGGACGGTTACCGGCTCGCCGGCCACCTGGTGCCGGTATGTGATCATGCTTCCCCCGGAAACAAAAAAGGGGGGCCGCCCACCTGGTCAAGGTGAACGGCCCCGTACGTATGTGGGCTACTTTCCGAAAATCCCCGGGCCGACCTGTTCGGGACTTTCGTCGGCGAGACGCAAGCAGCCCAGAGAAATACCCTTGTTGGTTCGCTTCTTGGTCGCCCCCCGCTCCTCCATTGCCGAATAGAACGCCTGCCGGGTCCATCTCTCCTTAGCGGGCAAATTCTCGGCCTCGCACCAATCCAGATAGGTGTTAAAGCAATCGTTGCCAGTCATGGAAACGGACTCGTCGGCCCACTCCAGAACACCCGGCAGGAAGCCCGCGAGCGGGTCCGAGGTCTCGCGGTACTCCTGCGATGCACCCGTGATGACCTGCGGGTCTCTCAGGCCGTCCCGGTACCAGGACACCGCCCCACGGACCGCCCACGCGGCGATTCCCTCGGCCTCGGCGAGCAACTTCCTATCTAGCGCGGGGTCACGCTCGGCGGGCGCAAACCAGCGCTTGAAAGGAATCAATTTCACGCGGCGCCACAGCCCCTCATCCTGCGACTTGAATTTCGGCTTATGGTTCGTGGCGAGCAGCAGCAGAAAGGACGGCCGGAACTCGAAGAATTCCTGACGCAAGAACCGAGCCGAGATCATGTCCTTACCGGTGACTCGCTTAAGGATTGATTCCGACATGGCCTTGCCTGACTCGCCCTCGGACGCCATAACGAGCCTGGCGCCACGCAATGCCGCAATATCATTCGGAATGGAACCACTCTTGCGTTCCTCGAACGTGCTAAACGGAGTGGTGCGGCTGATGGCGCGGAATACGGATGTGAGGGTGTCCACCAGCACGCTTTTACCGTTGGCTCCCTTCCCCCACAGCACACCGAAACTCTGTTCCGTGGTGTGCCCGCTGACCCCGTATCCGACGAGCCGCTGAATGTACGCGGGCATGTCCGGCATCCCCGGGAAGATCTCTTCTAGGAATGCCTCCCATCGGGGACAGGTCGCGTTGGGGTTGTAGTTGATATCGAGCCCGTACGTCAGTAGGTCGGCCTGGTCGTGCGGGCGCATAATGCCCGTGCGGAGATCCACGGTTCCGTTCTTGAAATTCAACAGGTCGGGCCGGTCGTCAAAATCCGTGGCTTCAATGGACACGCTCGGCACGGAACAAAGCTCGGTCAGCAGCGCGTCAATGCGGCTGGTCATGGTGAAACCACGGGCTAGCTGGTTCTGTCCGGCGAGGACGAGAGCGGCCCCCATGCGGTGGATTTCCTGCCGGACCCGCATGTCCGAGCGGACCCATACCGCGCCGTTCCAGGTATAGAAACCGAGCCCCGCAGCGTGCCGAATGTTGCCGTTGCTGAATGCCACAAGTGCATGTGCATTCATGGCATCCGATTCGCCGTACGTGGTCACCAGGTCCGACAGGATGCGCGCGGCCTCGCTGCCCTCGCCCCGGGTCACCGAGTCGGCTCCGGTCCGGGTCGCCAACTCGGCGGACCGCTCGTCGGCCTGTACGTCTTCGCTTTGACGTACAGGGCGAGCCGTTTTAACGGCACGGTGCAGCTCGGCGGGGAAACCGCCCGGGTCGCGTGCACGCCAGTCGGTCAGGTCGTCGCCCTGGTGCGGGATGTCAAGCACGTACGCGGTGACCCCGTGGGCGGTCAGCCCCTCGGCGAGACGCTGCGAGAAACCCGAGCCCGCGCGGTCGTTGTCCCCGCAGATGACGACGAGCTGTCCGCGCAGACCCTCGGCCAACTCGGCAACCAGCTCGGGCGAGCCGGCGAGCGAGGCACCACGGATGACCACCGCGTCATAGCCCACCGCAACGGCCGTGAGACCGTCCCCGGGGCCCTCGGTGACCAGGACCGTGCCGTAACCGCCCTGACCGCGCATGACGCCGTACGGGGCCCACCTGTGACCGCGAGGGTTGACCAGGGACAGCCACCGCCCCGGACACTCGCCGGTCAGGTCCCGCCCCTGTAGCCCGCGGGTCGTTCCGTCGAACCCCAGCAGGGGCACGGTCAGGCGAGCAAACGCGCGGTAGGCACGGGAGAGATAGGGGAAGTCCTCGGCCTGGTCGCCGTGGTCCACCCCGAGCCCGAGTTCCGCGGCGGTGTCCAGGTCGAGCCCGAACCGGTCGGACAGGTAGGTCCGGGCCCGCTCGGGCCACTCGCCGGCGAACGTTCCGAGGGCGAGCGAGGCACGGTCCGCGTACGCGGCGAGCGCAGCAGTCAGCGCGACGGGAACGAGCTGCGGGCGCTCGGCGGACACCGTGGCACCCGGGCCGGTCACGTCGAACAGTGCGGACCAGTCGAGCCCCACGGACCGGATCACGTCGGCGGTGTCGCAACCGGCCCGACAGGTCAAGCGGACTTTGTTGTCCTCGCCCCGCCACAGCCGCAGCGACGGGCGCGAGTCGGAGTGAGCGGGGCACAGTGCGGCATAGCCCCCGTCCGGCTCGCTGGTCACCCCGGAGAACCGCCCGAGCAGATCGGCGAACCTCACGCGCTCACCCCCGAGGGGACGTTGCGGCGGTAGTCGCCGACCAGGTGGGCAAAGTCCCGGAGCGTGGTCGTCAGGTACCAACGCGACGTGTCGAGCCCGCGCAGCGAGACAGACCAGCCGTAGAGCGCCGTGAACTCATCCGTGGGCATACCGAGGGCGAGCCGAATTCGGGTCCACGTGCGGACCGACACATGCACGCGGCCCATGGCGACCGAGGACCCGCGCACCTTCCGCACGACCACGCCGAAAGGAAATCCAGCGTGCACCGCTTCGATCTCGGCCTGTCGAATCCACGTCGGTACAGCGGGACTTGCCGTGTTCTTCGCTTCCAGCACGAACGGAGCCGCGTGGATATCGCCCACGTCCTTAGCGCCCTCTTGTGCCGCTCGGCGGACGTTCGCCCCGTTCATCGGGTCGAGAAACTTGCCGTGCGCGTCCACCATGCCGAGGAACGCATTCAGGTAGTCGCGTACCGCGGACTCCCACGCGGTCCCCTTGGTCTTGTTGGGGTTAGCCATTGTCGGCCCCCTGGTGGATGACACAGCCCCGCGCCATGGCATGGGCAGCCGCAGCGAGATACCGAATCCAGTCGGGCCGTTCCTTCCACCCAGGCATTAGGTAAAGGTCGTCCCCGGCGCTGAGTTCGCGGATATCGCCGATCGGCGGTGCAGACTCGGCGCTAATCTCGTAAATCATCTATTTCCCCCCATGAAAAAAGGGCCGGACAGCACCACCGCGGGTACGTCCGGCCCTTCCGTTGTCGTGCTGGTTTAGTGGTCTCGCTCGCCCGATACGTCCGGCACGATCAGCCGGACATGTTCGGCGGAAATCCACTCGGCCCGCAGAGAGCGGCGCTTAGTGAATCCGGACTCAGTTCCGGTCGGCCGAACGAGCAGCATCGGCCGGAGTCGCCCGTTCTCGATGCGCGCCGTTACCCGCTTCACCACGGCATCGGCGAGCCGTACGCGGTTCCCCTGCCGTGCCGCATACGCGACCAGGTCCCCCGGATACAGTTCCTCGCCCGCGTAGTCCGTGATTACGCCCCGCTTCCCCATGTGTCCCCCTCGGAATATCGCTGTACGTCAGTAGGTGTCGAAATGCCGCGTAAGCCTGCGGCGGGCAAACGCCATTGCCAATGGCCTTGAGCTGTTCGCGCCGGCTGAGCCCCGGAACAGTGGTCACCCATCCCGAAATGCCCATGAGCCATTCGGCGAACTCGGCGGTTACGCGGACGCCACCGCGCGGCCCCTTCTCGGTCGGAGCGGGGGCAGGATGGCCGGTCAGTTCTTCCCATCGGCGGATTGCGGGCAGGAACTCGCCCCACCATGCGGAAGGAGAATGACGAACGTCCGCAGATTCATCCCGCCCGTCCGCTTCGGGGAATTCCCCGGGCCCCCCGTCGAGTCGGAGGCGGTTGGAGTAGGGCAATAGGTAGCAGGCTTCATCGGCGAGGGTGGCAGCGTGCGGACGCCGATTCCCCCCCCCCCCCCCCCCCCCCGCGAGGGGAGTTTCCCAGTACGAATGTGCGGGTGTTGCGCCCCGCCATTCGTCCCAAGATTTGCGGTCGGGGTTTTCAGGCACGGCGAGACAGAACCAACGGTCTCGGTGGTGGGGGGCACCAATTGCGGATGCCCGATAGCAACACCACCGACTGTTGTACCCGATCTCGGCCAGCTCCCCGAGAACGTCGGACATTCCGCGGCCTCGAATGACTGCAACGTTTTCCAGGAACACGAGCCCTGGTCGAATTGTGCGAATGGCATCGGTGACGTGCGTCCAGATACCCGAGCGCGACCCATTGATTCCCGCCCCCCTTCCGGCAATGCTGATGTCTTGGCACGGGAACCCGGCCGTAATGGTGGTCACTTCCCCCGCGAGGGTGGACCAGTCGATTTGTGTAATGTCGCCGAGATTCGGCGCGTGCGGATAGCGTGCCGCGAGAACCTGCGAGGCTGCCGGATCGGTCTCGGCGACGTATCGCACCTGGTCACCGGTCAGACGCTCGACCGCGAGGCCGAGCCCGCCGTATCCCGCGCACAGCTCAAGAATGGGCATTGCGTCCCCTTGTTAGGGCAGGGAAAGGGGGCCCCGGAATAAGTGCGGAGCCCCCTGGCCGGCTGCTGTTAGAGCGACTTCGGCGCGTCGGCGATAGCATCGTTGAAGGACTTGAGAACGCGGATTACCGGCTTGCGGTAAGAAACGTCGCGGCCCTTCTTCGTGGTGAACTCCACCAGCTCAAGTTCAATGGAGCACAGAGCCTCACCGCCCACACGGTCGAGCGCGTTCTCAACCTCGTGCAGAACCTCGGCGAGCTTCCAAGAACCGGTCTGGAGCTTGAACAGGCCAAGGTCGTAATCCTCGGCAATGCGGAACGTGACCGAGATAGAGGGCGACGGGCCCCGCTTGGCCTTTGCAGCGGCCTTACGGTCCTCCATCAGAGCGGGGCAGCGGCACGGCTTCCCCTTGTCCTCCTCGGGCGAAAGGAATTCCACACCGTCGCAGTGGTGGATAAGAGACGAGCCGTTCCACAGCTTAAGGTCGGACGTGATAGCGCCCGCGCCGGAAAGAACGACCTTGACCTTATCCCGCTCGGTCAGGATCTCGATAAAGTTTTCCGACGTGGAATCGGTCTCGACCGCAGTACCGCCCATGAGCTGAGCGATAGCGTCGGCAACCTCCGGGTCGCCGGTCGTCACGCGCCACTCGGCAAGCGCAACGGGAATACCGTTCTCCTGCTTACCGCCGTGGAAACGCCCAACGGTGTCATCCGAAAACGACTGCTTGGGCTTGGCGTTCGGGTCGGTCTCGAAAATGCGAATAGCCATGGTGGTTGGTCCCCCTGCTGATTTTGGGCATGAAAAAGGGCGAGCCGATTAGGTCCGGCCCGCCCTGGTGTGGTGGGTGTCGGTTAAGCGCGTCGCTGCGTACCGGTGATGAGCCGGCGGGCGCTCTCGGCAATCGCACGGCCGATCACGGTCTTAGAAATGTCGCGGTCCCACGTGAACACCTTCCGCAGCGTCAGAAAGATGTCGAAAACCTCGGGGTCGATACGAACAGGCTTGAAAGCCCACCCATCCGGGGTGATGTGGAGAACTGCCGCGCCGTCAAATTCCGGCATGGGCTCGGAACTCCCGTCCGGGGCAACGATCTTGTCGGCGTGCGCATAGGCAGCCATCTGCAACGCGACATCGGGATAAGTGGACTTGGAAGTCTTCCAGTCCACAATCAGCGTGTGCCACTCGCCGGACACGTGGTCGGGCTTTCCGTCCTCGCCGAGCCGTACGCGGAGAATGGCGTCAAAAGAGCCCGCGTACTGGTGGGTGTCCGACCATGCAATGTCTTCCGCACGGACCAGCTCGGGGCGCACCACTTCCAGGAACTCGGCGAACCCCTGCCGGTACGGCTCTAGGTCCGGGTGTACGCGGCCGATGGCCTCGCCCCTCGCCATGCGCTCGAAAAGGTCATGAGCGTCCGAGCCGATACGGGCCCGCAGCTTGGTGTACCGCGAGTGGGCATTCCGCAGATAGTCCACGGCCCCCACCTCGTCGCGCTCGGCAATCGACGCCACCGCGGGAAGGTTCGACACCGCCGCTTCCGCGGTCATCCGTGCGGCCCACCAGACAAGGAAAGGCTTGGGCAACATGCCGACGATGCTGGTAACACCCGGGTACTTGATTGCGGTCTCCGGGTCCACGTACCACCGTGAACCCCCGCGCTGAATCGTCCGAATGGTTCCGGACATGGTTGATCCCCCCTCGGGATTGCTTGATTTGGTGCGGTCAGCGAGGCGAGGGGGTGACGGAGTGACGACTTTCTCTATTGGTTTGGTACCACTAGAAAAACCAAGAGAGAAAGGAAGTTGGGGTCACTCTCGCCACCCCGTCACCGCTGCTGTCAGCGGCGGACCGCGAGCGCGTCCACCAGGGCGTCAAGGTCGGCGAGCGTCCCCGTGTTCGGGATCGTCACGTCCGCCGGATACGCGTCTAGGTCGAGTTCGGAGACGTGCCGCGCGGCCTCGCCCCCCGCGCTCGCCCCGGGCCGCTCGATGCGGACCATGAGCGCCCCCGCGCACCGCAGTGCGTCCGCCTCGTTCGCGTAGCGCACATCGGAGACGACCACGGGCAGGGACCACCGGTCGGCGGTCGAGATCTTGTCCAGCGCCATGCGGAGCCAGAAATCAGGGTCGTCCGCCCGGACGCTCTCGCCGAGGTTCTGCAACGTGCGCCGTACCTCGGGATAGCTGTTCTTCGCGCGGTCCCACCCGTACCGGCGCACCACGTCAGACAGCCGGATCGGTAGCGCCCCGTGGGACGTGCCCTCGGCCCCAACGATGGGGTCGAGCCGTAGCGCCGAGTCCTTGAGCGGGTCGGCGAACGCGACGCGAACGAACTGGTGGGCCGAGACGAGCCGAGCGGCTGCCGAGTCCTTCCCCGACCCCGCTCGGCCCATCAGGGCGACGTGCCGAAAGCTCACGCGGACAGCTCGCCCGCGTCGGCCTGGTCGTCGCCCTGGCGCTCGTCGAACGTGTCGGCCTGGTCGCCCTCGCCGGCTCCGGCGGTCTTGCGGTCCTCGGTGCGCTGGACAGCCTCACCGGTACCGAGGACGGCCGCAGCGAGGCCGAGAATCAGAGCGGACGGAAGCTCGGGCACGTAGTGCACGACGAGCGCGAGAGCAGCCACCAGCACCGCATAGATACGGGCCGGATGGGTCTTGACGAACTGCATGGTTGTTCCCCCTGAGAGTTGCTGTGTGTGAACGGGTGCGCGTTTGCGTTCCCGAGCTGGTCCCCGCCGAGGGGGACCGCTGTTACGGGCCGTGGTCAGACCGCGGGGACCTTGAGGTCCGCCCACGTCTTTGCTCCGGGCCAGCCGTCCGCGTCGGCCCCGCCGAACCCCTGCTTTCGCTGCCACGCGGCGTACGACTGCCGGTCCGCGTCGGTCCACTGCGGCCCCGGGCCGGACGCGTACCGGCCGCACCCCTCGGCCACCAGCCGGCGACCCATGGCGGTCACGAGCGGGCTCCGCGGGTTGCGCTTGAACCACGCGGTGCCCGGGAACGGCGCGAGCTTGGGGGCGGCGGGCTTGCCCGGGGTCGAGCCGAGCAGCCGCGCGAGACTGGCCGGTCCGGGAACCCCGTTCGCGTCCGCGCCGACGTAGCCCAACGCGCGCTGAAAGTCCCGGTAGTTGAGCGTGTCCGCATCGCTCCACGTCGGCCCCGGACCCTCGGCGTAGTGCTTGCCGTAGCCCTTGGCGACCAGCGCGCGGCCCACACGGGTCACGTGCTCACCCTTGGCCCCGTAGCCGTACGACAGACCGCCGATGCTCACCCGGGCCCGCGAGGGGGACGAGCCCCCGCCGGACGAGCTCCCCGAGTAGGCGGGACGGCCGAACCCGAGGACGGACGCCCGGGACCTGGTGCGCCGGTAACAACCGTCGCCGTTGCCCTGACTGCCCGAGTTCCCCGAGGACGTGTTCCCCTCGATGGTGGCGACGTTCTGTCCCGGGGCAGAGTCCGCGGTGACGATGCCCACGTGATCGGCGACCGGACCGTTGTCCCACGAATAGAACACGATGTCCCCGCGCTTAACCGCGGCATTCTTGCCGAGCCACTGACCCCGGGCACGGAACCAATTCACATGGCTCGGGCAGTACGCGAACCTGCCGACCACCGCAGCGTTACCGCTCTGCTGTGCCCAGTAGGACACCGCCATATCGCACCACGGGTTGTAATCCAGCCCGTACCAAGCACCGTGCTTGGTCTTGTTGTTCGGGCCCTCCTTATAGCCAACGTCCGCAGCAGCAGCGGACAGCATGGCGTCAACACCTGACATTGAATCCCCCTGATCTTGGGCATGAAAAAACCCCGCCCGGTAAGCCCGGAACGGGGCTGGTGGTTCTGTTCGGCTCTCTAGCCGGCGAGGCGTGCGACGGTCAGTCCCGCAGCAACCACGGTCGCCACAGCGGTAATCAGGGCGACGGGAAGAACGAACTTCCCCCGCTCGCTCTCAAGACCCCTAATGCGCGTCTCGTGATCCTCTAGCGTCTCGTCCACGGTTTCCCCCTGCTGCCCGAGCCGCTGCACGTCCCCGCGGAGCCCAACAACCTCGTCGTAGATCTCGCGGGCCCCGATGCGCACGCCTAGCGGCTGGTCGTCGTTCTCGTCCATGTCTCCCCCTCGAATGGTCACGGTGGCGGGGGCGCACCCGGACGGGTAGGCGGGTCCGGGGTCAATCCGGTGTCGGTCGGTGTGCCATTGGTTGCGGTGCCCCGGAGCGTGAGCGTCTGCGTGATTCGCGCACCGCTTCCCGCGGTCTTGTTCCCGATGACCCATGCCAGGGTTTCGAGTTGCGCGCCGGTCGTATCCACGACGCGCACCACGTCCCCGAGTTCAATCCGGGGATCGGGCAGGATCTCGACCTGTTGCAGCAGCGGCGGCGGGAATGCGCCCGCGTTCCGGATTGCCTCGGCGAGGGCCCGCCCCGAATCGGAATCCTGTATCCAGTCCTTTACGTCGTGCTCGTATGTCTGCACCCCGTAAAGGGCTTGGCTGTTGGTATTCCATGCCGACCACAGCGACGGAACGGGCTTGTTCGCGTCGGACGTCCACAGCGAGAGCAGCGAGGCCCCGTGGTAGTAGACCGTGGACGCGCCCCGGTTCCGCGCGGTCAGCGTGACCAGCCCGCCGGCTCGGGTGACGCGCACTTCCACGGCTCCGAGGACCGCCGCGGACGTGGCAACAGCCGTTGCACGGATGCTGATTCGGTTCGGTGACCCCGCCCCGTCCGTGGCTGCTGTCCTCGGCGCTCTCGGGTCCAACATGTCATCGTCAACCGAGATAGTCCGCGTGATCGTCGCCCCTGCCGCAATGGCAATCGGCGAGGGTGTGTCCCGCACGGTGGTGATATTCGATGCGACGACCCGCGCCCAGTTTGACCACTTGACCGTGCAGTGATTCCGGCACGCGTCGATTTCCTCGGTAACGGTCAGCTTGCCCAACTCGCGCCGAGCCGTGACGGTCAAATCCGCAGCTGTAGGAACAGTGGTCCACCTGGTGTGGTTCCGCCACTTGAAAAACCCATCACTGTCGAACTCGGCCGTAGCCATCGTGGCGCGGGCAATCTCCGTGATCACGTCCCACGCGGACCCGCTCACATTCGGCAGGGCGCGCAGCGGAAACACGGGCTTGTCAAGGGACGCCGTACGCTTCCACGTCCCGTTCTGTGTCACCTGAGCAAGTGTGGTAGGGCGCGCTGTGTGCTGCGATATCTGAAAGCATTCGGCGCGCATGTTCTGTACGCCGAAAGTCGTGTTCACCATTGCGCCCGCAGGAATCGGAGTCGTCCCGAGGGTGCCCACGCCGAAAGCCTGCACCGTGTCGTTCTTGTCGGTGAGTACCGGAATGAACGATGGGACACCCGTTGTCGAGAACGTCACCCAAACCGCGACGTGCCACCGGCCCCAATCCTTAAGCGGGGTCCACGTCCACCCCACATTCTGATTCTTGGTCGGGTCGGCGTTGGTGCCGTTGTACGCGGTCATCGTGCCCTGAGTGAAGTTGACACGAAAGGTTACGTAGTAGGTGGTCCCGCCCGCAGACGCTTCCCACGACGAACCGAACTGAATGATCTGATCACTGAACAGGTTCCCGGACGTGTCCGCCCAGGTCTCGAACCACAACCCGTCAGAGCGCCGGTTGACCGGCAGCAGCGCCGGAATATACGTCCCGGTCGTCAGGAAGTCGAAGCCCCCTTCCACCGCGGATTCAAACGGTGCGTCGGTCGTCTGCCAGAAATCGAATCCGGGCCCCATTGCCTCTAGGTATCCGAGACTCGGCGCAGCGCCCCCGTGAAAGGGCACGTGCAGAATGCTGGTCGGTCTCGGGGGCGGGGCGGTGTGGATTCCGGCACCGCGTAGCAGGTGGTCCACCACCCACACGGGCGACGCTGCCCAGTTGGACCACGTAGCACCCGGGTTGGTATTGAACGCCCCATCGGGGCGGGGGAGTTGGGCGGGCTGCCGCACGCGTTCGGCTCCGTCCAGCGCGCTCACGCTCACTGTGTCCGTACCGCTCTCGGCACTGCGGGCCCGGACCGTTCCCCGGAACCCGTCAGGGATCATGCCGTTGACGCCCCACCCGTGCGTCACGGACTGCCCGGGGCGTACGGCGTCGCTCGTCTGGCGAGGGGCCCACGGCCCGTACAGCGCGGGTGCGGTCTGCCCGCCCGTTCCGGTCAGCGTCACGTCGAGCTGTGCCGAGGACACGCCGTTAAAAGCGCGCATCGCTGCGGGGAGGTCTGTCCCGTAGCTGCGGTCAAGGGACCAGGACTCAACCTGTCGGCTCATGTCCTGACCGCCGAGCCTGGTCGAGTTGGCCGCGTACCGCTCGCCTGCCGCGAGGGCAGCCGTAATGAACTGGTCGCCTGGTTTCACGGTCCGCTCACCTCCACCAGCTCTAGGCCGATATCCCGGTAAGCGCCGTCCCCGTCCGTCGCCGCGTGGCTGTATCGCGTGATGCTGTACCCCGGGGTGCCGTCGCCGGTCGGACGGTCGCCGGCCAGCAGCGGGGCGGACACGTCGCCGAGGGCGAACACCGACTCACCCATGACCCACATGCCCTTAGCCGAGAACCTGACGGCCGGACGGGCGTACGCGGCGAGGGCGGGCACGGGGCGCACCATCGGCACCGCGGGCGCGTTCGTCGTGCCGGTAGAGATCAGCTTTCCGTCTGCGCCGTACCACTCGATACGGAGCTGTGCGAGGGAGGCCCCTGACGCGATAAGGCCCGGGGCCCACCAGGTCACGACCATGCCCGCGGTGACCGGATAGCCCTTCCATGTCGGGTGCTGCCACAGCAGGTCAGGCCCGTTCGACGCGGGCAGCGCCTCGACCGACACCGTGTTGGGGATGTACTCCCCGTATCCACCGCCGTACAGGATGATGTCCGCCGAGCCGGACGCGCGGGACACCTCCCACCGCCCAGGGTCGCCGAGCCCCGCAGCCTGCCCCCCGCCGAGCAAGTTCCCCGCGAGGGGGTCCACCACGGCCACGGGGCCGAGCTGGTCCAGCCGACGCGCGAGCCGGTCCAGGTGGCGCACGTCGTCCTGTCGCATCGCTTCCCATGCCAGCTTCAGCCGGCGAGGGCGGGCAGGGGGTGCCCATGTCGTGACACCCCCCGCCAGGGACCGGAACTCGGTCACCGCGAGATCAGGCGACCGGTCGAACGACGACGCGCCGTCCGTGATCTCACGGAGTGATCCGGGGCGTCCGATCCACATTCCCAACTTGACTCACCTCCTTGCGAGTTGGCGTTGCCCGGCAGCGACCGCACGGGCTATCTCTGTCTCTCCGATGCGGACCACGATTTCCCGGGCCCGCTCGTCGTCCAGCGCCCGCATAAGGGCCGCTAGAGCCTTGTCCCGGGCCTGACTCACTGCCGGGGCCCGCAAGGGCGCAGCGAGGCGTACGGGGTCGATGCGGGGCACGCTGACCATGGACTGAATCCGTGCGTCCAACGTGTTCTGTTCCGCGTCGATACCGTCCACGACACCCGCAGGAATCCAACGGCCGATCTCGTCCCGCATAAGCGTGGACGGGCTATTGATTCCGAGCGCGTCAGCAATGGGACCAGGAATGGCAGACTTGGCCCAGCCAACAAGTTTGTCGCGGAGCCAACCGCCCATGCCCTTGATACCTTCCCAGATACCACGGGCCAGATCCGCGCCCTTGTCGAGCAGCAGACGGCCGAAATCGCCTAGCGAATCCTTGATGCGCTTCGGAAGTCCGCGCATCCAATTGACGAATTCACCGAATTTCCGGATAGCAGCGGACGAGAAATCGGCTATCCAGCGTCCCGCATCACGGACACCCGTCGCCATGGACGACAGCCACCCGATGACCTTCCCAATCCAGCCGATCACGGTCCCGAGAGCCGAAAACAAGCCCGAGAAAATCGGGCCCGCCAGTCGGATAATCACCGGTATCACAGCGCCGAGAATGTCCGCCGCGAGCCGAGCAAGCCACGACACCACCGAGGTCACTACCTCGATAAGCGGGCGCGCTTTCTCGACCACTTCGCGCAGCTTCTCGCCGATCATCTGAACGGCAGGGGCGACGCGAGTTGTGATGAATTCCGACAGGGCCGAAAAGATCGGTTGCAGATTCTCGACCACGGACGCATAGACGCGCATCACTGCGGGCCAAATGACTTCCAGCAGAATGCGACCGAGCGCCGAGAGAATCGGCACCACCGCCCCTACGACGTTCGTATAGAGCGTCATAAACGCGGGTACGAGCTGATTGAACAGAACGTCCCCGAGCCCCTTTAGAGCGGGCAGCAGGGTTGTTTGTGCAAGCGATACGAGCCCCTGCAATCCGGGCATGAACGCGTCTCGCAGGGTTGCCCCCGCGGTGGCGAGCGACTGCCCGAAAGCGGTAATGGAGCCCCCGCCGGCTGATCCGGAGAACACCCCGAAAAAACCCGACACCAGGTCCTTACCGGCACTCAGTGCGGGACCGAATGTCGTACCGACGAAACTACCGAAAGACATGAGCGCGGGTATGACGTTGTCGCCCATGAAATTCGTCAGGCCGACTTCTAGCCCGCGCTTGAATTGCTCGATCCGGGCACCCGCATTGTTGTGCAATGCGTCGCCCATTTTCTCGGCGGCGCCGCCCGTATCTCCGAGTGCCTTTACGGCGGTGCTCGGGTCGAGAGCGAAAAGGGCTTGTCCGAGGTCTTCGGCTTTCGTTCCAAAAAGTCCGACAGCAGCCGCGTTGCGTTCTGCCGGGTCCTTAATGGCCTTGATTCCGTCAAGGACCTGTTGCAGTCCCTCACGGGCACCAGGGCCGCCCGCGGCTATCTTCTTGGTCATGCCCTCGGCGCTTAGGCCGATAGCCTCGTACGCCTCTTTACTGGACTTAGACCCGTCGGTTGCCCGGATCTGAAATTCCTTGAGAGCGTCCGCGACCGTATCGGTATCGCGTGCACCAGCCTGCATTCCCTGGGACATGAGCCCCATGGCGTCCGCGGCGGACAATCCGAGATCCCGGAACTTCGTGGAATACTCGTTCATGGTGTCCGCCATGTCATCGGCGCGCGGACCCATCTTTTGCATTCCGGCGGTCAGAATGTCGAGCGCTTCCGTGCCGTCCTTTGCAAGACCGTTCTTGAGCATCTGCCCAACGGCATTGCTTGTCTGCCCCAAGTCGAGATCGAAGGTTTTAGAAAGGTCGGTGACCTTCCCGGTTATCGACTCGATCTGTGCATTGGTCGCATCGGGCGGAAGGATGCCGGACCGCATGACCCCGGCTATCGACTCGGCCGCTTCCTCCACCGAGTCCGTAACCCCGTGGGCGTAAAGCTGACCCGCTGCCTTTCCGTAACGGGCAGCCACATCGGGTGTCGTCCCCAATTGCGCCTGTAGCTTGCCGTTAATAGCGCCCTGGTCGAGCGCGTCCATGAAACCCTTGGTCAGGACCGCAGCAGCCGCGAGACCAACAGCGGCTAGACCGCCCTTGAGAATGCCGCCCATCTTGCCGGTAAAGCCCTCGCCGGCTGCCTGCCCGCCCTCTTGCCCCGCGGACTCTGCGGGGCCCGTGACCTGTCTTTGCAGTTCCCCCGCAAAACCCTGCACCTCGGGGACGATGGAGACATAGCCCATTCCCACTTCAACAGCCATGCCGGATCACCCCCCTGTGTCCGGCTGGAACCGTTCGAGATACGCGGCGACCTCTTGTGTGTCGCGTTTCGTCCCGCCGATTCGGCCCGAGTTGACACCCGGGCGGGGAATGGGATGCGGTCGCCGACTCGGTGTTTTCGAGCCCGCGTTACCGCGCTGCCAATTGGCCTCGCTCAAGCGGTCATGAACCGCCGCGAGTAGCTGTGTTTCCAGCGTCCAGACAGAGTCAGGGCCGACCATGGCGCGGCCCAATGCCGAGTCAGCAGGAAGGCCCGTTACCAGGGCGCGGAGCCGACGCCACGTCAGCCCCGATCCGGGCGTGAACAGGTCGCGCAGATCGGTACCGTAATACCGCTGCAAGTCCGCTTCTATGGCCTCGCCGTACTCGGTCAGGAGTCGGCAGAGGCCGAGGATTCCCCCAGGGGAACACCCTCGTGCTTCTGCCACTGCCGGAACAGCTCACCGAGAGCAGATATCGGGGCCGGAATCTCGTCAAACTGCTTCCACTGGTCGGCAAGACCAGACTTGAGCAGCGTCTCAATATCCGTGGCGTTCGGATTATCGACGTTCACGGCCTTAAGGATCTTCTTGTCCAGTTCGCCGGCTGCGGGCATCGTGAACACCAGGCCAGCCAGGGTGAACCGGAACGGTTCCTTACGTGCTTCCTTGATATAGACGTCAAGGTCGAATGCGTTACTCACGTGCTGTGCCTCTTACTGTGCTAGACGGAACGTTTCTGCGCGGAATTACGGGGCGGGAGTCGTGCCCCACGCGGGGTCATCGCTGTACTTAATTGCGACCGTTCCGTCAGCACCCGGGTAAGCGGTAATGGTCAGCTCGTACGACAGAGCCTCATCACCCTTATAGGTAATGTCTCCGGTCTCGGTGACCTCGCCGTCCGGAATCACGATCCGGATATGAGAGTTACCGTCGATCACGTCGAAACCAAAGACGCGCTTGTCCGGTCCCGGAGCCTTGATAGCAAGGACGCTCTTACCGGACGTGGTCACGACCTTTGCGCCCTTGTGGTAAAGCTCAAGCACGGTCTTGCTGGTCTCGATGGCGGTAAACGAGAACGTCATTTCAGACGAGCTGATGACCTTCCGGACGGTCTGCCCGCCCTGCCAACCCTTGATCTCGCTTGTGTCCGTCGAGTTGGATTCGGTGATCCCGTCATCCGAGATCCATCCGATATCCGTGAACGCTGCGTCCCAATTGGTCGTTGCGTCGGTCGGGAGCTTGGACTTAGGCACCGCCACATAGGCAGCGCCGGTAATCGCCACCCTTACGGCATTAGCGTTTAGAGGCATAGGTGTCCCCCCGTAGTAAGTGAAAGGTGTTTCTAGAGAACGCGTCCGCGCATGTGGATTTCCACGGCGAACGCGAACCGTGCGGCGCTGGTCTGGTCGTCGGGCAGCCACATCGGGCCCCCAACTTCGGTGACCCGGTAGACCGTCACCCCGTCGCGCACCCCGGGAATGTCACCGAGCAATGCGCGGGAGAGCGCCGCGAGATCATGCGCGCCGGATTCGCTCTCGGACCAGCAGTGAATATCGAGCCGAGGACGGTCCGATACGGGGGTCTGTTGCGTGCCCCCGATGCGCTGCACCCGGACGAATGCCGAGGGCCGCGGGGAAGGGATGCGGGAGACAACAGGAACGGGCCGACCGTGCGCCTTGAGAGCGCCCCGGAGATAGCCCGTCACCACCGCCACCGCATCCGGCATGACAACCACCGGACGGCCCATTTACGCGCCGTCCATCCCGCGCAGCAGCGCGCTACGGGTGCCCTCGGCGTCGTTGTGCTTCTCGTAATTGCCGATGACCGCAGCGCGCCAACGTCGCGTGCCTAGAGCCGAGTCGGTCCGGAAGTCGCCCCCCGAGCCACCAGCAGACGACGCGATGCGCTCGGCAATCCGCTCGACCTCGCGCCCTGTCTCAGGGGTCTTCATAAAGCTGTTAATGCCGGTCCTGTTGGGCCGGAACCTCATTAGCCGTTCACCTCCTTCAACCGTGCTTCTGCGTGGTGCAGTCGCCCCCCGACGACCCACCGCGCAACCTCCCCATCGGTGTCCAGCAGCCGGCCCACGGCCACCACGCGATCACCCGGCATCAGGTCGATATCGACCCCGCGGCGCGTAGTCAGCCGTAGGCCCGTGGTCACCGCGGGGCGGTCCCCGTCGTCCTCGGCGGACGTGTCCGGCTGCACCGACACCCGGCGGACGGTCGTCCTGGTCGCGCTCGACCAATCCCGCTCGCTGGTCTCGTTGCCGTACCGGTCCACCACGAACGGGGCCCGCAGGATCACGACCGTCTGTGTGTAGTGGAGCGTCACCAGGGCGGCCCCTTGCCGAGCTGCACCACGGCAGCCCGAGGGCGGTACCGGGCGAGCTGGTCCCGCTCGATGGGGGCGAGGCTCGCGCCGATGGTCTCGGCCGCGTAGGTCACCGACACCGAGCCGACCGACTCTTGCCGTAGGTCGGACGGGTTGGTCAGCACCCGGCCGGCGAGCGTGAGCACGATGGCGCGCACGTCCGCCGGAACGTCGCCGTACCCGTGGGTGTACGTGACGACCACGGGGCCGAGCCCGAGCGAGCCGAGCCACAGTTGGTCACGCCACAGCCGGTACTCATCCGGGCGGAGCGCTCGACCACCAGCGCGGACCAACTCGACCGAGACGACCGGTCGTTGGGGCAGCGACACCACCTGTTCCCGCGGCGCAAGTGCAACCGTGGTCGTCCCCCTGGTGAAGCGCTGCCGAGCCTCTGCCCGCACGATGGCGGACGCGGTGTCGAGCACCAGGGCAGCCGAGGACGGAAGCTCGTCCCGCTCGCGCTGCATCCACGCCGAGAGTTCGTCCAGCGTGGCCAATGCGGGGAGTGCCATTACGCGTTGCCTCCCCTTTTCACTTCACTGTCTGAGCGCCGCACGCCAGACACCGCGCCACACTCCGCGGGGCCCCGGACGAGTCGAAAACCGGAAAGCTCTCGACCCGTTCCGGGGCACCGCAAGAATCCGTGTGCGGAATCTTCGGGGCGGACACTGCCCGCTTACGCGGAGGCATCCAAACCCCCTTTACTTGGCGAGGACGCCGTTAAGGCGAGCAGCGCCACGGCCGCCGAAAACGGCAAGACCCGTGTAGAACTCAATTCGGGTGCGGTAAGCGGGCTTGGATTCCATCTCGCCAAGGTCCGTAACCTGAATACCGCCGTTGGTCAGACCGGTAACCGCGCGGTCGTCCTCGGCCTGGCCGAACCGCACCGCGTAAATGGACGACGCGTCGGTTGCGGTGCCCTGAGTTTCCGCCTGCGGCAGAATGTCAGCCCCCGCGGCAGTCTGGCCCGGGTCGAGCAGCGGGACGCCGTTGTACGTGGCGACCATCTTTCCGGTAAGGGACTCGCGGACCATCTCGTAACCACCGACACGACGCGCCGCGGACTTGATCCGGGCGATAACCGCGCGGTTGGCGTAGAGCGCGCCGTTAGCGTTGGTCAGGCCCGGGACCTGCCCAATGAGCTGGTCGAGCAGGTCAAAGAACTTCTGAGGATCTTCCTTACCGTCACCAACGATCGGAGCGCCGTTCGTGCCCGCAGAAATGACCTGAGCGCCCGTCAGACGCTTGCGCAGACCGTCAAAGCCCTTGGGCTCGGTCGCAACGTCACCGTTGAAAAACGCGTCCTGGAACTTATACGCGGCGGCCTTGATCTTCATGCGCGTCTGAATGGCGCGCTGATCGTTGAGATTGCCGCGGGTCTTCACGATGAACTTATCCACGTCCGCGTCACCGCCGAGAATCACAAGAGACTCGGACTTCTGGTTCACGGTGCCCGTGGACTCGGCGTAAGCCTCATTCACCGCACGGAACTGGACGCCCGGCAGCGTCGCTTCCTCGTTGTACGCGTAGGAATTGCCCTCGATGGTGAGCAGCGGCAGCCGGTCCAGAATGCTGGACTCCTGAACGAACGTTTCGATAACGCCCCGCTGGAGATCTGTGGTCGAGAGCTTGGCAGCCTCGGGAAGAGTCAGTGCCATGTGTTGAATTCCCCCTGATTTTGGGCATGAAAAAGGGGACGGCACCTATTTACGGTGCGTCCCCTGGAATGGGTTGCAGGATCGTTCCTGCGGAATGGGCGCTAGGCGGTGTACGCGCGCCGCAGACGGTCAAGCGGGGTGGCGGGCTCGGGCTCCGCGGTCGCTCGCTGACCGGCCCCCACGTCGCCCCACATCGGGGCGGGGCCGTCCTGGTCGGCGACCGCAAGATACGGCTTGTCCTTGACGAGCTGGTCCACGGCAGCAGCCACCGCCGCAGCGTCGATGTCACCCCCGGAGCCGGCGAGCGAGGCCACGTCCAGCAGCGCGAGAGCGTCCGCCGGATCACGGAGCTTGCCCGCAGCAGCCGCGCGCAGTTCGGCGCGGACGAGCTGTTCCGTGAACTCGGCCCGTACCTCCGAACGGAGCGCGTCAAGGTCGGTGCCCCTGGTCGCTGCGTTCGACCGGCGGAGCCGCGCGGCCTCCTGCTCCGCCTCGCTCGCTCGCTTCTCGGCAGCCGCTCGGGCGGTCTCGGCGGTCTTCACCGCGTCGCCCTGGTCGCCCTCGGCCCCCTTGCCCGCCTCGCCCTGGCGCTCACTGCCGGTAGCCGTACCGGGCTCGCCCTGGCGCTCGTCCTCGGGACCGTTGCCCGGGGTGTTCTGCGGGTCATCTGCCATCGGTAATCCCCCTGTTAAACGATGTAGCCGTGTTTCTTCAACATGGCTATTTGGTGCTCGCGGTTGTCACCGGCGAGTTTGAAAATGTTCTCTGGCATTAGCCGAGCCTCGCGGGCCCGCTCGTACTTCTGGCCCGGAACCTTCTCGAACGTGGCACCCATGGCCTTAGCCCCGATACCGCGTTTGGTGGTGCCCTCGGTCGTGACTTTCATCGGGCCCCGACCGGTCACCGCCGTTGCCATTCCTCGGCGGGCATTGATGATCTGCCCGAGATCAGCCCCCGACTCCAGAGCCTTGACCCCCGCTTCCCCGAGCCGCTTCCGCTGCTCTGCGGGGCTCATCTCGCGGAACAAGTCCTCGGGGCTTTTGGTCTGCTTCCACTCGGCATCCGTCATCGGCTCCATTCCGCAATCACAGCGGGGGTGCCTCTTGAAGCCCGTGGAATAGCTGTACTGACGGCCCGACAGGATCACGCAACGGGCACACGCGGGCAGCCGCACCACGCGCACATAGCTGATACAGCGCGGGTGCGCTGCCATGCCGATAGTCGTAGCCGTACGGGACGCGTCGGCAATCTGCGTGCTTGCCATCATGGCCATTTGGGTAAGCCCTCGGGCCGCCGCGAGTTCGGCGCTCTCGCCGGCTGCCAGTGCCCGAGCCGTGGTAATGGCGGGGAGTTGCAGCAGCGAGGCGAGGGGACGACCGTCCGCAGCGATTCCGACCAGTGCCGCGGGATCGAGCAGACCGAGCGGGGCCGCAACGGCACCTTGGGCCGCCATAGCGGCACCGACGAACGCTTGGGCACCCTGTACGGCGGAAAGCTGTCCGGCGGTCACTGCGGCGAGAATTGACCGCCCCGCCTCTCCCTGCATGGCGGACAGAATGCGGTCCGCGGGAACGTCCCGCCAAAGCCCCTGAATCGCTTCCACAACAGCCCGAGAAACGCTCTGGACTTGGGTGTATCGCTCGGCTGCCAAATCCGCCATGCGGGACACTAGGCGGCCCCCTCGGCGTCCTCGGTTTCGTCGGCCTGGTCGTCGCCCTCGCCCTGGTCGGGCTTCACCCCGAACAGCGAGGACATGTCCCCGCCGAGGATTGCCCCCGCGGCATCCGTGCGCATCTGCTTCCAACGCTCGATCTCGTCGGGAGTGACCCCCGGAATGCGCTCCCACAGAGCCTCATCCGGCACGCCGATACTCTTCAACTTAACCAGCGCATCGGAGTATTGGGCGTCACTGCGGAACTGCGGATCTCGCCACACCACGGAGCCGAGCGCGAGGGATTCCGCGCGCCGAGCCTCGCCCTGTGCCAGTGCCTCTAGTCGCATGATCTCGCGGAGCCCAGAGCCGAAATGGCGCTGTCGCTCCGTGACCTTTGCGACTAGCCCCGCCTCACTTGCGGCGACGCCATCGGGTGAAACGTTGACCAGGGTGCCCGCTAGATAGCTCGGCGGGGTGCGGGTCTGCGCGGCGATGTGCTCGACTGCCACGCCGATAACCCGCAAGTAGTTGTCAAGATCAGCGGCGGAGAATTCCGCTATGGACGCGCCCTGTTTCTCAAGCCACAGCAGGCGGTCAGACCGGAACCGGTCTAGCGGTAGATCCTCCTCGCCGACCACTTCCCCCGTATCGGGGTCCGTGATTTCGCGGACGGGCCGGTCCATTCCGAGCACCGCCCGAGCGGGCAGCGCCAAACCGTCCGATGCGGTCATGAGGTGAGCCCACAAGGTATTCACGGCATCCTGTAGCGGAAGGACCGTCGCAATCTCGGATCGGGGCTTACCGTGCAGCCGCGAGCGGTTCGGCAGCTCGACCAGCGGCACCACCTTGAGAGGGTTCGGTATGTGGCTCGGCTCGCCCCGGGAAAGCCCCGCGGTGCGGCCGGTCCATTGCCCGCCCTCGCGGGTCGGACGCTGCCACCGGTAGACCATGCTCGGCGTGAACAGCGTTGCAAATTCGGTGTCGTAGTCCCGCCATGTCATCAGCCCCGCTTTCCGGAGCCGGCGACGACCGGGGACGTACTCGACTATGGCGTTAGATGCGTGCTGAAAGGTGATCTCAACTGCCATTGGAGTTGTTCCAGACCAGGGCATAAGAGCGCCCCGTAATCAGGGCTTCGAGCAACGCTAGGCCGATCTCCACATCAGCTTCTGAGCGCTTCCACGCCTTACCGGCCTCCTTGTCAATCGTCCCGTCCTCCAGGCGGAAGCCAATAGGCATGAGCCGTTCAACGGTTGCGTCGGGAACCACGGCGCACCAATTATCGGAGAACTCGTCAAAGAGTCCGCCGGTTTGCGTGCTGAATTCCGGCGATGCGAACAAGAGAGGGCGGTCACCCTCGTACGCCTTTGACCACTTGCTAGCTTCGTGCCTGCGGCGCTGTAGCTTGCCGTACAGCCGTTCTGTCATCTGTAGCGGTGTCTCCGCCATGCTTCCCCCCTTGTGCTACGCGCTCGCAGCACGGGCCCGCTTAAGCGGTCGGCGGACATAACCGTCCAGCGCCATAACCGTTGCTGCGATCCCGTCAATGCGGGCGCTCGACTTCCCGCGGTCGGGTTTCACCGGGCGGAGATTGTCGTTTCCATCCCGGTACACCTCGACCACGCTTGCATTCCAACGGAGGATCGGGTTTCCGCCGTGGTGTAGACGGCCCTCGCGGAGCAGCCTTTCAAGTTCCTTACTGCCGGGGCTCATGCCTAGATACGTCTGCGCAATCGGCACCAGGTCCACGCCGCGGGTTTTCGATTCAACGCGCTGGACGAGCTGACCGGCAAACATTCTGTCGTACGAAATCCGCTGCACGTCGAGCCGGCGACAGTCCGCAATGATCTGTTTCTCAATCGCCCCGTAGTCGATGGCGTCGCCCTCGGTGAGGGTCAACAGGCCATCGTCCGCCCATTGCCTGAGTGGCACCTGTAGCTGTGCCTCTAGCTCGTCTATTCGCTCCTCGGGCAACCAGAAACGCGAGATCAATTCCAGCTCGACCCCCGGTTTGCGGGACTCGACAGCGAGCACCCACGCGGAAAGGTCAGAGACCGCGGACAGGTCCACCCCGCCCCATGCCCGCCGATAGCGGAACCGGTTCTCGTCTACGCTGCCGTTGTTCTCGTCCCACAACGTCAGCGGCAGCCAACGCGAGGACGAGCGCATACGGCGATTAAGAGACAGTCGGCAAAAGGTGGGGAAGTAGCTCGGTGTGGACTTGGCCTTATTCGCCTCGCGCCGCATGTAAGCCAGCGAGGGGGAAGCGCCGAGCCCCGGATTAGCCTTCCGCCAAGTTGCCTCGGCGTAAGGGTCGTCGCCTTCCTCGGCAGCCCAGATAACCCCGTAATGCCCGGGGTCGAAAACCACGGCATCCGCACAGCGGCGGGTGTACGTGTGTTTCTCGTCGTAAATCGAGCCTTCAATGCCCTCGTCGGCAGTCGTAATGAAAATGACCAACGGCTGATCTCGGGCACCCGTACCGGTCTCGATAGCGTCGATAAGGTCACGCCGCTTGTGCACGTGGACTTCATCGACAATGGCCCCGCTCACGTTCAACCCGTGTGCGGTTTCAGCGATTTTCGAGAGGGCCCGGAAGACTCCGCCGGTACGGGGAACGCGGATAAGCCCGCGCAGCACTTCAACACGTCCTCGCACAGCGCGACTTGTCAGCGCCATACGCTTAGCATCGTCAAAGACTCTTTCAGCCTGCGGCAGTGAGCCGGCAGCCGCGTAAACCTCCGCGCCTATCTCGCGGTCGGCGAGCAGCAGCACCAGCCCGATACCACTGCTAAGCGTGCTCTTGCCGTTCTTGCGGGGTACCTCGATCCACGCCGAGCGGATAACGCGCACCGCGCGCCCCAACTCGTCGTCATGGGCGAGCCATCCGAATATGGGCGCGATCACCCAAACGACCTGCCACGGGTCTAGCTTGAGCCGAGTAGAGCCCCAACGTCCCTTTGTGTGCCGGAAGCTCTGTACGGCATCGAGAGCGCGCCGCGCGGACGGTACATCGAAGAATGCGCCCGGAGCCTGCGAGGCTTGCACAGTGACCACCAGGGGCCGCGAGGCGAGCGCCGCGGATATCTCCTCGGGTGTCACCCCGAGTTCTAGCAGCGCGTCATACGGGACCGGCAGCCCGTCAGTCAAAGACTCCGTCATCATCGCCCCCGCTTTCCGGCGGGGTAATCCGCGTGGCTGACGCGGGGCTAAGCCCGAGTTCGCCGACCAGCGACCGAAAATGCGACCGGTACTGACCAGCAATCGTCACCCACGGGGACTTAACGTTCCCGCGCTCCGTCTCGACCACCAGGCCGGAACGGCTCAACTCGCGCTCGGCCTGCCAGAGTCGGGCGACCGTCACGCAATACTCAATGGCTGTCTCTCGCTGCGGGTCGGTGAGACCAGCGGAGAACACCAGGGCGGGAATCGTCCTCGCCCATACGTCCGCGGCTTTCACCCGCACATCGGCTGACGCGTCCCCCGGAAGTAGCTCGGCCCAATCGGGCTCGACAGGGGAGAGCGGGGCGAACGTCGCGCCCTCGGAATTGCGGTCGGGGCGGTAAGTGCCCTCGCGGACCGCTTGAATGTGGGGCTTGGGTTTCTGCCCGGGAATTGCCACGCTAAGTCACCTCCACCGAAACGGCCCAATGAGCCATGCGAGTTTTTTGCCTCCCTGCCGATCTGGAGCGGGAGGAGAGGGGAGTACCCCCCTGGTCGGGCTGCGCCCTATGTCCGAATTGGCTTCGCATTTGCGGCAGCCCAACCACCAGGTTGGCGTTTCGCGGTCTCGCGGTTGTGACACTGCGTGCACAGCGGACGGAGCCTGTTGAACGCGTCCGGCTCGCTCACCCCTTGTGCCACCAACTCGCGCCGAGACAAGGGGAAATGGTCGGCGACCACGGCCGTGCGACCGCACAGCAGACACCACGGGTTGCGGTACAGGTACGCCTTACGCGTGCGCTGCCACCGTGTGGTGTAGCCCCGCTCCGCACTCGTCCCGCGCTGTTGCTCGGCCTCGCGTCGATGCTTGGCACAGCGCCCGCCCGTGGTCAGCTCGGGGCACCCGGGTACAGAGCACGGGGGGCGGGGCTTACGCGGCACGGGGGGCACCAGCACCAGGGGCGGGGGTGTCCTCGCAGAACCGCACAGCAGCAGCGAGGACCGGCCCCCATGCGGCACGGTGCCGAGCGTGGACCCGTTCTAGGTAGTCCTGAGTGGGGCGCATAGCTGCGGCACTCGTACTGTCCTCGGCCGTACTGACGACCAGCACGTTGCGGGGCGGGGCAGCAGCGAGAGCAGCCACCACAGCGGCGAGCCGTTCCACGTCCTCGGGGCCGTGCTCGTACGACTCGCTAAGCCACGTCACGGACACCGCCGAATTCGGTATCGGTCTTGAGCTGGTGGCACAGATGGCACAAGACCTGAACGTTGCTGTCTATGTCCTCGCCACCGAGCCCGAGGGGCCGCACGTGGTCCACGTCCACCCCGTTTGCGGGGAAGTCGTTCAGGCACCAGTCACACCACGCGGTCCCCTTCTCCTGCACTCGCCGGCGGAGCCTCGCGGCAGCAGCGTGCCGGTTGGCTCGCCGTCGCCCCCGTGCTCGTCGGGTGCGGACACTCGGTCGCCCCTCGTACGCCCCGTGGTGGGTCTTGCAGCGGCCCCGATGGGTCGCGGGCTCGGTGCAGTCGATACAGCGCATGTGCGACCCCTTGGGGTGAGTTCTGGTCACTGCCCCCGTGCGGGTCGGCAAGTGCGGTGCGGACGGTCCCCGCGGTCAGTAGCGTTGAAGCCATGACCAGTGATGAACGGCCCACCGTGAGCGGCGGAATGGACCCGCTCGGCGACATCGTGTTGACCGTGCGAGGCGACGGGAACGGCAGCGCACCCGACTACGAACTACCTCCCACGGTCCCGCTCGCCAAAGCGGCGGAAGTGCTCGACATGGACCCCGAGGACGCGTTGGTCCAAGCCCGCGAGGGGCTGTTCCCGGAACGGGTCATCGACGTTGGCGACGAGCCCGGAGTGAAGTTCAGCGTTCCCGTTGCGCCCCTGATTCGGCGCGTCGGGCTGGACCGTGTGCGGGAAGTCCTGCGCCCCGCGGAGTAGACCGAGGACCGGTCCGTCTGTTGTTGCGTGCCCGCCCCGAGACTCGAACTCGGGAACTCTGCGGGTTGCTTCCGGTTCTCCCCGAGGGGGCCGGTACCGCGCACCTCTGCCGTTGGGTCAGCGGGCATGGTGTCGTCCTGGCGCTCATTGAACGTCGGGACAACGTGGGGGACTGCACGGACTTACAACCCTGTTCAGCGCCCGAGGGGCGGTTACTGGTGGGCGGTGCAGTCCCCCGTACGCGTTGCCTCACGACCCCTGCGGCCACCCCTTCCGGGGTGCGTGGTGCACGGGCAACGCTGAAAGAGTGCGGGTACTCGGACCGCCGGTTTCCCCCTCGGGGTGGGTGCGCGGTAATCCCGCTCTCTTTCTGGGAGTAGTAGGGACCAGCGAATTCCTGCCCGCCGTAGCGGACTCGGACTCGCCGTTCCCTCTTCCCGGGAGTGGTAGGGACCAGCGGATTCCCGTCCGCCGTAGCGGACTCGGACTCGCACCGTTCCGTTCCCTCTTCCGGGAGTAGTAGGGACCAGTGGATTCCCCGGGGTGTGTCTCGGTGACGTGGTGTCGCCCGTGACCCCGGTTTCTCTTCTCTCTAGGTTTTCTTATGGGTTCTAGAACAGTGCAAAAAGTCGTCACTTCAACACTCTTCGCACCACCGCTGTAGGGCGGCCCCGCCCGAGGGCGAGCCGGCGAGGGCCCCACGCGCCCGTGTGCGGGCAGCAGAAAGCCCCGGCGGTCCGCGAGGACTACCGGGGCGGTCGGTCTGGTCGTACTCCATCCCAGGACAAGCCTGTAAGGCACCAGCCCTACCCCGCACACTCCATATCGGTACGGGGCAGCGCGAGCCTATCGGCGGTCGGTCACACCTTGCTCGTCCACCCCTTCACCGGGGGCCGCTCGCCGGCTCCGTTCGCGTAGCCGATCACGTCCCCGAGCCGTTCCGCGGTCTCGTTCTCGCCTCGCTCGTCCAGCTCGGTCGAGAGCACGCCGAGAGCGGGAATCGTGTCCGCTGTGATCTCGCCGGTTGCGTACAGGCGACTGATCGGGCCCCCGTCGCGGTGGTCCCGCAGGATCTCGCGTACGTCGTTGTCCGTCAGGTCATCCACGGGACCACCCCGGGACCGGCTCGCGCTCGCCCGTCCGCTCGGCATACCCGAGCACCTTCCCCACACGGTCCGCGTCATCGAACCGCCCCGCGTCGGTCAGTTCGATGATGAGCGCGCCGAGGTCTGCGGCGGTGTCCTGGTCAATCGTCCCCGTGTCGTAGAGGCGGCCCACGGCTCCGCGCCGGTCGGCGTGCGGGGCGAGGGTCGCGCGTACGTCGTCGTCTGTCAGTAAGTCCATGGGCCGAGCCTAGGAACTCTCGCGGGCCCGCGGGTGGGTTTCAGCACGACGTGAAACGTGAAACAGCCCCGGCGGTCACGGGGACCGGTCCGGGGCTGTCTCGGGCTGCTGCGCGGCTACGCGCTCGGCGTGAGGATCTTCGGGGCGGGGTTGTTGCGCACCGCTCGCCGGTTACCGGCGGGGGCAATCGTGTACTCATCCCCGAACACCCCCCACCGAAGGTCAACGCGGTCCGCCACGGTGAAGCGGGGCGCTATCACCACGTGCAGCCCCTTGTCCGCGACCATGCTGCGGCGCTGGTCCGCACTGCCGCCGTCCCATGCTTCAAACATGGCGGTGTCGGTCTGGACGTACGTAGTCGTCACCTCGGGCGCGTGCTCCGCCTTCAACCGCTCGATGGTGGCGTTGGTCTCGGTCAGCTTGGTTGTCAGGTCAGCGAGCGAGGGACCGTCCACCAGGGCGATAGCCGACATGATGCGCTGCCGAGACGACTCAAGGTCCGCGAGCGACGCTGTGTGATCCACCCCGCCCTTATGCACCGCAGTGAAGAGACGTTCCATGCCGAAGTTTTCCCGGAAGGACTCGGCTATGCGGGGGTGCAGGATCTCGGCCAGAATCGTGATGTGCCCGTTGACGCACTTGTAAAGCTGCTTCCCCCCTTTCGTGACACCGCCGCTCATCTTGCAGCCCTGCTTACCGCACCACACGTAGTCAGCGAACAGGGGAGTGCCCGCGTGGTTGATCTTCTCGCCGTTGGCAAGTTCCTTAAGGCGAGTCTGTAGCCGCGCGTACGTCACCGCGTCGAGAACTTCCGGCGCGAACTGCACGGGGGTAACGCCGTCCTTCTGTACGACTAGCTGTCCCTTGTGCATACGCCACCCGCGCAGCACCACACCCATAAGCAGGTTGCGCCACTGGTGGCGACCCACGGGGACCATTTCCGCGGTGCTGGTGATGTTCCCGCCCGCCAGCAACTCGCCCACGGCCTTTATGACCATCGGAACCATGGCGCTGTCAGCGTCAAGGTATGCGGGGGCTTTCGGGTGCTCGCGCGTGATCTTGTAGGGGAAGGGTGCCGCACCGGAGATCCATCGGCCCTGTTCCCGCCGTTCCTGGTGCGCGGCCAAAATGCGCTCGGTCATCATCTGGCGTTCCCACTCGGCGAGGGCAACCAGGATGAGCGCGATAAGTCGTCCGCCCGGGGTGGCAGTGTTCAGCGATCCGTCTGCGGTGGCGAGGATGACCCGCTTGTTAGGGGTCTCGGCCCACTCGACCAGTTGCAGGAACTCGCGCACGCTGCGGCTGTACCGGTCCAGCTTCCACGCCCAAACGTGCGTCGGCTGGTACTCCATGAGTCCGGACATGCCCTCGCGGTCGGCGAGCGGGGTAGCGCCGGACACTCCGTCGTCTATGAACTCCACGGCGGTGCTCGGGTCGAACCCTGCAAGCTCGATGGACGTATGGCACGCCTTGCGCTGCACATCGAGCGACGTTGACGCGTCATCCGAGCGGGACAGACGGAGACTGATAGCGATACGGGGGGCGGGCTGGAAGGTGGCGGGCACGGCGTGCGCGGTCGTTTGCATGGTGGCGGTAGGGACCACGGGATTCCTCGATGTCTCCAGGGGCACACCGTTCGTTGGAACGTGTACCGGCCGGAAGGTCAGACCTTCCGAGGGGGTGTCTGTTCCCT
>NZ_JBVJMW010000028.1:0-14366 GCF_055583985.1 Streptomyces sp. NPDC104313
TCAGCAGGGCGTCCAGGTTGTTCGTCACACAACGATCTTGGACGCCCTGTCTGCATTCCCGAACGCATCGTCAGCATTCGGAATGACTCGTCTAGGGACCGCTCCCGGGCACGGCCAACGACTTCTTCGGCTCGCGCCAGGAGTCCTCGTATCCGCGGCACCGGCGGAAGCGATACTGGTCGTGGCAGTCATCCCGCCGCCGAACCGGCCCCCGGCCGGGGCGGGCCGGTGGGGAGTCGCCTCTGTCGATGCCTCTGAGGGGAGCCATTCATGACCACGGCGAAAGACCTGTTCATCATCGCCATGGACCCGGCGCCGGAGCACACCGTGGGTCAGGGCGACTTGTCGCTCGCCCTCGCGGGTGCCGAACTGCTCGATCTCATCGGTGCGGGAGCCATCACCGTGGACGGCGACCTCATCGTGCCGGCCGATTCCTCGGCACCGGACGACCGGCTTCTCGGCGCGGCCGCCGCGGGGGTCACTCGGCAGCCGCCCTACGAGCGGATCGAGGACTGGCTGTGGCGGCGCGGGCGGGACCTCTCGACCATCTACCAGGACGCTCTGGAGGAGGACGGCGAGCTCACCCAGAGGAGGAGCGGCCGGCTGCCCTTCGGCCCCAAGCGCGTGGAGCTGGTCGATACACCCGGCCACCGCGAGACAGCGCGCCGCTGGGAGGAGAAGGAACCCGTCCTGGCCGCCCTCGCATCGATCGTGGGTCTCGACGGCGGACGATCCGACGACGACGAACCCCGCCTCGACGACGAGACCGTGACGACCGTGGTCGCAGCCGTCCACGAAGCGGTGATGGAGCTGGAGGCCGTCCGGCAGAGGCGGACCATCGAGAACACTGCCTTCGCCAACGTCTGGCGCGGACCGTGAGCCGGGGTCCGGCCGCGCGGGTTTGACCTTGACACGGTGACAAGCTCTTCACTGCTTGCCGAGGAGGTGGTCTCGATGACGGTCACGGGACACAGCACAGACGCGGACGCTGACGCGGGCGGGGATACGGGCAGGGGCGGGGATAGGGTGCGGGCGTTGCGAGGGCTGGAGGACGACCGTTCGTCGGTACGGCTGCGGGTCGCTCTGACGGTCGGCTCGGCGCCGGACCCCCGCTTCGTCGGCCCGCTCGTCGAGCGGTGCGCGGTCGAGCCGGAGTTCCTCGTCCGCGACATGCTGACCTGGGCGCTCACCCGTCACCCGGTGTCCATCACCCTTCCGCCGCTGCTGCGCGAACTCCGCTCGGATCGTACGCAGGCGCGGAGTCAGGCGCTGCACACGCTGTCCAAGATCGGGGACCGGCGGGCGTGGCCGGCGATCACCCGGGCGCTTCTGACCGACGCCGACGACGAGGTGGCGCGGAGTGCCTGGCGGGCGGCGGTCGTACTCGTACCGGAAGGGGAGGAGCCCGCGCTGGCCGCGCTGCTGGCGACGCAGCTCGGGCGCGGTGGGCGGGAGACCCAGCTGAGTCTCAGCCGGGCGCTGGTCGCGCTGGGCGACGCGACGGCTCACACGCTGTCCGACGCGACGAGCGCCCCCGACGCGCGTGTGCGCGCCCACGCGCTCGCCACGCGGCGGCTGCTGCGCGACCCGGACGCCGGATTCACGCTCGCCGTGGAGGAGGCGAAGCGCGTCGTGGCCCTCGGCGGGTCCGGGGGCTCCGGTGGCTCCGGTGGCTCCGGTGAGGAAGGGCCGTAGGGCGTGTTGATCGGTGAGGTCGCGCGGCGGTCCGGGGTCAGTGCCCGCATGCTCCGGCACTACGAGTCGCTCGGATTGGTGCGGCCCTCGGGCCGCACCGGGTCCGGATACCGGGAGTACTCCGGGGAGGACATCCAGCGGATCTTCCACGTAGAGAGCCTGCGGGCGATTGGGCTGTCGCTGCGGGAGATCGGTCGTGCTCTCGACGATCCCGGCTTCACGCCCTCGGCCCTCGTCGACGACCTCATCCGCCGGACGCGCGAACGCATCGCGGCGGAGAACGAGTTGCTCACCCGGTTGCATCGGGTCCACGCAACGGATCCGGCCGGCTGGGAGGATGTCCTCCAGGTCGTCACGCTGCTGGGAGCCCTGGGGTCCAAGAGCGCTGGTGCCCGCCAGCGCGCCGCCCTCGCCTCGGTCGACGAGGTTCCGGTGGAAGCCCTGGTCGAGGCGGTACTCGGCGAGGGCGACCCGCATGTGGCCGGGGCCCTTCGATGGGCGCTGGCGCGATCGGGCGGCGGCGGACCGGCGCTGCTCGCGGAAGGGCTCGGCTCACCGGTGGCCGAGGTGAGGGAGCGTGCCGTACGGTCCCTCGCCGAGATGCCCGGCGGTGAGGCCACCGCGCTGCTGCGGGATGCCCTGGCGAGCCCCGATACCGTGGTCCGCGGCTACGCCGCTCTGGCCCTCGGGACACGCGGCGAGGCGGCCGCGGTCCCGGCGCTCGTCGACCTGGTCGTGGCGGGGACGAATGACACCGACGCGGCCGACGCGCTGAGCCTGCTGGCCGACGACGACGCGGCGGCGGACCGGATCGCGGCCGTGCTCATCGGCCGCCTCGCCCTCGACACCACCGGCGCGTCGGCGCGCGGACGACTGACCCAGGCGCTGGCGGGCATCCCTGGGGCGGGTGCCTCTCGGGCCCTCGATGAGCTGCTGCACGACGAGGACCGCGCCGTCGCGCTCACCGCGAGGTACCTGCTTCACCTGCGCGACGTGGAGTGACAGGCCTCGCCCGGGATATCGACCGCGGCGGCCGGTACGGCGTGTTCCGTCGTGCCGTCGTGGGACGGGAGGTCGGTCGGCGGCCGGTCCAGGAGCAGCGGCACCGCCAGGACGGGCAGCAGCCAGATGAAGACGATGAGGCGGTGGCCGAGGAGCTGGTCCAGGTTCGGGTGGCCCGCCTGGTTGAGGAGGCCTGCCGCCCCTGCCGCCAAGGCCACCGGCAGCACCACGGAACGGCGCCGCAGCAGGGCCCAGGCCGAGAGCGCGAGCAGGACGGGAAGAACCGGGTAGGTGGCCTGGCGCCGGAGCCACGCCGACCAGAAGACCCGCTCCTGGACGAAGAACTCGGGCCAGGGGTCGGACAGATCGGGGCGCTGGTAGTGGTGGGTCAGCAGGTCCTGGGCGCTGTCCTGGCCCATGGGCCAGGACAGGAGATGCGCCCCGGCGTAGACGAGCGCCGCCAGCGCACCGCACAGTCCGGCAGCCCGGAGTACGGGACCGGGCCCCCGCCGCTTCAGCCGGAGCCGGCCGGCCCGGGCCAGGAGGACGCCCGCGAGAGCGGCCGCCAGCAGCAGGGCCTGCGAGTAGCGGACGAGGAACATCAGGGCAAGGCCGCCCGCGACGAGCGCCACGCCCGCACGGGGCCGGTCCCGCAGCAGCAGGACGCAGCCGAGGACGACCGCCGTGCCGAGCGCCAGGGAGAGCCCGTCGCTCAGGGGGTTCATGGCGACGGTTCCGGTGGGCAGAGCGAGGTACAGGGCCTGCCCGGCCAGACCGGCGCGCCGGGAAGCTCCCGCGAACCGGAGGGTGAGCAGGACGCAGACGCTTCCGGCCAGCGCGACGACGAGTCCGGCGAGCCAGAGACCCCAGGTGGGGCCGAGGGCGGTCACGAAGGGGACCAGGAACAGCGGATAGCCGGGCTTGGCCTCGAAGATGGCCATGAAGCGCTGGTTGGCGAACGGAGCGGTCATCCCCGACGTGTTGCCGTGGCCGGACCAGTACGCGACCGAGTCGTTCAACCGGCGCACGCACTGCTCCTGCGACTCTCCCGCGGCCTTCCTGCTGGTCCAGGGGATGAAGTCCAGGGGCGCGTGCTGGCCGCTGGCACAGGAGTAGCCGATGGCCAGCCGGCCCGCCTCCTGGCGGTCCTCGCCGCTGAGGCTCAGGGCGTAGGAGAGGTAGTTCTTCGTGTCGGGCGAGGCCCGTCCGGTGACCGCTGTCAGCTGGAGCCCGGCGAAGGCCACGGCGATGAGCAGCATCCCGACGAGACCGAGGTGCCGGGCTCTGCGGGTGCTCGCCACCGATCCGCGGATGTCCGGCGACGGTCCTCGGGTATGCGGAGACGAGCCGCGGAGGTTCGAAGACCATCCGCGGGTGGTGGGCGACGATCCGCGGGGGCTCGCCAACGACCCGCGGGGGTCCTGCATCGGTCTGCGGAAATTCGGCATCGGACGGACGCTCCCCTGCATACGGCGGTTGTCCCATCAACGAGACAACCGCCGTGGGGTGGTGGGGGGGGGGGGGGGGGGGGGGGGCGCCCCGCCCCCCCCCCCCCCCCCCACCACCAGGGCCTTGGGGCGGCTCCTGAGACCCGCCCCGCACCGCCGAGGGCGGGCGCGGCGATCCGGTCCAGCAGGTACTGCGCCTCGGGTCGTGCGGCCTCGCCGTCGTTCGACGCGGGCCGGGGACGACCGGGCGGTACGGTCCGCTCCGGACGCGGCACGGGCGACACCGTTGCGCCGCCGGTGCACGAGCCGTACGAGCCGTACGAGCCGTACGAGCCGTACGAGAGGGTCGCGCTCGTCCCGGTCCAGCCCGAGCGCGACGGCGACGGGACGCCCTACGGTCGCGGCCCTCTTCCAGCCGGACGGCGCGGGTGGCGGTGCCTCGGCGCGCTACCGGCCCCGCGGCTTTCCGCGCTTGCCGCTCTGGCCGCCGGCCCGGCCGCCCGACTGGGGCTTCCTGCCCGCCGCGGACTTGTTCCGGGCACCGGCCGGCCCGCCGCCCGCACCGGCCCGCTTGCCCCGGTCCTTGCTCTTTCCCTCGGCCTTGTCCTTCGCCGGGCGCGGCGGGGTGGCCGCGCGGCCACGGGTGCTGTTGACGGTGCGGCCCCGGACGATCCCGATGAACTCCTCCACCAGGTCGGGGGTGATCTCCGCCTCGGGCCAGGACAGGGCGACGCGGGACCCGGGGGCCTCCGGGACCGGACGGTAGGTGAGGTCCTTGCGGTGGTGGAGGCGGGCCAGCGACTGCGGGACGAGGAGGACGCCCACACCCGCCGCCACGAGCTCGATCGCGTCCGCCGTGGTCGCCGGGCGCTCGACGGCCGGGCGGCCGGGCAGGGTCTCCCAGCCGAGGAGGTCGTCCAGCGGGTGCAGCACGATCTCGTCGGACAGCTCGGCGAGCGACACCTCCTCCGCGGCGGTCGCGACATGATCCTTGGGGATCACGACGACGGTCGCCTCGGTGTAGAGGGGGATCGCGCTCAGAACGCTCCGGTCGACCGGGAGCCGTACGAGACCGGCGTCGGCACCGCCGCTCGCCAGCAGCTCCGGGGCCTCGGCGGCGGCGGCCTGGACGAGTTCCAGGGAGGTGTGGGGCAGCCGCTCGCGCCAGACCCTCACCCACTTGGTGGGCGTCACGCCGGGGACGTACGCGAGCCTGAAGGATGAGGGGATGTCCGAGCCTGTCACGGAACCAGGCTACCGGCAGGTGGTCGGAGGTATGTCCCATGGTCGATACCCTGGACCCATGACGTCGCACAAGACCACCCAGACCATGAAGCCCGCCACGGCGGCGAAGAAGCTGGGTGTGTACCTCCAGGCCACCCCCGCCGAGTTCCAGGAGGGTGCCGTCTCCCGCACCGAGCTCAACGCCCTCCAGACCGACCCGCCCACCTGGCTGGAGGAGCTGCGCCGCACCGGCCCGCACCCCCGCCCGGTCGTCGCCGCGAAGCTCGGTATCTCCATCGCGGGGCTCGCCCGCGGCGGGGTCACCGAGGCGCTCACCACCGAGCAGATCGACGCGCTGAAGGACGAGATGCCCGAGTGGCTCCAGAAGGAGCGCGCCACGCAGGCCGAGGTGCGCAAGGAGACCGCCCGGATCAAGGAGCGCAACGCCGAGCGGGCCGCGCAGTCCGGCGATCAGTAGTCCGGCGACCAGCGCGCCCGAACGACGCGCCAGCCCGGGAGCCGCACGCTGGTCCGCCCGTCAGGGCCTACGGCCTCGGCCCCGGGGGAACTGGCCCAGGCTGACCGCACGGTGAATCGTCGCGGCCAGTTCCCGCGCGTCCTCGGTGAACGTGTCCACCCGGATCTTCCGTGCGTCGCGCAGCTCGATGGCGAAGCCGAAGCCCGCCCCCCGGGCCTCGGCCAGCGGCCGTCCGTCCTCGGCCGAAGCGGAGCCGATCCGCTCGATGTCCGTCCAGGGGATCAGCGTGGCGTTGCCCGCGACCCGGTGGGTGAGCCCCCGCTCATGGACGTCGAAACACTGCTCCCGCGTGCGGAGGGCCTGCGTCAGGCGCCATCCCCCGAGGCCCAGTCCGACCAGCCCCACCCCGAGCAGCAGGCCCGCCAGTTTTGGTGCGCCGTCGGTGGTGCCGATGGAAGCGACGGTCACGGGCACGCCGAAGGCGAGGCCGATGACACCGGTGACCAGCAGGGCACCGGCCAGTCGTAGGCGTCTGCCGCTGTCGGTGCGGTGCTCGCGGACGAATCCGCCCAGCTCTCGTGCGGCATCGGTGCGTCGCATTGCGTCTCCCCCGTCGCGGACACATCAAATTCTGCCCGAGCGCGGGGGTATGTGTCAGGGAAACCGGCAGGCGCATGCCACGGGCCCGTAGCCGGTCCGCCCCGGCCGACGCGTACGTCGGTGGAACAGTCCCGCCACGGGCCCGTCGGGCTATCGGATCGGTCAGAGAGCGCCGGACTCGGCGATGGTGACCTTGGCACGGGTCTTGCCGCTGGGGGAGCCGAGCGCCTCGATCTTGCGAACCAGGGCCAGGCTGTCCTCGTCGGCGACCTCGCCGAAGACCACGTGCTTGCCGTCCAGCCACGGGGTGAGCACCGTGGTGACGAAGAACTGCGAACCGTTGGTGTTCGGTCCGGCGTTGGCCATCGAGAGCAGGCCCACGCGGTCGTGCTTGAGCTTGAAGTTCTCGTCGGCGAACTTCTCGCCGTAGATGCTCTTGCCGCCGGTGCCGTCACCGCGGGTGAAGTCGCCGCCCTGGAGCATGAAGTCCGTGATGACGCGGTGGAAGGACGAGCCGGCGTAGCCGAAGCCCTTCTCGCCGGTGGCGAGCGCGCGGAAGTTCTCCGCCGTCTTGGGGACGATGTCGTCGAACAGGTTGAACGTGATCCGCCCTGCGGGCGCATTGTCGATGGTGATGTCGAAGTAGACCTTGGTTGTCATGGTGACATCCTCACATTCCTGGCAACCGCAGGTGAAACCCGGGTTGGGTCGCCACGTCGGATGTCCCGTTCCGCTCACCTGCCGGCGGTCTCCCCGCAGGCCGCGCGGACAGCGTTCACCGGGGCCGTCCTGCTCGGGTGGTCGGCGAGCCCGCAGCCCATCCGTCGAAGCGTTCGGCCGGCCGGGAGGAGCCGCGCGCCGCTGCGGCCGGGGTGTTCCCGAGGCGTCATGGCGGGATCGTGGGGCCGAACGCCTGTCTGGTCAAGAGGGCGCGCGAGGCCCGACCGGAAGGGCGCCTCGCCCGGGAGGGCGGACGATTCCGCGTCGCCCGTCCACACGGGACTGCCCAGATACCCCCTAGCGCTCCAGGAGCCCGTCGAAGGCGGTACGGAGGCGGCGGACGCCCTCCGCGATCTCGGCCGCTCCGGAGACCGCGGCGAAGCTCAGGCGGACGTGGCCGGCCGGGGGCTCGGCACAGAAGTAGGGGCGTCCGGGGGCGATGGCGACGGAGGCGCGCAGGGCGGCCGAGACGACGGCCGGCTCATCGGTGGCCGTTCCCGCGCCGCCGCCCGGGAGCCGGAGCCAGAGGCTGCCGCCACCCGCCGGGAGACGCGGCAGCGCGAGTTCCGGCAGCGCGCCGCCCAGAGCGGCCGCCATGGCCGTACGGCGGTGCCTCAGCTCGGTGGCGACGGCAGCGAGGTGGCGGCCCCAGGACGGGGAGCCGACGAGCTCCAGCGCGGCTTCCTGGAGCGGGCGGGGCACGAAGAAGCTGTCGACGACCTGGATGGCCCGCAGGCGTTCCAGCACCGGCCCGCGGGCGGCCAGGGCCCCGAGCCGCAGGCTGGGCGAGGTGACCTTGGTCAGCGAGCAGACGTGGACGACGACCCCGTCGGGGTCCTCGGCGGCCAGCGGCGCCGGAAGCGGTCCGGCGTCGTCGTGGACGAGCCGGCGGGCGAAGTCGTCCTCGACCACGAATGCCCCGGCCGCGCGGGCGATGGCCAGGACCTCGGGGCGGCGGGCGGGTACGAGGGTGACCCCGGTGGGGTTCTGGAAGAGCGGCTGGGTGACGAAGACCCGGGCGCCGGTGGCCCGGAACGCGTCGGCGAGCAGCTCGGGGCGCACCCCGTCGGCGTCCATCGGCACGGGGACGGGGCGCAGCCCGGTGGCGCGGGCCGCTGCGAGCATGCCGGGATAGGTGGGCGACTCCACGAGGACCGGGGCGCCGGGCGGGGCGAGCGCGCGCAGCGCGGTGGCCAGGGCGCTCTGGCCACCCGCGGTGATCAGGACGTCCGTGCCGGAGACGGTGGGGCCGATCTCGCGGGCGAACCAGGAACGCAGTTCGGGCAGCCCGTCCGTCGGGGGGCGGCCCCAGGCGCCCGGCCTGCGGCCCGCGCGGGCCAGGGCCGCGGAGAGCGCCCGCTCGGGCTGGAGGGAGGTGTGGAGGTAGCCGCCGTTGAACTCGATGACGCCGGGCGGCGGTGCGGCGAGAGTGACCAGCACTCCGGAGGCGTCCACGGTCCGCGGCACCACCTCGGGCCCCCCGTCGCCGCTCAGCGACACCTCCTGCCAGGACGTGTCGCCCGGTGCGGGCAGTGCGGCGCGGGGCTGCGCCCGGAAGGCGCCGGAGCCGGGGCGGGTGGTGACGAGCCCCTCGGCGGCGAGCTGGGCGATGGCGCGGGAGACGGTGACGGGGCTGACCCGGAACCGCTCGACGAGTGCACGGCTGGACGGTAGCTTTCCACCGGGCGAGTAGCGGTTGAGATCGGCCCGCAGGGAAGTAACCAGTTCAGCAACGCTGCTACGCTCTCGCATGAGAGCAGAGAATAGCGCTATCCCGCCTTCATCGATAGCGGTTACCCAGCCGGTCGGCACCTTGCGGGCCGCCCCGGCGATCATGTCGCGAGCGACCGAGGGTGCGGACGAGCCGGGAAGCAGGCCCGCGCCGGGCCCGCCGACCGACCGGAGCGGCACCGTGCTCGCCGGACTCGGCGTGGTGGCGTTCTCGCTCACCTTTCCCGCCACGGCCTGGGGGCTGGAGAGTTTCGGCCCCTGGTCCCTGGTCGCTCTGCGCAGCGTGCTCGCCGCCCTGATCGCGGGCGGTGTGCTGCTGGCCGCACGGGTCCCGCTGCCCGCTCGTCGGCACTGGGCCGGGCTCGCGGTCGTCGGCGGCGGCGTCGTGGTGGGCTTCCCGCTGCTGACGACGCTGGCCCTGCGGACCTCCACCACCTCGCACGCGGCCGTGGTCGTGGGCCTGCTGCCGCTGACCACCGCGGTGCTGGGGTCGCTGCGTACCGGCGAGCGGCCGTCGCGCACGTTCTGGATCGCGGCCCTCGCCGGGGCGGCCGTGGTGATCGCCTTCACCGTGCGGCAGAGCGGCGGCGCCCTCGCCTCCGGCGACCTGTACCTGTTCGGCGCGCTGCTCGTGTGCGCGGCCGGGTACACCGAGGGCGGCCGGCTGGCCCGGTTGATGCCGGGATGGCACGTGATCGGCTGGGCCCTGGTCCTGTGCCTGCCGCTCGCGGTGGTGGGCAGCCTGGTGGCTCTGTCTCTCGAACCCGTGCGGCTGAACGCCCACGGAGTCCTCGGCCTGGTCTGGGTCGCCGCCGGATCGTCCTTCCTCGGGCTGTACGTCTGGTACCGGGGCATGGCGGCGATCGGTGTCGCCCGGGCCAGTCAGCTCCAGCTCGCCCAGCCGCTGCTGACGCTCGTGTGGTCCTTTCTCCTGCTCGGCGAGGAGATGTCCGCCGCGGCTCCGGGCGCGGCGCTGGCTGTACTCGTCTGCATCGCCGCCACCCAGCGGGCCGGCCGCGGCGCAGCGGGGGAATCCCGGCGCGTACGGTCATAGACTTGTCGACACGGACACCGTCTCCCCCTGTGAGGAGGTCGCTTCCGATGGAGGCACACACGGGCGACCGGCTGCTGATGCACGGCAGGACCGTGGGACAGCACGACCGGGTCGCCGAGATCGTCGAAGTGCTCGGCAACGGGGGCGCTCCCCCGTACCGGCTCCGCTTCGACGACGGCCACGAATCCCTGATGTCACCGGGCCCCGACAGCGTCGTCCAGCACATCGAGGCGCCGAAGGACGGGCGGCAGCGGTAGGAGCGCCGGGGCCGGGACCCGCACGACCGGTTCCCGGCCCCTCGCGACCGCACCGCCCTCGGCACCGTCCCGGTTCAGCTCGAAGGGCGGCGGCGGTGCGGATACGTGCGGCCCCGGTCCGGGTAGAGCCGGACCCGGTCCGTGTAGTGGTCGGCCACCACGCGTCGCATCGCGCCGATCCGGTCCTTCATCACGCTCTTCCCGGAGAAGAAGACATGGCCGCCCACCTCCTTGTGGTCCTGGGCCAGGGTGAGGTGGCGGGAGAGTTCCGCCGGGTCCTGCCAGGGATCCGCCTGGGCCGGGTCGCCCGCCTTGTACAGCGCCTCGCCCGCGTACAGGTCGACGCCCGTGCCCCGGACCGCCTTGCTCCACCAGGCGAGGACCTTGGCGTAGTCGGCGGCGGTCTGGCCGATGTGCCAGTAGATCTGCGGGCAGATGTAGTCGATCCACCCCTCCTTCACCCACTTGCGGGTGTCGGCGTACAGGTCGTCGTAGGTCTGCACGCCCGCCCGGGTGTCCGAACCCAGCGGGTCGGTTGCCTTGTTGCGCCAGACCGCGAAGGGGCTGATGCCGAAGCGGACGTGCGGCTTGACCGCCCGGATCCGGTCCCCCGTCTCGCGCACGAGCCGATCGATGTTGTCGCGCCGCCAGGCCGCCCGGTCGGCGAAGCCGCCGCCGTACCGCTTGAACTCCGCGTCGTCGTCGAAGGCCTGACCGGCCACCGGATACGGATAGAAGTAGTCGTCCCAGTGCACCGCGTCGATGTCGTAGCGCCGCACGGCGTCCAGCATCGCGTCCTGGACGAAGCGGCGGACCTCCGGCAGCCCGGGGTTGTAGTAGAGCTTCCCGCCGTACGGCACGACCCATCCCGGGTGCTGCCGGGCCGGGTGGGAGGCGATGAGGCGGGTGGGGTCGGTGTGGTTCGCCACCCGGTAGGGGTTGAACCAGGCGTGCAGCTCCAGGCTCCGGTCGTGCGCCGCGCGCACCGCCGTACCGAGCGGGTCCCAGCCCGGGTCCTTCCCCTGGGTCCCGGTGAGGCAGGCGGCCCACGGCTCGTGCGGCGAGGGCCACAGGGCGTCGGCGGTCGGCCGGACCTGGAGCACCACCGCGTTGAGCCGCAGCTCGACCGCCCGGTCCAGATACGCGAACAGCTCGGACTCCCCTCGCGCCGCCGTGAGTCCCGGCTTGGACGGCCAGTCGATGTTGGCGACCGTCGCGATCCACATGCCGCGCAGCTGTCCGGGCGCCGCCGCGTGCCGCCCACCACCCCTCCTCCCCGCCGGCGAGGCGACCGCGTCACCGGCCGACGTCATCGCCGCCAGCAGTCCGGCCGCACCCAGCACGAACGTCCTTCTCGCCGCTCCCGTTCGCCGCATCCTGGCCCACCTCTCTCCGCCACGTCCCACATCCGACTCTGCTGGCTCTACGTAACCGCATCATTCCCATCCGTGGCCACCATGACCCGCGGGACGTCCGCATCGGCGTTCGGAGTAACGTCGTGGGGTCGAAGCGGGCACCGGGATCACGCGGGACCCTGCGATCCGGAGAACAGCGAAAGGCACGAGGTGACGGACCTTATGGCCGACATTGCACGCGTCGGAGTGGTGGGCTGTGGCCAGATGGGCGCAGGTATCGCGGAGGTGTGCGCGCGCAGCGGCCTCGAAGTGAAGGTCGCCGAGACCACCGGCGAAGCGCTGGAGATCGGCCGCACCCGTCTGTACAACTCCCTCTCGAAGGCCGCCGAGCGCGGCAAGATCAGCGCGGAGGAGCGGGACGAGACCCTCGGCCGTCTGAGCTTCACCACCGACCTCGGGGAGTTCGCGGATCGCGATCTCGTCATCGAGGCCGTCGTGGAGAACGAGCAGGTCAAGACCGAGATCTTCCAGGTGCTCGACCAGGTGGTGACCCGGCAGGACGCGATCCTGGCCTCCAACACCTCCTCGATCCCGCTGGTGAAGCTGGCCGTCGCCACCTCGCGCCCCGACCGGGTCATCGGCATCCACTTCTTCAACCCGGCCCCGGTGCAGAAGCTCATCGAGCTGATCCCGGCGCTGACCACCTCGGACGAGACGATCGCACGCGCCGAGGCCGTCGTGCAGGACGTGCTCGGCAAGCACCCGATCCGCGCCCAGGACCGGTCCGGGTTCGTAGTGAACGCGTTGCTGATCCCGTACCTCCTCTCCGCGATCCGGATGTTCGAGTCGGGCATCGCCAGTCGCGAGGACATCGACAACGGCATGGAGATGGGCTGCGCCCATCCGATGGGTCCGCTCAAGCTGGCCGATCTGATCGGCCTGGACACCGTGGCCTCGGTCGCGGACTCGATGTACGCCGAGTACAAGGAACCGCTGTACGCCGCTCCTCCGCTGCTCCAGCGCATGGTCGACGCGGGCCGCCTCGGCCGCAAGACCGGGTCGGGCTTCTACGCCTACTGACCGTCCTACCGGCGGGCCCGGCGCTCACGCCACCGAGCCCGCCGAAGGGGCGTTGCCCGAGGGCAGGGCCGCGTGTGCCCCGAAGAGCCTCGTCTCCCACCGCCGACCCGACGCCGTGCCGGAGCGCTGCGGAGCGACGGCACGGATGCGCGGGCCCGAAGCCCTGGGGCATTTGGGGGCTGTCGCGGCCTTCCGTCCTTGTCCTGCGGAAACTCCCTCGGATATGCCTCCGACAGGACTGAAAGATCCTGAGAGATCCCCGGCGATCCAGCCCCGGGACCCACGCATCCGCGGGCTCCTTCCGGACCGTGGCCTCCGCCCCACCCTTGGACTCGGGGTCGTCAGGGGCGCGACTGACCACCTGGCAGCCGTAGTACCGGCCTGCGGCGACCATCTGCGGGTGCCTCACCGGGATCGCGATCGACACGGTCACGGGTGAGAAGGAGGCTTCCATCTCGGTGCCGGGCGTCGAGACGGGGAAGCTGGCGCTCTCGCCGGACGGTTCCCGCGTCTATGTGGCCGGCGGCTGGACCGGACGGATCGGGGTCATCGACACCGCCACCAACACCGCGACCGGCTTCGACGTCGGGGGGCAGCCGGAGGACATCGCGATCTCCCGTGACGGCCTGCGCGCCTACGTCGGCGACAGCTCAGCACGAGCCGTGAAGGTGATCGATCTGGCCACCCAGACGCAGACCGCGAGCGTCGCCACCCGCGCGGGCGTCTACGACGTAGAGATCAATCCCGCTGGTACGGAGGTGTACGCCGTCCAGACCACCAGCGGCGGGGTCCAGGTCATCGACACGACCTCCCTCACCGTCGTCCGGGGCATCCGCGTCGGCAACCATCCACGCTCCGCCGCGTTCCGCCCGGACGGCGCCCGCGCCTACGTCGCCAATGGCACCAACGACCAGTCGGTGACCGTCATCGACACCGCCGCCGGGGCCGTCGCCACCAGCGTCACCACCGGTCGCGGCCCCAACGCCACCGCCGTCACGGCCGACGGCACCCGGGCCTGGGTCGCCAACACGGACAGCGACGACCTGGCGGTCATCGACACCGCCACCGACACGGTCACCGCCACGATCCCGGCCGGCGACGGACCCTACGACGTCGCTTTCACCCCCGACGGCACGCGCGCCTACGTCCCCAACGTGGGCGGCCGCACCGTCTCCGTCTTCGACACCACCACCCACCAGGTGACCGCCACCATCCCCTTCAGCACCCAACCGCGGAGTGTGGTGATCACCCCCGCCCGACCCGAAGCCGACCTCCAAGTCGCCCTCGCCGCCACCCCGGTCCCCGGACTGCGGGGCCGTATCGACTACACCCTCACCCTCACCAACCACGGCCCCGACACCGCCACCACCGCGACCGTCACCACGGCCCTCACCCCTCAAGCCACCCCCACCAGCACCGACTGCACCACCACCGCGGGCAAGGTCACCTGCGACCTCACCGACCTCGCCCCGGGCGCCAGCTCCACCCGCACGTTCAGCCTCCCCGTCGCCCTGCTCAGCCTCGGCACCCCCTACCAGGCCACCGCCACCCGTACCACCAGCACCCCCGCCGACCCCGACCCCGCCAACGACACCGCCAGCCGCACCTGCACCGCCACCACCCCCCTCCTCGTTCGCTGCACCTGACCTCAGACGTACCGGGCGCGACCGCCCCGTACGTACCGACGGGTCGTGCCCGGCACCTGCGGGTGCCGGGCACGAC
>NZ_JBVJMW010000028.1:14376-35752 GCF_055583985.1 Streptomyces sp. NPDC104313
CCCCGCGTGCCGCACGCCCACGGCCCCCCCCCCCGGCCGCGTTCGCGCACGGTCAGCTGAGGGGACGGGGCGGCGGCCCCCCCGGCTGTAGGTCGGGGGGGGCCCCGCCCCGGGGGGGGGCGGGCCACGACCCGTGTGCTCTTCAGCCACTCATGGGGTCAGGCGCCGAGTGCTTGTCGCCCTTGTCTTCGGGCTTGGCCTTCGGCCGCCTCGGGGCGAGGCGGCCCGTAGCGGCTGCTGGCCGAAGCTTGCAGCAGTCACGCGGTCAGGGGACAGGGGGACAGGGGGACCACCGACTCGCCCCGGAGCACGCGTGTCCACCGCGCCACCGTCGACGGGGGCGAGTGCCCGAGGGGTGCCGGACGGGACTCCGGCGCAGGGACGGCGCAGCTGTCAACCGGGCCCCGGGTGCTGGGGTGCACGGGTTCACGCGGACGTCTCCCGCCCGAGCGGGAGGCGCGGGTAAGGTCGGCGTCGTCGAGCGCGACCGGATTGCTCCGCCGGACCGGTCGCCCCATCATCAGAGGGACCTGTGGGGCTTGTGGGCCAGGAGACAGACGACGACCCGGACGCGGCGAGCCGGGCAGTGCTGGAGCTCAACACCGCGATGGCCGGAATCTACGGTGAGGCCCTGGCTGAACGCAGAAGCCGAATGCTGACCGTGATGCCGGTGCTTCTCGCGCTGTTCGACGGTGGCGGCGGCCGAATGCTGCTCCACCGGCCCGGTCTCCCCGCTCTTGAGGCACCCCGGGTACCGGGTGCCTACCAGCACCTGAAGTCACTCTCGCACAGTGCCGTGGCCGTTCACGAACTCGGGGCCCGCCAGTGCCGCGATCCGTCGGCCGACGAGGTGCCGGTCCTGTCGGCGCTGGTCGAAACCCATGAACGCGCCCTCGGTCTCCTGCCCGACCTCGTACTCGCTCCGGCCGTCAGAGAAGCCGCTGTCAGGGTCCTCACCGCGAACCTCGCCTTCCTCACCCGCTTCTGCCTGCCCGGATCGCCGCCCGTCCGTGCCGAGGACCTGGAGGCGTTCGGCCGGACGTGCGCCCCGCACGCCGTCACGCTGATCGAGCAGGCCGCGGCGCTCCAGGTGGCCCACTGGATGGCCGTGGTCGAGCGATGGCGGGAGGAGTTGGGTCCGTCCTGGGAGGACCTGCACGCGGCGGTGAACACCCTGTACGTCACCCGCCAGAAGAACATCCTGTTCACCGTGCTCGCCCAGTTCATGGGCGAGAGGGCGATAGGCGATCGGCTGCTGCTCTTCGAGACGCCCGAGTTCACCACCACACCCGACCGAATGTTGGATCTGCTGGCCCGTGTCACCGGCGATCGGGTTCTGGGGCGCTCCTTCTTCGGCCACAGCCGCGCGATGGACGTGGAAATCCTCGGCGACGGGGCCGTACGAGCCGTTCGGCACGAGGCGCGGCGGCGCGGTATGAAGCCGGTGCTGCCCACCCTGGCTCCGTACGATTCCCACCAGTGGCCCTGGGCCACCGACCCCGTCAGCGGTACGGCACCCGCAGACCTCCGCACGGCTGCCGGCCTCGCTCCACCCCACCCGCCCGACGCGTAGCACCGGCCGACCACGCAGCGGGGCCGGCACCGTCCGACGCACCTGGCTCGGGCGTATGCGTCGTGAGCACGGTGCGGGCAGGAACGGGTTACACCGGTCGGGACGGCCGCCGCCGCCAGTGGCGCCGCCTTCGACCGGAAGGCCGTCAGATCCTCCGGTCGATCCCGGTCGGCTTCCGCCTCTCGCCGTGAGGAGCCGGTCCCGGTCCACCCCGGAGCCGGCTCCTCACGCGTACAGGACGTCCTTGCGCGGCCGGGTCAGCCCAGTCTCAGGTGGTGCAGCATCAGCAGGGCCGCCGCCATGTTCGCCGCGGGCACCTCGCCCCGGGCGATCATGTCCGGGACCACCTTGAGCGGTATCCACTCTCGGCGCGAGGACTCGAAGGCATCCTGCGGGGGGCCGGTCCAGTGCGCCTCGTCGGACCAGTACAGGTGGTGGCGGGCGTCCGTGAGACCGTTCGACGGTTCCACGGTGAGCAGCGGGCGCAGTTCGCCGGGGCGCCAGCCCGTCTCCTCCTCCATCTCGCGGGCGGCGGCCGCCGCGATGTCCTCGCCGTCCTCGACGACGCCCGCGGCCAGTTCCCAGCCCCAGCTGTCGGTGATGAACCGGTGCCGCCAGAGCAGCAACACTTCGTTGGCCTCGTTGACTACGGTGGCGGCCGCCACGGGTCGCTGCCGGATGACGAAGTGGTCGAGGTGGCTGCCGTCGGGGAGCTGGACGTCCGCCAGATTCACCCGGAACCACGGATTCTGATACACATTCTGTTCGCTTACGTTCGTCCACTGCATGGTTCTGCTGCCTTTCGACATGTTGGGGTCAACATGTCAGCAGGCTCGGCTGCCAGAGCGAACGAACGACGGGGCGTCGGCAGAGCTCACAGGGGCACGCGGAGCGCCTCGTCGATGAGGTCGGTGGTCCCCACCGCGTCGGAGCAGCCGCTCGCGGCCAGTTCGCGCCGGATCTGACGCAGCCGGTCGCGCAGCCGCTGGGACTCCATTCCCCGGGCCCTCATCGCCATTTCGGCAGCTGTACCAGCCGCGCGGTCGGGCTCGCCCTGAAGCAACTCGATATGACTGAGCATCGCCAGACGGTGCACGCGCCCCCGGTCGTGCGCCGGGGCGCGCACGGCGGAGGCCGCGTGCTCCCGGGCGGCGGGCAGATCCCCGAGACCGAGCAGCGCCTCCGCCACCTGGACGTCGACCAGGCCCGGCTGGACGTACCCCGTCTCGTCCGGCTCCCGGCCGGAGTGGATCCGGCCCGCCTGGTCCTCGGCCCGCCCGATGCAGGCCCGGGCGCTCGCCGCGTCGCCGAGCCGGGCGTACGCCTTGGCCTGCATGGCGTGCAGATCGGCGGCGAGGGCAGGGGTGATATGACCCCCGGCGGCCCGCAGCGCGGCCTCGGCGAAGGCGATGGAACGGCGGTGGTCGCCGAGGAACAACGACTGGGTGACCAGCAGCGCGATCACATAACCGCCGAGCCCCCGGTCCCCGCTGGACTTGGCGAGCCGCAGCGCCTGGTGGAAGTAGCGCTGGGCGAGTCCGTGGGCGTCGGAGTCGTAGGCGCAGATGCCCGCCACCGCCACCAGCCCGGCGGTCGCCCGGTGCAGGCCCCGGCCGAGCGCGTCGCTGTAGCCGCCGCGCAGCAGCGGCGCGGCCTCCGCGTTGAGGAAGCGGACGATCCGGGACCTGGTCGCGACGCCGCCCGTCTTACGGTACATCTGCTCGTAGTGGTCGCGGGCCGCCTTGAGCATCGCTATGTCGGCCGCGCTCACCCGGCCCGGTCCCGGCCGCGAGACGTCGGTGTCCTCCGGGGGGTTCTCCCACTCCCAGACCGGCATCACCGCCGAAGTGCCGGTGACGGCGGGCACGGCGGCCAGGTGCGGGCGCCGCTGTTCGTCGGAGCGCCACAGGGCGGTGGCCCGCTCGACGAACCCGGAGAGCGAGGCGCCCTCACCGCCGGCGTGCGCCCCCGACCCGGCGAAAGCGCCCATCCCGACGTCGTCGAGCCCGACCGGCCGCCCCAGCCGGCCGGCCAGCACCTCGCAGACCAGGTCGGGCACCTGCCCGCGCGGGCGCTGGCCCTTGAGCCAGCGGGAGACCGCCGTGTGTTCGTACCGCAGGCTCAGCCCACGGGTCAGACCCGCCCGGTTGACGTGACCGGCGAGGCCCGCACGGGACACACCGGCCTCCTCGATCAGGGCTTCGAGCAGGACATTGGGCTCCATCGTCTCCCCAGGTGCGTGTCGCGATGAGCGTAGTGGAGCACGATTCACACGGGGTGTGAACGCAATGCCCGAACCCTCCTGCTGTGCGCTCTGCCGCGCGGGTCCCTGGCTCGGTTGAATGAGCTCTCTCGCAAGAGGCGGCCGGGTCGTCGGCTCCCCCTCACAACGGCCAACGACCCGCACCCGCGCCGTCCGCGCTGCTGACCTGCCCGACACTCCGAGGCAGTGCGGACGGCGCCCGGACCGCACGGACCACTGACCGACGACGAAGGAGGGTGGCTGCGGAACGGGTGTCGGAACCGCGTTCCTCCCGGTTTCGGCTCCGGTTTCGGCGTGTGGTCCCGCTGCCGCTCGGCGGGATGGAGAAGGGGCGTATCCGTCCACCGGATACGCCCCTTCTCAACGCTGCGGCACGGGTTACGCCCCGCGCAGCTCCGCGCCCGTACGCTCGGCGGCCAGGGCCACCGCGCTGTCGCGGGCGGCCGACGCCTCCTCTACGGTCAGCGTGCGGTCGGCGGCGCGGAAGCGCAGCGCGTACGCCAGGGACTTGTTGCCCCCGCCGATCTGCTCGCCGGTGAAGACGTCGAACAGCCGGAGCGATTCGAGGAGTTCACCCGCGCCCTCGCGCAGCGCCCGCTCCACGTCGGCGGCCGGGACGTCCCCGGCGACGACGAGCGCGACGTCCTGGGTCGCCACCGGGAAGGTGGAGATCCGGGGTGCCTGGAGCGCACCGTCGACGGCCCGCTCCAGGACGTCCAGCTCGACCTCCGCGGCGCAGGTCCGCTCGGGCAGGTGGAGCGCCTTGATCACGCGCGGGTGCAGTTCGCCCGCGTGTCCGAAGAGGGTCTCCTCGCCGTCCACGATGACGTACAGCGCGGCACAGCGGCCCGGGTGCCAGGGGGCGTGCCGGTCGGCGCGGACGATGACCTCCACACCGGCCTCCGCGGCGATGGACCGGGCGGCCTCGACGGCGTCCGCCCAGGTCGCCGGGGTGCCCTGGCCCCACCAGCCGGCCTGCTCGCGGGCGCCCGCGAGGACGACGGCGGCGCGGCGCGGCTGACGCGGCAGGGCCGCGTCCAGTGAGGCGATCTCCTCGTCGGTGGGCCGACGGTCGACGGGCAGCCGGACGGCGGCCGTCTCCTCACCCGTCGGCCGGAAGACGAGACCGGTCTCGAAGAGCGCCAGGTCGTGGCTGCCTCGGCCGTCGTTGCGCCGCAGGGCACCGAGGAGGCCGGGCAGCAGCGTGGTGCGCAGCGCCGGCTCCTCGTCGGAGATCGGGTTGACGAGCTTGACCGTGCGGCGGCGGGCGTCGTCCGACTCCAGACCGAGCTGGTCCAGGACCGCCTCGCCGATGAACGGGTAGCTCAGCGCCTCGACGTACCCGGCTCCGGCCAGCACCCGGCCGATGCGGCGGTGCAGCCGCTGGCGGTCGGTGAGACCACGCCCGGAGGGGGGCGTGGGCAGGGTGGAGGGCAGGTTCTCGTAGCCCTCCAGCCGGATGACCTCTTCGGCGAGGTCGTTCGGCTCGTTCAGGTCGGGCCGCCAGGACGGGACGGTGACGATCAGCTCGTCCTGCCCGTAGACGTCGCAGCCGACCTGCTGGAGGCGGCGGACGACGGTCTCGCGGCCGTACTCCACACCGGCGACCCGGTCGGGGTGGTCGGCGGGCATCGCGATGGTGCGCGGCGCGTGCGGCGAGGTGATCTCGGTGACCCCGGCCTCGGCGGTGCCGCCCGCCAGCAGGACCAGCAGGTCCACCGTGCGCTGCGCGGCAGCGGCGGCGGCCTGCGGGTCGACGCCGCGCTCGAAGCGCTTGGACGCCTCGGAGGACAACTTGTGGCGGCGCGCGGTGCGGGCGATCGAGATCGCGTCGAAGTGCGCTGCCTCGATGACGACCTCGGTGGTGAGGGCGTGCTCGCCGTCCGCGTCGGCGATCTCGGTGTTGGCGCCGCCCATGACGCCCGCGAGGCCGATCGGCCCGCGGTCGTCGGTGATGACGAGGTCCTCGGCGTCCAGCACGCGCACCGTGCCGTCCAGCGTGGTGAGCTTCTCGCCCTGCGCGGCGCGGCGCACGCCGATCGGCCCCTCGACCCGGGTGCGGTCGTAGGCGTGCAGGGGCTGGCCGAGCTCCAGCATCACGTAGTTGGTGATGTCGACGGCCAACGAGATGGGCCGCATCCCGGCTTTCTGGAGGCGACGCCGCATCCAGATCGGGGAGCGTGCCTCGGGCTGGAGAGCGGTGACCGTACGCGCGGTGAAGCGGTCGCAGCCGATCGGATCCGAGATCTTGACCGGGTATCCGTACGCGTTCGGCGCGGGCACGTCCAGCAGCGCCGGGTCGCGCAGCGGCAGCCCGTACGCGATGGCCGTCTCACGGGCGACGCCGCGCATCGAGAGGCAGTAGCCGCGGTCCGGGGTGACGGCGATGTCGAGGACCTCGTCGACGAGCTGGAGCAGCTCGATGGCGTCGGTGCCGGCCTCGTGCTCCGGCGGCAGCACGATGATGCCGTGCGTGCCGTCGTCGCCCATGCCGAGCTCGTCGGTGGAGCAGATCATGCCGTGGGAGGTCTTGCCGTACGTCTTGCGGGCGGCGATCGCGAAGTCGCCGGGCAGGACCGCGCCCGGGAGGACCACGACGACCTTGTCGCCGACCGAGAAGTTACGGGCGCCGCAGACGATCTCCTGCGGTTCGCCGGTGCCGTTGGCGGTGCCGACGTCGACCGTGCAGAAGCGGATGGGCTTCTTGAAGCCCTCCAGCTCCTCGATGGTCAGGACCTTGCCGACGACCAGGGGGCCCTTGAGGCCCGCGCCGATCTGCTCGACGGTCTCGACCTCGAGGCCGACGGAGACGAGCTTGGCCTGTACGTCACGGCCGGTCTCCGTCGCCGGCAGGTCGACGTACTCCCGCAGCCAGGAAAGCGGGACGCGCATCAGATCTCCATCCCGAACGGCCGGGTGAACCGGACGTCACCCTCGACCATGTCTCGCATGTCTTCGACGTTGTGGCGGAACATCAGCATCCGTTCGATGCCGAACCCGAAGGCGAATCCGCTGTACTTCTGGGGGTCGACACCGCAGGCGGTGAGCACCTTGGGGTTGACCATGCCGCAGCCGCCGAGCTCGATCCAGCCCTCGCTGCCGCAGGTGCGGCAGGGGCGGTCCGGGTTGCCGACGGACTCGCCGCGGCAGACGTAGCAGACCATGTCCATCTCGGCGGACGGCTCGGTGAACGGGAAGAAGTTCGGCCGCAGCCGGGTCTTCATGTCCGGCCCGAAGAGCGCCTGGACCATGTGGTCGAGGGTGCCCTTGAGGTCGGCCATGGTGAGGCCCTCGTCGACGGCGAGCAGCTCGATCTGGTGGAAGACCGGGGTGTGCGTGGCGTCCAGCTCGTCGGTGCGGTAGACCCGGCCGGGGCAGACCACGTAGACGGGGGGCTTGCGCTCCAGGAGCGAGCGGGCCTGGACCGGCGAGGTGTGCGTACGCAGCACGACGCCGGACTCGTCGCCCTCGGTGACCTTGCCGTCGGCCGTGGTGCCCTGGACGAAGAAGGTGTCCTGCATCTGGCGGGCCGGGTGGTCGGGCACGAAGTTCAGAGCGTCGAAGTTGAACCACTCCGCCTCGGCCTCGGGGCCCTCGGCGATCTCGTAGCCCATGGCCACGAAGACGTCCGCGACGCGCTCCATGATGGTCGTCAGGGGGTGGCGGGCGCCGGCCGGGACGCGGTCGTAGGGCAGCGTGACGTCCACGGCCTCCTCGACGAGCACCCGGGTGTCCCGCTCGGCCTCCAGCTCCGCCTGGCGGACGGCGAGCGCCTTGGAGACGGCTCCGCGGGCCTGGCCCACGCGCTTGCCCGCCTCGGCCTTGGCCTGCGGGGGCAGGGCGCCGATCTCGCGGTTGGCGAGGGACAGCGGCGAGGTACCTCCGGTGTGCGCGGTCTTCGCCTGGGCGAGCGCGTCGAGGTCGCCGGCGGCGGCGAAGGCGGCGAACGCCTCGTCCCGCAGGCGCTCGATCTCTTCCGGTTTCAGTGCCTCGACCTCGACTGGGTCGTACGACTTGTTCGGTGCCGACATCTCTTCCCGTGCTTCCGATTGGCTGGTGGCGCGACCCGGCTCGAGACCGCTGGACGCAAAGGTGCCAAAGGTCGAGTCTAAAGGCCGCAGGACGGTCGGGGAGCCCGCGGGCTGCTCACACCAGGTAGGCGGGCATGCTCACGGGCAGAATAAATCGGAACTCGGCTCCGCCGCCGGGTCCCCGGTCGACGGTGATGGTGCCGCCGTGGGCCTCGACGATGCCCTTGACGATGTAGAGGCCCAGGCCCGTGCCGCCGCGCTTGCTCCCCCGCCAGAAGCGGGTGAAGACACGGCCCATCGACTCCTCGGGGATGCCGGGGCCTTCGTCGCTCACGGTGACAGCCGTTCCCGTCTCGTCGCTCGTCCCCGGCGCGGGTGCCGGGGCGATCTCAATGGTGACGGTTCCCTCGCCGTGGCGCACCGCGTTTTCCAGGAGGTTGCCGAGGACCTGGTCGACCTTGTCGGGATCGGCCCACAGGGCGGGCAGGGGACCCCGGGCCCGGACCCGGAAGCGGTCGGGTGCCTGGCCGCCCGTGATGAGCGCCTGGATGTGCCGTGCCACGGCGGCGGTGATGTCGACGGGCTGGCGGCGCAGCTCCAGCCGTCCGGAGTCGATGCGGGAGATGTCGAGCAGCTCGGCGATGAGCCGGGTGACCCGGCCGGCGTCCGCGTCGACGGTCTCCAGCATCAGCCGTTTCTGGTCGTCGGTGAAGCGTTCCCACTTGGCCAGCAGGGTGGCGGTGAACCCTTTGACGGAGGTCAGCGGGGAGCGCAGTTCGTGGGCGACGGTGGCGATCAGCTCGGCGTGGCTGCGTTCGGTACGCCGACGGGCCTCGGTGCCCCGCAGCGAGACCACGACCCGGCGCACCGGGCCGAGCGGATGCTCGCGTACGTAACGGGCGGAGACCAGCACCTCACGGCCGCCCGGCAGCAGCAGATGACGCTCGGGCTGGCCGCTACGGGTGGCGAGACCGCCGTACGGGTCGGTCAGGGCCCACCAGCGCTTCCCCTTGAGGTCCTCCAGCGGGAGGGCGGCCTCCAGGGGGCGACCGATGGCGTCGGCGCGGGGAGTGGCGGTGATGCGGGCGGCGGCGGCGTTGAAGCAGACGACATGCCCGCTCGCGTCGGCGACGACGAGACCGTCGGGAAGGTCGTCCGGGTCGATACCGGGGGCGTCCTGGCCGAGGCCGTCCGCACCGACCGCCAACCCGTACGGCTCCTCTTCCGCAACGCGCGGTGCGGTGGTGTGCGCCGGTCGCGGCGAGCTCATGCCGACAGCCATCTTCCCGTATCCCCACCTCTCGAACCGGTGCAGTGGGCCCCCGAGTTCGTCACCCTACTAGGCGGCGGTGAATCGGCGACACCCCGTGGGGGCGCGGAGGGGAGTGCGCCGGTGAGAGGGGCGCGGGAATGGCTGGGATCATGTGCTGACGAGCCGTTGGAACGGCGCTGTGTTACGCGTCGGGGGTGCGCCGGGGACGCTGCGCGCGGGCGGAGGCGTACAGGCAGACGGCGGCTGCGGTGGCGAGGTTGAGGCTCTCCGCCCTGCCGTGGATGGGGACGCGTACGACGGCGTCGGCGAGCGCGCGGGTCTCCTCGGGGAGCCCCCAGGCCTCGTTGCCGAAGACCCAGGCGGTGGGGGTGCCCATGGTGCCCGCGTCCAGTTCGTCGTCCAGGTCGTCGGCCCCGGCCCCGTCGGCGGCGAGGATGCGCACCCCGGCGTCCCGGAGACCCCGCACGGCCTGTTCGACGGGGACGGCGACGGCGACGGGCAGGTGGTAGAGCGAACCGGCCGAGGCCCGTACGGACTTGGGGTTGTAGAGATCGACCGAGGCGTCGGTCAGGATCACCGCGTCCGCGCCCGCCGCGTCCGCGCAGCGCAACACCGTCCCGGCGTTCCCGGGGTCCCGCACATTGGCCAGAACAGCCACCAGGGTGGGCTTCGCGGCGAGGATCTCCTGGAACGGGGTGTCCAGGAAGCGGCAGACGCCGATGAGGCCCTGCGGGGTGACGGTCTGCGAGACGTCGGCGAGGACGTCGGCGTCGGCCAGGTGCACCCGGGCGCCCGCGGTGTGGGCGGCCTCGACGATGTCGGCGTACCGGTCGGCGGCCTCGGGGGTGGCGAACAGCTCGATGAGGGTGGGCTCGCCGTCGCCGCCCCGGTGGGCGGCGGCCTCGCGTACGGCCTGGGGCCCCTCGGCGATGAACCTGCGCTCCTTGCCACGGAAGTTGCGGCGGGCCAGCCGGCGGGCGGCGGCGACACGGGGGGAACGCGGGGAGATCAGTTCGGGGGTGCCCATGGTCGGCGGCGAGCCTCTCTGCGTACGGCTGTGGCGGTGTGGGGTGTCGTCGGCAGGACTGTGCCGTCGACGGGGCAACGCACCGGACCCGCAGGCGGCGTGCGCCTGCGGGTCCGGTTCGCGTACCTGGAAGGGGGTGCCTGGATCAGGCGGCCTTCGGGGCGTTGACGTCGCTCGGGAGGGCCTTCTGAGCGACCTCGACGAGGGCGGCGAACGCGTTGGCGTCGTTGACCGCGAGCTCGGCCAGGATCTTGCGGTCCACCTCGATGTTGGCGGCCTTCAGACCCTGGATGAGGCGGTTGTACGTCATGCCGTTCTGGCGGGCAGCGGCGTTGATGCGCTGGATCCACAGCTGACGGAAGTCGCCCTTGCGCTTCTTGCGGTCGTTGTAGTTGTAGACCAGGGAGTGGGTGACCTGCTCCTTGGCCTTGCGGTACAGGCGCGAACGCTGCCCGCGGTAGCCCTTGGCCGCCTCGAGAATTGCCCGGCGCTTCTTGTGGGCGTTGACTGCCCGCTTGACGCGTGCCACTTGTTAACTCCTTGTAGCGGGGCCGTGGGTGTCTTCACACGGCCCGGAAACGAATTGGTCCCGGTGTGATCGAGGTCGCGCCTCCGGGGCGAGCCGGAGGCCGAGCCTCACTTGCCGAGAAGCTTCTTGATCTTCTTGGCGTCGGCCGGAGCCACGACGACCGTGCCGGTCAGCGAGCGGGTCTTCTTGGACGACTTGTGCTCGAGCAGGTGGCGCTTGCCGGCCCTCTCGCGGAGCACCTTGCCGGAGCCGGTGATCTTGAAGCGCTTGCTGGCACCGCTGTGCGTCTTGTTCTTCGGCATCGCGCCGTTCTCTCCTCGTCAGTGGCGCCCCTCACGGTGCCGGGCACCGGACTGCAGGGACGTCAGATCTCTATGGGATTCCGGGGGGACCCGGGGGCGCCTGGATGGCGACCCCCGAAGGTCACGCCTCGGAAGGTGTCTCGGCCGGAGCCTCAGCCGGAGCCTCGGCCGCTGCGGCCGGAGCCTCAGCGGTGTGGTCCTCGGACGGTGCGTCGGTCGTGCCCTGACGCTCCGCCTTGCGGGCGGCCTGGGCCTCACGGGCCTCGGCCATGGCTTCGGTCTTCTTCTTGTGCGGGCCCAGAACCATGATCATGTTCCGGCCGTCCTGCTTCGGGTTGGACTCGATGAAGCCCAGGTCCTCCACGTCCGAAGCGAGACGCTGGAGCAGTCGGAAGCCCAGCTCGGGACGGGACTGCTCACGACCACGGAACATGATCGTGATCTTGACCTTGTCCCCCTGCTTGAGGAACCGGACGACGTGACCCTTCTTGGTGTCATAGTCGTGCGGGTCGATCTTCGGCCGGAGCTTCATCTCCTTGATGACCGTGTGCGCCTGGTTCTTGCGCGCCTCACGGGCCTTCATGGCCGACTCGTACTTGAACTTCCCGTAGTCCATGAGCTTGCACACGGGCGGACGGGCTGTCGCCGCCACCTCGACCAGGTCGAGGTCATACTCCTGTGCGAGTTCCAGGGCCTTGGCAAGCGGAACGATCCCGACCTGCTCGCCACTGGGACCGACAAGTCGGACCTCGGGAACGCGAATCCGGTCGTTGATGCGGGGCTCGGCGCTGATGGATCCTCCTCGGTAGCACCACGCGACCGCCTGGCGGACAGCCGCGTAACGTCTTACTAATGTCAAGACCAACCGAGCCGGAACAGCAAAAACGCCCCGGACGGGACACAGGCGGGGCTCCAAGAACTACCGGAGCACCGCGCGGTCAACCGCGGGGCGCATCGAGCGGCTCCATCGTCCGTACGGAACGATGGGGACCGCCTGACCGGTGACCCGCCGTCCGGTGAGGACAGCCAGGTGGGAGATCGGAGCCTCCACTTGTGGGCCGGGCACATAGATGTCCGGCCGGTCGTTACACAAGGTTAGCAGCCCGGTTGCGGGTGCGCTAATCCTGCGTATCGCCCGCTGTCGCCCGGCACCCGACCCGGCGCCCCGAAGCGCCATCCCGCGCGCGGGAGGGCGATGGCCTGGCCTTATCGTGTGGGCATGAGTGACGCGACCCCCAGCACCGAGAACCCCGGCTTCGACGACATGGCCCGCGACATCGCGGAGGTCCCCGCGGTCGAGGTGATCGTGACGGTCGCCGTCAACCTGATGAGCGCGGCCGCCGTGAAGCTCGGCCTCACCGAGGAGGGCGAGGAGCACAAGGACCTCGACGAGGCCCGCAAGCTGGTCCAGGCGCTGGCCGGGCTGCTGGACGCGAGCGCCACGGAGATCAGCACCTTCCACGCCTCGCCGCTGCGCGACGGCCTGAAGTCGCTCCAGCTCGCCTTCCGCGAGGCCTCGCTGGTGCCGGACGAGCCCGGACACGGCCCCGGCGAGAAGTACACCGGCCCGGTCTACGGCTAGCAGCCGCCCCCTCCCCGTACGCCAGGAAGCCCGCCGTCCCCCGTGGGGCGGCGGGCTTCCGCGTGGGTGCGACGGGGACGACGCCTCAGACGGCGTCCTCGGTCTCCGCGGGCGGGACGTTCGGGTTGGGGTGGGTGAGCCGGTGGGCGTAGGCGGCGATCGCTCCGCCGACCAGGGGCGCGACGATGAACAGCCAGAGCTGGGAGAGGGCCGCGCCACCGGCGAAGAGCGCCGGGCCGAAGCTGCGCGCCGGGTTGACCGACGTGCCGGTCAGCGGAATGCCCACCAGGTGGATCGCGGCGAGCGCCAGGCCGATGGGCAGCCCGTCGAAGCCGGTGACCGCCACCTTGTGGGTCACCGCGAGGACCACGTAGACCAGCAGGAACGTCAGCACGACCTCGGTGAGGAACGCGCCGCCGATGTTGATGCCGACGGCCGACCGGTCGTCGTAGCCGTTGGTGCCGAACTCGCCGCTGGTCTCCAGGCCCGGGATCTGCTTCGCCAGCAGGAACAACAGGGCCGCTCCGACGATCGCGCCGAGGAACTGTGCCACCCAGCGTTCGACGGCCGCACGGATGTCGATCCGGCCCGCCATATACATGCCCAGCGTCACCGCGGGATTGACATGACAGCCGGAGATCGGGCCCAGCGCATAGGCCAGGGCGAGGAGGGTGAAGCCGAAGGTGAGGGCGATGCCCACCGTGCCGAGGTAATCGACGGCGACCACCGCGGACCCCACGGCGAAGAACACCAGCAGCAGAGTGCCGAGGAACTCTGACGCCACGATCCGCTTCTGCATGGAACCACCTCGCGAGCTTGATCGGTTGGTCGGATTTCTCCGAGTTTCCGATCATTCTCACGGCGGCGGGCGCTGGGCGCGCGTCGGGCCGGTGTCGGCCGACGCATCAGCGAGTGAAGAGAGGCTCCCCCGGCAAGGCCGTACCGGCGGGGAGAACGGCCAGATCCAGGCCGCTCACCAGCCGGGCCCGCAGCACCTCGCTGGCCGACAGCGCGCGGGCGATGCGGCGGGCCGCCTCGGCGGGCACCGAGTCCGGGGCGAGCACGAGCGCGAGGGTGCCGTCCGCACTGCCGGGCCCGAGGTGGGCGCGGACCACGGCGGGATCGGCGGCGACGGCGTCCCGTACGGCCTCGATGACCGCGGGATCCTGGAGCGGGTCGATGCTGGTGCGGTTCTCGGCGAGGGCCAGGAGCGCCTGCCCGCTCAGCTCGAAGGCGACGGGCCCGGCGAGGTCCAGCACGAGGGTGTCGGCCTTCTCGTGGGCGGCGGCCTGGAGCGCCTGGTGCAGCGGTACGGCGACGGGGCGCGCCTCGGGGTCCCAGAGCGCCAGCGCCTCGGTCGAGGTGAAGGCGGGGAGCGCGCGCCGGTCGCCGGCCCGGAGGGTGGGTACGGCCATGTCACTGGTCTTCTCGCGCCGGAGCCCCTTCTCGTCCTCCTCGACCTCGCCGAGCACGGCGACGACGGGGACCAGGAGCCGGGCGTCGCGCAGCGCCGTGAGGACCGGGCCGACGGCGCTCCGGTCGCGGGACCAGGCGTCCAGGGCCCTGGTCAGGGCGGGGGACGCCGAGCCGTCGTCGTCGGAGAAACCGGGGTCCGGAATGTTCTTGAGCTCCACGGGACGAGGGTAGTGCCTGGCTCCTCGCGGTCTGCCCGCAGGTCGGGCCGGGCACGGAGCGCCGCGCCCCGCCGGGGCCGGGAGCGGAGTCCAGCGCTCCGCCGTCGAGGGCCTGGGGGGGCGGGGCTCAGCGTTCCGTCGCCGCGGCCAGCAGGGCGTGCGCCTCGTCGCGTGCGTGGGCGACGGGGTCCGGGAAGACCTTCAGTCCGTGCGCGACCAGGGCCCCTTCGTGCAGCAGCATGAGCGCCCGGCCCAGCCGGTCGGCGGCGTCGGGGCCGAGTCCCTCGACGCCCCGGGCGAGCCGGGTGAACAGGTCCAGCATCCACTGCTTCTGGCCGGTGATGACCGCGTGCGCCGGATGGGACGGGTCGCTGATCTCCGCATGGGCGTTGACCATGCTGCAGCCCTTGGAACCGTTGTCCGACATCCAGGAGCGCGAGGCGTCGAAGACGGCCAGGATCCGGGCGCGGGGCGCGGGCGGCGCGGTGTCGAGGCGTTCGGCCAGGAAGGCACGCCAGCGTTCGTCGCGGTCGGCGAGGTACTCCACGACGATCTGCTCCTTGGAGCCGAAGCGGTCGTAGAGGGTCTTCTTGGTCACCCCGGCCTCGGCGGCGATCAGGTCCACCCCGACGGCGTGGATGCCCCGGTCGTAGAAGAGCCGCTCGGCGGCCGCCAGTGCCCGTCGCGCGGCGGGCGTCATGGTGATCCGTCGCAGCTCCTTCGAAGTACCCATGCCGACGAGTATACCGATCTGTATAGTCGAGCGGGCAGGTATACCGATCTGTATAGCGAGGTGCGTCATGAACGTCCTGCTCCCGGTCGCCTTCGTGCTGTGCTGGAGTTCCGGGTTCATCGGGGCCAAGCTCGGCGCCGGCAGCGCGTCCGCCCTCACGATCCTGATGTGGCGGTTCCTGCCGCTGACGGTCGTCCTGGCCGTGGTCGCGGTGACCGTCGCACGCGCCTCCTGGCGGGGCCTCGGCGTACGGGACGTGGCCCGGCAGGCGGTGATCGGCGCGCTGTCGCAGAGCGGCTATCTGCTGACCGTCTACTACGCGATCCAGCTCGGGGTCTCCACGGGCACCACGGCCCTGATCGACGGGGTCCAGCCCCTGGTGGCGGGGGCGTTGGCCGGACCACTGCTGCGGATACACGTCACCGCCCGGCAGTGGCTCGGCCTGTGCCTGGGGGTGAGCGGAGTCGTCGTGGTCACGACGGCCGACGCCTCGGCCGCCACCGGGGTGGCCGGGTGGGCCTACCCCCTGCCGTTCATCGGCATGCTGTCGCTGGTGGCCGCCACCTTCCTCGAGAGCCGTTCCGCCACCCGGGTGGCCCCTTCGGTGTCGCTGACCGTCCACTGCGCTGCCAGCACCGTGGTCTTCACCGTGCTCGCCGTCGGCACGGGGACCGCGCTGCCGCCCGCCGAGCTCGCGTTCTGGGGCGCGGTCGGCTGGCTGGTGGTGCTGTCCACCTTCGGCGGGTACGGGCTGTACTGGCTGATCCTGAGGCGCTCGGGCGTCACCGCGGTCAACACGCTCATGTTCCTGATGGCCCCCGTCACGGCGGTCTGGGGAGCCCTGATGTTCGGGGAGCCGTTCGGCCCCCGGACGGTGCTCGGCCTGGCCCTCGGCCTGGTGGCGGTGGTCGTGGTGCACCGCGGGGCCGCCCCGCGCGGCAACCGGCACACCGGCGATCCGGCCCGGGATCCGGCCGCGCGCGAGCGGTCGGACGCGGAGTGGGGGGCGAGACGGTGATCGGCGCGGGCCGGTCCGGGCCCCCGTGCGCTCAGTGGCGTCCGGGGGCGTTCCGGCCGCGCCACAGGACGACGGCCGCGGCCAGCAGCGCCGCGCCGAGTCCGCCGGCGAGCGGGGCGGCCCAGTTGGCCGTCGCGTCGGCGGTACGGGCCGGGGCCGGGCCCGCGCCGAAGTACCGCCCGCGGTGCCCCGCCGGGGCGGCCTTGGCGTCCAGGTCGGCCGGGCGCAGCCGGGAGCCCGCCTCGATGGCCTCCGCCGGGTCGACGATGCCGTAGCCGCGGGCGTCGTCGCGGCCCTGGGCGGGGGCGTCGCGGGCGGTGTCGGCGAGGAGCTTCTTGATCTGGGCCGGGTCGAGGCCGGGGTGGGCGGCCCGGACCAGGGCGATCGCGCCGGAGACGAACGCGGCGGCGGCCGATGTGCCCCACTCGATGTAGTAGTGCCCGTCCGGGTTGGCGACCACGATGTCGACGCCGGGGGCGCTGACCGTGGCGTACCAGCGGCGGGTGGAGAAGGAGGCGTGCGTGCCGTACTCGTCGACCGCGGCGACCGCGATCACCCCGGGGTAGGCGGCGGGATAGGAGATCCGGTCCCCCTTCTCGCCGCCGTTGCCGGCCGACGCGACGACGGGGACGCCCTTGGACAGGGCGTACTGGATGGCCGCGTCCTCGCCGGGGTCGGGGTGGGCGGACTTGCTGTCGTCGCCCAGGGAGAGGTTGATGACGTCGGCGCCGTTGTCCGCGGCCCAGCGGATGCCGTCGGCGAGGGCGGTGCCGCGGGACTTGCGGGCCTTGGCCCGGGCGGGGTCCTTGGACTCCAGAATGACCCGGACCGGCAGGATCCGGGCCTCGGGGGCTATGCCGAGGATGCCGTCGGAGCGCTCGGGGCCGTTGCCGCGTCCGGCGATGATGCCGGCCATCGCGGTGCCGTGCAGAGCCCAGGAGGAGTCGCCGCGGGCGGCGCCGAAGCCGACGAGGTCCTTGCCGGGGAGCACCTGGCCCGTCAGGTCGGGGTGGGCGTCGTCGACCCCGGTGTCCAGGACGGCGACGGTGACGCCCTGGCCCCGGGTGGTCTCCCAGGCCCGGTCCGTGTGCATGGCGTCCAGGGCCCACTGCTGGTCGCGGATGGCGTCCGCGTGGGCGGGCGCGGCGGGGATGAGCGCCAGGACCGCGGCGGCGCAGACCGCGGCGAGGACGCGGGGGGATCGTCGGGTCATCCGGGCGGCTCCGTGAGTTCGGCGACGCTCGTTCGCAGCCCGCGCTCCACGCGTTCCGCGATGCCCTTCGCCTCGTGGCCGAGCCCGGCCTGGGCGATGTCCGTCGAGGCTCCGGACTCCATGGCGTCCGATGCGGGCTGCGGGTCGGCGACGGCGCGCCCGTCCGCGAAGCCGGAGACGGCGAGGACGACGACCGGGATCTCGCTGAGCGGGTTGACCGTCCAGCTGGCGCGCTGCCCATCGCCGAAGGAGGCCGCAGGCGTGCCCTCGGGAGCGTACGAGCGGGGCATGAGGTCCTTGCGCGCGTCGAGCCTCTGTTCGGTGAACCGGGTGCGCAGGGCCCGCATGCCCGGGGCGTCGGCCTCGGTGAAGACCAGGCCGACGGTGGTGACGGCGGAGCGGGTGGCGTCGGTGTAGGTGGCACGCACCAGCCGTTCGCAGCCTACGGAGCGGAGCGTGGTCAGGAGCAGGGGGTCGAGTCCGCCCTCGCACGTGCTGTCGGCAGCGACGGCGATCCGGGTCCAGGTGCGGTGGGTACCGCCGGGGCCCGCACGCTCGCCCTGGAGGGCGCGCGGGAACAGCGTGTCGACGGGGACGCTGTGCCAGGCGCCGCGTGCGGCGGTGTACGGGTTCCCGGTGGTCTCGGCCGAGGAGTCACCGGTCAGCCAGGCTCCGGTGACCGCCCCGCCGATCAGCCCGAGGCCGAGCACGACGCAGGCGGTGGCCGCCGCGGTACGCCACCGCTGCCGGGGGCGGATCGGCCGCAGCCGGGTGGTGGTCTCGGCGGGTGTCTCCGGGTAGCCGTAGCGGACCGGTATCCGGTAGCCGCCGGGGGGCGGCGGAACGGCTCCCGGCGCGGGCGTCAGATCGACGGCCCCGACGGGTCTGCGCCGGGTGGCGGGCGGCGGACCGGGAAGCGCCGGGCTCGCGGAACGTCCTGAGGGCGGGCCCGGGTGCGCGGGGGGCGTGGAGGGCGGCGCGGGTGCGGCCGCCCTGGCAGGCGCGGGCCGCTGGGCCGGTAGGGCCTGCGGGCCAGGAGGGGCCGACCGGGCGGGAGCGGCCGGTGCGACCTGCGCGTCCGGGGCGGCCGGACGGGCGGACGTCGCGGGTGCGACCGGCGGGGGCGGGACGGCCGGACGGGGGGAAGGGGCCGGTGCGGCCTGCGCGTCCGGGGCGGCCGGACGGGCAGGAGTCGCGGGTGCGGCCGTACTGGCCTGTGCGGCCTGCCGGGCGCGAGCTGCCGATGGGGCCGGGCGGGCCGGTGGGACGGCACCGGCCGCCAGAGTGAAGCGGGTCGGCGGGGCCTTCGGGTCCGGTGCGGCCGGTGCGGCCGGTGCGGCCGGTGCGGCCGGTGCGGCCGGTGCGGCCGGTGCAGCCGAACGAACCGGCGGGGACTGCGGGGTCGGGGCGACCGGGCGGGGCGGGGAGAGCTGCTGGGACGGAGCCGGGGCCGGGGCCGCTCCCTGCGGGGCCGGAACCGGCGGGCGGGCCGGTGCGGCCGGAGCCCCCTGCGGGGTGGCCGTCGGTCGAGCCTGCTCAGGCGGTGCGGTCTGTGAGGTGGGCGGGGGTGTGGAAGCCGGCGCCGAGGGAGCGGGAGCCGGGCCCTCGGGAGGAGTGGTCGGGCGGGGCGGCACAGGGGCGCGCCGCGCTTCGGTACTCATCCGGCCCCCTGCTCACACGTCCTCGTACCGACCACGGATCACCGCCGCTGACAGGCCCGTTGGTGCTCGCGTGCACGTCACTCTACGGGCTGCGGGCGGGCGGCGGGGAACGGGACGCCCCGGCCGACGGACGATCTGTCCCGATCGTCCCCCTACCCAGCCTTGACGGCTCTCTGGCAAGCTGCGGCCATGACTGCCCGCGCCGCTGACCGGACCCGCTACAACCGGGCCACCGCCCATCTCGACGCCCCGATCGCGATCGTCGATCTTGAGGCGTTCGACGCCAACGCCGACGATCTGGTGCGGCGGGCGGCCGGGAAGCCGGTCCGGGTGGCGAGCAAATCGGTGCGGTGCCGGGCCCTGCTGGAGCGGGTGCTCGCGCGTCCCGGGTTCGCCGGGATCATGTCGTACACACTGGCGGAGTCGCTGTGGCTGGCGCGGGCCGGGTTCGAGGACGTACTGCTGGCCTACCCGTCGGCCGACCGGTCCGCGTTCGCCGAGCTGGCCGCCGATCCCAAGCTCGCCGGGGCCGTGACCGTGATGGTCGACGACCACGCCCAGCTGGAGCTGATCGACGCCTCCCGGGCGGGCGGTCGGGAGGAGATCCGGGTCTGCCTGGAACTGGACACCTCACTGCGGATGCTGGGCGGCCGGGTCCGGATCGGGGCGCTGCGCTCACCTCTGCGCTCCCCCGCGCAACTCGCCGAGCTGGCCCGCTCGGTGGCCCGCAGACCGGGCTTCCGGCTGGTGGGCCTGATGGCGTACGAGGGGCATGTCGCGGGGGTCGGCGACGCGCTGGCGGGCCGGCCGCTGCGGTCACGGGCCATCCGGCTGATGCAGTCGGCCGCCCGCAAGGAGCTGGCGGTGCGCCGGGCCGAGGTGGTGCGGGCGGTCCGGGCGGTCGCCCCGGACCTGGAGTTCGTGAACGGCGGCGGCACGGGCAGCGTGCAGCACACGGCGGCCGAGACCGCGGTGACGGAGATCGCGGCCGGTTCGGGGCTGTACGTGCCCCGGCTGTTCGACAACTACAGGTCGTTCACCGGCCGGCCCGCGGCCCTGTTCGCGCAGCCGGTGGTGCGCCGGCCCGGCGTGGGCGTGGTGACGGTGCTCGGGGGCGGCTATCCGGCGTCCGGCGCGGCCGGCGCCGACCGCTCGCCGGTGCCGTATCTGCCGGAGGGGCTGCGCTACGACGCGCAGGAGGGCGCGGGCGAGGTCCAGACGCCGCTGCTGGGCTCCCCGGCCGACGACCTGCTGATCGGAGACAAGGTCTGGTTCCGGCACGCCAAGGCCGGGGAGCTGTGCGAGCGCTTCGACGCGCTGCACCTGATCGAGGGCGACCGGGTCACGGCGAGCGTTGCGACATACCGGGGCGAGGGACAGACCTTCCTCTGACCCGGACCGGACGGGCAGGGGCCTTCGACCCCGGACGGGCAGGGGCCCCAGGGGCCGATCGACGCGCCTATGCCACCGCTCGACGCGCTGTCTCCGAGCGGCGGATGCCCTGGGTGATCGTGTCCGTCAGGGACGGCGGCAGGCCGGCTACCTCCGCGTCGGGGGTTCACGGGGTCGGCAGGGTTCGCGGGGTCAGGCGTCCCGGCCGGTCAGGGACAACAGGTCGCGGGCGGGGCCGGTGGGGCGGTGGCCGCCGGGCCAGACCGCGCGCAGTTGGCGGCGCAGCCGTATCCCCGCGACGGGGACCCTCACGAGGCGGCGGGACGACAGCTCCTCGCCGAGGGCGAGTTCGCTCAGGACGCAGGGGCCGGCACCGCTCTCCGCCGCGCCCTTGACCGCCGTGGTGGAGGAGAGTTCCAGCAGGGGCTGGGCCAGTCCGCCGTGCACGGCGAGCGCCGCGTCCAGGACCTGGCGCGTGCCGGAGCCGTGTTCGCGCAGGATCAGCGGGGTGGCGGCGAGTTCACCGGGCAGCAGCGGGGTGCGGCGGCGGGCCCAGGGGTGGCTGGGGGCGACCACGACGACGAGGCGGTCGTGGGCGATGACGGTGCCGTCGAGGCCCTCCGGTATCGACAGGCCCTCGACGAAGCCGAGGTCGGCCTCGCCGGTGACCAGGCGGCGGGCGACGGCCGCGGAGTTGCCGACGAGGAGTGAGACCGCGGTGTCCGGCCGCTCGCCGCGCAGGGCGATCAGCCAGCCCGGCAGCAGGTACTCGGCGATCGTCATGCTGGCGGCGACCCGCAGCCGGGAGTCGCGGCGGTCGCGCAGCGCCTGGGCGCCGGCGTCGAAGGCCTCCGCCGCCTCGACGACCCGGCGCGCCCAGTCGGTGACCAGTGCGCCCGCGTCGGTGAGCCTGGAGCCTCGCGGGGAGCGGTCCAGGAGGGCGACGCCGAGCTGTCGCTCCATGGACCGGACGCGGCTGGAGGCGGCGGGCTGGGTGATGCCGACGTCCCGGGCGGCCCGCCCGAGGCTGCCGTGCCGGGCGACGGCGAGCAGCAGTTGCAGCGCCCCGAGATCAGGGACCCGGTGGGAGAGGGGGATGTGGGGTGCGTGTGCGTCGTCGCCGGCCATAAAGCCAGCTTATGACC
>NZ_JBVJMW010000029.1:0-4523 GCF_055583985.1 Streptomyces sp. NPDC104313
ATGAACGCTACGAGCGTGTGAGTGACCGGTCGAGCTCGGCCGCGAAGAAACTAGCCGCGGCCTTCAGGATGTCGTTCGCCCGCTTCAGCTCGGCGACCTCCTTCCTCAACGCCTTGAGCTGGGCAGACTCCTCCGAAGTCGCCCCCGGACGCTGACCCGCATCGATCTCGTGCTGCTTCACCCAGTTCCGCAGCGTCTCACGGCAACCGATGCCGAGCTTCTCGGCAACCGCCTGCAGAGCAGCCGTCTCGGTCGGGTAGTCGTCGCGCACCTCGGCGACCATGCGCACCGCACGACGGCGGAGCTCAAGCGGGTAACGGGAAGGTCGTGCCATGACTCGATCCTTTCACGAAATCGAGTCTCTATTCGAAGCGGGGCGGTTCATGGCGGGTTGGCATTACGTGGGTGTGTGGGTGTGTGGGTGTGTGGGTGTGTGGGTGTGTGTGGTGGGGTTGGTGTGTGGGGTGTTTGTTGGTTGTGGTGTGTGTTTTTGGATGTTGATGCATTGGCCGGTGTAGTAGGTGGTGAGTTCGTGGTTGTCGAGGTAGTCGTGGAATCCGGTGCGGTGTGCGAGTGTGAGTTCGACGGGGGTGGGTGTGTTGTTGTATGGCTGGTTTGTTCGGATGGCGTTGAGGATGTGGGGTATGGGGTATTGGTAGTGCTGGCTGGTGTGGATGTAGTGGGGGAGGCCGTCGATGTTGCGTATTTCGGTGTGTTCGGTGTGTTCGGTGTGTGGGGTGTTTGTTGGGGTGTTTGTTGGGGTGTAGATGGGGCGGGTTGCGTGGTCGTAGCGGTAGATTTCGTTGAGGAGTGGTCTGTGCCGGGCGGGTGTTTTCGGGAGGATCGCTTCGTTCCACCATTGCTGGAAGACGGGTGTGAGGCGGGGGTCGGTGTAGAGTTTGTGGAGTGACTGGATGACCAGGCTGGAGTCGGTGAACTCGCGGCCGTGGCTGAGGAGTTCGGTGGCTGCGGGGTTATCTGATTCCTGGAACCAGTCGGACAGGGTCAGGAGTACGGTGCTCTGGGTGAGGCCGGCGAGTTTTTGTAGGGGTATCCAGATGTGCCGGAAGTACATGTTCTCGCTCATGGTCCGGGCCCAGAACATGAACCGTTGCATCTTTGTGTTCTCGGCGATGGTGACGGTGCGGTTGGCGAGGACGTACTCGAAGTCGTCGTTGTCGCCGCGTACGGTGACGAAGCCGTGTTCCTCACGGTTTTCCGTGTAGTTGGTGTTGGGCAGGAGTAGCAGGGGGTAGACGGCGATGCGGGATACATGTGCGGACAGCTGGTCGTAGCCGGTCAGGAAGGAGTCGGCTGTCTCTCCCGGGGCGCCCCAGATCAGTTCGGCGTAGGCGTCGAGTCCTTCCGCCGAGAGCCATGCGGCGAGGGTTTTCCACTCGTTGAGCCGCATGTTGTTTCTGCCCATGTCGCGGAGCGCGGTGTCGTCGAGTGTCTGCAGTGCGATGGTGAACGAGCTCTGGAATCCCTCGGCTTTCATCCGGCGGATGATGTTGTGGAATGTTTTGGACTTGTTCTTCGCCCATGATGTTTCCAGCGACTGCGGGAACCCGTATTTTTCGCGTGTTCTGACGAGGTCCTCGATGAATTCTGCGTCTTGCTGCCGCATGCCGAAGTTGGAGTCGCACAATACTACTGTGGGTATCCGGTGGTAGCCGAAGATGTCGAGTTCCGCTCGTAGCCGCTCGCGGGAGAAGCCGCGCATTTTCTGGCCGACCGCGCCACCCCAGTAGCAGAACGAGCATTTGTACGGGCAGCCGCGGTTGGTTTCCATCAGTGCGACGTCGTAGGGGAACCGGCCTTTGTGGTCGAGCAGCGGGATGGCTCCGGTGAGGAAGGGTGACGGGATGGTGTCCAGGTCGTCGATGCGTGGTGCCTCGGCGGTGGTGTGGATCGTGCCTTCTTCGTCGCGGTAGGAGATTCCCGGTACTTGTGCGAGGTCGTGCGGTGACTTTTCCTCGAGGGCGGCGAGCAGCAGGTCGCGGAAGGTGAACTCGCCCTCGCCGTTGGCGATGACGTCTACCTGGGGGAACCGTCGGAAGACGTGTTCGGCTTGGTGGGCGACGTGTGTTCCGCCGAAGATGACCCAGCCGTCCGGGTGTACCGACTTGTAGGTTTCGGCGAGCGCGCCGAACTGGTTGAGGTTCCAGCCCAGGACCGAGAATGCCAGTACGTCCGGCACCTTCCCGGAGAAGATGGTGCGTGCCATCGAGCCGAGTGATTCTCCGCCGCGGAAGTTCTGTATTCCCACGTCGAACTCGTATCCCACCACGGGGTCGGCCTGTGCTGCGGCTGTCAGATAGCCGGCGGCGAGCGGCATCGATTCCTTGGGCATGTCCCAGGCGCCCTGTTGCACGATCAGGGCTGACCCGCGCTTTTCCCGTGAACGTGGTCGTGGTCGTGGAAACGGAAGTGTGGACTGACTCACTGTTCTGCCCCTATGCCGCCAGGCCGCCGGGTTCCCGCGGGCGATTGCATGCCGTAACAGTGTGCGAAATGTGTTGTCGAGCTGAGTCCGGTGTCCGGCCGCGGAAGTCAGCGCGGTGCACGCCCGCTGTCGAGGTGTCCTTCGGCGGCGGGCGTGCGCGGAGTGCGGTGCGGGTGACGGAGCGGTCCACCGCCGCCGTCACGGTGAAGGCCGTGTGTCCGTCCGGTGGCTCACCCGGTCGGGTCGTCCATGGTGCGGCGAAGGGAGGCCGGACGCAGGTCGGTCCAGTTCTCCTCGACGTGGGCCAGGCACGCGGCCCGGCCGTCCGGGCCGTGTACCACGTGCCACCCGGCGGGCACCGGAGCGAACTCCGGCCACAGCGAGTGCTGGTCCTCGTCGTTGCGCAGCACCCGGAATACTGCGTTCTCGTCGTCGAACGGGTTGGTCGTCTCAGCCATGCCGCCTCCCAGTCGCCGCACCCTACAACGCGCCGCCGGGTGTTCAGAACTGCCGCCCTCCAGCACGGTGACCCCCGGTGTAAGGAGGGGCGGGTGCTGGGCCGTCCGTGTGCGGGAGGACAGTCCGGTTCACCGGCCTGCCCAGTTCGGGCAGGCCGGCCCGTGGCAGCCGAAACGCGGGCACCGAGGCTGCCCGGGCCGGCGCAGATGCCGGCCGGGGATGTTCCGTGACGCGGTCTGTTTCCCCGGACCCGGGTTCCGGCGCACGCGGCCGGAGCGAGTGGGTCCGGCGGGCCGGGGCACCGGCGACGGTGCCGGCCCGGCACACCGTCATCGTGCCGGTAACCGGTGACCGCGCCCTGCCGGGCAGGGCAGCCCGCGGCGAGGCGCGCTCCGCCCGGCCGGCGGGGTGTGCGCCGCCCGCGTGGCGATGGGTGCGCTGCCTGGCCGGCGGGGTGTGTGCCGCCCCGGGCGGGAGCCGGGCCCGGCCGTGTGGAACCGTCACGGCCCCGGCGGGTGCGTGGCGGGCCTGCCCGGCCGGTGAGGTGTGTGCCGCCCGCGTGGCGATGGGTGCGCTGCCTGGCCGGCGGGGTGTGTGCTGTCCGCGTGGCGAGGTGCGTGCTGCCTGCGGCGAGGTGTGTGCTGCCCGGGCGGGAGCCGGTCCCGGCTGCGTGGAACCGTCACGGCCCCGGCGGGTGCGTGACGGGCCTGCCCGGCCGGTGAGGTGTGTGCCGCCCGCGTGGCGGGGTGTGTGCCGCCCGCGTGGCGATGGGTACGCTGCCCGGCCGGCGGGGTGTGCGCCGCCCGCGTGGCGAGGCGCGTGCTGCCTGGCCGGCGGGGTGTGTGCCGCCCCGGGCGGGAGCCGGGCCCGGCCGTGTGGAACCGTCACGGCCCCGGCGGGTGCGTGACGGGCCTGCCCGGCCGGTGAGGTGTGTGCCGCCCGCGTGGCGATGGGTGCGCTGCCCGGCCGGTGAGGTGTGCTCCGCCCGGACGGCGAAGCGTGCTCAGCCTGGCCGGCGGGGTGTGTGCTGTCCGGGCGGGAGCCGGTCCCGGCTGCGTGGAACCGTCACGGCCCCGGCGGGTGCGTGGCGGGCCTGCCCGGCCGGCGGGGTGTGTGCCGCCCGCGTGGCGATGGGTGCGCTGCCCGGCCGGTGAGGTGTGTGCCGCCCGAGTGGCGAGGTTCGTGCTGCCTGCGGCGGGGTGTGTGCTGTCCGCGTGGCGAGGTGCGTGCTGCCCGGCCGGCGAGGTGTGCTCCGCCCGGCCGTGAGGTGTGTGCCGCCCGCGTGGCGTGACGGGCCTGCCCGGCCGGCGGGGTGTGTGCCGCCCCGGGCGGGAGCCGGGCCCGGCCGTGTGGAACCGTCACGGCCCCGGCGGGTGCGTGACGGGCCTGCCCGGCCGGTGAGGTGTGTGCCGCCCGCGTGGCGATGGGTGCGCTGCCCGGCCGGTGAGGTGTGCTCCGCCCGGACGGCGAAGCGTGCTCAGCCTGGCCGGCGGGGTGTGTGCTGTCCGGGCGGGAGCCGGGCCCGGCTGCGTGGAACCGTCACGGCCCCGGCGGGTGCGTGGCGGGCCTGCCCGGCCGGCGGGGTGTGTGCCGCCCGCGTGGCGATGGGTGCGCTGCC
>NZ_JBVJMW010000029.1:4617-31056 GCF_055583985.1 Streptomyces sp. NPDC104313
CGTGGCGTGACGGGCCTGCCCGGCCGGCGGGGTGTGTGCCGCCCCGGGCGGGAGCCGGGCCCGGCCGTGTGGAACCGTCACGGCCCCGGCGGGTGCGTGGCGGGCCTGCCCGGGGCCGCTTCCGCCCCGGCTTCCGCCCGGGCGCCCCGGCCTCTTCCGCCCCGGCCGCTTCCGCCCGGCCGCTTCCGCCGGGGCGCCCCGGCTTCGCCCGGACGCCCAGGCCGCTTCCGCCCGGGCGCCCCGGCTTTACCCGGACGCCCCGGCCTCTTCCGCCCGGACGCCCCGGCCCTCCCGCCTGTGCCGGAGGGCCGGGGCGCTTGGGTCAGATGCGGTAGCCGAGGCTGCGCAACTGCTGACGGATCGCTTCGTCGTCGGCCGTAGCGGTACCGCTGGCCGCGGCACCCGACTCGGTCGGAACGAGCGCGACTTCCTCCTCACGAAGGTTCACGTTCACTGGATCTCCTTTCTGGTTTCGGTGTTCATCCCTGCCCGGTCGGACAAGCTCGGTGCCGCCCTTAGGGTGGCGGCATGAATGGCGACACGGACGACCTGGCCTACGACACGACCGGTACGCCGGCGGTCCGGCTGCGCCAGTGGGAACGGTGCTGGCCACCGGAGGACCCGCATGCCAACTTCAAGGCGGAGGTCGTCGATTACGGGCTCCTCGATCCGCTGGAGACCGTGCGCGGCATGTCCCGGAACCTGGACATCCCGGTCGGCGCGATCGTCCGGTACGTGCTGGCGAAGTGGGCCACCGGCGGCAGCGGCGGCCTGCTCGAGCTCGGGCCGGTGATGGTGCCGCGCCTGTGGGAGCCGATCGCGGCCGCGGAGGAGGCCGGCTCCGACGAGCAGCGGCTCGCGGCGTACCACCAGCTCCGGCAGATGATCTCCTGGCTGAAGGTGCCGCTGGATGACCCCACGGTGTACCCGGCCCAGTAGCCGGGTACCTGGCCGGCTGTCAGTGCTCACGGCGCAGCACCCCGCTCACGCAGCCGATCCCGCCGGCCGCCCGCAGGTACTCGCCGATGGTGATCTCCTCGACGGCTATACCCGCCCGTTCCAGCGTCCGCCGGATTCCCGGGCAGCCGGCGGGCATCAGGACCCGCCCCGGTGCGAGGACCAGCAGGTTCATCCCGCGCCGTACCAGCAGTTCCTCGTCCGGCGGCAGCGCGATCACCCGGTAGCCGTACTCGGCGAGGAGCGCCGCCAGCTGCGGGGGGCACGCCGCCCGGTGGATGACGGCGGTGGCCGGGCCGAGGAACACGACCGCCCCGAGCAGGTGCTGTACGCCCGGCGCGAGCGGCACGGTCACCACCCGCGCTCCCAGTGTCCCGACGGCCGAGGCGACTTCGGCCGCGCCGGCCGTGTTCGTGCGGAACCCGGTACCGACGATCACCGTCGACGGGTCGATCCACAGTGCGTCGGCGCCCTCGAACAGGGCGGTGCCGGACACGGTGCGCAGGATCGGGAACCCGGCCCCGGCCAGCGCGAGCGCGGCATGCCGTTCCTCGCCGGCCCGCTGTGCCGATGCCATCCGGGCCAGCACCGCCCCGGCCGGTGTCATCCAGAACAGGTCCCGTGCGAACACGACGTTCGGTGTCGCGGCGGGGGAGGCGAGGTGTACCTCGATCCCGTTGTCCCGCAGGCGGTCCGCCAGTGCGTCGTACTGTGCCCGCATCTTCGGGAGATCCACCGGCCCGAGCATGAGTGAGGCTCCCGGCGTTCGTACCGCGGCGATGCTGTCCGGCGGGCGGAGAAGCAGCACCGACCGCAGTACGGCGCTCTCCGACCGGTATCCGCACGGCGCCCATACCTCCCCGGCCGTGACTTCGTCCAGATGCGATGCCACCCGGGGGATCCATCCCGGGCCGCCGTGGGTGCTCGGCTCAGATCCAGTGGTCGTCATGGGTGTAGCCGAGCCTTTCCGCCATGGCGAGCACGTCGGTGCTCAGCGCGGACCGGATGTCTTCCTCGCGCGCCCGCCACCGGCCGGGGCGTGGTTGGGCGGTGGCCACGGTGGCGGCGATACCGCCGGTCGCGGCCCGTTTCAGCGGCCCGTCGAACGGGATCCCCAGCCAGCCGGCGATCTGCTCGACGGCGTCCGCACGGGTGTGCGGAGTGCTGATCAGGTCCTCGAACCGCACCGTGTGATCCGCCCCGTGCGCGAGCACCGCACGGTGGCTCGACAGCCACTGGTGGGCGCAGACTTGGGGCAGGGCGGCGGCGGTGTACGCGGGCCAGTGGGGTGGCAGGTCGAACTTCCACCAGTGCCGGTCGGCGGGGCGCACGTCGGCGTATCCGGTGATGCGCAGCGGTTCGTCCAGCCGGTACGCGTGGAATCCGTGGTGCAGCCACCCGTCGACCAGGCCGTTGACCGACGCGGCCGGGTTCCTGGTCAGGTGCAGTACCCGCAGGCGTGCGTTGGGGAACGCCGCCCGCAGGAAGCCGAGCCGGTAGGCGTTGCCCGGTGTTTTGATCACCAGTGGTTTCGTGGCGAGATCGTGTTCGTCCGCGGGCCGCCACGGGCGGGGCAGGACGAAGGGCGGCTCTTCGAGGAGCACGTCACCGGGCGGCCCGGCCGGCCGTGGTCCCGGTGACTCCCCGGGAAGGTCGTAGTACCACGGGTCCACGCCGGCCCTGCCGGTCAGCGCCCGCGTGAACCGGGGAAGGTCACGGTCCAGTACCGCCTCGGCGGTCCGTACCAGGTCGACGGGATCGAGGTCCAGCCCCGGCCACTGCACGACCAGCCGCCACGCCGCGTCCGCCGCCAGGTTTTCCACGCCGGTGCCGGGAGAGCCCGCGTCCAGTGCCAGTTCCGCCTCGAACAGTGCCCGGGAGTCCGGCGGCAGCCCGTGCCAGTGCGCCGCGTCCAGAGCGTCGGACCCGGTGCCGCTGTGCGGGTGGTCGAGGCCGGCCAGCCGCAGCAGCGGATTCAGCTCACCGCGCAGGTGCAGCAGGTGCGGCGAGGACCGCAGCAGCTCGGAGAGCATGCTCGACCCGCCCCGTGAACTCGACGCGACGACGACGAGATCGCGGACCTTCGTGCGCAGGTGCGGCACCGGTGTGCCCCGCAGCGGCCGCAGCACCTCCAGCCGGCGCACGACCTCGGCGACCGGGCGCTCCACGGTGCGGCTAGGCATGGCCGGGTTTCCGCACCGAGTACACGCACCACCGCCACCGGTCACGTACCGAGCCGTCCGGCAGTACCTCGAACGGGTGCGCGGCACGCACCTCGCGCGGCGCGTCGTAGTAGAGGCGGTAGATCTCCTGCCGGCTCGCCGGTGTCGTCTCGTGGGTGTCGATCCACCGGTCGATCGACTCCCACAGGAAGTACTCCTCCATCTGTACGTCGGTGAACCCGCCGCCGGTGAGCAGCGCCCGGAAGTCCTCCTCGCGGAACATCTGGTACAGCAGTGGCTGCTTCTTCTTGAACACGCGGAACATCCAGAACGCGTCCACGTCCGTGTACGGCACGATCTGCCCGACGATGAACTGCCCGCCCGGCCGCAGCACACGGAAGATCTCCGACACCGGCCGCTCCGGCTGGGGCAGCAGATGCAGTACCTCCCGGGTGACCACGAGGTCGAAGCTGGCGTCGGGGAACGGCAGGTCGTAGACGGTGCCCTGGTGCACGACGTCCAGCCGGGTGGCGGCGAGCGCGGCCATCTCCGGGGTGAGGTCCAGCCCGACCATCTCGCCGACCCGGCCGCGGAACGCGCCGCCGACGACACCGCTGCCGCAGCACACGTCCAGCATCCGCGCGTCCGGCGCCACCGCGCACAGCTGTGCGTGCTTGCCGAGGAGGTCCTCGTCGGTGAGCCAGGCGCACGAGTCGTGCCAGTCCTTCGAGCGGATCCCGAACTGCCGCTGGTAGACCGCGTAGTCGACCTCGACGGCCCGGGTCCGGGAGCGGGCCGTCCGCCCGGCCAGCCGCGCGGCGAGCCGGGCCCGGCTCGCGTCGACGGCCCGTTCGGCGATGCGGCGGGCCAGCTCCGGGTCGGCCGCCAGTGCCCGCCGTACCTGCTCGGTGACGACGTCGAACACGCGGGCGCCCGCGTCGTCGTTGCGCAGGGTGCGTTTGGTCTGGCCGTCGAACCGCGCGTCCGGGATCCGGATCGCGATCACCGCGGTCAGCCCCTCCAGGATGTCGACCACGGTCATCCTGTCCGCGGACCGGCCCAGGTGGCCGGCCACCACCCCGGCCAGCGCACCGCGCAGGGCCTCCACATGCGACCCGCCCAGATCGGTGCGGATGGTGTTGACGTAGCTGAAGATCTGCTCCGCGTACCCCTCGGTCCACTGGACGGCGGCGTCGATCACGCACCCGTCGCCGGCCCAGGTGACGGTGGCCGGCTCGGCGTGCACCTTCTCGGCGTCGCGGGCACGGTACGCGAGCAGGCCCCGCACCCCGGCCCTCTCGCACAGCGACTCGTGCCGCCCGGTGCGGTGGTCGGTGAGCTCGACCCGCAGCCCCGGGTGCAGGTACGCGATGTCGAGCAGCCGGGCGTGCACCAGGTCCGCGTCCAGGACACAGGAGGAGAAGATCTCCGGGTCCGGGCAGAACCACACCCGGGTGCCGTGGCGGCCGCTGTCGCCGGCCCGCTCGAGCGGCGCCCGGACCGAGCCCCGGGCGAACGACTCGCTGTGGTGCGCGCCGTCGCGCCACACGTCCAGCCGCAACCACTGGGACAACGCGTTCACGCAGGCCAGACCGACGCCGTGCAGCCCGGCCGAGGTCGCGTACGAGGAGTGGTCGAACTTGCCCCCCGAGTGCAGGGTGGTGAGCACGAGCTCACACGCCGGGATCCCGGCCTCCGGGTGCGGGCCGGTGGGGATGCCCCGGCCGTCGTCGGTGACCGAGCAGGAACCGTCGCCGTGCAGCTCCACCGAGATCGTGCCGCAGTGCCCGGCGGCGGCCTCGTCCACGGCGTTGTCGACCAGTTCGAACACCAGGTGGTGGGCGCCGTCCGGGCCGGTCGACCCGACGTACATCGACGGGTTGCGGCGCACCGCCTCCAGCCCGGAGTAGAGGGTGATCGCCTCGGCGGTGTAGTCGGTGGTCATGGCGCTCCGTTCCCGGCGGACCGCGGCTCGGCCAGCCCGGTGAGGGCCTGCTCCAGCCGGTCCACGTGCGTCTTCTTCAGCGTGCACAGTGTCTCCAGCCAGCTCGCCAGATCGGCCACGCCGTCCGTGTGGGCCCGCGCCGCCAGGCCGGGGTAGCGTTCGGTGGCCTCCCCGAGGTCGCCGCTGATCGCCGCTGCGAGGTTGCGGCGGGTGTCGCCGAGCGGGTGGCCGGTGCCCGGATCGTCACCGCCCAGCAGGTCGCGCAGCACATCCAGGTGCCCGTGGGCGGCGCAGGCCACGCTCTCGGCAAGCTCGCCGAACACCCGGGCCGCCTCGGCGTGGCCCTCGATCCCGGCGATCCGCGCGCAGTAGGTGTACCGTGCCGCGGTGGCCGCCTCGGCGAGGAACGCGGCCCGCACCCCGTCGGCGAGACACTGCTCGGGTTCCATGTCAGACCCTCGTTCCCGAGGCGACGACGAACAGCATGTGGTCGGTGATCCGCCCGTCCGCCCCGGCCACCGAGTGCCGTGCGCGGAAGGCGGGCGACGCCTTCCCGTAGCAATCCCGGATGGCCTCCCGCGCGTCCTCACCGATCGCACCGTTGTCCGACCACACGTCCACGTCCTCCACCGACACATACCGCTGGGAGCGCACCGGGTCGCACCCCGCGCCGGCGAGCAGCGCCTCGACATCGCCGGGCCGGAAGAAGTGCCGCCGGGCCGGGTTGCGCAGCCGCAGGATCTCGAAGTACTCCTCACGGTCGTCGTCCCCGTAGGCGCACAGGTGGCTCAGCACGACCCGCCCGCCCGGCCGGGTCACCCGCACCATCTCCCGCACCGCGTCCGGCAGCGCCATGAACTGGATCCCCTGACGGCACACCACGATGTCGAACGTGCCGTCACCGAACGGCAGTTCCTCCGCCGGGACGATCACCAGTTCATCGAGCACGCCGCGCGCCTGCTCGGCCATCTCCGGCGTGATGTCCACACCGGCCAGCCGCCGCACCCGCCCGGCGAACAGCTTCGACACCAGTCCGGTGCCGCACGCCACGTCCAGGACCGCGTCGCCCGGCCGGGGCGAGGCCGCGGACAGCATCAGCTCGCCGAGCGCGTCGTCGGTGCACCACGCACTGGACCGGTCGTAGGTGCCCGCCCGGTCGGCGAAGTGCGTGCGCACTCTTCCCGTTTCGTTCATCTGCTCTCTCCTGCCGGAACCGGGACGCGACCCGGCCTCGCGCGGCGGCGCAGCCGCAGGACGACGGCGTCGCGCCGCCAGCGCCGGAAGTGGTTGCGGTCGGTGCACAGTGATCGCGCCTCCACCGCCAGCCGCACCGCGCACCCGCGCAGCGCGACGCCGAGCGGGCCGGGAGCCGGTTCGGCCGGCGAGGCCCCGTCGAACGGGTAGCGAAGCCTCTCCATCGCCCGCCCGGTCACGCTCTCCACCTGCCGCCGCTCCCGGTCGGACAGCCCCCGCCGGTGGGTGCCGATCCGGGCCGTGGTGATCGGGTCGCCCGCCGTGCGCCAGGACGCCGACAGCGACGCGGTCACCCGGGCGTTGCCACGGAGGTGGTGCGCCAGCATCGCGGGCTCGACCGCCTCACCGATGAAGTCGCAGACCGCCCGGATCTCCCGCTCGGGCGCGGACACCAAATCCTCGTACCGCACCAGGCGCACCACCCCGGGCCCCCACCGCTCCAGGGCCGCACGGGCGAGCTCCTGCTCGGCCGCCCACCGCAGTGCCATCCGGTAGGGGTGGCAGTAGCCGAACACGGCCCGCTTCGCCGACGCGACCACATCGCGGGGATCGCGCACCAGCCACAGAAACCGTGCGTCCGGGAGCCCGGCGAGGACCTCGTCGACGTGCTCGACCATGAACGTGCTCTTGCACCCCCACCGGGCCGCGCCCTCCGCGACGCGGTACTGGTCGTAGATCGCCGACACCACCCCGAACAGCGACGGCGCCTTTCCGCTCACGGCCGCCTCGGCCACCGCGGCCCGGTCGATCACGTGCGGCCACGGGTGGATGTGGCTGCGCAGCAGCCACATCGCGTCGTCCACCATCGCCTCGACGTCACCGTCGTAGGGGATGCCGGACAGGTACCGCATGAAGTGCGGCGGGTGCGGGACCGCGATCCGCGAGTGCGCGTCGAGCACCAGCCGCAGCAGGTTCGACCCGGAGCGCTCGGTCCCGATGATCAGGATCGGGCCGTCCTGAGCGGACACCGCTCAGGCCCCGGCCGTGAGCTTCTTCGCACCGCAGTCCATCAGAGTGCTCCCCACCCTGGCCACCTCGGCGTCGGCCACCTTGTCCAGTGTGTAATGCTCGGAACCGGGAACCAGGGGCGCGGCGGCGGAACTCCAGTCCGCGCGCCAGCCGGTCCCGGCATACGACGTCGACCGCTCGGTACCGTCGGCCGGCTGCGGGTCGAAGTACTGGAAGTGCTCCGGCCAGTGCTGGAAGTCCATCACCGGGCCGGGCTGATAGGCGTCGTACACCCGCTTGTACGCGTCCCGGCAGACCTGCTCGGGCAGCCCGCTCACATTCAGGAACTCGTCCTCGTGCAGCGCCTGTTCGATCGACAGCCAGTTCAGGTGGTCGACCTCGCTGCGGATCACCTTGTTCCGCACCGCGTCCTGGTACACCGTCGTACCGGGCATCGCCGACAGGTACTTCACCCGGGTCACATGGTTGTACTGCTCGGCGAACTGCACCATGTCCGACAGGGATTCCTCGGTCTCGTTCGGCAGACCGACGATGAGCAGCGACCCGAACCGCACGCCGCCGTCGAACGTGGTGCGCATCGCACGGACCGTCAGGTTCTCGCTGCTGCCCTTGCGGGCCTCGCGCAGCACCTCGCGGCCCAGCGACTCCACGCCGTACAGGATGATGTCGGCACCCGCCTCCCGCATCGCGTCGATGCGCGGCACGTCCATGTCGGCGCACCGGGTCAGACAGGTCCAGCGCAGATCGTGCTGGGAGATCACGTCGCACATCTCGATGGTCTGGCCGCGGTGCGAGCTGAACGTGAGGTCGACGAAGAAGCAGAACTCCACGCCGTACTGGGTTTTCAGCCAGTCGAGGTCGCGGTCCATCTTCTCCGGCGACTTCGCCCGCACCTGCGGGGTGGTGCGATAGCAGAACGAGCAGTCCATCTTGCAGCCACGGCTGTAGGACGAGATCACCTGCGGCTGCATACCGAGCGGCGACCGCGACTGGGGCCACAGGTCGAGCCGCATCCTGGGCAGCGCGTCGAGATCCATCATCTGGCCGCGCGGCGCCGTGCGGCGCGCGTTGCCCTTCTCGTCCCGGTAGCAGATGCCCTTGACGGCCGGGAGATCCCGCTGCCACGAACCGCGGGCGTAACTCTCCATCAGCTCCAGGATGGTGATCTCGCCCTCGCTGATCACCGCGATATCGCAGTCGGTGTCCGACATGAACACCGACGGAGCGGAAGTGACCAGCGAGCCGCCGCAGATGATCGGTATGTCCGGGTGCGACTCGCGGACCATCGCCATCAGCGTGCGGCAGAACGGGAAGTTGTCCTCGAACGTGCACACACCGAGCACGTCGGTGCCTTCGATGATCTGCTCGTACGCCGCCCGCAGCGGGTCCGGGGTGTAGCGGACATCCACGATGCGCACCGGGTACCCGGCGTTGTGCAGCACGGTCGAGATGTACGTCGCACCCTCATAGGGTGAGGTGAGGAAGAACTCCCAGCCGCGCGGCATGGTGAACGGCGAGGGCCCGACGATGAGGGTGAACCGCGGCAGCGCGGGATCGGCCGGCACCGGTTCGGCGTCCTGGTTGCGCATCTGCTCGATGTAACGCTGGTCGACGCTGCCGTTCGCGTCGGCATACAGCTCCAGGGCCAGGGATAACTTGCGCGCCATGTGAATTCTCCCTCGCGTCACGGTCGTGGACGCTCCGCCGGGAAACTGTAGTGGCGGGATGTGCTGTTCAGCACGGGTGTTCATCCCGCACCGCACGGGTGTTCATGCCGCACCGTTCGCCGTTGTCGTACGCGGGGAGCCCGTTGCTAGCCTGCGGTGCCGCTGGCTCTCGACAGAGGAATACATGAGGAATCCCCGGTGACCACACAGCCGAACATCCTGTTCATCTCCCTGGACACCGTGCGCGCCGACGTGGCCTATTCGGGGAAGTACCCCGGCGTGGAGCGGCTGCGCGCGGGCGGAGCCAGCTTCACCCAGGCGATCTCCTCGTGCCCCCTGACACCGGTCAGCCACGCCACGGTGTTCACCGGACTCCAGCCGCCCCGCCACGGAGTGCGGCACCTGTTCCGCGAAGCACTGGACAAGCGGGTGCCGACACTGGCGGAGTGCCTGTCGGCGGCCGGGTACACGACCGGCGCCGTGGTGTCCTGCCCCGGCCTGAACCAGTGGTACGGGATCGACCGCGGGTTCGACTTCTACGACGACGAGATCCCGCTGCTGCCGGACGGCCGGGACCCGCTGTCGGTCGGCGACGTGAAACTGCGCGGGCTGGCGCTCAAGCGCGCGCCGCTGGTGGCCGAACGCGCCACCCGCTGGCTCCAGTCGCTGGACGGCACCGCCCCGTTCTTCCTGTTCGCGCACTTCTTCGACGCGCACTGGCCCTACGAACCGCCCGAGGACGTCGGCATCGAGGTGGCGAACCCGTACGAAGGCGAGATCGCCTACACCGACCACTACGTCCAGCAACTGCTGCACCGCATCGCCGAGATGGGCCACGACATCGAATCGATGCTGGTGGTGTGCTTCTCCGATCACGGCGAGGACCTGGCCGGGTGGTACCCCAACGACCACGCCGGCGACCTCGGCCACCCCTACGAGGAGGGCCACGGCTGCCTGCTGTTCGACGCGACCCAGCACGTGCCGCTCATCATCAGCGGCCCCGGGGTGCCGGCGGGGATGAGCGTGGACAGCCAGGTGCGGCTGGTCGACATCATGCCGACGGTGCTCGACCACCTCGGGCTGGACCCGCGGCCCTCGGACGGTGCCTCACTGACCGAGTTCTTCGCGGGCGGCACCGGGGCATCCCGCGAGGCGTACTCGGAGACCTACTTCCCGCAGGAGCGGGCCGCCGCCTCCGACGACTACCCGGACCTGAAGGCACTGCACGCGGTGCGGGCCGACGGGCGGAAGGTGATCTGGGAGGCCGACGGGCACCAGGTATGGGCCTACGACCTCGCCGCCGATCCCCACGAACTCGGCGGGCGGCTTCTCGTGTCCGACGAGGACGCGTGAAACCAGGGGCGGCCCCGGTGCCCCGTCCGGTCCGCCGGGTGCTGATCGCGAGCACGATCGGCACCGCCATCGAGTGGTACGACTTCTTCCTCTACGCGACGGCGTCCGCGCTGGTGTTCGGCCCGCTGTTCTTCCCGGGAACATCAGCCGCCGGCGGTGTCCTCGCCTCGTTCGCCACCTACGCGGCCGGATTCGTCGCGCGCCCGCTGGGCGGCCTGCTGTTCGGCCACTTCGGCGACCGGGTGGGCCGCAAGTCGATGATGGTGTGGACACTGCTCGTCATGGGCATCGCCACGTTCGGTATCGGCCTGCTGCCCACCTACGACACGGCCGGTGTCCTCGCACCGGTCCTGCTGGTGACGCTGCGCGTCGCGCAGGGAATCGGCATCGGCGGCGAATGGGGAAGCGCGGTGCTGCTCAGCACCGAACACGGCCCGCCCGAACGCCGGGGCTTTTTCAGCAGCTGGCCCGCGATGGGCTTCGCGGTGGCGCTGCTCGGCAGCAACCTGACCTTCGTACTGATTTCCAACCTGCCCGAGGAGGACTTCCTGACCTGGGGATGGCGGCTGCCGTTCCTGGCATCGAGCGTCCTGGTCGGCATCGGTATCTGGGTCCGGCTGGGGGTCGGGGAGACACCGGAGTTCGTGCGCGGCCGGGCAGAGAACCACGCCGCCCGGGTACCGGTGATCACGGTGCTGCGGCGGTGGCCGCGCCGCGTGGTGATCGGCATTCTCGCCTCGCTCGGCACCGGGTCGGTGATCGCGATGTTCACCGTGTTCCTGGTGGCGCACGCGGCGAAGGCCGGGCCGGAGGCACGGTCGACCGTGATGACCTGGCTGATGATCGCCGCCCTGGGAGAGTGCGTGACACTGCCGGTGTTCGGCGCACTGTCCGACCGGTTCGGCCGCCGGCCGGTCATGATCTTCGGCTACGTGGTCGCGGTGCTGGCGATGATCCCGGCGGGCGCCTGGCTGTCCTCGGGCGATCCGACACTGGTCGCCCTGGTGCTCATCCCCGCGCTGACCATCGCACACGGCGCGATCTACGGTGGCCTGGCGGCGTTCCTGGTGGACCTGTTCCCGACCATGGTGCGGTTCTCCGCGATCGCCGTGACCTACCAGGTGGGCGTCACCGTCTCCAGCTTCTGGCCGCTGGTCGCGGCCGCGATCACCGGCAGCTCCTCCGGACTGCTCCCGGTGGTCGCACTGTTCGCGGTGGTCGAGGCGGCGGCGGCGATCGCCGTGGCGTGCGCGCCGCACTCACGCGCTGACCTCGACCTCGCCGCGGACCCGGCAGGCGAGCGCCGACCAGTCGGCCGCGCAGTCCATGGCCAGGTCGGCGACCACCGGTGACCAGCGATGGGGGACGGCGGCGGCGAGGCGGTCCCACTGCGCGGCGTCCAGGGTGTTGGCGTCGAGCAGCCGCAGGAGCGCGCGGCCGATATCGGAGAACCGCAACGACGGATCGGTGCGCAGCGAAAGCAGGAACCGGTCACGTTCGGCGCGAGGCGTGCCGTTGGTGACGTTGTCACCGCCGGTTTTCTCGCCCGGTACGCTGCTTTCCGCACGGTGCCCGGCGGAAAGACGATGCCGCGACGGAACGGGATCCTCGCCGCGCCGCATTCTTTCCCGGACATCCCGGGAGGTGCCGACCGATATTCCGGCGATCCGGGCGATCTCCCGCAAAGAAAGATCTGGATTGTTCGAAATCGCCCTACTCGCAATCATCCGCCCGTGGGAGGCGTCGAGTGGCCGCACTTTCCCGTCGCGGCCCAGACGGGTGTTCAACTGAGTCATTTCCCCGGTTGAACACTGCCGGATCGAGGCCACCGTCCTGGCGGACAGCCCGGCTGTCGACGCGATCAGGCGGTCCGACAGATGCGGATGCGACGAGAGGATCCGGGAGGCGGCGGCGGTACGGTCGGCCAGCGTCAGCGGCAGCCCCTGCGTCACGTTGGCGCTCACGGCCAGCACGAACGCGTCCTCCTCGGAACCGTCGACGAACCGCACACCGATGGTGGCGTCCCCCCGCAGCCTGGCCGCGCGCAGGCGGTGCACACCGTCGACCACCTGCATGGTCGGCCGGTGCACGAGGATCGGCGGGAGGCCGTCCGGGCACTGCGCGAGCGCGCTGACGTGGTCGGGGCTGGACCCGGCGACCCGCACGAGAAGCGTTTCGGCCACCCGGCCGACCGGCACGAACACCAGTGGTGTGTCCCCGGACCGCGTACCCGGCGATGTCCCGCTCATCCGAACTCCTCCAGATGGGCCAACCCCATTTCCGGGCACGGCCTGGTCACGCCCGGCAGTGCGCAACTGACCAGGTCCCGGGAAGCAGCTACAAGATACTGGCCAGGTTATGGCGCCGAACAGACCGCCGAGGACAAAGATTCCATGAGCAATTTCTCACGATTGCCATTACGGCCGGCACATCGGATGAGCACCAAAATAAGCGCCCTCTCCGCCTCGTTGACACCGATCCGCATCATGGGACAGAGTTCCCCCCGTTCCTAATGGATTTCCGTGGGTCACGGAGTGTGAAACCGCAGTGGACGCGCGATTGAATACGGTGAATCCCCTACCGGCCGAGACAATGGTGGGGATGTTCCGGCGCCAGGTCGCCCGGGCCCCGGAGTCGACCGCGGTTGCCGCCGCTGACGACACGCTCTCCTACGGCGAGCTCGACGCCCGCGCCCGCGCGGTGGCGGGCGGGCTGCGAGACCGCGGGGTCGGGCCGGACGACATCGTCGCCGTCGCGATCCCGCGCGGCACGGACATGGTGGTAGCCGTGCTCGCCGTGCTCACCGCGGGAGCCGCGTACCTGCCGCTCGACCCCGCCCAGCCGCCGGACCGGGTGGCCGCCGTGCTGGCCGACGCCCGCCCCGCCCTGGTGCTGACGCCGGGGGAGCTGCGGGCACTGGAGGCCGCGGCACCCGGGCCCGCCGCCCCGGTGGCGGACCCCGACCCGGCGTGCGCCGCCTACGTCATCTACACCTCCGGCTCGACCGGAAAGCCCAAAGGCGTAATCGTCCCCCACACGGGAATCACCCGCCTCGTCGCGGCGCAACGCGAACGCTTCGGCGCCCGGCCGGGCGCCCGGGTGCTGCAGTACGCGTCGGTCGGCTTCGACGTGGCCGTCGCCGACCTGTGCATGGCACTGCTCACCGGGGCCACGCTCGTTCTCGCGCCGCCCGGGGGCCTTCCGCCCGGCGAACCCTTCGCCCGGTTCATCGCCGAGCACGGCGTCACCCATGTGTGCATGCCGCCGAGCGCGCTCGCCACCCAGCCGGACCTCGCGCTGCCTTCGGTCACCTGCCTGATCGTCGCGGGGGAGGCACCGGGACCGGACCTCGTCGCCCGGTGGTCCGCCGGCCGCCGGATGATCAACGCCTACGGCCCGACCGAGACGACCGCGTGCGCCACCATGAGCGCCCCGCTCACCGGCGGCCCGGTGGCCCCGATCGGGGCGGCGATCCCCGGCACCGAACTACGGGTGCTGGACGGGACATGCGCCCCGGCCGCCGAGGGCGAGCTGTACATCGGCGGCGCCGGGGTCGCGCGCGGCTATCTGGGCCGCCCCGGGGCGACCTCGCAACGGTTCGTCGCCGACCCGTGGGGTCCGCCCGGGTCGCGCATGTTCCGCACCGGCGACCTGGTCCGCGTACTGCCGGACGGTGACCTGCTGTTCCTCGGCCGGGCCGACGACCAGGTGAAGATCCGCGGCCACCGGGTCGAACCGGCCGAGGTGGAGGCCGCACTCGGCGCTCACCCGGCGGTGGCGCGGGCAGCGGTCATCGCCCGCTCCGGACCGCTCGGCACCTACCTGGTGGGCTACGTGGTGCCGCACAGGGCGAGCGTGCCGGACCTGCGCGCGCACCTCGCCGAGCGGCTGCCGGCCCACCTCGTCCCCGACCTGATCGAGGTGGTCGGGCACTTCCCGCTGACCCCCAACGGAAAACTGGACCGGACCGCGTTCGCCGAACCCGCCCAGCGGCCCCCGGGCACGCTCGCCGACGACCTCACCCGGCTGTTCGCCGAGGTGCTGTCGGTGGATCCGGTCGCACCGGACGACGACTTCTTCGCCCTCGGCGGCACCTCGCTCATGGCCACCGCCCTGGTCAGCCGGATCCGGGTCGAACTGGCCGTGGACGCGTCCGTGGCCACCGTGTTCGACGCCTCCACACCCGCCGGCCTCGCCAAAGTCCTGTCCCCGGCGGCCCCGGCCGGGGGGCGGACATGAACATCGTCATCGTCGGGGCGGGCATGGCCGGAACCATGCTGGCGATCCGGCTGGCCCGCCGCGGCCACCAGGTGGACGTGGTGGAGCGGCGCGGCGACCCGCGCCGCACCAACGGCCCGGACACCGCCTCGATCAGCATCGGACTGTCCGAACGCGGACGGGCGGCGCTGCGCGACATCGGCCTCCTCGAACAAGCCCTGGCCAAAGCGGTTCCCATGCACGGGCGGATCGTCCACCACAACGGCCGGGTCACCTACCAGCCCTACGGCACCGACGACACCGAGGTACTGCACTCCGTCCGCCGCCACGACCTCAACATCACCCTGCTCGACGCCGCCGCATCCGATCCCCGGGTACGGCTCTGGTTCGGGCACCGCGTCACCGGCCTGGCCGGCACCCAGGTACGGACCCCGGCCCGCACGTTCCCGGCCGATCTCGTCGTCGGCGCGGACGGCGCGTACTCGACCGTCCGCGCCCACCTGCACCGCCAGGTACGCGCCCAGTTCCACCAGACACATCTGGACTGGGGCTACCGGGAGTTCACCATCCCGGCCGCCGACCGGCCGGAGGCACTGCACGTGTGGCCGGGCAGACGGGGACTGGTGGTGGCACACCCCAACCCGGACGGATCACTGACCGGCACCGTGTTCCTGCCCTTCGACGGCGACACCGGGTTCTCGGGGCTGCGCGACCCCGCACGGGCCGGAGCGTTCCTGACCGAGGAGTTCGGCGACCTGACCCATCTGGTGCCCGACCTGGTCACACAGTTCCTCGCGCACCAGCCGGGCAGCCTGGTGTCGGTGCGCACCGCACCGTGGCAGCACGACCGTGTCGTCCTCGTCGGCGACGCCGCGCACGCCGTGTTCCCGTTCTACGGCCAGGGAATGAACGCCGCGTTCGAGGACTGCGCGGTCCTCGACGCATGTCTCGCCGAGTACCCCCCCAGCGACGCGCTCACCGCGTTCGAGGCCCGCCGCCGCCCGCACACCGACGTGCTCGCCGAGCTCTCCGCCCGCAACTTCGTCGAGCTGCGCGACCGGGTGCGCTCACCGGTGTTCCTCGCCCGCAAACGGATCGACTTCGCGCTCGGCCGCCTCATACCGGGGTGGCGGACCCTGTACGCGATGATCAGCCACAGCAGCCTCCCGTACGGCGACGCCCTCGCCCGGGCCCGCCGCCAGGACCGCCTCCTCGGCGGACTCGCCGGGCTCGGCGCGGTCACACTGCTCGCCGCGGCACGGCGGAAGCGGAGCGGGAGATGCTGAGCCACCCCACGGGCGACGTCACCCTGTTCGAACCGGACCACCCCGACCTGCCCGCCGCCGCCCAGGTGGTCCTGGCGTGGACACGGTCCTACCTGTGCCGGCCGCACCCCGACCTGGGACGGGGCGGCGACGTCTGCCCGTACACAGCTCTCTCGCTGGAACGGGGCGGGCTCTTCCTCGCCGTACACCCCGGACAGCCGGACCTGCGGGCGGTGATGACCGCCTACCGCGACTGGTTCCCCGACCTGCCGCCGCGTGAGGGACCCCAGGCCAGATACCGGACGGTCCTGGTGGTACTGCCCGACGTCACACCCGGGGAGATCGACCGCACACAGCGGGACCTGAAACCCGCATTCGTGGAACGCGGCCTGATGATCGGTGAGTTCCACCCGGGACCACCCTCCGCGCCCGGCCTGTGGAACGCGGACTTCCGGCCGATGCGCAGCCCGCTGCCCCTGCTGGCGGTGCGGCACATGGTGGCCGCCGACGCACCGTTCCTCCAGACGGACCCGGAACATCTGGCGGCCTACCGAAGCCGGTTCGGAGACCGGGGAGCCTACCGATGACCCTCCCCCTCCCGCCCGGGGCCCGGCGCCTGTGGTTCCTCGAGGCCTTCGCCGACGGCGCACCCCTGCACAACAACCCCGCGGTGTTCCGGCTGGCCGGCCCCGTATCGGCAGACGCGCTCCGGCGCGCGGCGGATCTGGTTCTCGCCCGGCACCCGGCACTGCGCACCACATTCGACGAGGCCGAGGGCGAACCGGCCGGACGGGTGGGCCCGGCAGGCGCCGCGGACCTCGTGGTGCGGACGGTGCCGGCCGCCGACGCCGAGGCATTCGCCGCACGGGCCGCACGGGAGCCGTTCGACCTGCGCACCGGACCGTTGTTCCGGATCCGGCTCGGCCGGATCACACCGACCGACCACATACTGGTGATCAACACGCACCACACGGTCGTCGACGGCAGGTCACTGTCGGTGCTGTGCGGGGAGATCAGCGCCCTGTACGCCGACCCGGCCCGGCCACTGCCGGACCCCGCAGCACCGCCGGACACCATCGACCACGACCCGTCCCGCCGGGCGTCCGAGCTGGACGGCGCGCCGGACCTGCTCACCCTGCCCACCGACCGGCCCCGCCCCAGGATGCGCGCCTTCCGGGGGGAGCTGCGCCGCCACACCGTCCCCGAAGGACTCACCGCGCGGGTCGACGCGCTCGCCCGCGCCACCCGCGCCACCCGGTTCGTCGTACTGCAGGCCGCCTACGCCGCCACGCTGGGCACGACAGCGGGCCAGGACGACGTAGTGGTCGCCACCCTGGTGTCCGGCCGGCCCGGGCCGGAGTACGCCGACGCCGTCGGCATGTTCGTGAACCCGGTGCCGCTGCGGGTGGGAATCGGCGGCGATCCGACGTTCCGCGAACTGGTGGCCAGAGCCCGCCGCGCGGTCGCGGCGGGACTGGGCGGCGCGGCAGTCCCGTTCGACCGGATCGTCGAGGCGGCCGGCGCCTCCCGCGACCCGAGCCACGCACCACTGTGCCAGGCGCACCTCGTGATGCAGGACCCACCCCAGCTGCTGCTCCCCGGCGTGCGGGCCGACCGGATGCTGCCGGACACGGGCACCGCCGACGTCGACCTCACCGTGATGGTGGAGTCCGGCGGCGCGGAGATGGCCGTGGTCACCGAACACGACACCGACCTGTTCGACGGTACGACGGTCGACGGTATCGCCGGGCGGCTGCTGGCCCTGCTGGACCGTGCGTGCGCCGGCCCCGACCGCCGGCTGTCGGCGCTGACGGCCACGCCGCCGCCGGTGGCGGCGGCCGCACCGGCGGCCGGCGCTCCGGCGCCGTCGACCGTGCTGGAGCTGATCCGGTTCGCCGCGGACGGCCTCGCGGTGGGTGAGCTGTCCTACGCCGAACTGGAGCGCCGTTCGGCGGCGCTGGCCTCGGTGCTGCGGGCCAAGGGCGCCGGGCCGGAGGCGTGGGTCGCGGTGGACCTGCCGCGCGGCACGGACCTGGTGGTGGCCATCCTCGGGATCTGGCGGGCGGGCGCGGTGTACGTGCCGGTGGAACCGCTGTGGCCCGAGCCCAGGCGCCGGGCCGTCACCGAGGCCGCCCACGTCGTGCTGACCGGGATCGGGGACCTGCCGGAGGAGTTCGAGCGCGTCGACCCCCTCATCGTGCCGGAGTCGCTGGCGTACGTGTTCCACACGTCCGGGTCGACCGGCCGCCCGAAGGCGGTGGGCGTGCCGCACCGCGCGGTGGCCGGGATGCTGGCCCGGTCGGCGGCGCTGGTGGGGCTGCGCGCCGGGGACGTGGTGGCGGCGATGATCTCCCCGGCGTTCGACATCTCGGTGTGGGAACTGGTGGCACCGCTGACGGTGGGCGCCCGGGTGGTGGCCCTGCCGCCCCAGACCGTGGTGGACGGTCCCGCGCTGGCGCGCCGCCTGACGGCCGAGGCGGTCACCGTCCTCCAGGTCACCCCGTCGGTGTGGGCGGTGCTGGTGGCGGCCGGAGGCGTGCCGCAGCGCGTGCGGGTCCGGGTGTCGATCGGGGAGGTCCTGACGCCGGAACTGGCCGGGCCGCTGGCCGGGCCGCCGGGCGGGGCCGAACTGTGGAACGCGTACGGCCCGACCGAGACGACGATCTGGTCGACCGCCGGGCGGGTACGGCACGGCAGCCGCTTCGGCATCGGCGACCCGCTCGACGGGGTGGCCGTGTACCTGCTGAACGCGGGCCTGCGACCGGTTGACGACGACGTGGCCGGCGAGGTGTACCTGGGCGGGTTCCCGCTGGCGCGCGGCTATCTCGGCGCACCCGGCCGGACGGCGGCGAGGTTCGTCGCCGACCCGTTCTCACCGGTTCCCGGCGCCCGCATGTACGCGACGGGCGACCTGGCGCGGCGCCGGCCGGACGGTGTCGTGGAGTTCGTCGGGCGGGTGGACGCACAGCTCAAGGTGCGTGGCCACCGGGTGGAACCGGCCGAGGTGGAAGCGGCGCTGCGGGCGGACCCGGAGGTCGCCGACGCCCGCGTGGCCGGTGACGGCGACCGCCTGGTCGCCTACGTGATCCCGGCCGCCGGGCGGCCCCGCTGGCCGAGGGTACGGGAGCGGCTGAGCCGTGTCCTTCCCGCCTACCTGGTGCCGTCGGCGATGGTGTCCGTGGACGCGTTCCCGTTGACCAGCTCCGGAAAGCTGAACATACGCGCCCTGCCCCCACCGGCGCAGGATGCCGCCGCCTCTGACCCCCACCCGGGTCTGGAGACCACGATCGCCGGGATCTTCGCGCGCCTGCTGGCACGCCCGGTGAGCCGCGACGACGATTTCTTCCTGTCCGGCGGCCATTCCCTGGCGGCGGTGAAGGCCGTCGCCAGGATCCGGGCGGCGGCCGGCGCGGAGGTGACGATCAGAACCCTGTTCGCCCACCCCACCGTCGCGGCCCTGGCCACCGCGATCGAGACGGGCCAGAACAATCCCGACACTCCGGAAATCCCGGATGCTCCGGATATCCCCGCCCCGGCACCCGCTCCACCGGGGCGGCTGTCCGGCCCGCAGCACGGACTGTGGATCACCCACCAGGCGGGCCAGGACAACGGCGCCTACACCGTGCACGCCGCGTTCCGCCTGGAGGGCGCACTCGACGAGGCGGACCTGCGCACCAGGTTCGCCCACACCCTGGCCACCCACCCCGTCCTGCGGTCGGCGGTCGTCGTCCATGACAACATCCCGCAGCTGAACGCGGCGCCCTGCACGGACGAGCTGCCGGCGAGGGCCTGGCGCACCACCGACCTGAGCACTCACACGGACCCGTGGCCCCAGGCCGAACGCCTGGCCGCCCGGGACGCCGACCACCCCTTCGACCTGACCCGGCGCCCGCTGGTGCGAGCCCACCTGATCAGAACCGCCCCCACGACCCACCTCCTGGCGATCACCGCCCACCACATCATCTGCGACGACACATCGCTGTCGATCCTGCTGAGAACCCTGACCACCGCGGACCCGCTCTCCTCACCCCTGTCCGGTGCCACGGACGCCCAGGGGCAAAGGACCGCGCCCAGCACGGAGACCAGCGCACCCGGACTACCGATCCCCACGCCGGCCCCCGCGGGCCCACGGCGACGGACCACCGAATTCTGGGCCGGAACACTCCGCGACGCCCCGCCTGCCTCCGGACCCCCGCCCGACCACCCGTACGGCACCGCCTGGGACCCCACACCGGGCGGATCGCCGCACCCGCAATCCGGGCCCGGCCCCGCTCACCCCCACCGCGCGGGCACCGCCCCCGGCGCCACCCACCGGTTCACCATCCCGGCCGGACTCGCCCGCCGCTTCGCCACCTGGTGCCGGGGCGAGCGGGCCACCACCTTCGCCGGTCTCCTGGCCGTCCTCGCCATCGTCTCCTCCACCCGGGACGGCGGTGACGACCTCGTCGTCGGCACCCCGGTCAGCACCCGCCCCGCCGGGCGGGACGACGCGATCGGCATGTTCGTCACGACCCTCCCGCTCCGGCTCCGCACGAACCGCCGAGCCACCCCCCGCGACCTGCTCGCCGACGCCACCGCGATGGTGGCCGACGCGATGGACCACGCCGACATCTCCCTGGCCGACATCCTCACCACGGTCCCCACCCCACGGCAGGACCACCCCCTGTTCCGGACAATGCTGGTCCTCAACCGCGAGACGGCCCCCGTCACCTTCACCGGCCTGACCACCACCCCGCTGCCGATCGACCGCGCCACCAGCCGTTTCGACCTCACCCTCCACATCAGGGAACGCGAGGGCGACTGGCCCGCCCTCATCGACCACCGCACCGACCGCTACGAGGCGGACACCATCACCAGGATCGCCGACCAGGTGCTGGCGGTCATGGAGACCGTGGTCCGCCACCCCGGTCTCCCCCTGTCCCACCTGGACCTGTTGTCCCCGGCCGACAGCGCCGCCCACACCACCCTCGGCACCCGGCCCGAGCCGGCCTCCCCCGGTGCACCGCACACACCTCTCCCCGGCCCGGCCGTCCACACCCCAGGGCCCGCCACGACCGTCGTGGACCTGATCGCGGCCCGCACCGCCCGCACCCCCGACGCCACCGCCGTCCTCGACCTCGCCGCCACCCCCCTCACCTACCGCGACCTGGACCGCAGATCCTCAGCCCTCGCCCACCACCTGCGCGAGGCCGGCATCCGCAGCGAGGACCCGGTCGCGATCACCATCCCCTCCAGCGCCGACGCGATCATCGCGATCCTCGGCGTGCTCAAGGCGGGCGGCTGCTTCGTCCCCATCGACCCCGCCCAGCCGCCCTCCCGCCAGCACGCCCTGATCACCGCCTGCGGCGCGAGGACCGTCCTGACCCGCGACACCCTCCCCGCCACCGGCCACCACGAACCCCCACCCATCCACCCCTCCCAGCTCGCCTACGTTGTCCACACCTCCGGCTCCACCGGCGAACCCAAGGGCGTCGAAGTCCAGCACGACACCCTCCTCAACCTCACCACCGCGTTCATCGCCGAACACGGCCTCAACCCCGAACACCGCCTCCTCATGGTCCCGCCCCCGCACTTCGACGCCGCGTTCGGCGACATCTTCCCGGTCCTCGCGGCCGGGGCCACCCTCGTCATCCACCCCGACCCGGGCAGCCTCACCGGACCGGACCTCCTCAAGCTCTGCGTCGAGCACCAACTGTCCGCGGTGGACACCGCGGCCCCCCTCTGGCAGCGCTGGGTGGCCGATCTCGCCGGGGAACGCCTCCCGCTGAAGATCATGATGGTCGGCGGCGACACCGTCCCGGCGGCGGCCGTCCGCGCGTGGGCCAAGCACGGCATCCCCCTCCACAACCACTACGGCCCGACGGAAGCCACCGTCTGCGCGACCAGCCACCGCACCACCGACGGCCACGAGCACCCCACCCGACTGCCGATCGGCCGCCCGCTGCGACACGTCCGCGTCCACCTCCTCGACCCGACCCTGCGCCGGGTGCCCGTCGGCGTGGTCGGCGAGATCTACATCGGAGGAACGGCCCCCGCCCGGGGATACCGGGGAAACCCGGCCGCGACCGCCGCGGCGTTCCTCGCCGACCCCTACGGCGCCCACCCCGGCGCCCGCATGTACCGGACCGGCGACCTCGCGAGGCTGAACCCGCACGGCACACTCGAATTCGTCGGCCGGGCCGACGACCAGGTCAAGATCCGCGGCAACCGGGTGGAGCCGGGGGAGGTAGCGGCCGTGCTCACCGCGCACCCGGCCGTCACGGAGGCCGTGGTGGTGGCCAGGGGCGACCGCCTCATCGGCTACGTCGGCGCCCCGGCCCCGACCACACCCACCCGCAACGCACCCGGTCCGGCCACCCCCGGCCCGCGGGCCGCCCTCCCCGACCCTCCCGCCCTGCGCGCCTTCTGCGCGAGCCGCCTGCCCGCACATCTCGTGCCGGACACCGTGGTCGTCCTCGACGCCCTACCCACCACAAGCACCGGCAAGGTCGACAACACCGCCCTCCCCGAACCCCCCACCACCCCCCGCGCCCCGGCGGACCCGCCCCGGACCGCCACCGAACGGGCCGTCGCCACCATCTTCGCCACCGTTCTCGACCAGTCCGACGTGGACCGCACCGCGGACTTCTTCACCATCGGCGGGCACTCCCTCATCGCCGCCCACGTCCTCGCCGCCGTCCGCGACCGCCTCGGCGTCACGGTGCCGATGCGCACCCTGTTCACCGCCCCCACCGTGGCGGCGTTCGCGGCAGCCATCGACGACGGTGCCCCGGCAGACCCGCCCACCGCCGACCAGTTGCGCGCCGACGCCGTCCCCCCACCCGAAATCCGTCTCCGCCCCCTCCACCCACCCGCCACCCCCCCGCCCGGCACGCCACGCCGGATCCTGCTCACCGGCGCCACCGGCTTCCTCGGCCGCCACCTCCTCGACCAGCTCCTGACCCGGACCGACGCCCGGATCCACTGCCTCGTCCGCCAGAGCTCGATCGGCCGGCTCCCGGCCACCGACCGCGTGATACCCGTCCCCGGCGACCTCTCCGCACCCGGCCTCGGCCTGTCCACGCAGGACCACGACACCCTCACGACCATGGACGCGATCTACCACAACGCCGCCGTGCCGCACTTCGCCGCCCCCTACAACACCCTCAAACCCGCCCACGTCGACGCCACCGCCGCGATCCTGCGCCTGGCCGGCGACAGCGGCGCCCCCCTGCACCTGATCTCCACCCTCGGCGTCTTCCTCGGCGACGCCTACGACGGCCGCCTCATCACCGAGGCCGACACCCCCACCGACCCGAGCGGCCTCACCAGCGGCTACGACCTCAGCAAATGGGTGGCCGACGCCATGGCCACCGCCGCCCGCGACCACGGCCTGCCCGTCTCGATCCACCGCATCGCGGCCATCGTCGGCGACACCGCCACCGGCGCCGCCGCCCCGCGCTCCGCGTTCAGCCGCTGGCTCACCGGATGCATCGCCGCAGGCGCCGTCCCGGACACCACCGAGGTGCTCGACATGGTGCCCGTGGACACGGTGGCCGCCGCGGTCGTCGCACTCTCCCAGACCCCCGACCACCCCTGCCGGAACCACCACTACCACGGCGACGGCGGCCTCACCCGTACCGCACTCGCCGCCGCCCTCACCTCGGCCGGCCACCCGACCGAGGTGATGCCCTACCACCGATGGCGGGAGCGGATGCTCGCCGACCCGGCCGGGCCCTTCGCCCCGCTCGCCTTCTCCCTGCCCGAACACCCCCGCCCGCACCCGCGGTTCGACTGCTCCCGCACCTGGGCCGCCGCGGCCGGGGCGGGAGTGGGGTTCCCCCCGGCCAACGAGCGAATGCTGCGCAGGCACCTGGACTTCCTCACCGGTGCCGGCGCACTTTCCGGAAGTGGATGACCATGCCCTTGCCCGAAGAATCCCCCGGTGTCCCCGCTCCGGTACTGGACCGGCTCGGCGCGGCCGGGTACCGGGCCATGATCGCCGGTATCCGGCTCGGGGTGTTCACCGCGCTGGAAGCCGGCCCCCGGTCCGTCGAAGAGCTGGCCACCACGATCGGCGGTGACCCGGCCGGGGTACGCAGCCTGGTGAACGTCCTGGTGAACTCCGGCTACCTGCGGCACGACGAGAACGGGGTCACGACCACAACGACGCCCGGCCCCGTGGACGCCGAACTGTTCTGGCACGAGGTCCTGTTCGAGCACTGGGCCGACATCGAGGACACCATCCGTACCGGCACGCCCCGCCGAGGCTTCTACACCTGGCTGAGCGAGCGCCCCGCCTCCGGGGCCCGCCTGCGCCGGATGCTCGCCGGCGCCGCAGTGGACCTGGCCGACGACATCGCCGCCGCGCTGCCCCCAGCGGCGACCGTCCTGGACATCGGGGGCGGCCACGGCGACCACGCCGTCGAACTGTGCCGCCGCCGCCCGGACGTGCGGATCACCGTCTTCGACCTGCCCGAGACGATCACGGCCCTGCGCGAAGACGCCCCGCCGGACCGGGTGACGGCGCGGGCAGGCGACTACCTCACCGACGACCTCGGCACCGGGCACGACCTGGTCCTGCTGTTCAACGTCCTGCACGGCCACCGCCCCGAGGAATGCCGCGAACTGTTCCGGCGCGCGGCGAAATCGCTGTCCCCCACGGGAAGCATCGCCATCCTCGACCACGACCGCGAACCACAGGCCGCACTGGGCCCGGCCGCAGCCGGATTCCTCGGCATGTTCGACCTGACCCTGTGGCAGGGACACGGCGGCGCCGTGCACCGCTACACCGACCTCACGGCATGGCTGGGCGAGGCCGGGCTCACCCAGACGCGGGTCGTGCCGCTCGCCGCGTCCCCGCTGGAGAAGCTGCTGATCGCCGGCCGGCCGTCATGACCGCCGACCCGTACCCGGGCTACGCCTGGCTACGCGAGCACGACCCGGTCTGCCCCGTCGACGGCCCGAACATCCCGGGCCGGATGTGGCTGGTGACCCGGTACGACGACGTCCGCGCCTGCCTGGCCGACCGCCGCCTGGGCAGCGCCGCCCCGGCCGGCCCCGACCCGCACCCGCCCGGCCTGTCCCATCTGGACGATCCCGGACACGCCAGGCTGCGCCGGCTCATCGCCGCGGCGTTCACCCCCGCCGCAGTGTCCCGCCTGCGCGATCGCACCACCCGGACCTGCGCGCACGCCATCGAGTCATTCGCCGGGCGGGGGCGCGCGGACCTCGTGGCCGAGTACACCCGCAAGATCCCGGTCGCCGTCATGCACGACCTGCTCGGCGTCCCGGAAGCCGAGCGCGCGCCCGCCGCCGACGTCCTGGACATGTGGTACCGCGCGAAGTTCCAGCAGCCGCGCGACGAACAGAAACTGGCCGAGGTGCTGGATTACGTCCACAAGCTGGTGGCCTACAAACGATCGCACCCCGGAGACGACCTGCCGACGCGGCTGATCGAGTCGGGCGCGCTGACCGGGGACGAGCTGGAGGTGATGGTCATGACACTGATCGGCGCCGGCCACATCACCACGATCCAGTTCCTCGGAACCACCATCCTGCGCCTGCTCGGCCACCCCGGCCGACGAACCGCCCTGCTCGGCGGCGACATCGACTGGTCCCGGGCGGTCAACGAGCTGCTGCGCCTGGACTCGCCGTCGCACGTGGCGGAGTACCGGTACGCGGGCGAGGACATGACGATCGCGGACGCCCGCGTGGCGGAGGGCGACGTGGTGCTGCTGTCGCTGGCGGCGGCGAACCGCGACCCGAACCGGTTCCCCGACCCCGCCACCCTGGACCTCACCCGCGATGCCCGCCCGCACCTCGCGTTCGGCCACGGCGCGCACACCTGCCTGGGCAGCCATCTGGTGAAGCTGGAGACGGAAATAGCGATCACCACGCTGTTCGGCCGCCTGCCGGACCTGACCCTGGACATCCCGAGCGGCGACGTCGACTGGGGCTACGCCCCGACGTTCCGCGGCCCCCACACCCTCCCGGTCACCTTCACCCCCCCCATGAGCCGATAACCCCGTCCCCGCCGGGGGACGCGACGGATGAGCGGGCGTGAGATACGGACCGGGCGACCGGACGCGGCGGAGGCTACCGGCTTCTGCGGGGGGCGGGGATCTTCGGGAGGATCTCCCACAGCGGCCGTCCCCCGCCCGCCCAGGCCGCCAGGGTCCGCCGGTCGGCCAGGTGCATGTGCAGCTGAGCGGCCAGCGGCGCGCACCGCGTGGAGAACCGGCCGTTGGTGACGACCAGGACGATGTCGGCACCGTGGAGCTGGCGGGCGGTGCCGTTCACCCGCTGCAGGTCCGGAGTGCCGACGGCTGAGCCGCGGTCGCCGTCCTTACGGTGCTTGCACTGGATGACCCAGGTCCGGCCCAGCGGGTCGGTGGCCAGCACATCGGCACCGTTGTCCCCGGCCCCGCCGATCTGGCGGGCATCGGTACACCCGTCGCGCCGCATCAGGTCCCGGACCGCGTACTCGAAGTCCCGGTGGTGCAGAGCGTCCAGTTGCGGCAGCGCGTAGCGCAGGGCCTGCCGGTGAACGCGGTCCCATGTCCGTCGCTGCTGAGCTTGTTCTTTTTCTTTCGGCCTCGAACGGTGACTCGTACTGGGTCGCTCACCTGGGGGTTCGCCGGACGTGGGGGCGGCCTTCGTCTGATCAT
>NZ_JBVJMW010000030.1:0-28318 GCF_055583985.1 Streptomyces sp. NPDC104313
GGGGCGGAGAGCCTTTCGGCTCTTAAGTTGGGCCTGGCGGCCCAACTCCGGCCTGACGGCCGGAAGGTGTTGGTGTGTCATGCCTGACGGCATGACAGTGAGTGGTGTTCGGCCTCACGGCCGATGGGTGGTGGGGTGTCAGGCCTGGCGGCCTGACGGTGGGTTGGTGGGTGAGGGTTTGCCCCTGGCGGGGCAAAGGGGTTGGTGGATTAGTGTTTTGTTGGGGTGTCATGCCTGGCGGCATGACAGTGGGTTGGTGTGGTGTTTGCCCCTTCCCTGTCGGTCGGGGGTGGGGTTGTGTGTGCGCCTGTCGGCGCTGGTGATGTCATCTTGGTTTTTAGGCAGTGATTTGATTTGGTGTCTCTCTCTTACCGGTCGTTGGAAATGGCTCGTCTGTGGTGGCGCGGTGCAAGGTTTGGCCTGACGGCCTGGCTGTTTCGGGCGAGGCTGTAGCCGCGCCTGGCCGGCAGGCTCTCGTTGCCTGCCGAGCACGTCGAGCGAGCTACGCTCGCTCGACGTCGGCGCTTGTTGGTCAGCGAGTCTCCTTGTGACGTGCTACGCGTTGGCGTACGGCCTTCAGCGTGTTTCGCTCGGTAGGTGCGCCGTCTGCCTGCCGCGGCAAGGAGCCGTAGCGATCTGGTCGATGCGGGCGGTGTAACGGCTTGCCGCTGCTTTGAGTGCCTCTGCCAGCGGCAGAAGGTCTTCTGCCGCGCGCAGGGAGCGGAGCACGTCTCTGGTCAGTTGCATGAGCCGGGCCAGCTCGTCGTCGGCCGTGATGCTGCCCAGTTCCGCGTGTCCTTTCCGTGCCGGGGCGCGACGGGCTTGTTCCTCCATGGCCAGGATCACTGCTTGGCGTCGGCGCTCGAGAGTGCGGAAGGTGTGGCTTCCGGGAGTCGGCCGCTGCCGCCTCGGCGGCTTGGACCGCCTTCGACAGCTTCGGTGAGAAGCGGGTGGCGGCCAGCGCGGCAGCCTCTCGTTCCTTCCGCGCAGCTTCCCAACGCTGTTGCTGCAGTCCAGGCCAGGCGGGAAACTCTTCCCTGCCGGCAAGCTGGGCCCTGGTCCGGGGACTCGCCTTCTCGGCCTTTGTCAGGCGGGTGTCCCATTCACCGCGCAGGGTGAAACTGTAGGCGCTGCATCCGACAGATCCCCATCCACCGTATCCGTGGCGTCCGTGGGACCAGTGGCCGTCGAAACTGGTGATCGGCTCACCACAGTGCCGACACAGCTCGGATTCCTGATTCGTCAAAATCTACCCCCCACGGTACGTCTCCCGGCTGACGCGGGCATCGCACGAAAGCCAGCCGGGTCATCCTTCCATCGCGCACTGACAGCAGCACGTTGTGGGCTGGCAGCTGTCTGGCCTGGGTGTGCGTCTGTGCCGTGTGCTGCCGGGGTTGGCGGCCTGGATGCCGGCCGGACCCGCATGTTCACGATGGAGCTGCGGCGGATGGCTGATGGCGTGGACCGGATGACGGCGCGGCTCTGGACCGGCTCATGGCCAAGCGAGCACACCAGGGGCGGTGTTGGCGGTCTGAGGCAGGGGTGAGATCCGGACAAGTCTGACGGGGCCTGGATGAGGCAAGGCGGGACACCCCTGAACCATGGTGAACAACGACGACCGGCAACAACCGCCGTGGAGGGCTGGCGGAACCTCGCCGCTCTACGGTTCTCGTTCGTTTCGGACCGGCGTCAGTGCGCCACACTCCCCCTATGCCGAGCTTTCAGCACAGGAAGGCCGTAGGGGCGACGCGCACGAACTGGGGGTCGCCCAAGAACTCACCTGGCGCGGATGGAACGTCAACGCGTGGGGCCAGGGCTTACTGACCGATCCCGTTCGATCCGCACTTCGAGGAACCGACAGCGCGCTGCGCTGGACCCCAGACCTCATCATTTCCAAGGGACAGCAGATCGCGCTGATCGACTGCAAGAGCCGGATGACCAGCCGCGCCACCAGCCGACACGTCGTGGAACGAGCGGCGGTCACAGCCCACCTCCAGCTCGTGGCCTGGACGCTGCTCCCGGTCTACTACGTCTTCGACGACCTCGACGTCCTCACCCCATGACGTCCTGACAGCCGGCCGGCACGGCCCCTACTCAAGCGCTGGTTCCGGCTCCCCGAACTACCTCGTCCCTGTATCCCGCTCCCTGGCCTTCGACACCACCTTCGGCGCCCAGCGGTCCACCGGGCTGTCCGCTGCTGCCTGACAACCAGTCACAGGCATCCGGCTGCAAAAAAGAAGGCCAGGGGGGAAACTCGCCGTCACGCATGCCTTAAACGGAACAAGGTGGAAAGTAAGGCTGTGACTTCGAATCCAAGACGTGGGGGCACACGGCACTACCTTCGATTGGAAGCTTCCGGGTCCGTCCGAGGGTGGTTGAGCACTACCCTCGTTCAAGGTCCTGTGCTCGGCAGTAACGGGGCTGCGAAGGTCGCGCACACTGCCCGGTCCGGCAGGATTCACGCTGCTCATCCAGCGTGACTCGGAATGACTGTGGAGGTTCGCACGGAAGTTTCGTGCAGCCACGCGGCGGCCGGCGATGGCCGGCCAGGGGCGAGCGCGTACAGCTCGGGGTGGGCGGCGGCGAAGGAGGGGCAGGTGCACGCCGAGGCGGTGACCACCTCCTCGGCGCCGGCGGCCAGGACACCGGCGGACAGGTCCAGGACGTCGCCGGGCATCTTGCCATCCCAGGTGGCCCAGCTGACGGCGTAGTGGAGGAGGCAGTCCCGCGCGCACACTGCCGGGTGGGACTCCAGCAGATCCGCGGGCAGCTCCTGTTCCTCCCCGGCGGGCGTTGCTGCCGGGTCACCGGAGTCGGCGGGGCGGGTGAGCGGCTCAGCAAGGGCGTGCAGCTGCCCCAGGACAGCTGCGCATCCAGCTTTCTGGAAGGCGTGGCGGTAGCCCGGCACGCCTTCCACCGAGGGATGATCAAGTCGGTGAACTGCCCCGTAGCAGGAACTCGACCACGGTTGAAGACGACGGCAACGAACACGACCACCACAGGCAGCAGAGGGATGAGCGCAGCCTCGGGCAATCCGAGGAGGGCAGCACCAGCCATCACCAGTACGACCGTGAGACCCATCACAACTGCCCGGATCCGCTCTCTCGGCGCGGCTGGAACCACATCAGCGATCTGATCTGCGTCGAGGAGGTCGTCGATGCGACCCTCGGCGTAGCGTTCGGCGATTGTCAGCAGCATCACGGTGAAATCTTCAAGGGAGCGGCCCGGGTCGGAGTCCTGCCGGGCTTCTGCCTTTCGTAGCGCGCCAACAACCAGTGCGGCATGCGCCTTGAACTGGCGCTCGTTGTGCCGTCTGGCTCTGGCTCGACGAGTGCGGTGGGCTCTCCAGATGGCACGCTCGACCGGTTGTACGGAGACTCGCGGAAGGGTTGTTGTTCGGAAGAGCACGGGTGATGCGCTCCAGCGAAGACGAAGACGCCGCGGCTCCGACGCCGAGGAACACCAGCAGCTCGTCGCCGAGCGCACGCCGTGTCGGGCAGCCAGAGGAGGTCGCCTCCGTGATCGCGTTCCTCGCCTCTGACGACGCCTCGTATGTCAGCGGCCAGACGCTGTACATCAATGGCGGGGCGCGCTGGCCGCTGGCGGTGTTTTTGTCACGGTGGTCGCTGAGCACCGTGAAGCCGGAGGCACCTTGTGTCTGTCCGAGGGGCTGGTGGGTCAGACGTCGGCCGCGGGGGTAGGTGAGCGCGTCGAGGGTCCCTGGGGCGTGCTCGCCCCCGTGCGTTGGGGCCGGTGGGTGTGGCTTCGGTTTCGGTACACCCTCAAGTCCACGGCAGCTGGTGCGCTCGGCGCTTGCCGTTCGGTGGAACTGTCGTAGGTGTTCGGCGCCTCGCCTGTCACGAATATGACCGGGGCTGGGGGCACGCAGTGATGAGGAAGAAGGGGTCCTCCCGAAGGAATTCGCGCATATGGTGACCCGGGAGGGTTCGGCGAAGGCAAGCTGTGTGCGGGGCGGAGGGGGCTGCGACTCGCGCGAGGTACGTACGCGCGGACCGTGGTCGGCATGTGGGAGGGGCCTGGTGGATTTCGGGCGTGGTACGCGCGCGGATGCGGCTGGAGCGGATGATGGTCTGCTACACGACGAGGGGTTGATCCGTCGGGCGAAGGCGCTGGCGTGTACGGCTCCCCTGCATGACCTGGACGCGAACAAGGGCATGGTGGAGTGGGCCGATGCCCGGGTCTACCAGATGGCGGAGATCGGCCTGCACACGATCGACCAGGTGGCCATCGCAATGGATTTCGACACCGGTGCCAGCCGGCGTCATGTCCTGAGCCGGGTCCAGCGGTTTGTGGCCCGGCAGGCGCCCGAGCGTTCGGATGAGGAGCACGCCCGGGTGGCACGCTGGGTACTGGACAGTCTGATCAATCTCGGTGACGTCGAGCGGGCGTTTCGCCGTCCCTACGGCGCTGTGGACGCGACGGGTGTCTACCGGGTGCTGGTGTTCCCTTTCAAGCTGATCGTGGAGCGTCGCGACAGTGCCGGCGTGCTGTATCTGCATGCCTCGCATGAGGCATTGAACGTTCTGGTCGGCGCGCTGGACACAGATGTGGAGTCTGCCCAGGAGGCTGCGGAGGTCAAGCTCGCGAACCTGATCAGGCGCGGGCGGCTCACGGACGCGAAGCAGGTGGCGGAGCAGGCGAGGGTCCGCACCATCCAGTACGGGGAGTTGATCCATGCTCAGTTGGAGGCGACCCGGCGCAACATCCAGGCGGTGGACTGGAGGGAGAAGTTCCCGGAGCTGCTGAGCGAGGCGCTGGCGCACGTCCAGGAGCGGGTGCGTGCGGAGCGGGCGATCGCCAGGAACATGGCCGAGGCCCGGGATGAGGCGGTGAACTCGGTGCGCAAGCGGCAGGCTGCGGAGCTTGTCGACATTGTCGAAGATTGCATCCGGCGTCACATGCGCCTGCAGCAGCGGCTGCTGGAAGCGCGGGGGGTGTTCCGCGCGGAGCAGGACCGTCAGCAATTTTCGGTGCAGCCTCACCGGTCGACGTTCGATCTGTTCGGGCAGTTGCTGCGTCCCGCTTTGGATCTGCCGGTGTCGGATGCGGTCGGGGCCGTCGACTGCTTCTTCAGCCGGTCGGCCGGGCCCGCTGTGCCGGATCTTCCGTATCTGGCCACTCTGGTGCCCGCGCTGCTGCGTCCGGCGCCGGAGCCGCCCCGGTTCGCAGGGCGGGTGGAGGAGCCGGAGGTGGAGCGGCTGGAGGAGACCACGCGCTTCACTGCCGCGCAGTGGGAGATGGCCGAGCAGCTCCTGCATCTGCCTGGGGAGGTCCGCTCGCTGTCGAGTCTGTTGGAGGAGGCGGCCCTGCTCGATGCGGACCTGCCCGCGCTGGTGGCGCTGCTTGGGCTGCACGCTTACAGCCCAGATGCCGGTGCCGCGCAGCGGCGCGGACAGGACCAGGTGCGGGTGGCTGTACGAGCGGATGTTGCCTTGGACAGTGTCGGCTTTGCCGGCGACGACTTGTGGCTGACGACAGCGCGCGTGCAGCAGCCTTTGCCGGACGTCTCGGACCGAGCAGGGCAGGCACAGGACACGGAGGCGGGGACATGAGCCATGCGGGTGCGTACGGTCAGGACGACGCCGAGGCCGCGACCCGGCTGATCGGCTTTGCGTTTCGGCCGCGGTTGCTCCCGCATCGGGACGCGGAGTATGCCACTTTGGTGCGGCGTTTCGACGAGGAGCCTGCCTTCGAGGACCTGGTGCGGCGCTGCGCGACGGGTCTGGGCCTGCAGGCCCTTGGGGTCACTATGCGCGCGGGCGCAGTGGTCGTGCCCGTTCCCGGTTCGGTGTTCGAGACCCGGCTGGAGAGCTACGCGCGCCAAGCACGGCAGAGTCACCAGCGTGAAGCGGAGCGGGTCTTGCACGGCCTCGCACATCTGGCGATCGCCGCGCTGTGTTTCCCTCGGCCTCAGGACCTGGCGGACGATAGCTATGTGGGGGCGGTGACGGCCGCCGTGGTCGACAAACACGTGCGCCACACGTGTCAGGATCTGGCCGAACGGTCAGCCGAGGCGCAGGAGAACAGTGACGCGCCCTTGGAGGCACCGGAGCTGGAGCGCGCGTGGCGGGCCTATGCGCGCAGGTCGGAGGCCGGTGAGACGAACAGCGGGCAGGTGGCTGCGACGACGACGGAGGCGATTGTCGGCAAGGCCCTTCGCTACCTGGTCGACAAGGGGCTGCTCACCGAGAGCGAGAACCTGGAGCTTGCGGTGAAGGTCTACCGCACCACCGGCCGCTACCAGTTGCAGGTCCGTGAGCTGGCTGCGGTCGATGTGTATCGCGAGCTGCTGCTCTTGGGCGTAGTGCCGCCCGCTGACGTCACGGAGTCGCTGCGCGTCACTGGCGACGACGGCACTCTCTACTAGCGGAAACCAAGCCATCATGTACGAGCTGTCCCGTATCCGTGTGTGCTCGGCCGGCCCGGCGGGCGCCCGGTTCAAGGATGTCATCCTGGACTTCTCCGGTGCGGGGCTTCCGGTCGCCGCCGTTCAGGGCAACCTGTTCGGCGCCGCTCCTCAGGTGGTGCGTCCGTCGCCGGCGAGTGTGGTGTTCCTGGAGAACGGTGGCGGAAAGTCGGTCCTGCTGAAGCTGCTGTTCTCCGTCGTCCTGCCGGGCCGCAGGCAGGTGAGGGACGCCCCGGACCCGCGTCTGCTGGAGGATTATGTCCTGGCGCGGGACGTCTCCCACATTGTTCTGGAGTGGATGCACAGCGTCACAGGGCGGCTGCTGGTCACCGCCAAGGTCCTGTGCTGGAAGGACCAGGCCGTCTCGACCGTTGCCGAGAACCTCGTCGAGCATTGGTATGCGTTCCACCCCACCGACACGCTCGGTCTGGACACTCTTCCCATCGTCGAGGACGGCCAGTACCGGGCTATGGCGTCCTACCGGGAGTCGGTGAAGGAGCTCGGCGTCCAGGATCAACGGCTCCAGATGAACTGGCCGAAGTCTCAGGAGGAGTGGACGGAGCTGCTGGGACAGCTCGGACTCGACCCGGAGCTCTTCCGGTATCAGCGGGCCATGAACCGGGACGAGGGCGAGGCTGTTCACGCGTTCACGCTTGACTCCGACGGCGGGTTCGTCGACTTCCTCCTCAAGGCCGTGCACGACCACAAGGGCCTCAACGAGCTTGCCTCCCTGGTCTCCACCTATGCCCATCAGCTCGCTGGGCGCAAGGACCTGCTGCTGGAACTGGACTTCGTGGAACAGGCCATGACGCTGCTTGAACCGCTGGTCGAAGCGGCGGATGCGGTGAACGCGGCCCGTGTCCACGTGCAGCAGACGGGCAAGGAAGTCGCGGACTTCAACGGGCAGGTCCGAGCCCGCGTTCGAGGTGACAAGGACCGCCTGGAGCTTTTGCAGCGCCAGGAGCACAACTGCGACGTAGAGGCCACCGGCGCAGCTGGCCTCACGCGTCGCTGGGCTGCGACGGTGGCGCGACGGTCGTACAGGCTCGCGCAGTTGCGGTTCACTCGGGCCAAGGGCCATGTCGAGGAGACCGCCCGCAGCACCCTGGACGCGAAAGCCGTGGTGGACGGTTGGAGGGCGACCGGGCCAGCGCATCGGCATCTGGCTAAGTCGGCGGTCGCCAGGAACCTGGCATTGGTGGTGAAGCAAGGGGAAGCGGGGGCTGAGCCGGCGTTTGAGGCTCGGCAGCGGTCCGCAGAGGCACTCGCCCGGGGGCTGCTAGGGCTCCAGGACCAGGCTCAGAGGGCACAGGAGCAGCAGCTCGCAGAGGCACGCAAGCACCAGGGGGACGAGAGGGAGGCCCGGCTGGCACGTGAAGCAGCGCTGAAGGAAGCCGAGCGGGCCGAGGGGCAGGCCACTGAGCTACTGGGGCGTGTCGCTGCGGCGCAGGCTGAGGCCGAGCAGGCTGTCATGGACGGGCTGGCGCCCGCCGCCGGCCTTGTCCCCCAGGCAGCAGCGGATGCCCGGCAGGCTGTGGTCCGCGCGGCGGACAGGATCAACGCCCTGGAACGGGAACAGGAGAGCGTCGACCGTCGGCAGGGCGATGTCCAAGGGACTCTGTCCGTTGCAATCCGTGAGGAGGAGGCTGCGCGGGGTCGCCGTGGCCAGGCGCAGCGACTGCTGGAAAGCGCTGAGGCACGGACCTCCGCGATCGAGATGGTCTCCAGGGGCGCGGAGTTGCTGGGGGCGGCGGTGCGCTTGGAGGCGGACGCGGAGGTGTTGCTGGAGCGGCTGGGGGCGGCCATCGCGGAATCGGAGAAGGAAAGAGTCGCGCTGCGGGTCGAACAGGCTCGTGATGATGTGGCCCGGCTGGCCCTGCAGGACGGCCACCTGTTGCCTCCGCCGCAGGTCGTGGTGGACGCCTGTCGACTCCTTCAGCAGTCCGAGCCCCGCATTGATGCCTGGCCGGGCTGGAAGTACATCGCGCAATTGCCGCCCGGCAAGCGCGAGGAGATGCTCGCTGGTGCTCCCCATCTGGTCAGCGGAGTGCTGCTGAACTCGGACGGCGACCAGGAACGGGCACGGGAGGTCCTCGACCGGGCGACGCCAACGGCCTACCACGTCGCTGTAGGCACGGTCGCGGGGCTGTATGAGGCAGACGGGGGCCCCGCGCAGGGGGTGCTGTTCACGCTGCCGTTCAACGCCGCGCTGTATGAGGAGAAGGCCGCCGAGGCCGAGCAGAAGCTCATCGAGAAGCGTTGGGCTCGCTCCGAGGAACGGTTGAAGGAGCTGCACCGCACCCAGCAGCACGATGCGGTGGTGCTTAGACGGGTCACCCAGTGGCGCGAGGACTACCCCGCTGGGGCGCTGGCGGAACTGCGGGAAGATCACGCGGCCGCCGTCAGTGCCCTGGCGGAGGCCGAGGAGGTGACTACGGGGCAGCGCCTGGCCATGGAAGCCTTGACGGAGCGCCGTGAGGAGATCCGCGGTGAACTCGGCGACACGCGGCAGGATCACGAGCACTGGCAGAAGGTGAGCCGTCGGCTGGCCGGTCTCGGCGAGCGGCTGGCGCAGATCCCGGCATGGCGTGAGCAGGCTGCGGCCGCCCAGGAGCAGCGCGGCATCCACGAGGAGGAGGCTGAGGAAGCCCAGGGCATTGCCGATGAGCAGCGCCGGGCCGCCGAGGGCCGGCAAGCGGCGGGCGATGAGCAGCGCCGGGCCGCCGCTGTGGCCGCCCAGGAGTGGGCCGAGCTGCCTGGTGTGCAGGAGATGCTGTTCGAAGGTGAGCCGCCGAGCGACCCGGTGCCGGTATTGCGAGAGGCTTACAACAAGGCCAAGGACGACTTCGACAGGGCGGCGGTCCCTGGAGAGTTGCGTGCGCGGCTTGTCCGGGCTGAGGAGGATGCCCAGGAGGCAGCGGCCGTGTTCTCCGCGTTGCCGCAGGCGGACCGAGACGAGGCCCTGCGGTTGCTGCAGATGCCCGAGGCGCTGGACGAGCGCAGCCGGGCCGAGGCGCTCGAACTGGCCCTCAGAGCGCTCGCGGCGGCAGAGATTGCGGACAAGCGGGCCGCGGAAGAAAAGGGCAGGCACGAAAATGCCCTGAGCGAGCGGCGCCAGGAGTTCCGCGAGCAGACCGCCGACGGCACCGAGCCCATGCCGCCCGGCGACGTGCCGGACACGATCGACTGGTGTCTGGAGACGGTGGCGGACGCGGAGAAGCAGTACGCAGTCGCGCGGACAGCCGAGGCGGCCGCGCTCTCACAGCAGGAGGCCGCCGCCGAGCAGACGAGACGGGCCAAGGACGCGGCCGAGACCTTCGAGCGGCTCTCGCAGGTGCTGACGGACGCGGCCGCGGAGCCAGATGCCGCCCCCTACGCGGGCGACGGCGACGCCGCCTGGAGGGACCACCTGCATCTGGACGCTTCCGCCAGGAAAGCCAAGGAAGATCTCAATCTCACGGAGAAGACCCTGCGTAGGGCTGCGGAGCACAGCCGACGGCACGCCGCGGGTGACCAGTACTCCCGCCTGACCATCCCGGTGCGGCAGCAGATCATCGAGCTGTCGGCCGAGCAGACCGCCGAGCACGCGACGAAGTGGCTGGCCGCGCTCCAGACACGCAGGCGGAACCTCAGCGATGAGATCGACGAAGTGAATCAGCACCGGCAGACCATCGTCGACCATCTCAAGGGCGAGAGTGACAAAGCCCTGTCCCTGCTGCGCTCTGCCCAGCGGCTGTCCAAGCTTCCGCAGAGCCTGGGCGACTGGGCCGAGGAGGAGTTCATCCAGTTCTCCTTCAATCCGCAGCCCGACGAACTGCTCCTGCCTCGTCTGGGCGAGCTCGCGGAGGAAGCCGCGACCGGCCGCACCGGCGACGGACGCAAAGTGGCCCGCGACGGGCTGTCGTTGATGCTGCGCGCGGTCCATACCGCCGTTCCTGCCGGGTTCAAGGTCCACGTGCTCAAGCCGGACATGGTCCTGCGCACCGAACGGGTACGGGTGTCGAAGGTCAAGAACGTCTTCTCCGGAGGCCAGCAGTTGACTGCGGCGATCCTGCTTTACTGCGCAATGGCTGCGCTGCGGGCCAACCAGAAGGGACGCGAGCGGTCGCGTCACGCTGGAGTTCTGTTCCTGGACAACCCCATCGGCCGGGCGAACGCCGAATACCTTCTGGATCTGCAACGGCAGGTGGCGCAGGCCTTGGGGGTGCAGCTCGTCTACACCACCGGCCTGTACGACGAGAAGGCCCTGGGGAAGTTCCCGCTGATCGTCCGGCTGCGCAACGACGCCGACCTGCGGGCGGCACGCAAGTACCTGGTCGTCGACGACGTGTTCCGGCCGCACCTTGACACTCTTGACCCCGAGGACGGTACCGGGCGGATCGACAGTGCCAGAATCTTCCGCCGTGAGGAATCACGCGGCATCTTCGGGGGAGACGATGGCACTGCAACGCCGGGAGAATGATCTGATCGCGGGGCTGCGGGAGTGGGCTGCGGCGCACGGCCGCAGCCGCTACAAGGCAGCGCTGATCCCCCTCGACGACGTGTGGGAGGTCTTCCGCCGTGTGCCGAACCGGAATGTGGACGAGGCGTTCGAGCCGGCGGTCCTGGCCGGTGCGCTGGACACGCTGGAAGCAACTGGTCTGATCGAGCAGATCCAGCGGCGTACCCCGGAGAAGGTGTCTCTGCCCGTCAAGGTGCGGCTGCTGGCGCAGGCTCCGCCGCCGGTCGTTCCGCCGATGCCGATGTGGCACCCCGCTCTGACCTGGCTGGCCTCCTACTGGGCGACAGCGACTGCGAAGCAGCGGTCTGCTTATACGGCGATCGACCAGTGGCTCAAGAGCGGACCCGATCTGTTCCGGATCCCGTTGAGGGAACGAGCCCTGGAGATCTTCGGAACGTTCGGCAGCGCGGCTGACTTCCCCATGCCGGAGAAGACGTTCGACACACTCGCTTCCGGGCCGCTGTTCTCGGACTCAGCCCGGCTCGACGAGTTGCTGCAAGCCTTCAGGCCTCCACCGCCATTGATCACAGAGACGTTCCCGCTGGAGGGGAGCGACAGCCACTATTGCCGCGTCGGAGCGGGCAATGTGCTGTTCGTGGTCGAGAACTCCACCACCTGGTGGTCACTGGTGGAGAGCCTGCCTGCCGATCACCGGCTCGGCTACGTCGCGTGGGGTCTTGGCGGCACCTTTCGGGCATCGATCCGTGCCATCAAGGCCAAGCATGGCATCACTCAGATCAGGTACTTCGGCGACCTGGACACCAGCGGGCTGCGGATCCCGCTGCGGGCTTCCGCCACCGCGCTCGATCTCGGGCTTCCGCCGGTGCAGCCTGCTCAGCGCCTCTACCAGGTGCTTCAGTCCTTGGGACAGCCTCATCCTGCAGCACCCAAGGAAGCCTCGGTCAGCGCCGCGACCGTCGGTGAGCTGGCCCAGTGGCTTCCCGCACCATGCCGGACGGGCGGCACACAGCTGCTGCTGAACGGAAACCGTCTGGCGCAGGAGTGGGTCAGCTACCGCTACCTGCAGCAGTCCTCTGACTGGTACGACGACGTCCGCTGACGTCACGCGACGCCCTCCAGATGTGCGCTGCAGTGCGATATCGCCAAGTCGAGCAGCAACACCGTCCGTTGTAGCGTCGCTCTCTGCGGACCGCTTTGGCGCACCCGCCTTGAAAGAGGGGGACTTGCTCCGGGAGCATCCGGTCACGGGTCGCCCGAGCACGTCGAACAGCACCGCGTTGCCGCCCCGTGAGTACTTCGGAAAGAGTGACGGCAGCACGAAGAGCAGCTGATGAGTGAGCGGACTATCCACCTCGATGCGAATCCGCGTGGGTGGCGGGTAGCGCGTATGGCGTGGGCGCGTCGCGGGCTGCTGCCGGAGCACCTCGCGGCGGGGCTGGCTTGCGTCACCGGGGCATCGCGGACCGCGGCCTGACGACGCCGCCCCCTGCCGTTCCTTTCGCAAGTACGAACAGCCGTCCGGCGGAGACCCGCGCTGCGTCAAACGTCTCCTTGTAGCCGCCGATCGGCATCTGTGCGTCGCTGAGGAATACTGGGTGCTCCTCGGCCCTGAGCAACTTGATCACCCTCTGCTCCGTGCGGTAGGCGTCCGCGCCGGTGGCGAACTGGATCTGAGCGAATGGCACCCAGCCGTGGCTCTGGAACCGGACGACGCGGTCCTCGCGGGTCCGCAGTCCACTGATCCCGATTTTCACGGCGCCGTACTCGGCGTGGGAAAGGACGTACAGTCGGGCCGGGGCGCCCGGGTCCAACCCGTATCGCGCGCAGTGCTGGCAGCATTCACCTCTGTTCCGGACGTTGTTCAGCCTGGAGGATGAGATCTTCTGGCACCGCTCGCATAGTGAGAGCCAGGGCGAGGCGATGTTCTTGAACGGCTCCAGCGGGAGGAAGCCGACGACCCGCATGTCGGCAACCGCCTCGTGCGGGTCTCCAGGGCCGTATCGCTTGCAGAACCGGCAGCCGCCGGCGCGGCTGGTGACGTTGTTGTACCGGGGAGCCACGATGTGCCCGGCCGCGACGCATCGCGACAGCCATGGTTTACGTCCCGAGGAAGTCCACCAGCACGATAAAGCCGTGTTCAGCATCGTCGTCGAAGCCGCTTCCGGGTTCTTCGGGGCGTTCGGCGCGCACCAGATGCAGGCACCCTGCCCGCTCATCACGTTGTTGCGGTTGGGGTAAATGACCTGTTTGCAGGGGATGTGACGGCACATCCAGGGGTCGCGGGCCCGGCCTGGGTAGGGCTCCAGGGGTTCGGCGTTGCCCAGCCGACGCATGTCAGCGGCCGCGACGTTAGCCGAAATCGAAGGGGGCACGGCCGTCTTCCTTCTGGGGGGTGACGTAGTCTTGATCAGCAGCGCGTGGCCCTCCGTCGGGAGGGCACTCTGGCTTGGTCTACGGCTTTGGGTAGGTGGCGAGGTACTCCAGGAGGGCAGAGAACGCCGTGGTCATGTCGTTCAGGTCGACCGCGTCCTGGAGTACTACAGAGCTTCCGTGCCCGCCGCCCTCGTATCCGTAGTACTGCGGATGGCCCTTCGCTCCTGGCTTCTTCTTGAATCCGTCGTCCTGCGGGTCCCTCACGAGAGCCTGCACGTGGGGGCCCGCGTGCTGGACGAAAATGTTGCGGGCGAGCCATTTTTGATGGCGGTCCGCAAGGGATCCATTGGTGGCGGAAGTGGCCTCCGGCGTCTGCACCATGATGCGGATCTCGAAGGGGCTGTCCGTTCCGCGTCTGGGCTGCAGGCGCTGGATCTCGGCGACAACGTAGCCGTCTTCCGTCTCTCGCCAAGCGCAGATGTTCGGAGCTCCCATCTGAGAGTGCTGCTGCGAGTTGAACACCGTGCCCTGTGGGGCGGCAGTCTGCGTGAGGCGCGCCAGTCGCCGCAGCCGCAGTGCGTCGCTGAGCCCGGTCGAGGCCTGGTCCGCCGGGCCGGTCGCTTCGGCCTCCAGCGCCACGAGCTGCTGGTGCGCCCGGACGGCCAGCAGCCGGGCGAGGTAGTCCGATGAATTATTCCAGCCGCCGAGGAGACCGTCGAAGGTGAGGCGACGGGACCAGGTTCTCGGGCCGTCCGGGATCGGATCGGCATTCGGGCCCACCAGGTAGCGGTCAGCTGCCGGTATGCCCTTCGCTTCTGCCCAGGCGTCGTACGCCGCGAACTGTGCGCCGTGAGCACCGGCGCCGAGCTTCATCTCCATCAACGCGCGCTCAGTACGCAGCAGGCGCGTCAGTCCGTAATTCACGGCCGGACGCTACACGCCGCCTCTGACACTGGCCTGCCGAACGGTGCAGTGGACCTTCAGGTCTGCCGCGCCCGGCGATGCCACCTACTCGGGGCTCGGCGCGCTGTCCTCGAATCCCGCCGGGAGAGGCTGCTGAGCGGCTCGTGCCCGGAACCGACGCTGGGATTACTCTTCGGAAGCCTCATCCACGCCAAGATCGCTGCGCATGGCGGCCCTCAGGTCGGAAGGCAGCGCCCACGACATCTCGGTCTCCACTTCTAGCCTGCTGAGTTCACCGCCGTCGGGGTGACTGCCTGCCAGCATCTTTTTCAGCAGGCCGTAGGCGCTGTTGAGTTGCCGGTTTGCCGCCCTGGTGTCTCTCAGTACAGCAGCGGGAACAATCATCTGCGCTTCGGCGTAGCTGCCTCGATAGGCCAGGCGCCGTTCCTCGAGCTGTTCGGCACAGGTCCGGGTCTCTGCGTCATCCCGGGCGCGCAGGGCATGCATGACGTTGATCTGTGCGGTCTGGTACTGACGGGCCGCGGTGTTGAGCGAGATGTAGCAGGCCCGTCGCAGGTCGGTCAGTTCACGCCGTGTCGAGATGCGCGCTTCCTGCTGCCGGACTTGTTCGGCGTGAGCGCGGTCCTCGCGTTGTTGGCGGGTAGTCACTTCGAGTTCGTGGCGCTTGAGCCGGTCGGCTCTGCGCTGTGTCAGCAGGGCTGCACCCAGGGTGCCGACGACACCGACGATGGCCACAGCGAGCGCACTCCAGTTCTGTCCCACGGCCCCTGCCTCAGATCGGTCGGGCGGGGTGTTGTGGCGTCTATGCCCCGCCTGAATCAATGGTGTTGATCATGGTGTTTCGGCTTGGTGCAGTGGCCCACCGCCCAGGTGTACGGCCAGGACACTGTGCGAGCTTGGGTGCGTTGGGCTGTCAGGCGCCTGTGGACGGTCCCGGCTTCTTCTCAGCGCGAGCTAGCGGGGGCAGGGGCTGGTGTGCTTGCAAGGTGCCCGAGACCAGGCGCAGGGCGGCGTGTTCGTCGGGTTCTGGGGCACCCGGCTCAAGGCAGTGGGTTTGGGGGGTGTCGAGAACCGTACACAGCCCCTCGCGTCCTGCAGCAGAGGCGAACACCGGGCCGTCCAGAGGCCGTTCCCGACCGAAGACCCGCAAGAGGTATTCGGTGACAATCTGCGTGGGGACATACTCCAGGTGCTCGCGGTCCTCAGGGTCAGCGCTGAGGCTTGTCACGAAGGCATGGAGGAAGATCAGTGCCCGTCGCAGGTGTGCGCGGTCGGTGTCGAAGATCGTCGGAATGGGCCCCAGGCGGGTGAAGTCCACCACCGTGCAGGGTCGGGTGGTGTCGAATGCGGCGTAGGTGACGAACTTGGTACTGGGGGTGGCGTGCCGGGCCACTTCCTGGATGGCGGTGGCGGGGCTGTCGGCTCCGTAGAAAAGAGGAATGCCTGCCGGGCTCATCCGGTTGGGGTGTCGGGCCTGGGCTGGCGAAGCAGTCCCCAGCCGACTTGCGGACCAGTGCTGTTCGAGGTCGTCGTGGGCACGTGCGCGCCACAGACGATGGCCGGCCGGGATCTCGTGGAGGAGACCTGCCTGGGGAATGAGGTCGCCGAGGGTATCAAGGATGGCTGCGGCAGGGATTTCCCCTCCGCCAAGATATGCCTCGTCCTTGTGGGGTGGGGCCAGCCAGAAAACATGCCGGGTTCGGTACATCACCTCATGGCTGAAGCGCCTCCATCCATCGAGCAGTGCCTCGTCCTGGCGAGGCTCGATGAAGTGACGCTCAACCCACACGTCATCGTGACGGGCCGCCTCGCGGACGGTTTCCTGCAGGTCTTCGCCGTGCAAGACGTCCACGTACTGGTTGACAAGGTCGTCGCCCTCCCAACGGTTGAGAGGCACCAGTTCGCCGCCGAAGTAAGCAAGTTCGGCGCCTGCCAGGGAGTACTCAGTGTGCAGCCCGTCGAAGAATGCTTGCAGGAGGGTGTCGATGAGGGCTGCCGGTGTGCGCGCGCAGTAGTCGCAATTCTCGTCCGCGTAGGCATCTGCTGCGATCTTCCGGGCAAGGGCCTCGTCATCGACACACCCGGCGCAGACATAGCCGTAGCCGTAGTTCCAGCCCTGCTCCGACTGCGCTTGCTCTATCTCATCTGCGCCCATAGGAAGACGGTAGCCGTCCGTGGGCGGAAGCGTGCGCGCCGGAGGGCCCTCACCCGTCCTGAGGTCTGCTCAGCCTCCACCAGGCGCAAAAGCATCGCTCGCCGGTGCCCCTCGAGGACGAGGGCCGGGGTACAGACGGGTTCTCCAACATCCGCATCTCTCTGTGGGAACGCCGGACGCTCGCAGCGTACGCACGAAAGCGGGGCACGTCTGTCACCGGCGGCCGACCCAGGCCTGGTGGTTGGGGGCGACGTGCAGGTGCCCGCGTAGGCGGCCGAGCAGAACCCCGACGCATGTCCGGCCCTCCAGGACCTGCGGCCGGTCGGCGCCCGAGGCCAGGAGACGCCTCTCGATCAGGAGCGGCGGGCGCAGCCACGTCCCCTGCTCGTCCCAGTGCCGGGCGACCTGCGGGGGCCGGACGGTGGCCCAGTGCACAACTGTGGTGCGCAGACTCCCGTGCCCGTGAACCGAGTTGGTTGTTCGTGCTGAACCATTTCGGCTGGCCAGAACTGAACTCTGCGGTGAGCTCACGACGCGATGCTGCCCATAGCAGCGTGAGGGCGACGGATTGCCCGTGTGCCCGGTGCGCGCGGCCCAGGCCTGACAAGCGCCTGCCAAAGGCCTGGTCACGACCGAGCACCCCGTAGGAGAGGACCTCTCGTTTGGAAGGCGCAACAGGTGTGAGGGCGGGTTATGCGGGGACGGCTGTATGGACCAGGGCGCTTAGACCTGCCCTGGCGTTTCACGGCTCGCCGGATGGGCTGCAACCTCGATGAACCCACCGACAAGGAAACCCTTCCACTGCTGCATCGAACCCTGCAGGGGCGCACACTCGTCGCGGCAGGCCACCGCTCGACTTGAGCGCTGACTCCGCACCCAACAGCGTGGAAGGCAAGCTCTCATACGCAAGAAGGATCCTCAGAACCGCACAATAGTTGCGGACCTGTCCTAGGACCATACAGAGGAGTTGATGAGGCCATGAGGGCCTTGATGTACACGGGTATCGGGCTGTGCGGGGCTGGGGTGGCAGCACTGGTCGTCGGCGCAGTCATCGACGTCAAGGCGGCAGACCCCTGGGCCAGCGTCGGCGGTGGTGCAGCAGGTCTGCTGGGGTTTGCCCTGGCCCTGTATGCCCATTTCGCGCCACCGGCCTCTCCCTCGCCCAGCGGAGCGGCAGTCAGCGCCACCGGAGAACGGTCGATCGCCGCCGGAGGGAGCATCGGCTCCGTTACGACAGGCGACGGCGCCACACCCGCGCCTGCTCCAACCATGCCTGCGACGCCACGCCCAGCATCTGGCAGTGCGACCGCAGCCGGCGACCGGTCCGTAGCAGCTGGCGGCGACATCGACAGCGCCTCGACGGGGGACGCGTGAGCAGCCAGTCCACACAAGCACGGGGGGATCATTCACTCGCTGCGGATGGAAGCAACGCAATGGTGGCCGCCAGCGACAAGGTGAAACTCGGTACCCCAGCTGCTAGCGGGAGTGGCGAGGCAATCACCAGAGAGGACGCGCGCGCATGAGCCGGCAGTGGAGGAAGCCCGAAGCAGCACCGGTCCCGCAGGACTCGCCGTCGCTCTCCGGCCGCGCTCTCTCGGTGCCGGAATCGGGTGTCGCGGCGTCGGGGCCGCGGTCTGTTGCGGCCGCAGGGAATATCGGCGCCGTCACCACAGGCGACGACAGCCCTCTGACTGTGAAGGTGTATCCGCCCGCGCCGGCACCGACCGCGCTTGCGTCTCTTCCGGCTGCGCCCCCGTTGCTCAGCGGCCGGGATGCCGAGGTGGATCTGGTGCTCTCGAGTCTGCAGGACGGCTCGCCGCCGGTCCTGGTCACAGCAGTCGCGGGACTTGCTGGCGTCGGCAAGACGGCGCTTGCCCTAACGGCGGGGCATACCGCCACCCAGGCCGGGTCGTTCACCGGCAGCCTCTTCGTCGACCTGCACGGATACGACGAGAATCCGGTTCAGGCCGGTCAGGTGCTGGAAGCGTTCCTGCGGGCTCTCGGCGTCGCCCTTGCCAACATTCCTACAGGAGCGGAGGAACGGGCAGCGCTGTACCGGTCCGAACTGGAGGACCTGGCCGCCCGGGGGCAACGCCTGCTGATCGTGGCCGATAACGCCTCCAGTGCCGACCAGGTCCGGCTGCTGCTCCCCGGCAGTTCCACGCACCGGGTCCTGATCACTTCCCGGCATACCCTGGCGACGCTGAACGCGCGGATCGTCGACCTTGCTCTGCTCACCGCCCCTGCGGCAGTGGCGCTCATCCGTCACGCCGTGCAGACCGCTAACCCAGCGGACGAGCGCGTCGTCGAGGGCAGCGAAGGGCTCGACGAACTAGCCTTCCTGTGCGGGCATCTACCGCTGGCCCTGCACATCAGCGCCGCCCTGCTGATCCTGGAACCCGATCAAACAGTCGCTGAGCTCGCGGCAGAGCTGGCCGCGGCCCAGTCACGACTGGCCTTCCTCGACGACGGTGAGCGTGCCGTTCGCGCCGCATTCGACCTGTCCTACCGCCGCCTGCCCCCGGATCATGCCGAGCTTTTCCGGCTCCTGGCGCTCAATCCAGGTCCTGACATCAGTCCTTGGGCCGCAGCCGCTCTCGTCGGCCGCCCACTGCCGACCGTGCGGGCCGTACTGCGTTCTCTCATCCAGGCACACCTGCTCAACTGCGCAGACAAACGCTGGTCGATGCATGACCTCGTGCGTGAATACGCCACCGAACTCGTGCACGGCACGCCCCGCACTGCAGCAGACGATGATGCGGGAGAAGCCGCGCAGAAAGCGGCGACATCCCTGCGCCAGCTGCTCGAGTACTATACCCGGACCGCCCTGGCAGCAACCTCACACCTTCAGCCAGGTGTGCCTACGTCAGGGGACTTCACAGATCTGGACGAGGCGCTCTTGTGGCTGGACCGCGAGCGCGCCAACCTCACCGCCTCCGTGGCAGTCGCAGCCGCCAGCGGGCATCAGGACCTCGCTGTCAATCTTCCAGTTATCCTCTACGACTATCTCGAATGGTGTGGGTACTTCGACGACCTGATCGCCGTGACGACGACGGCGTGTGACGTCGCCCACCGGGCGGGAGAAAGTGCCGCCGAGGCCGGAGCATGGAACAACCTCGGCATCGCCCTGACCGAGGTTTCACGCTACGACGACGCTTGCAATGCTCATACGCGGGCTGCCAGCCTCTTCGCCTCGATGGGCGACCATAACGAAAAAGGGAAGGCTCTCAACGGTCTCGGCTCGGCCCTGCGAGAGTCGGGAAGGCATTCCGAGGCGGTCCAGATCCACCAGGAAGCCCTGGCGGTCCAACGAACTATCGAGGACATCCGGGAGCAGGCAGCGGTGTTGAGCAACCTGTCCCTGGACCACCAGGAGCTGGAGACCTTCCCAGAAGCGTGCGATGCGGCAGAGGAGGCTGCCTTGCTGTTCGAGAGTCTCGGCGACACCGCAAACCAAGCGAAGGCTCTGTGTACGGCGGCATACGCGCTGCAGGCGTCGGGGCAGCCCGAGAAGGTACGGGCGGTCTGCCAGCGGGTCGTCGAAGTCAGCAGCGCCGTAGGAAGTCCGCGCGACGAAGCGGCGATCCTGATGGCCTGTGCCGAGCTGCTGACCGACCTCACACCACAGCAGCAGATTGCCTTTCTGGTGCGAGCCCAGGCCGCCTGCGAACGCGGCAATGCCCAAGACCTTCATGCCCATGCGCTGCTCCGTCTCGGCCAGGCATGGAGCGACGCGGGTAACAGGGGACAAGCCGTCACCCATCTCACCCGTGCTGCAACCTTGTATGAAGACCTCGGCCTTAACAGCGAAGCGGCCACCGTTCGCTCTCTGCTCGCGATGCGCTGACCCGGCAGTGCGGTCCGCGGCCGCTTGAGCGCCCGAAGGCATCGGACAGTCGCACTCTCGAACCTGTGAGCGCCCTGTCGCACACCCCTCCTCGGTGTAGGCAGTAGCGCGGACAAGGTGTCGCTCAGATAGGAGCGCATAGCGAAGTGGCCGCTGGGGACTGGTCGGCGTTACTCGTCGATGCGTTGGAGCTCGACAGCTCTTCGGTCGCCGTTGGCGGCGAGATCGTCGATGACGCGGCGCCATCGGCTCAAAGCAGCGCCGTCGGGTAGCGGGGAATCGCGGAGTTCGGTGAGCCAGCGGGTGACGTACCAGCAGCGGTTGGCGAAGGCGTCGTAGCGGCCATCGATAACGTGTTCCAGCCATGGCAGGCTGGTGGTGTGGGGGGCGTGCGGGCAAACCTTGCCAGCGCGTCGGCAGCCTTGGCCTCGCCGCGGGCTCGGTCAAGCCATCGTTCGGTCGCGCCGCCAAGGGCGCTGGGTGAGCCAGTCGCGGTTCGCTCTGGACCCCTCACTGAACAAGGCGTTCGAAGGCTTCGTCAGACCAGCCCATGAACGACGAGGCGATTCTGTTCCCCGTCAAAGATGCCGGCCAGGACGTTGGCCTCCCGCCGCTCCCCACCGAAGAGGCCCGGTGGTCGACGTGCACGATCAGAATGTCGTGGCTGTCGATCACCTTGGAGATGCCCCGGGTCTCGATCGTGTCCGACCACGCGTCCACGTCGACCGGGAGCCTCGAACCGCCGGAGCGGTCTGCGCCCTCCACGCAAGAGCATCGACACGGTCAAAGTCTTGAAAACGTATAGGAAAGGCCACTTAAGTGACAGCGCGGGCCCTCAGCGCATCAAGAACTCTGTACGTTCATCCGTACGCGGCTATGTATGTTCACGTGTACGCCGACAACGGCTGGTGACCTTGGCGGTCCAGCCCACCCACTAGCACTTCGACTTCCGCTTCCTCTCCCGCACCACGGCCACCACCGGCGAGCTCCAGACCGAAGAGGTCTCCGACGCCGCCTGGCGCAGCGCTGCTGAGATCACTGACCCCCAGCTCAGGAAGCATGACGCCATCGGATGACATCCCGGCAATTAAGGTCGGCGCCTCGGGAGGCCCAGCAGGACGTCCGGCGAATCCTCGAACCGTGGATGATCCCCTGGTGGGCGCCCCACCAGGGGTTAGGGGCCTGTAGCGACAAGGGAGTCAGGTGACGGAAATCCATGGGTGTGGCGCGTAGCACCTTGCAATCCCAGACGTGGGGGCGCAGCGGCGCCTTCGATTGCCTGGCTTGCGTGCTTCGTGCTGGGGTCTGGTAGCCCCCAAGGTCCCGCCTCAGTTGTCAGCGCCGCCTGGGACTGCCGTGCACAGATCAGGGAACGTTCAACGGTTGCTGCGAGAGCCAGCCGACGGATCTGAACGGCATCCAGCTCCGTCGGCGAAGTGCGTCTACCAGCGCATGTCGAGAGCGTGGAGTGCGCGGATCCGGTCGGCGGGCAGGCGTTCCTTGCGGCGGCGGGCGTTGCTGATCCACTGCCCAAGTCGTACAGGTTCTCCGTCGAGGTCTTCGACATGGCGCTGGGGAACCTCGAGGTGTCCTTCCCGCTGGTGGAAGGCGCGGGCGGCGACCAGGCCCTGGTCTGGCTTGCGGGCGGCCGGTTTGCGTTTCTTAGCGGCCGGATCGGTGTTCTGGGTCAGGCCGAGGCCGGCCAGGAGCTGTTGCTGGGTGGAGTGCAGGCGTTCGGGGTGCAGGCGCTGGTTGTGCAGCCACTCCCCCAGGCGGTGTCCGTCTTCAGTGGTGTAGTCCCGGGGCAGGTCGATCAGCTGGTGGCCGGCTTCGTGGTGTCTGCGGGCGGCGTGGTAGGTGCGGTGCCAGGTCAGGGGCCAGGGCGGGTTCCAGTGCGGGTCGAGGTCGTGGAGGGCGTGGGCTCTGGCGGGGGTGAGGGTGTCGGCGCGTTTGCGTTGGGTGGCGAGCCAGCGGCCGAGAGCGTAGCCGTCGTGGTGGTGGTCGACGGGGGCGGCGAGGTGACCGTGCACGGCGGCGTAGGCGGTGGCGTGGGCGATTCCGCGGTCGAAGGCGTGCTGTTGGGGGTTCCAGATGATGCCGAGGCGTTCGAGGGCGGTGGTGCGGGCGGGGTCGAGGGCGCCGGTGGTGTGGAGGTGGCGTTGCCAGGTGAGCCAGCGGCCGAGGGGGTAGCCGTCGGGGTCTTCGTAGGTTTGGGGGGCGTCGAGGTGGTGGTGGGTGCGGTGGTAGTGGCGGGCTGCGGTGAGGCCGCGGCGCCATTCGGCGCTTTTGGGGTTGAGGACGCGCAGGGTGAGAGCGAGGGCGACTTCTTCTTGTTGGGTGGGGCGTTCGAAGTGGAGCCAGGCCCCGGGGTCTTCGGGCCCTTGGGTGGGGCGGTGGGTGCGGGGGTCGGCGAGGCGTGCGGTGAGGCGTTCGTCGTGGGCGCGCAGGGCTTGGACGGTGCGCCAGAGGGGGGTGTAGGCGTCGGCACTGAGGAGGTCGTCGGGGTCTTCGTCGGGGGTGAGGTAGACGGGGACGATCAGGGTGGCTTTTTTGCCGGCGCCGGGGGTTTGGCGTAGGGCGCGGCCGACGGCTTGGACGGTGTCGACGGGGCTGTTCTTGGGGTCGGCGAAGACGACGGCGTCGATGGCGGGGACGTCGATGCCTTCGCCGAGGACGCGGGCGTTGGCGAGGACGGCGGGTTGTTCGGGGTGGGTGTGGGTGGCGAAGTCGAGGAGGATGCGGCGGCGGGTGCGGGGTGGGTGGGTGCCGCTGATCCACTGCGCCCACAGGCCTTGGGGCTGCAGGTCTGCGGGGAGGGATGCTGCGGTGTCGGGGAAGGTGGTGGCGAAGGCGCGGGCGTCGGCGACCCGGTGGTGGAAGGTGAGGACGCGGCGGAGTTTGTGGTCGTGGATGGCTCTGAGGACGGCGACCTGGTGTCCGGCGAGGCGGAGGCCGTCGGCGCCTGCGCCGCGGTTGGTGGCGAGCCAGTCGCGGAGGTCGGTGTCCTGGATGACGGGGACGAGGATCTGGTAGTCGGCGAGGAGGCCGAGGTCGATGGCGTCGGAGAGGGTGAGGCGCCAGGCGACGGGGCCGAAGAGGGTTTCGTCGTCCATGGAAGCGACGGGGGTGTCGCTGTGGTCGGTGTCGGGGTCCCAGATGCGGGGGGTCGCGGTGAGGTAGAGGCGGCGGGCGGCGGGGACCTGGTCGTCGTGGTGGATGCCTGCCCAGGCTTTTCCGAGGCGGCCGGCGGTGCGGTGGGCCTCGTCGACGACGACGAGGTCCCAGGGCGGCAGGTGGTGGTCGCGGTGGGCGTTGATGACGGTGGGGAGGGAGGCGTAGGTGGCGTAGACGGTGACCGGGCCGGTGGGTGGGGTGAGTTCGGTGAGCTCGGCGGGTTTCGTGGTCATGGGGAGGTTGCCGGCGGAGGGGTGGTCCATGGCTTGGCGGGCGGAGCAGACGGCCACCGCTGGGGCTTTGTGGCCGGCTGTGTGCCAGGAGCGGACGGTCTGGGAGAGCAGGTCCAGGGTCGGGACGAGGACCAGGACCCGCCCGCGGGGTGCGATACGGGTGGTGGTGCGGGCGGCGATGAGGGTTTTCCCGGTCCCGCAGGCCGCGATGACTCTGGCCCGGGGGTGGGTGCGCAGGGTTTTGACTGCGGCGGTGACGGCTTCTTTCTGGTGGGGGCGGAGCTGGATGTCGGCGGGGGTCATGGGGTGTTCCGCTCCCGTGGGTGGGGTGGGGTGCGGTGGCATTGTTGCACCGCACCCCGGGGGTCATTCGGCTGCTTCGGTGATGACGGCAAGGGTGGAGCCGGTGGTGGCTTTGCGTACGTGGAGGCGGTGGGTGATGCGGCGGCGTAGTTCGGGGACGTGGCTGATGACTCCGACGGTGCGGTCGTGGGCGCGGAGGGAGTCCAGGGTGTCGAGGACGTTGTGGAGGGTGTCTTCGTCGAGGGTGCCGAAGCCTTCGTCGATGAAGAGGGTGTCGAGGGCTTGTCCGCCTGATTCGGCGGTGACGACGTCGGCGAGGCCGAGAGCGAGGGCGAGGGAGGCGAAGAAGGATTCGCCTCCGGAGAGGGTGTCGGTGTCGCGGTCTTTTCCGCTCCAGGCGTCGGTGATTTTGAGGCCGAGGCCGGAGCGGGCACCGTGGGAGGCGCGGTCGTCGGAGTGGATGAGGGTGTAGCGGTTTTCTGACATGGGGGCGAGTCGGGTGTTGGCTGCAGCGACGACATCTTCGAGGCGGGCGGCCAGGACGTATGCCTCGAGTTGCATGCGGAGCCGGTTGCCGGGTGAGGTGCCGTTGATCAGGGCGTGGAGGTGGTCGACGGTGCGGTAGGCGTGTTCGAGGGGTTCGAGGCGCTGGATGTGGGTGGTGAGCTCGGTGCGCAGCGCGTCGAGGGCGCGGGTGCGTTCGGTGGCGTGTGCGGCTGTGGTGGCGGCGTGTGTGTGGTGGGCGGTGGCGGCTGCGAGTTGAGCTGTGGCTTCTTCGTGGTCGGCGGGCGGCTGGGCCGCGGCTGAGGTGAGGTCGGGGTCCTGGAGGCGGGAGGTGGCGGCTGCGCGCTGTTCGCGCCACTGGTTGATCTCGTCTTCCAGGGCGCGGAGGTCGTCGTCGCTCAGCAGTGCCTGTGCTGCGTTGTCCAGGGAGTCGAATCCTGTGGTGCGGGCGGCTTGTTCTGCTCGTTCGGTGGCGAGTTGGTGGTCTGTCGCGGTGTGGGCGGTGGTGGCGGCGCGGTCGGCTGCGGTGGTGAGGCGGTCGGCTGTCCGGGTGAGCTCGGTGATGCGCTGGGTGAGGGTGGGGGCGTCGGCGCGGGCGGTGGTGAGCTTGTGGTCGAGGTCCTGGGCTTGGGCGGCGAGCCGGTCGTAGCTGGTATCGACGGCGGCGAGCCGGGTCGCGGTGTCGGTGCGGTCGCTTTCGGTGCGGGTGTGCTGCTGGTCCAGGCTGTGGAGTTCTTCGGTTGCGGGGCCGGTGTCGGCGGCGGCTTCGAGAGTTTGGGTGAGGTGTTGCTGGAGTGTGGTGTGCTCCGCGGTGAGGTCGGCCAGGGGGATGTCTCCTCCTGCTTCGCCTCGTGCGGTGGCGGCCTGTTCGGTGAGTTCTCGCAGCTTGTCCTGGAGGGCTTGGTGAGTCTCTTGGGCTGTGGTGTGGCGGGTTTCGGCGGCCTGTTCGTCTGCGGCGGTGGGCTGGTCGGGGTGGGGGGCTGCGGGGTCGGGGTGTGTGGGTGAGCCGCAGACGGCGCAGGGTTCGCCGTCGGTGAGCTGGAGGGCCAGTTCGGCGGCCATGCCGTCGGTGCGCCGGCGGCGGATGCTGATGTGTTCCTGGGCTGCGGTCTTCGTCGCGGTCTGGGCCGTGAGGAGGTCCTGCTGGACCTTGGTGATCTTTCTTGTGTAGGAGTCGCGGCGTTTCGCGGCGCCGATGCGGTCGGTGAGCAGTGCCAGGGCTGTGGTGTGCCGGCGGCTGGTTTCCTCGGCGGTGCGGGCGGTTTCCAGGCGTGTCTGCAGGGCTTTGCGGCGTTGCGGTGCGTCGTTGAGCCAGGCTTCGGCGTCGGTGAGGTCCTGGGCGAGTTGCTGGCGCTCGCTGTCGAGTTTCTGCAGGTCTGTTTCGTACTGCTGGAGGGAGGCTTCGTCGGGGAGCAGGGCGTTCAGTGCGCCGATGGTGGCGCGCAGGTGCTGTGCGGCGGTGGTGAGCCCGGTGGAGTCGAGGGTGGTGTGCTCGGGGTCCAGGAGGGTGCGGGCGTCGTGTTCGTCGGCTTGGGCGCGGGTGTGCTGGGCTGCGGTGGCGGTCGATGCGGCCAGGAGCGGGGCCACTTTGTGGGCTTGCAGGGCGCGTTGGCGTTGTCGGTTGAGGTCGGCGTGGTGCTCTGCTTGTTCTTGGAGGGTGTCGAGCTGTTTGCGTGTGGTGCGGTGGGCTTCCTGGTGGGCGGCGAGGTCGCGTACGGCGCTTTCTCGGTCGCGGAAGGCGGCCAGTTCCTGTTCCGCGTGGGTGGCGGCGGTGGCTGCTTCCTTCTCGAGGGTGGCGGCTTTGGTGTGCAGGGCGGTGGCCCAGGTGAGGGCGGGGTCGGTGAGGGTGGCGGGGTCGGACGTCTGGGGTGCGCCGTGTTCGGGTTCGAGTGCTGGTCCGGCTTGCTGTTGGGTGCGTTCGGCCAGGCGCAGGACGTCGGTGCGTGCCTCGTCGCGTTGGGCGGCGATGGTGTTTTTGCGTGCTGCCAGCCAGTTCTCGACGGACCCGAAGCGGTGGGTGTGGAAGAGCTTGCCGAGCAGGTCCTTGCGGTCGGAGGCGCTTGCGCGCAGGAATTTGGTGAACTCGTTCTGTGGCAGGAGGACGACCTGGCAGAACTGCTGGCGGCTCATGCCGAGCAGGGCTTTGATCTCGTCCGCGGCTTCTCTGTGGGACTTGCTGAGTGCTTCCCAGCGGCCCTGCCCGGCGGGGTCCAGGGACCATTCGCTGAGGTAGGTCTCGGCTTTCTGTGAGGTCTCGCCGTCACCGCGGACTTTCCGCTTGGTCTGGGCGGGGATCCGCCTGATTTTCAGGCGCTTTCCGGCGAGGGTGACCTCGAGTGTCACCTCGGTCAGGAGACCGGGGGCCGCGTGGTCGCTGCGGAGCTTGAGGTTGCGGTCGACGGGTGGCTCGCCGTAGAGGGCGACGCAGATCGCGGCGAACAGGGTGCTCTTGCCGGCGCCGGTGTCACCGTGGAGGAGGAAGAGACCGTCTGCGGACAGGGCGTCGAAGTCGACGGTGTGGGTGCCGGCGAAGGGTCCGAAGGCCTGCAGGTGCAGGGTGTGCAGGCGCATTTAGACGGTTTCCTTCTCCTGGGCGTTTACGCGGGAGGTGTCGATCGCTTCCTGGAGGAGGCTGTGCTCTTCGTCGTTGGGCGGGGTGCCGCGCACGGTGGTGATGAAGTCGTGGGTGATGTCGAGGTCGCCTCGTCCGCGGAGCCGTTCGCTGTAGGTGGGGGTGGCGGTGGCCTGGGCGGGGATGGCGGTGGGGAGATGTTGCAGGTCGAGGGTGTGGGGGAAGCGCTGTTTGAGGCGTGCCATGGGTTCGTAGGGGCGGGCGGTGTCGGTGAGGGTGACGTGCAGCCAGGCTTTGGTGAGGGGTTCGTGGGCCGGGTCGGTCAGCAGGTCTTCCAGGCGGCCGGTCAGGCGGGCCAGGGGCAGTTGGAGGTCTGTTGGGAGGGGGTGGCGGGTGACGGTGGGGGCGGCTGCTTGGGGTGGCAGGTCGATCAGGGTGAGGGACTTGGTGTGTCCGGTTTCGGAGAAGGAGTAGGCGAGCGGGGAGCCGCTGTAGTGGATGTGGTCGTTGACCTGCTGGGCGCCGTGGAGGTGGCCCAGTGCGACGTAGTCGATGCCGTCGAAGACGGATGCGGGCGCGTGGTCGACGCCGCCGACGCTGATGTCACGCTCGCTTCTGCAGCCGGTCGCACCGGTGACGAAGGCGTGGGCCAGCACGATGGAGCGGGTGTCGGCGGGGCGGGCGGCGAGGTCGGCGCGGATGCGGTCCAGAGCTGAGCTGAGGACGGCTTGGTGGGAGGCTTCTTCGGCTTCGAGGTGCGTGCGTACCAGGGTTGGCTCGAGGTAGGGCACGCCGTAGACGGCGACGGTGTCGGTGGGGCTCTCCAGCAGGACGGGGGTGGCGGTGTGGGCCGGGTCGGTCTTCAGGTGCACGCCGGTGCGGGCCAGCAGGGCGGAGCCGACTCCGAGGCGATGTGCGGAGTCGTGGTTTCCGCTGATCATGATGGCTGGTATGCCGAGGTCGGCCATCTTGTTCAGGCCCTGGCTGAACAGGCGTACCGCGTCCAGGCTGGGGATGGCCCGGTCGTAGATGTCTCCGGCGATGAGCAGGGCGTCGACCTGCTCGTTGCGGGCGGTGTCGCAGATGTGATCAAGGATTTTGCGCTGGGCGTCGATCAGGTCTTCTCCATGGAACCGGCGGCCCAGGTGCCAGTCCGAAGTATGCAGAAACCTCATGCAAGGTGACCGTAGTCAGACGGTCTGAGGTCTGGGTGGGTTTTCGGATAAACATCGCTGCTTATGCGGAGATGCTGAACCGTTCCGGGTTCGGTAGAGACTTCAGATTGTGGTTGTGACCTGGGGTTTCGTGGTTGTGAGGTAGTAGTTGGTTTCGTATTCGGCGGGT
>NZ_JBVJMW010000031.1:0-27758 GCF_055583985.1 Streptomyces sp. NPDC104313
CCGCCCCCGCCCCCCCCCCCCCCCCCCCCCCCCCCCCCCCCCCCCCCCCCCCCCCCCCCCCCCCGGGGGGGGCCCCCCCCCCCGGGGGCCCCCCCCCCCCCCGGTGCTCTCGCCGCTCGCGGCGGAGCGTTGGTCAGGACGCGTCGAAGGGACTGTTCTGGTAGGCGGCCAGGGACCACACACCGTCCTCGCCCCGTACCGCGACCCAGGAGGCGCGTACCCTGCGCTCGGGCCGGAGCGTTTCCTCGCCGGGGGCGCGGACGCCGCCTTCGGTGACCAGGACGGCCGCTTCGTCGCCGAGGAAGTTCACGGCGACCGGCGCTCCGACGACCTGGGTGCCCTTGAACGGGCCCTCGAAGGCGGCCGCCATGAACGAACGGATGGCCTCGCGGCCCTGGCAGTGGACTCCGGGCATCACCATGCTGGCGTTCTCGGTGAAGATGTCCGCGAAGGCGGCGGCGTCATGGGCCGCCCACGCCGTCATGATGCGCTCCGGCAGGCCGGCGACGCCCTGCTCCCGCTCGTCGGCCGTGGTCGTGGTCGTGGTGTCTGTGGAGTTCATCGGGTTCCTTGCCTCCGTGATGTGGGCACGATGCCGAGGGAGCCGGGCGGGTACGCGTGCGGCCCGGCTCATCTGTCAGGTGCGCGACGGCGGGTGCCCCGTGGGCCGCGTGGAACGACGTCACCGGACCGGGCCGGGCTGAGCGGTCAGCGGCCCGCCGTCGCCGGTGCGGCCGCCGCCGTAGGGTCCGGGCGGCCGGCCGCGGTTGCCCCGGCCGGCCGCCCGGCTCGGGGCTGTCTCGATGCTCGCCCGCCGGCTCGGCCGCGTACCACTTCGGGATTGCTCTGGATTCCGCCGGCCGCGCTTTCGCGGGGTGCGGTCCCCGGCCCCGGAATCCCTGAGCAAGCCCAAAGATGCCGACGGCCGGGCGATCGCCAATCGTGGCTGTGGGTCGCTTCCCGTAATCGGGCCATGCCCGGTGGATCCGCGGGACGCGAGCAGGAGGGGCCCCCGGGGTCCCGCGCGGAAAGCTGCGGGCGCGGCCGGTGACGCCTGCCCTGATGACGAAGGAAAGGGAAAGCCGATGGCCGACGTGCGGCCCTATTACGAACTGCGCCATCTCGTCGGATTCGAGGAGACCAACCTGGTCGGCAACGTCTACTACGTCAACTACGTCCGCTGGCAGGGCCGGTGCCGGGAGATGTTCCTGCTGGAGATGGCCCCCGAGGTGCTCGACGACATCCGCGACGACCTGAAATTGTTCACCGTCTCGGTGGGCTGCGAGTTCTTCGCCGAGATCACCGCCTTCGACCAGCTCTCGATCCGGATGCGTCTGGAGGAGCTGACCCAGACGCAGATCGTCTTCACCTTCGACTACCTGCGGCTGCACGGGGGCGCCGAGAACCTGGTGGCCCGCGGCCGGCAACGGGTGGCCTGCATGCGCGGCCCCAACGGCGACACCCGCCCCACCAGGGTGCCCGAGGCCCTGCGGCTGGCCCTGGAACCGTACGCCGTGCAGGTGGCGGCCTCAGTCCCGGCGAGCAGAGGCTGAGGCGGCGGACGCGTCCGGTGCGTCGTGCCGGCGCGGGCCGGTGCCGTAGCCCTGTCCGACGATGCGGTGGGCCCCCGCGGCGTAGTAGCCCTCCTCGGCCGGGCCGGCGAGGGCGGCCCCGACCGTGTCCGGGCCGCCGTCGAGCTGCGCGGCGGCCGCCGCGCCGTGCGTTCCGGCGCAGAAGGGCGTGGCGTTCAGGCGGGAGACGTAGGCCGCGACCAGTTCGCGCTCCCCGCGGCTCAGCGAGGCCGGTTCTCTGAGCAGCACGTTGGCGAGGTGGTTGAGCGGCGCGGCGGTGTCCGGGCGCCGGGTCATCAGACCGCGGATTCCGGGCTCGGTGTTGTCGATCGCGATGTGGGGCACGGGGCATGTCCTCGGGTGGTCCGGGCGGCGGACGCATCCATGCTCCTGAGGGCTTGGCCGGTGGCCAACTCCTCCCTTGCTCGATCCGGTCCGCGTCGCGCCCCGGTCCCTCGCTTCGCCCCCTGTGCCGCTCGTTCTTCCCGGTTGCCGGATATGCGGCAACCGGGAAGAACGAGCGGTTCTCCGTTCCCTTCTACGCTGTCGCCGCGTCCGGCGGCCGACCAGGTGATCCGTTGTGGCACACATCGATGAGTCACCGGTTCGTGAAAGCGGCGTCGAGGCGGGTGGAGGTGAGGTGCGGCGGCGCGGAGTCCCGCTGTTCGCGGGAATCGTCGCGCGGGATCCGCGCTGACCGTGGTCTGGTCGGCCGAGTTCGTCGACAAGACCGTCGGCGGCACCATCGCCCGGTCGATTCCGGACGGCCGCGGTGACGGCGGTGACCCTGATCGTCGCGGGCGTCTTCACCTTCCTCCGCTGGGACGTCAGGATGCTCGCGCCCAGCGAGATCATCCCCTGGTACCCGGTCGCGCCCCGGGCGGTCCGACGGCGCCGGGACCCGGCCGGGTCCGGGCGTATGCGCATTCTTGAAGATGCCCCGTTCTTCGCCGCCGTCCGACGATGAAATCCTGGCCACCCCCCCTGGTGGCCTGCCGAGGAGGCATCGCGTGGCAACGGCAATGGGTTCTCTGCGCAGACTTCTGATGGCTCCGTCCCTGCGTGAGGTGAGCTTCGCCGGGCGCGGTTTCCCGGTGGTCGAGACCGCTGCCACCCGGCAGTTGGAGGCCATCCCGCAGACCGTGGTGACCGGCTTCGAATGGGGCGTCGAGTCCAGGGACCTGTGGGAGACCGAGCGGCGGCTGTCGCTGGTCGACCCGGAGGTGCGGGGCTTCGCCTACGAGGGCGCGGTCATGGCCTCGGTCATCCGGGACGCGATGCCCGGCCGCGGCGGGCGCACCCGGGCGCTGCTCCAGGGCGCGGGGCGGCGGCACATCTTCCTCAACTACATCGGGATCGGCTTCGCCATGGCCAAGCTGCCGCGGCCGTTGTGGAAGAAGGTCATGCCGGACGATCTCGACGGCGAGGAGTTCTACCCGCCGATGAGCTGGCTCGCCGTCGACGGGTACGGCTTCGACCGCGCCTACTTCGACCCCGCCCGCTGGGTCGACGCCCAGCGGGCGGACACTCCCTACGCGTGGGAGGGGCATCCGGACTACTTCCGGCGGGCGGTGGACCAGGGCATCGGACGGGCCCTGTGGTTCATCCACGGTGCGCACGTGGGGCAGGTCAGCGCCGCCGTGCGCGGTTTCGCCTCGGGGCGTGCGCCGGACCTGTGGGCGGGGGTGGGGCTCGCCGCCACCTTCGCGGGCTGCTCCACGGCGGGCGAACTGGCCGCGCTGCGCGCCGAGGCCGGGGAGCTGAGCGGGCATGCGGCGCAGGGCTCCGTCTTCGCGGCGAAGGCCCGCCACTTCTCCGGCGTCGTGCCCGAGCACACCCGGGCCGCGCTGCACGCGCTGGCCGGGATCACCGTCGAGGCCGCGGCCGCGCTCGCCGACGGCACCGCGCCGGCGCCGGGCCCGGCGGGCGGTGTCCCGGCCTATGAACTCTGGCGGCGCGCGGTGCGTGAACACCTCCTCGTGCATAGCGGTTGAGCATTCCTGGAGTAGCCGCACGGGTAGCCGTATCAAATATCGTCGTCCAACGAACGGGAAATTCCGGCAAAGGATAGAGGGGCGGCCTTTAATGTCCATCTTGCGTGCGATGAGGCGCCGAGTCCTCACGCCAAATGTCCGGGAAACAAAACTGGAAACACGTGGTTTCCACGTCAAGAACGCGGCGGCGAAAGACCAGTTGGAAACGGTCGGGACGAGCTTCCTCCAGGGGTACGCCTACGCGGTCGAGGCGCGCACCGCGGGGCAGGCGACCGACTGGCTGGAGACGGTTCCCCGGGCCTTTCGCGGGTTCGCCTACGAGGGTGCCGGGATGGGCGCCGTCATGCTCGACTCGCTGACGGGCGGCGAGTCGCGGCTGACCGGCATCCTGGAGGGCAGGGGCCGGCAGCACAACTACATGATCTACGTCGGCGTCGGCTGGGCGATGGCGAGGCTGCCGCGGTTCATGTGGCCCGACGTGAGCGCCATCGACCCGGTGCTGCGGTGGCTGCTCCTGGACGGGTACGGCTTCCACCAGGCGTACTTCAAGACCGACGCCTATGTCCGCGATCCCGGCCGGGAACACCCTTTCACCTGGAAGGGCGGGCCGGACGCCTACAGTGCCCGCGTGATCGACCAGGGCATCGGCCGTGCCCTGTGGTTCGTCGGCGGTACCGACCCCGACGTCGTCGCCGAGCTCATCGAGGCCTACCCCGCCCACCGTCACGGCGACATGTACGCCGGCGCCGGACTCGCCTGCACCTACGCGGGCAGTGCCGACGAGGACGAACTGCGGCGCTTCGCGAAACACGCGGGCGAGCACCTGCCGAACCTGACGCAGGGCTCCGCGTTCGCCTGTGAGGCCCGTGAGCGGGCGGGCACGACGATCGCCCACACCCGTCTCGCCGCCCGCGTCCTGTGCGGCGGCCGGACGCCCGGGGAGGCCGCCCGGGTGTGCACGGACGCCGCGCCCGCGGGCTGTGACGGCGGCGAGATCCCGGCTTTCGAAATCTGGCGGCAGCACATCGCCGCAGAGATCACTTCCGTTCCGCACGCGTAGAAAGGCGCTGGCATGACACACCCGATTTCCTGGCTGCGGAAGCAGGCGCCCGGAGTCATCGCACTCGCTCTCATGGTCAGCACCTTTTATGTGGTGAAGCCGTACGAGTCGAGTGCTGCGGACAAAGCGGCGCTGGCGGAGAAGTTCACCTTCGAGCCGATGGCGATAGCCATGCCGGGCGGATACAAGAAACAGAGCGTCCGCAAGGTGAACAAGGCCTACAAGCACATCGAGGCGTGGATCTCCTCGGTCGGCGCGGGCGTCGCCATGAACGACATCGACGGCGACGGGCTGCCCAACGACCTGTGCGTCACCGATCCGCAGATCGACCAGGCGGTGGTCACCCCCGCACCGGCGCCCGGCCGCGAGAGCGCGTCGTACGCGCCGTTCACCCTCGACATGTCTCCGCTGCCCAAGAGCGACATCATGGCCCCGATCGGCTGCGTCCCCGGTGACTACAACGAGGACGGGGCGATGGACCTGCTCGTGTACTACTGGGGCCGGACCCCGGTGATCTTCCAGGCGAAGAAGGAGCCCGGCAAGGACACCACGACCATGGACCCGAAGTGCTTCGAGCCCGTCGAGCTCGTCCCCGGCAACGGCGGCGGCGGGAAGTACGACGGGCCGCTGTGGAACTCCAACGCCGCGGCGGTCGCCGACTTCGACGGTGACGGGCACAACGACATCTACATCGGGAACTACTTCCCCGACAGTCCCGTCCTGGACGACACCGTGCACGGCGGCGTGACGATGAACGACTCGCTGTCCCACGCCCAGAACGGCGGCGGCGGCCACTTCTTCCGCTGGACGCCCTCGGGCTACGAGCAGGTCGAGGACGTCCTGCCGAAGGGCATCGACCAGGGCTGGACCCTGGCGGTCTCGGCCACCGACCTGGACGGCGACCAGCGCCCCGAGATGTACCTCGCGCACGACTTCGGGACCTCGGCGCTCCTCTACAACAGGTCGACGCCCGGCACGTTCAAGTTCAGCGAGGTGAAGGCCAGGCACACCGCGACCACGCCGAAGTCCAAGGAGATCGGCCGCAGTTCCTTCAAGGGCATGGGCGTCGATTTCGGCGATCTGGACAACGACGGCCTCTACGACGCCTTCGTCTCCAACATCACCACCTCCTTCGGCATCCAGGAGTCGAACTTCGCGTTCGTCGGCACGGCCCGTGACAAGGCCGACCTGCGCGCCAAGTTCCGCGACGGCGTCGCCCCCTACAAGGACGAGAGTGCACCGCTCAACCTCGCCTGGTCCGGATGGGGTTGGGACGTGAAGATGGGCGACTTCGACAACGACGGAATCCAGGAGATCACCCAGGCCGTCGGCTTCGTCAAGGGCAAGCGCAACCGCTGGGCCCAGCTCCAGGAGCTCGCCACCGCCAACGACGCGCTGGTCAAGCACCCCCGCTTCTGGCCCCGCGTGGAGGAGGGCGACGACCTCGCCGGCGACCAGCACCTGCGCTTCTTCGTCCAGGAGAAGGACGGCGAGGCCTACAGCGACCTGTCCAAGCAGCTCGGTCTGGCCGTACCGGTGCCCAGCCGGGGCATCGCCACGGGCGACGCCGACGGCGACGGACGCCTCGACATGGTCGTGGCACGCCAGTGGGAGGACCCCGTCTTCTACTGCAACATGAGCAAGGAGACCGGCGGCCACCTCGGCCTCAGCCTCACCGACGAGGCCGGCTCGCCCGTGATCGGCGCCCAGGTCACCGTGACCCTCTCCGACGGCAGCACCCGTCTGGGCCGGGTCGACGGCGGCAGCGGCCACTCCGGCAAGCGCAGCCAGGACGTGCACATCGGCCTCGGCCAGGAGGCCGAGGGCCCGGTGCAGACCCGCCTGACCTGGCGTGACCGCACCGGGCAGGTGCGCAACAAGGACCTCCAGCTGACCCCCGGCCGGCACGCGCTGGAACTCGGCTCCGACGTGAAGGAGAAGTGACCGTGCCCGAAACCAAGACGCGCGCGGCCGCCGCGCCGCGGCACGACGTGAAGGTCGTCACCGCCCTGCGTCGGTTCGCGATCTCGATCTCGATCCTCAACATCGCCGGGTACACCTTCCTCGGCTTCGAACAGCCCTGGCTGTGGCCGTTCATCGCGGTCCTCACCGCCTACACGGTGGAGATCGCGCTGGAGGCCGTCAGCGCCCGCGGCGAGAAGCGGGCCCCCCGCTACGCGGGCGGCGGCTTCAAGGGCCTGGTCGAGTTCCTCTTCCCCGCGCACATCACCGGCCTCGCCGTGAACATGCTGACCTACGTCAACGACCGCGTCTGGGTCATGGTCTTCGGCGTCGTCGTGGCCGTCGGCACCAAGTGGGTGCTCCGCGCCCCGCTCAAGGGCCGCATGCGGCACTACATGAACCCGTCGAACTTCGGCATCGCGATCATCCTGCTGCTCTTCCCCTGGGCCAGCATCGCCCCGCCCTACCACTTCACCGAGTACCTGTACGGCCCCGCCGACTGGGTCCTCCCGGCGGTCATCCTGGTCCTGGGCACCATGCTGAACGCGAAGCTGACGGACCGTATGTGGCTCATCGGGGCGTGGCTGGTCGGGTTCGTCCTCCAGGCGGTCGTCCGCGGTCTGGTGATGGGGACCTCCATCCCGGCGGCGCTGGGCATGATGACCGGAGTGGCCTTCATCCTCTTCACGAACTACATGGTCACCGACCCCGGCACCTCCCCCTCCAAGCGCTCCTCCCAGATCGCGTTCGGCGGCGGCGTCGCCGCGATGTACGGGGTGCTGACGGCGCTCGGCATCGCGTACGGCATCTTCTTCGCCACCGCCCTGGTGTGCCTGATCCGCGGCGGCTACCTGTGGGGCCTGCACCTCAAGGCCGAGCAGGCTCCCGCCGGGGCCGAACCGGCGCGGTCCCGGGCGGAGCCGGCGCAGCGGAGCGCCGCCTCCGCCGCCCCTCCCCCGTCCCCTCCCTCCCCCGAGCCGGAGCCGGAGCCGGAGCCGGTGCACGCGGTCGCCCGTACCGGTGACCCGTGCCGGGACGGCACCTGCCTGCACGGCAAGTGCGCGTCCATGCGGGCGGCGGCGCAGCAGCGGAAAAAGATGGCGGTGCCCGTATGAGCCGTATCGCGATCGTCGGCGTGTCGTGCAGCTACCCCGACGCCACCACCCCGCACGAACTCTGGGAGAACGCGGTCGCCGGGCGGCGGGCCTTCCGCCGGCTGCCCGACGTGCGGATGCGCCTGGAGGACTACTACGACCCCGACCCCTCGGTCCCCGACCGGTTCTACGCCCGCAACGCCGCCGTGCTGGAGGGGTGGGAGTTCGACCGCGTCGCCCACCGCATCGCGGGCGGCACCTACCGTTCCACCGACCTCACGCACTGGCTCGCGCTCGACACCGCGACCCGGGCGCTGGCCGACGCGGGGTTTCCCGCCGGCGAGGGGCTGCCCAGGGAGCGCACGGGCGTCGTCGTCGGCAACACGCTCACCGGTGAGTTCGCCCGGGCCAACGTGATGCGGCTGCGCTGGCCCTACGTACGCCGGGTGCTCGCCGACGCCCTCAAGGGGCAGGACTGGGGCGACGAACGCCTGGGCGAGTTCCTGGCCGGGGTGGAGGACGCCTACAAGCAGCCCTTCCCCGCCATCGACGAGGACACCCTGGCGGGCGGCCTGTCCAACACCATCGCCGGCCGGATCTGCAACCACTTCGATCTGAACGGCGGTGGATACACCGTCGACGGCGCGTGCTCGTCCTCGCTCCTGTCGGTGACCACCGCCTCCGCCTCCTTGCTGAACGGGGACCTCGACGTCGCCGTCGCCGGCGGCGTGGACCTGTCCATCGACCCCTTCGAGATCGTCGGCTTCGCCAAGACCGGGGCGCTCGCCAGGACGGAGATGCGGCTCTACGACCGCGGTTCCAACGGCTTCTGGCCGGGTGAGGGCTGCGGCATGGTCGTCCTCATGCGCGAGGAGGACGCGCTGGCCGCCGGACGCCGTGTCTACGCCTCGATCGCCGGCTGGGGCGTCTCCTCCGACGGGCAGGGCGGCATCACCCGCCCCGAGGTCAGCGGCTACCAGCTCGCCCTGGCCCGTGCCTACGAACGGGCCGGTTTCGGCATCGACACCGTCCCGCTCTTCGAGGGTCACGGCACCGGCACCGCCGTCGGCGACGCGACCGAGCTCAGGGCGATCATGGGCGCCCGCGCCCAGGCCGACCCGCACGCTCCCAGCGCCGTCATCAGCTCCGTCAAGGGCATGATCGGCCACACCAAGGCCGCCGCCGGAATCGCCGGGCTGATCAAGGCCACGATGGCCCTGGACGCCGCGATGCTGCCGCCGGCCATCGGCTGCGTCGACCCGCACGAGCTGCTCACCGACGCCTCGGCCAACCTGCGGGTCCTGCGCCGGGCCGAGGCCTGGCCCGGCGGGACACCGCTGCGCGCCGGGGTCACCGCCATGGGGTTCGGCGGGATCAACACCCATGTCGTCCTCGACAGGGCCCTGCCCGCGGGACGCCGGACCCTCAGCCGGCGCTCCACCACCCTGGCCAACTCGCTCCAGGACGCCGAACTGCTGCTCCTGGACGCCGCGTCACCGCAGGCGCTCAGGGAACGTCTCGCCCAGGTCGCCGAATTCGCCGCCACGCTCTCCTACGCCCAGCTCGCCGACCTGGCCGCCACCCTCCAGCGTGAACTACGCGAACTCCCCCACCGGGCGGCCGTCGTCGTCACCTCCCCGGAGGACGCCGAACTGCGGCTGCGGCAACTGGCCGGGGCCCCGGACACCGACGGGGGCATCACGCTCACCCCCGACGGGCGTGCCTGCACCGGCCGGGCGAAGGACGCCGCCCGCATCGGCTTCCTCTTCCCGGGCCAGGGCTCGGGCACCTCGACCGGCGGCGGTGCGCTCGCCCGCCGCTTCACCGAGGCCGCCGACGTCTACCGGCGGGCCCAGCTGCCCACCACCGGCGACATGGTCGCCACCGACGTGGCCCAGCCCCGCATCGTCACCGGCTCCACCGCCGGGCTGCGCGTGCTGGACGCGCTCGGCATCGAGGCCGACGTCGCTGTCGGCCACAGCCTCGGCGAACTCTCCGCCCTGCACTGGGCGGGCGCCCTGGACTCCCCCACCCTGCTGGAGGCCGCCCGGGTCCGGGGAGCGGCCATGGCCGAGCACAGTGCCTCGGGCACCATGGCCTCGCTGGCCGCCACACCCGAGGAGGCCGGGAAGCTCATCGCGGACCTGCCGGTCGTCGTCTCCGGTTACAACGGCCCTCGGCAGACCGTCGTCGCCGGGACCGTCGAGGCCATCGCCACGGTCACCGAACGGGCCGGTCGGGCGGGCGTCTCCTGCACCGGCCTCGCGGTCTCGCACGCCTTTCACTCGCCCCTCGTCGCTCCGGCCGCCGACGGCTTCGGCGACTGGCTCGCCGGAGTGCGCCTGAACGGGGTGGACCGCCGGGTCCTGTCCACCGTCACCGGCGCGGAGCTGGAGAGCGACACCGACCTGTCCAAGCTGCTGCGGCAGCAGATCACCGACCCGGTGCTGTTCACCCAGGCGGTCCGGGCGGCCGCCCCCGACGTCGACCTGTTCGTCGAGGTCGGCCCCGGCCGGGTGCTCACCGGCATGGCGGCGGCCACCGCCGATGTGCCGGCGCTCGCCCTGAACACCGACGACGAGTCCCTGCGCGGGCTGCTCCAGGTCGTCGGCGCCGCCTACGTCCTGGGCGCCCCGCTCATCCACGAACGGCTCTTCAACGACCGGCTGACCCGGCCGCTGGAGGTCGGCGCCGAGTTCAGCTTCCTGGCCAACCCCTGCGAACAGGCCCCCGACATCGCCCTGCCCGCCACCCGCACAAAGAGCCCCGACGACGGCAACGGCGCCGGGGCCGGGGCCGGCGGCTCGGCCGGGGAGTCGCCGCTCGACGTGCTGCGCGCCCTGGTCGCCGAACGGGCGGAGCTGCCGCCCGAACTGGTCGACGACGGCAGCAACCTCCTGGACGACCTGCACATGAGCTCGATCACGGTCGGCCAGATCGTCAACCAGGCCGCCCTCCAGCTCGGCCTGACCGCCGCCCACGTGCCGACCAACTTCGCCACCGCCACGATGGCCGAACTGGCCGAGGCGCTCACCACGCTCGCCGAGACGGGCGACGGCAAGGCTCCCGCGCCCGTCGTGGCCGGGTCCGCCGCGTGGGCCCGCCCCTTCGCCGTCGATCTCGACGAGGTCCCGCTGCCCGCACCCGTGTCGGGCGGCGGCAACGGGTCCTGGGAGCTGTTCACCGCCCCGGACCACCCCTTCGCCCAGGACGTGCGCAGCGCCCTGGAGAGGGCGGCGGTGGGCTCCGGAGTGCTGGTCTGCCTGCCGCCCGACTGCTCCCGGGAGCGAATCGAGCACGCGCTGAAGGGCGCCCAGGCCGCCCTGGCCGGCGACCGTGAGCGCCGCTTCGTGCTGGTGCAGCACGGCCGGGGCGCGGCCGGGCTGGCCAAGACCCTCCACCTGGAGGCGTCCCACCTGCGGACGACCGTCGTGCACACCCCGGTCTGTGACGGCGCCGCGGACCGGGTGGCCGCCGAGGTCGCCGCGACCGCCCGCTTCAGCGAGGTCCATCTCACCGCGGACGGCACCCGCCGCGTCCCGGTACTGCGCGCCCTGCCGATCCGTGCCGAGCGCGCCGAACAGGTCCTGGAGGACTCCGACGTCCTGCTCGTCACCGGCGGCGGCAAGGGCATCACCGCCGAGTGCGCGCTGGCCGTGGCACGGCAGACCGGCGTCAAGCTGGCCGTCATCGGCCGGTCGGATCCCGCCAGGGACGAGGACCTCGCCGCGAACCTGCGGCGGATGGCGGACAGCGGGGTGACGGTGCGCTACGCCAGCGCCGACGTCACCGACCCGGCCCGGGTCGCCGCGGCCGTCGCCGAACTCACCGACGTGCTCGGCCCGGTCAGCGCCGTCCTCCACGGGGCGGGCCGCAACGAGCCCGCCTCGCTCTCCGGTCTCAAGATGGACGACTTCCACGCCACGTTCGCCCCCAAGGTCGACGGCCTGAACGTCGTCCTGGACGCCGTCGGCGAGGAGAACCTGAAACTCCTCGTCACCTTCGGCAGCATCATCGGCCGGTCCGGGCTGCGCGGCGAGGCGCACTACGCCACCGCCAACGAGTGGCTGGCCGACCGGACGGAGCAGGTCGCCCGCGACCATCCGGGCTGCCGGGCCCTGTGCATGGAATGGTCGGTGTGGTCCGGGATCGGCATGGGCGAGAAGCTCTCCGTCGTCGAGTCGCTCTCCCGCGAGGGCATCGTCCCGGTCTCGCCCGACCAGGGCGTCGAGATCCTGCTGCGGCTGATCGCGGACCCCGACGCCCCCGTGGTGACGGTGATCAGCGGACGGACCGAGGGCATCACCACGGTACGCCGCGACCTCCCGCCGATGCCGCTGCTGCGGTTCACCGGGACCCCGCTGGTGCGCTACCACGGTGTCGAACTCGTCACCGAGGCCGAACTGAACGCGGGAACCGACCTCTATCTCGCCGACCACCTCCTGGACGGCAACCTGCTGATGCCCGCCGTGATCGGCATGGAGGCCATGGTGCAGGTGGGGTCCGCGCTCACCGGACGCGACGACGTACCGGTCATCGAGGGTGCGCGGTTCCTGCGGCCCATCGTGGTGCCGCCCGCGGGGACCACCCGCATCCGGATCGCGGCGACCCTCACCGACACCGACACGGTGGACGTGGCCGTGCACACGCAGGACACCGGGTTCGTCGCCGAGCACTTCCGGGCCCGGCTGGTCTACTCCCGGGCCCCGGTCCCGGACGGGCCGCCGGCCCAGGTGGGCCCGGAGGTGCCGGACGCCCCGCTGGACCCGGCGGCCGACCTGTACGGCGGTGTCCTCTTCCAGGGCGAGCGGTTCCAGCGGCTGCGGCGCTTCCGCCGGGCCTCGGCCCGGCACGTCGACGCCGAGGTGGCGGTCGCCGCGCCGTCGGGCTGGTTCGCCGGGTTCCTGCCGGACACGCTGCTGCTGGCCGACCCGGGGATGCGGGACGCCCTGATGCATGGCAACCAGGTGTGCGTCCCCGACGCGACGCTGCTGCCGTCCGGTATCGAGCGGCTGTATCCGATGGCCGCCGGCGCCGGTCTGCCGCAGGAGGTGCGCTACTGCGCCACCGAGCGCCACCGCGACGGCGACACCTATGTGTACGACATCGTGGTACGCACCGGTGACGGCACGGTCGTCGAGCGGTGGGAGGGGCTCACCCTGCACGCCGTGCGCAAGACGGACGGCTCCGGGCCGTGGGTCGCCCCGCTGCTCGGCTCCTACCTGGAGCGGGCGGTGGAGGAGGTGCTCGGCACCCGCCTGGCCATCGCTGTCGAACCGGACCTCCCCGGGGCCGGGGAGTCGGTCGGCGAGCGTCGTGCGGCCACCTCGCGGGCTGTTCAGCGGGCGTTGGGCGAGAGTGCGGAGGTCCGTTACCGGCCCGACGGGCGCCCCGAACTCGCCGACGGCCGGGAGATCTCGGCGGCCCACGGCCTGGGCGTGACTCTCGGGGTCGCCGCCGCGGGGACCGTGGCCTGCGACATCGAGGCGGTCTGCGTCCGTGACGCCGGCACGTGGGCGGGGCTGCTCGGTGAACACGCCGGGCTGGCCGCTCAGGTCGTCAAGCAGACGGGCGAGGCCCCGGACACCGCGGCGACGCGGGTGTGGGGCGCCGTCGAATGCCTCAGGAAGGCCGGGCTGATGGCCGGGGCGCCGCTCACCCTGGCTCCGCCGGATCGGGACAACTGGGTCGTCCTCGCCTCGGGCGGACTGCGGATCGCCACGTTCGTCACGACGTTGCGCGACGCCCTGGAGCCGGTGGTCGTCGCCTTTCTCGCACCGGTCCCCGATGCGCCGGCGCCCCCGCCGGCGTCCTCCGCGGCCGGGTCCCGGCCGCCGACAGGGAGGAAGGCATGAGCCCGACCACCGTTTCGTCCATGGAGCTCGTCGATCTGGAGGACCGCAAGCAACTGCGGGGCGTGTTCGGCGCCTTCCCCACCGGGGTCACCGTGGTGACCGTCGGCGGGGACTCCCCCAGGGGTATGACGGCCAGCTCGTTCACCTCCCTCTCCCTCACCCCGCCCCTGGTGCTCGTCTGCGTCGGCAAGGACGCGGTGATGCACGGCAACCTCGACCGTTCGCAGACGTTCTCGGTCTCGGTGCTCGACATCGGGCAGGAGGCCGTCGCACGCCACTTCGCCGACCATGCGCGCCCCGTCGGAGCCGGCCAGTTCGACGCCGTCGGCTGGCAGCCCGGGCGGAAGTCCGGAGCACCGCTGATCGCCGGCGCCGTGGCTCATCTGGAGTGCGAGAAGAAGATGCTGTACGAGGGCGGTGACCACACGATCTTCGTCGGCGAGGTGGTCTCGGCGGTGCGCTGGCCGTTGCGTGAGGCCCTGCTGTTCTCCGGCGGGCGCTTCAGGCGGTTCGCGCCCGAGCACCGCGAAGGCCATGTGGCATGAGGACCGACCCGCCGGGCCCCCCGGTCAGCGCCCTGCCGGGGCTGCTGAGGAAGTTGGCGGTGGACCGCCTGGGGATGATGGAGGACGCGGCCGCGCTGGGAGAGGCCGTACGGGTCTCTCTGGGGCCCAAGAAGCTGTATGTCTTCAACCGGCCCGACTACGCCAAGCACGTCCTGGCCGACAACAGCGACAACTACCACAAGGGCATCGGCCTGGTGCAGTCCCGCCGGGTCCTGGGCGACGGTCTGCTGACCAGCGACGGCGAGGTGTGGCGGGCCCAGCGTCAGACGGTGCAGCCCGCGTTCAAGCCGGGGCGCATCAACCGGCAGGCGGACGCGGTCGCGCAGGAGGGCGCCAAGCTGGTCGCCCTCCTGCGCGCCCGCGAGGGGGCCGGCCCCGTCGACGTCCTCCAGGAGGTCACCGGGCTCACCCTCGGTGTCCTTGGCCGCACGCTGCTGGACTCCGACCTCTCCTCGCAGGACACCCTCGCGCCTTCCTTCGAGGAGGTCCAGGACCAGGCAATGCTGGAGATGGTCTCCCAGGGCATGGTGCCTGGCTGGCTCCCGCTGCCACCGCAGGCCCGCTTCCGCCGGGCCCGCCGGGAGCTGTACCGGGTGGCGGACCTGTTGGTGGCCGACCGCGGCGCGCGGATGGCCGACGGGGGGCCCGGCGACGACGCCCTGTCCCGGATCATCGAGGCCGCCGGGCGGGCCGGCACGCCCCGGCAGGTCCGCAGAAAGCTCCGCCAGGAGCTGGTGACCCTGCTCCTGGCGGGGCACGAGACGACGGCCAGCACGCTCGGCTGGACGCTGCATCTGCTGGAGCGTCATCCCGAGGTCCGCGCCGCCGTCCGTGAGGAGGCCCGCGGTGTCCTGGGCGAGCGCCTCCCGGACGTCGGCGACCTGCACCGGCTGTCCTGGACGACCAAGGTCGTCCAGGAGGCCATGCGGCTCTACCCGCCGGTGTGGGTCCTGCCCCGGGTGGCGCAGCGGGAGGACGAGGTCGGCGGATACACGGTGTCGGCCAAGGCCGACGTGCTGATATGCCCGTACATCATGCACCGCAACCCGGGTCTCTGGGAGGACCCCGAACGCTTCGACCCCGAGCGCTTCGACCCGCGGGCGGTGGCCAGCCGCCCGCGGTACGCCTACATCCCCTTCGGCGCGGGGCCTCGCTTCTGCGTGGGCAGCAACCTCGGCATGATGGAGGCGGTCTTCGTGACCGCGCTGATCACCCGCGATCTCGACCTGCGCACCGTTCCCGGGCACCGGGCGGTGCCCGAGCCGATGCTGTCGTTGCGGATGCGGGGCGGACTGCCGATGACGGTCAGCGCGGCGGGCTGAGCTATGCCCGTCGCTGTGAGGAGGCAGCCCATGAGCGACACCGACCACACATCCCGGCCCCCCACCCGGACAGCACCCGCCCGGACGGCACCCGCCGCGACAGCACCGGCCGCGGGCACGCCCGCCCCGTACAACGCGTCCACCGCGCAGGAGGCGGCCACCTCACTGGTCCGGCTCCTGATGGAACAGATGGGGTTCGGCCCCGGCGACATCACCCCCGGGCACCCGGACCCGGCCGACAGACCGGTACACCCCCCGCGCCCGGCCGAGAACCCGCCGGCGGCCCGCTGTCACCGGCACGGGCAAGCCCCATGACACAGACAGCGCACAGAAAGAAAGAACAGAAGAGGCAGAGAAGGCAGAAGTGGCAGGAGAGGCGGGAGTGGTGATGAGACCGCTCGCACGGGCCGAACCGCGCGAGCGCCCACGACGGACGAGGCACAGGGAAGAGAGGCGGGAGAGGCGATGAGACCGCTCGTACGGGCCGTACTGCGCGGTTCGCTGCGGCAGGTGAGATACGTGGACGTGATCGCCCCGCACCGCGCCCGGGGCCTGGTGGCCCAGGTCTACCGGGCGACGGAACGGGACTTCGGGGTACTCGCACCGCCGGTGGCGCTCCACTCGCCGGCCGCCGCGTCGCTCGCGGCGACCTGGCTGATGCTGCGTGAGGTCCTGCTGGTCGACGGGCGGGTGAGCCGGGCGGTGAAGGAGACGGTCGCCACCGAGGTCTCACGCGCCAACGACTGCCCCTACTGCGTCCATGTGCACCAGGCGGTCCTCAAGACGCTGCCGCCCGACAGGACCCTCTCCCGCATCGCCGCCTGGGCCGCGGCCGCCGGACGGCACCACCCGCACGACCCCGCCCACAGCGCGCCGCCCCCGTTCACGGAAGCACAACTGCCGGAACTCCACGGCGTCGTGGTGACGTTCCACTACATCAACCGCATGGTGAGCCTGTTCCTGGCCGACTCCCCCATGCCCGCCCTGACACCCGCGCCCCTCCGCGGCCCGATCATGCGCACCACCGCCCTGGCCATGCGCCCGGACACCCCGGGCCCGCCGGCACCGGGCGCCTCGCTGGAACTCCTGCCCCCGGCCCCCCTGCCCCCCGGCCTGGAATGGGCCCGGGCCAGCCCCGCTGTCGCCGAGGCCTTCGGGCGAGCCTCCGCCGCCCTGGACCACGGAGCCCGCTGGGTCCCACAACCCGTACAGGAGAGGCTGCGCTCACGCCTGGACCGATGGGACGGGTCCGCTCCGGGACTCGGCCGGAACTGGCTCGACCGGGCCGTATCACAACTGCCCGCAGGAGACGTCCCCACCGCCCGGCTCGCCCTGCTGACCGCTTTCGCGCCCTACCAGACCCTCCCCGAGGACATCGCCGCGTTCAGAAGCCGGTTCCCCACCGACCGCGAACTCATCGAGCTGACGTCCTGGGCCGCCCTGACCACCGCGGTGAGCATCGGCGGCCGGCTCTCCCCGCCGGCGTAAGACCGGACACGAGACCAGCACACAACACAACACGGCGCGGACGAGGGGCGCGGCGCGGCCCGGACCGGGCGCACCGCGGACCGGGGGGGCGTGCGGGAGGGGCGCTGACGGGGCCGGCTGGGTCAGAAGCGGGGGTGGACTCCGGTGAGGCGCTCGGACTCCTCCCACAGCCGGCGCCGGACCTCCGGGTCGCGGGCCGCCCTGCCCGGGCGGACGAGCCCGGGTGCGCCCCGCGTCTCGGTCATGCCGAGCGGCCCGTAGAACTCACCGCCCCGCGCCCCGGGGTCGGTGGCGGCACGGAGCCCGGGCAGCATCCCCATGGCCGCGGGCTGGAGGAACAGCGGAGCGAACACCGAGCCGAGCCTGCGCACGGGGGCCGGGAAGTCGCGGCCCAGACCGGTCGCGGCCAGCCCCGGATGGGCGGCGAGCGAGAGCACGCCCGAGCCCGACCCGGCCAGCCTGCGGTGCAGTTCGAGCGCGAACATGAGGTTGGCCAGTTTGGACTGGTTGTAGGCCCGGTAGCGGCTGTAGCGGTGCTCGGCGTCCAGGTCACGGAAGTCCACCCGCCCCAGCCTGTGGAGGTAGCTGCTGATCGTCACCACCCGCGCGTCCGGGGCGGCCCGCAGAGTGTCCAGGAGCAGACCGGTGAGAGCGAAGTGACCGAGGTGGTTCGTGGCGAACTGGAGTTCGTGCCCGTCGGGGGTGCGGGCCCGGTCGGTCCACATCACGCCCGCGTTGTTGACCAGCAGATCGATACGGGAGAACCGGGCGCGAAGTTCCTCCGCCCCGGCCCGCACCGAAGCCGGATCCGCGAGATCCAGCTCCTGAACGCTCAGAACCGCCCCCGGCACACCCTTCCGGACCCGGGCCGCCGCGGCGGCCCCGCGCTCCGGATCACGCACCGCCAGCACCACGTGCGCGCTCCGCCGGGCGAGTTCTTCCGCCAGATGCAGCCCGATACCGGAGCTCGCACCGGTGACCACCGCCACGGTGCCCGACCGGTCCGGAACATCCGCCGCGCCCCACCCCTGCCGGGTCCTCATGAAATGCCCCCTTCCCGCAGTTCTCGCGTCACTCGCCCCGGACGATCCCGCCCCGGTAGCCCTCGGCCACGACCCGCCGGGCGGAGTGCTCGTAGTACTCCTCGTCCTCGGGCAACGCGGTGGCCAGAGCACTGACATAGCGGTTGTACATACAGAAGGCCGCGGCGATCAGCACGGTGTCGTGCAGGTCCGTGTCGTCGGCGCCCTCGGCACGGGCCGCCGCGATCGCCCGGTCGGAGACCGGGCGTGCCGAACGCTGCACCTCGGCCGCCACGTTCAGCAGCGCCCGCAGCCGGCCACCGACCGGCGCGCTCCCGTCACCGGCCAGAACCGCCCGCACCAGCTCCCGGCCTCCCGCCAACTGCGCGGCGGCGAAAGCCCCGTGCGAGGAGGCGCAGAACTCGGTGCGGTTGAGCCGCGACACATACGCCGCGATCAGCTCCCGCTCCCCCGGGCCGAGCGAGGACGGCGCTCGCAGCAGCGCGTTCGCGAGGTCGCCCAACGGCCCCGCGGTATCGGGACGGTGAGCCATCAGCCCGGTGATCCCGGGCAGATCGTTGTCCAGTGCGATATGGGCCATGACCGTTCCTCCGGTGGACCGAGAGGGAAAGAAGAGGTGAGAAGCGGGCCCGCGACGTGCCGGGCGGCGCGGGCCGCCGGGCCTCGTGCTGTCAGGAAGCTAGTGAACGCGCCCGCCGGTGGCAACCACCCACCGACCCCCACCGCCCCGCCACCACCACGACCGGAGCGCCGGCCCACCACACGACAGGACAGGAACCACGCCACCGCATGATCAAGGCGCTGAACAGCGGTATCCGTCCCACGACAGCCGGACCCGCCGGCACCCTTCACCCCCGCGGACAGCTCACCGAACCACCCGGCACGACCACCAAACCCCCCACACCGGCACCCCGGAACAGCACGGCGGAAGAAGAGCACGGCGGAAGAAGCCCTCGCGCGCACGGCCCTGATGTCATGAGCCACAGTTTCCCGACCCCGGAGGTTCAGACATGGCCATCGGCACGGGAGCGCCCCCGCGGACGCTACGGGGCGGTCTCGACTCCCTCAACAGCCGCCACCACCAACTCGGTCTGCGCCTGTTCCTGTTCATCGTCGTCGCGCACTGGGCGGAACACCTTGTCCAGGCCTACCAGATCTACGTCATGGGCTGGCCCATCCCCGAAGCCCGCGGTGTACTCGGCCTGCCCTTCCCCTGGCTCGTCACCTCGGAATGGATGCACTACGGCTACGCCCTGGTCATGATGGCCGGCCTGTTCCTTCTGCGCTCGGGCTTCACCGGACGCTCCGGCACCTGGTGGAACATCTCCTTCGGCATCCAGGTATGGCACCACCTGGAACACCTGCTGCTCCTGCTCCAAGTACTCGCGGGCGCCAACCTGCTCGGCAGGCCCGCGCCCGCCAGCCTGATCCAGTTGCTCATCCCCCGCGTGGAGCTCCACCTCTTCTACAACACCCTCGTCACCGTTCCCATGGTCATCGCGATGTACCTCCACACCCGCGCGGACCGGGCCGACAACGCCGGCGCACGGTGCGCCTGCGCACCGAAGGGGTGACTCCATGCCCGCGGACAGGAGGAAGCCCTCCGGGTTCGTGTCCCTCCTCCTCCTGCTGGCCGGAGTGCTGCTGTTCTGGCTGACCGTGCCGAATCTCGGCGACGCGGCCAGAGCGGCCACCGCCGACGGGCCGCGGGGCACCTTCACCGCGGCCCGTCTCGTATGCGCCGGGCACTCCGGACACACCACCTGTGAATGGTCGGGAACCTTCCAGTCCCACGACGGGACCCTGACAACCCCCGACGTCAAACTCCACGGCAGCGGCCAGAACACGTTCGAAGCCGGACAGAGCGCCCCGGCCGTCGACGTGGGCAACCCCGGCCGGGTCTACGGCCCCGACGGAACACACACCTGGATCGCCACCCTCCTCCTCGCTCTCCTCGCGTACGTCCTCCTCATCGCCACCGCCCACCGGCATCTCGCACCCCCACCGCCGCACAGCACACGCCCGCCGGACAGCCCAGGCCGGGCGGACACCTCTCCGGCTCGGGAATCCGGCAAAGAGGTGTCGGCCGTCGTCGCTGACGGGTCGGTGGCCTGCGCCTTCGACGGTTGAGCCGCGTGAATCACCACGTTCACGGATGTCGCGCCAGGAAGACGAACTCTCTTTCTGGGCGGTCGGGCGCCTTGCGAACTCACCGAGGCAGACCCATCTCCACCAGTTGAACCCAGCTCTCGACAGGGCCGACGCCTGGAATCCGGGTCACGCGAAAGGATTCCTCATGGGTCCGCACTTCCCAGGCGCGTCTGGCCGGATCGTGCGTCTCGAAGACCGGACGCCCGCCGGGCCGCAGTGCTTCGTGGGCTCCTCGTAGGGTCTTCTGCCACATCTTGGGCTCCTCGTAGGGTCTTCTGCCACCTCTGCGGATCAGCGATTTCCTGGGCGACGTCCGCTGTCATCATCGCAAGGTCGGCACCGGCCCCCGTGGCGGGGGCCGGTGCCGTCGGCCGGGTGGTGCGCCGGGCACCGTCAGCGCGGAACCCGGGTTCCGGACGTCAGCGCCGGGGTGCCTCCGTCACCTTGCCCGTGACGGACGGGCCCTCGACCAGCTCGCCCTCCTTGAGCATGTACATCTGCATCCGCACGGATTCCTCCGGCTCGGTCACCGTGTCGGTGATCGTGGGCACGGACACATCGGTGCCGGTCTCGCCCTCGGGGACGAAGGCCCAGAGGTAGGAACCGTCCGTGGACAGGGGCCGCTCCGGGTCGGCGGACAGACCGAGCTGCCCGGAGAGCCACCCCGGGTCGATGTCCTTCGTCGACAGCTCCGTGCCCTTCTGGACCGGCAGGAAGGTGAACGGCGTCTCGATGGCGGTGTCGGCGGGCTCGGAGAGAGACACCTTCCAGGCGAGGTTCCGGCCTTCGGTGACCGCTTCGGCGACCGGAGTCACGGTGACGGTGGGCATGGGGTCGTCATTCTTGACGAGTACGCCTCCGAAGGCGGCGCCGACCGCGGTGCCGCGCACGGCCTTGGCCGCGATCATGTGGTGGAGGTCCTCGTCGTAGCGGGAGTTGGCCGTGACCGTGACCGATACGTTCACGGGGCTGCCGGTCTTCACCGTCACGGTGCGGACCGTGGATTTTTGGGTCTTCGGGTCGAGGACGGCGAGCCTGATCACGCCGGTGCCCTTGCCGGTGGCCCGGACGGGCAACTGGTAGGTGCGGGTGCCGGAGTCGCCCTCCTTGGCCGTCAGCATGCCGATATCGACCCTCGGAAGCTCGACGGGACGCACCGCCGGGGTGCCGGGGCGCCAGCCCCAGGCGTCCATCAGCCAGAACTCGCCGGAGCTGGTGCGCGGGGTGAGTTCCACCGACTTCGTCCGCTTCAGGTCGATGCCGGCGGCGGCAGCGGCCTTCAGCGGGACGCGGACCTCACGCGCCCAGTGCGCGGTCGTCAGCTCGGAGCCGGGAAGGCCGTCGACGGTGACCTGACCGAGCTTCACCCGCTTGCCGGAGGTGTCGGTGAGGGCGATGTCGAGCCGGGTGTCCCGGGTGTTCGGCGGCACGATCACCCGCAGGGCGAGCGCGTCGGAGCCCGCCAGTGAGAAGGCGTTCTTCGGCGTCAGCCGGACCGGGACGCCCGCCTTGGCCCAGCGGGCGGTGACGGCTCTGCGGCCCTGCTCGTCGTCGACGGGCATCCAGGCCGCGAAGTGCGGCGACGCACCGGGGTCGGTGTTCGGCCGGCAGGCCCGGCCGGCGCTCGTGGTGACCTGACGGCACACCCGCCCGTTCGTCACCGTGAGCGGGGCGTCGGGCCGGATCGCCGGGGTGCGGTTGCCGCCGACGGCGTGGCTCAGCACCCGCGCGGGGTCGGCCGAGGGCGCGCGCAGGCCGGAGCCGTCGAGCAGCGGGCGGACCCGGTCGTCGCCCGCGAGGAAGAGCCGCGCGGCAGCGGCGATGTAGGTGGTGCCCGCCGTCTGCTGCTGCTTGGCGCTCAGCCGGGTCCTGGCCCCTTCCGAGCAGACCGGGCTCTCGTCGTCCCAGACATCGTCGGCGGCCGGGGCCTCGGCCTGGCCGGGCGTCCACTGCGTGTTGAAGAAGTTGTGGTTGGCGCCGACCATGTACACCGAGCTGTGCAGCGCCGTGCCCCGGCCGATGCCCCGGGTGCCGTCGACGTAGATCTGGCCCTGGAGGTCGCTCACATCGCCGTCACAGCCCGGCAGGATGGTCATGGAGGGTACATCGGGTGTGGGGTTCTGCCCGAACAGGGTGGGACCGATCAGGACGGTGCCACGGATCCGCCAGCTCACCGGTCCCCGGTAGCCGTCCTCGGCGGGCGGCGCCGGGGAGACACTGTCGAGGGCCGCCCTGTTGACGCCTTCACCGCCCCGGGAGTGACCGACCAGGAGCACCTTCGAGAGATCGGCGGGCTCCGTCGCGCGCACGGCCTCGGGGGCCTTCGCGGGCTTCGTGCCCCACTCCGCCCAGCGGGCGAGGTGCCGTCGCACCAGGGACGAGCGGGCCTGCGCCCCGTGGTCGGCCATCCAGCCGTCCTGCGCGTTGACACCGTTCGCGGAGATGGAGACCGTCACATAGCCCTGGGACGCCAGACGTTCCTGGTCGTGCAGATAGCCGCGGTAGCTCGGGATCTCCTTCTTGCCTGTCCCGCACGGCCACTCCATGCCGGCGCTGTTCTTGCCGGGCTCGTAGCAGGTGGAGTGGCGGCCGTGGAGGAAGAGCGCCAGCGGCCGCTTCCCCGGCGCGTCCGTCGGGCCGACGACCGTGGCCCGCATCTCCACCGGCTCGGCGTAGCCCGGCAGCTTCACCGACTTGAGGGTGTACTCACCACTGGTGGTGCGGTATTTTCCGGCGGTCCCGGGATCGACCGGGTTGGCGGGCAGGGGGGCCGGGAGCGTCGGCGGGTCCTGCGCGCGCCGCTGACCGGGTGCCCGGTCGGCGCCCGGGGCGTCCAGTCGCCGCGAACCGGCCACCACCCGCAGGTCGCCCACCGGTCCGACCCCCGCCCTGTCGAGGGCCAGCCGGAAGGTGCGGTGGTCGTCGGAGGGCTCGGGGACACCGAGGGACCGCTCTCCTGAGCGGAACTCGACCAGGGCGCCGCCGGTGCCCACGGGCTCGGGCGAGTTCCAGACCAGCTTCCCGGCCTCGAAACGCCATCCTTGCGGCAGCCGTTCCTCGAATGCGCCCACCGGCGCGCCGGGTATGGGCTCGGCGGCCGGCCGCGCGTGCGCCGGCCCTGGCGCAACCGCCGTCAGCGCGACGACCGCCAGGGCAGCCGTCAGCGCGCGTGAGACCTGTCTCACGGTGGTGTCTCCTCGTTGTCGGTGTGCCTGGCTCCCCCGGGAATTCCCGGGGGAGCCTTCACACCGGAGAGACGGTGACATGTCATCACGGGTTGTTCGGCTCGGAGAACCTGACAAGAACCGAACAAGAATCAACGCGGGGTCACGGTGTGGGTTCCTGGCGGGAGAGGGGCCGGGGGTTCCCGGCGACCGTTCCCGCCGGGCGGCACCACTGGCAACGGATCCCCAACTCCATGGTCCATGCGTGGGGTTGGCGTTCGATCGCGGCTTGATTCGTCCGCTCGTTTCCGGTCCCCCTCTCCGTTCCCCGGTGCCGCACCGGTGTCCGGTGCGACGATGAACGGTCGTTGTGGATCACGTCGAGAGGGGGCGCGGGTGTCGTGGGTCAGGCCGTACGAGCGGGTGGACGGAGCACAGGTCAGGGGCTGTTTCCGGTGGGCGCCCGGGGCTCGCCGGAAGAGGGCGGTCATCGTGCCGGCCGGGTTCGCCGCCGCCGGCGGAAACAGGATCCTTTCGGCGGGGCCTGACGGGAAGTTGTATCCGCGTCCGGTGCCCGGGGTGTATCGGGTCAGGTTCCCCGGGCGGGATTGGCCACGGCTGTTGCCGGAGCCGACGGTGTCCTGCCCGGTCCGCTTCCCCTCGCCCGGGGCAGGGCGGTGACCGCCCGGCGGCCGCCCGCCCGGCGGCGAGGGAAGCGGCGTCCGAGCGGGAGGAAGCGGCGGGAGGAGCTTCTGGTCCTCGTGGTGGGCGGCGTCGTGGTCAGCGCGGTGGGGTGGTCGGTGCTCTCCTGGCTGGCTGCGAACCGGTGGGTCCTCATCGTGCTGGGAGCCCTCGCGGCGGCGGGCGGGGCGGTATGGGTCCACCGTCTTCAGAAGGTGTCTCTCTACTTCTGGTCGTGATCTGGGTACGGCTGGATGATCTGGTGTGTGAGGGACAGCGGGACGGTCCGGCGGTATTGCCGGGAGTGTGGTGATCCGCTGCCGCAGGCGATGGCGGCGGGGGCGGTGTTCTGTTCGGGCCGGTGCAGGTCGCGGCGGTGGCGGAGGCTTCAGCGGACCCGGCAGCGGGTGATTGTGATGCAGCGGGGCGAGCAGGTGGAGTGTCCGGTGTGCGGGCGGTCGTGGACGGTGGGGGTGGAGCGGTCGAGGGCGGCGGTGTACTGCTCGGACCGCTGCCGGGTGCGGGCCTGCCGCCTGCGCCGGGCGTCACGGAACGGTGTTACGGAAACGCCGTAGCCGAACGCCTCGCGGGCCTCTCTCGTACCGTCTGACGTGCAGCGGGAGTGCGGGCGGGTTTCCTGGGTGCTTCGAGCGCCCCCGGTTCACGCTCTGCCCTGGTGTGTCGTGGCCGCGTCACGGTGGACGGTGACCGGGACCGGTTTCCTATTGTCCGGCCGTATGACGAGCGGCCGGGCCGGGCCCGGGCAGGGGCGGTGGTCGTCATGGCCGACGTGAAGGACCGGGTCGGGAATGTCACCCGGCACCGTTACGAACAGATCGTCTCCCGGGCGAAGGAGCTGGTCGCGCAGGTCGCCCGTGCCCAGTTCTCGCTGGGGGACATGGCGCTGGAGATCGAGCCGGTGCGGGCGGTGGGCGGGTCGATGCCGAATGGCACGGGCGACCTGTTCACCGTCACCGAGTCCTTACAACTGTTCGCGGACGACATCGGGGTCGAGCGGCGGACGGTGGAGGACTGGCGCTACACCGCCAACCGCTGGCCCGGGCCCCGGCGCCGGGAGGGGGTGTCGTTCACGGTGCACCGGATCCTGGCCTCGGTGGCGGACGAGGCGGAGCGGTGGGCGGCGATGGAGGACGCGCCGTTCAACCCGCGTACCGGGGCGCGGCAGTGGACGCCGGACGGGGCGAAGCGGGTGGTGGGGCAGCGGGTGGAGCGGCCGGTGACGGTGGACGAGAAGGTCGCGGCGGTCGCGGATCTGACCCGGGACGAGGAGGTCGCCGCCCAGGTCGCGACCAGTCTGCTGAAGCGGCCGGAGGTGAGCGGGCACGTCACCCCCGTGGACAAGGTGCGGGTGGTCACGGAGCTGACCCGGGACGATGCGGTGGCGAAGGAGGTCACCACCAGCCTCCTTCGCCGTCCGGACATCGCTCGGACGGCGATGCGGGATGACACCACGAGGATGCTGGTCAACCGGGCGCAGTTCGACAACTCCGCCGAGACCCGTGAGCGGATCCGGGAACGGACCCCGGCGGTCCGGGCGGTTGAGCACACGATCGAGTACCTGGATCTGGTCGGCTCCTGCCACGGCTTCGTCGCCACTCTGGGCCGCTTGGTCCCGCAGCTGCGGGGTCAGGAGTTCACCGGCGACGAGCGTGAGACCGTGCGCCGGCAGATCGGCCGGGTCCGGGCGGCGGCGGACTGGCTCGAAGGCGCACTCGACAACAACGCGTTCACCCTGGACGAGCAGCTGGTCCGGCTCCTCAAGGGCGAGGAGTAGGCCGTGCCCGGGCGCCGCCGGGAGGCACGTCCACTGGCCGAGTACTACGGCGACCTGGTCCGCGTCGCCCTGATGGAAGCCCGCCCAGCCGGGCTGCACACCCACCAGCTGACGGCCGCGACCCGGCTGACGCGTTCCCAGGTCGGCCGTGGGATCCGGCACGTCCGCGATGTCGTCGCCGCCGAGAACCTCACCCCCATCACCTGGACCCGCGCCCACGGCTACATGTTCTCCGACGACCCCGCCGACTGGATCGACTACGACAAGCGCCAGCTCCGTCAGATCCTCGGCCGGCTCACCCGGGTGATCACGGGCACGCTCGACCCCCACCTGGCCCGCTACCCCGACGACGAATGGGCCCAGCTCGCCACCGCCCAGCTCACCGGCGTCCGCGCCACCCTTGCCCAGCTCACCAAATAGCCCCCCGTCGCACCGACCCCTGTCGAGTCCGCCATGCCCGCTCCCGCGCGCCGCCGCCGCTACCCCTCCGACACCACCACCGCCGAATGGGCCCTGATCGAACCTCTTCTCCCCCTCCCGGCCTGTGAGACGAAGACTGGCGGGCACCCGGAGAAGTGGCCGAGGCGGATGATCGTGGACGCGATCCGCTACCTCGTGGACAACGGCACGAAGTGGCGGGCCCTGCCCGCGGACTTTCCCCCGTGGCAGACCGTCTACGGCTTCTTCCGCAGGTGGAACCGGGCTGGGGCGGTCGTCTTCATACGCGACCAGCTCCGCCGCCGGATCCGCACCGGCAAAGGCCGCTGCCCCTACCCGGTCACCCTGATCATCGACTCCCAGTCCGTGAAAGCCGCCTCCACCGTCGGCAAGGAGAGCCGCGGCTACGACCCGGGCAAAAAAATCAACGGACGCAAGCGGCACATCGCGGTCGACACCCTCGGCCTCCCCGTGATGATCACGGTGACCGCCGGGGACACACGCGACGAGACCATCGCCCGGGACCTGCTCTGGCGCCTGCGCCTCGCCCACCCCCAGATCACCCAGATCTGGGCCGACTCCGCCTACGCCCGTGACCTCCTCCCTGCCTGGACCGCCGACCGGCTGTGGATATCGCTCCGGCCGGTCCGGCGGCCCCCAGGCACCCGGGGCTTCGTCATCCTGCCCCGCCGCTGGAAAGTCGAACGCTCCATCGGCTGGATCATGAACGCCCGCCGCAACGTCCGAGACTACGAACGCCTTCCCCAGCACTCCGAAGCCCACCTGAACTGGACCTTCATCACCCTCATGACCCGACGCCTCACGCGCAAAGGCCCGCCCGGCACCTGGGGCAGGAAGTCATAGTCCTGTCCGCACCCCGGGTCGTGTCTCCAGAACCGTGCCGGCACGCTGGCCAACAACAAAATCCTGTTGACGGTGTTCCTAGGGTTTTCTTATGAGCATCGTGATCCGCGCACTGCACGCCGACGACGTCGAGACGGTGGTCTCCTTCGCTCTGCGGTCCTGGGAGCCGGTCTTCAGATCCTTCGAGAAGATCCTCGGCCCAAGGCTGTTAAAGGCCGCCTACCCCGACTGGCGCGCGAGCCAGGCCGCGGAGATCCGCGACAACTGCCGCCCCGAGAGCAACCCGTGCTGGGTCGCCGAACACGAAGGCCGCGCCGTGGGCTGGGCGGCCCTCGTACACGACGCCGGTTCCCCGGTCGCGATGATCGAGATGCTCGCGGTCGACCTCGCGCATCAGGGCAAGGGCATCGCCACCGAACTGATCGAAACCGCGATGAACGAAGCCCGCACACGCGGCTGCACCCGGATCGAGGTATGGACCGGAGGCGACCCCGGCCACGAACCCGCCCGCCGCACCTACGAACGATCCGGCTTCACCCCCTTGCCCGTAATCCATTACTACCGAGAGCTGTAGCGAACAAGGCACTGCATCTAGCGGTTCAAAAACACCTACTCAGCTTGTTCTTTTTCTTTCGGCCTCGAACGGTGACTCGTACTGGGTCGCTCACCTGGGGGTTCGCCGGACGTGGGGGCGGCCTTCGTCTGATCAT
>NZ_JBVJMW010000032.1:0-20340 GCF_055583985.1 Streptomyces sp. NPDC104313
GGGGGGGGGGGCGCCCCCGCGGCCCCGGGGGGCCGCGGCGGGTGGGTGGCCCGGGGGGGGCGCCCCCCCCCCGGGGGGCGGGGGGCCCCCCCCCCGGCCCCCCCCCCCCCTTCCCGCTGTGCGACGGGCCCGCCCTACAGCACCTTCGACAGGAACGACTTCGTCCGGTCGTGCTGCGGGTTGGTCAGGACGTCGCGCGGGTGGCCGGACTCGACCACCACGCCGTCGTCCATGAAGACCAGAGCGTCGCCCACCTCGCGGGCGAAGCCCATCTCGTGGGTGACGACGATCATCGTCATGCCGTCATCGGCCAGCCCGCGCATGACGTCCAGGACATCGCCCACCAGTTCCGGGTCGAGCGCCGAGGTCGGTTCGTCGAAGAGCATCAGCTTGGGCTCCATGGCCAGCGCACGGGCGATCGCCACCCGCTGCTGCTGCCCGCCGGAGAGCTGGGAGGGGTAGGTCTTCGCCTTGTCGGCGAGGCCCACCCGGTCCAGCAGCTTCTCGGCGCGGGCCCGGGCGACGGCCCTGGCCTCGCCCTTGACCTGGACCGGGGCCTCCATGACGTTCTCGATCGCCGTCATGTGGGGGAACAGGTTGAAGCGCTGGAAGACCATGCCGATGTCGCGGCGCTTCAGGGCGACTTCGCTGTCCTTGAGCTCGTAGAGCCTGTCGCCCTTCTGCCGGTAGCCCACCAGCTCGCCGTCGACCGACAGCCGGCCGGCGTTGATCTTCTCCAGGTGGTTGATACACCGGAGGAAGGTCGACTTGCCGGAACCGGACGGACCGATCAGGCAGAACACCTCACGCGGGGCGACCTCCAGGTCGATGCCCTTGAGGATGTGGGCGGCGCCGAAGGACTTGTGGACGCCCTCGGCCTTCACCATGGCGGTCGTCGTCATGCCATGCCTCCCTTGGGGCGGCCCAGGGACAGCACGTTGGCCCTGATCTTCTGGATCGGTGTCTGTGGCAGGCTTCGGCTGGAACCACGGGCGTAGTGGCGTTCCAGGTAGTACTGGCCCACGCTCAGCACCGAGGTCATGATCAGGTACCAGGCCGCGGCGAGGAAGTACATCTCCACGGGGGCACCGGAGTTCTGTCCGATGTCCTGGGCGTACCGGAAGAGCTCGGTGAACTGTACGGCGGCCACCAGCGAGGTCGTCTTGAGCATGTTGATGACCTCGTTGCCCGTCGGCGGCACGATCACGCGCATCGCCTGTGGGATGACCACGCGTCGCAGCGTCTTGCTGTGGCTCATGCCCAGCGCGTGCGAGGCCTCGGTCTGGCCCTCGTCGACCGAGAGCAGACCGGCGCGGCAGATCTCCGCCATGTACGCGGCCTCGTTGAGGCCGAGCCCCAGAAGGGCGGTCAACAGGGGGGTCATGAAGGACGACCACTCGTCCTTGTAGACCGGCCCGAGGTTGATGTACTCGAAGACCAGGCCCAGGTTGAACCAGACGAAGAGCTGGACCAGGACCGGGGTGCCCCGGAAGAACCAGATGTAGGACCAGGCGATCGATGACGTCACCGGGTTCTTCGACAGACGCATCACCGCGAGCAGGACGCCGCCGACGATGCCGATGGCCATCGAGAGGACGGTCAGCAGCAGGGTCTGGCCCACGCCCCGGATGATCCGGTCGTCGAAGAAGTAGTCCGGTACGGCACCCCAGTTGATCTGGCCCTGGGAGAAGGCGTAGACGATGGATGCCAACAGGCCGATGGCGATGACCGCCGCCACATAGCGCCCGTAGTGGCGGACCGGGATGGCCGTGATCGCCTCGGGTCCGGCCGCCGGGGTGGGTGGCGTGCTGGTGGGACCCGTCTTCTTGATGTCAGTCACAGGTGTTGCCTTTCACCGCCGCGATCCGGTCACGATCCGCCGTTGACCTTGGCCTCGGTGACCGCACCGTCCTGGACACCCCACTTGGCGATGATCTTGTCGTACTCGCCGTTCTTGATGATCGCGTCGAGCGCGGCCTTCACCGCGTCCCGCAGCTCGGTGTTGCTCTTGGCGACGGCGATGCCGTACGGGGCCGCCTCGACCTGCTCGCCCACGATCTGGAAATCCTTGCCGCCGCCCGAGGTCTTCACGGCGTACGCGGCTACCGGGAAGTCGGACGAACCGGCGTCGGCGCCTCCGGCGCGGAGCCGGGTCTGAGCCTCCAGGTCGTTGTCGAACTGCTCGATGGCGATCTTGCCCTTGCTGCCGCACTTCGCGCTCTCGGCCTTGGCGAGGTCGTGGGAGACCGTGCCGCGCTGGACGGCGATCTTCTTGCCGCAGAGGTCGGACCAGGCCTTGATGCCCTGGTCGGCGCCCTTCTTGGTGTAGATCGAGACGCCCGCGGTGAAGTAGTCGATGAAGTCGACGCCTTCGCCGACCTTCTTCTTCGTCTCGGAGTCGACGCCCTCCTGGCGGTCCTTGGTGTCGGTCATCGCCGACATCGCCAGGTCGTAGCGCTTCGAGCGGAGGCCCGTGATGAGGGTGTCGAAGGTTCCGTTCTGGAACTCGAAAGTGACGCCGAGCTGCTTGCCGAGGGCGGCGCCGAGGTCGGGGTCGATGCCGATGATCTTGCCGGAGTCGTCCTTGAACTCCACCGGCGGGTAGGCGATGTCCGAACCGACCTTGATGACGCCCTTGTCCTTGATGGCCTTGGGCAGCAGATCGGCGAGCGGCGCACTGTCCGACGTCTTCGGGGTGCCGGACTCCTTCGAGGTCTTGTCGGTCTGGTCGCCGCAGGCGGTGAGCAGCAGGGAGCCGGCGACCGCGATGGCGCCGATCGCCGCAATCCGGGACTTCGCGGTCGTACGACGCGTGGTGCTTGCGGTCATGTCGGGATCCTCCGGCAGGTGAGGGTGAGGTGCTGATGGGCGGCTTGGCACGCACCTTCGAGTGTCGCCACCTTGTGTGATGACGGCATCCTGCCATTTGCGCTGGCCCATTCAGGGGTCCGGCCATGTCAAAATCGGGTAACGGGCGACCCCCGAACATCAACGGCCGGTGCGCGAGGACCGGACCATCTGTGGGGATTCATTCCCCCCGCCGGAGAATCTTCGGCATGTCTTGGTTAGTGGGCGGCATTTATGTCGGTTTGCCGACTTGTCCAGAAATTCGACTATGAGTCACGTCACCGCGTCGATATGGACTCGTCCGTAACACCGTTCGTCCGGTAAGAAAGACGTTTACACCCCTCATCCGGGGCTCAGGGCGCGTGTGCGGCGCGCCCGCGCGTATGTACCTCCTATCCCTGCCGGGGCGGCCCAACCGCCCGGTGCGGGGCGCGTACGCGGTGCCCGCCCACCCCTCCTCAACCAGGAGTGGCCACCCTCAAACGATGAAGACTTAAGGGGTCAACACCATGGCAGCGGAGATCGTCAATCCTCGCAGCGACAGCACCATCGACAGTGCCATCGACAGCGCCACCCGCAGCGCCATCGACCGTGGCGTCCAGCGCACGAGCGCGGCGGACACCGGGGCCGACGAGCCCTTCGATCCGGCCTTCGCCCTCCACCGGGGCGGGAAGATGGCCGTGCAGGCCACCGTCCCGATCCGGGACAAGGACGACCTTTCCCTGGCGTACACGCCCGGTGTGGCGAAAGTGTGCAGCGCCATCGCCGACAACCCCGAGCTCGTCCACGACTACACCTGGAAGTCCCAGGTCGTGGCCGTCGTGACGGACGGCACCGCCGTGCTCGGCCTCGGCGACATCGGGCCCGAGGCGTCCCTCCCCGTCATGGAGGGCAAGGCCATCCTCTTCAAGCAGTTCGGCGGCGTCGACGCGGTGCCGATCGCGCTCGCGACCACCGACGCCGACGAGATCGTCGAGACCGTGGTCCGGCTCGCCCCCTCGTTCGGCGGGGTGAACCTGGAGGACATCTCGGCGCCCCGGTGCTTCGAGATCGAGCGCAAGCTCCAGGAGCGCCTGGACATCCCGGTCTTCCACGACGACCAGCACGGCACCGCGGTCGTCACCCTCGCCGCCCTGCGCAACGCGGCGAAGCTCTCCGGGCGGACGCTCGGCGATCTGCGCGGCGTCATCTCCGGCGCGGGCGCGGCGGGCGTGGCCATCGCCAGGTTCCTCCTGGAGGCGGGGATCGGCGACATCGCGATGGCCGACCGCAAGGGCATCGTCAGCCGCGACCGCGACGACCTCACCGAGGTCAAGCGCGAGTTGGCCGAGCTGACCAACCGGGCGGGCCTGAGCGGTTCGCTGGAGCAGGCGCTCGCCGGTGCGGACGTCTTCATCGGCGTCTCCGGCGGTACGGTCCCGGAGGCGGCGGTTGCCTCGATGGCCCCCGGCGCGTACGTCTTCGCGATGGCCAACCCGAACCCGGAGGTCCACCCCGAGGTCGCGCACAGGTACGCGGCGGTCGTGGCGACCGGGCGGTCCGACTTCCCGAACCAGATCAACAACGTGCTGGCGTTCCCGGGCATCTTCGCGGGCGCGCTCCAGGTCCGGGCCTCCCGGATCACCGAGGGCATGAAGATCGCCGCGGCGAACGCGCTGGCCGACGTGGTCGGCGATGAGCTGGCGGCGGACTACGTGATCCCGTCGCCGTTCGACGAGCGGGTCGCTCCCGCGGTCACCGCGGCGGTGGCCGCGGCGGCGCGGGCGGAGGGTGTGGCTCGGCGCTGAGGTGGCGTTGAGCGGTTGTGCGGTGGGCGGGGCCCGTAACGGTACGGGCCCCGCCCGCTTTCTGCCCTCCGCGCTTGAGGAGCGGAGCCCGGGGCGGTGCCCCCGGATCCCCGCTCCTCAAGCGCGGCAGGGGCTTTGATGGTGGGGCCTCCCGCTGTTCCATCGCGGCAGGGGCTTGATGGGTGCGGGTCCACCACGCTTGGCGTGCGTCACACGCGTAGGCGGTTACGTCGTCGGCCCGCCCCGCCTATCGTCGAGCCATGTTCGCCGCCTACGCAGCCCGCATCGATCCCGACCAGCCACTCGACGGCCTGGAGCTGGGTGACCGCCCGGCCCCCGAGGCGCGCCCCGGGTGGACCACCGTCACGGTCCGGGCCGCCTCCCTCAACCATCACGACCTCTGGTCCCTGCGGGGCGTGGGCCTCTCACAGGACCGGCTGCCGATGATCCTCGGCTGCGACGCGGCCGGCGTCGACCAGGACGGCAACGAGGTCGTCCTGCACTCCGTCATCGGGCAGTCGGGGCACGGCGTCGGGCCGAAGGAGCCGCGCTCCATCCTCACCGAGCGCTACCAGGGCACCTTCGCCGAGCAGGTCACCGTCCCCACCTGGAACGTCCTGCCCAAGCCGAAGGAGCTCAGCTTCCAGGAGGCCGCCTGCCTGCCGACCGCCTGGCTCACCGCGTACCGGATGCTGTTCACCAACGCCGGGGTGCGGCCCGGCGATTGCGTGCTCGTCCAGGGCGCCGGCGGCGGGGTCGCCACCGCCGCGATCGCGCTCGGGAAGGCCGCCGGGCTGCGGGTCTTCGCCACCAGCCGGGACCAGGCCAAGCGAGAGCGGGCGGTCGAACTCGGCGCGCTGGAGGCGTACGAGCCCGGCGCCCGGCTGCCGCAGCGGGTGGACGCCGTCATCGAGACCGTCGGGGCCGCCACCTGGTCCCACTCCGTGAAGTCGCTGCGCCCCGGCGGCACTCTCGTCATCTCCGGTGCCACCAGCGGCGACCGGCCCGCACACGCCGAGCTGACCCGGATCTTCTTCCTGGAACTGAAGGTGGTCGGCTCCACCATGGGGTCCAAGGACGAGCTGGAGGACCTGCTCTCGTTCTGCGCGACCACCGGGGTGCGCCCGGTCATCGACGAGGTGCTGCCGCTGGACCGGGCCCGGGAAGGGTTCCGGCGGCTGGAGTCGGGTGACCTCTTCGGGAAGATCGTGCTCAACCCGACCGCCTGAATGCGCTCCACGCCGCGCTCTTGATGGATCGTCAGATCTGCTGATGTGATCGGCCCATGCGAATGGGCAGAGCAGTCATGGCAGTTGTCGTCGCGTCCGTGCTCGCGGCGGGGGTCCTCGCCCCCGCCGCCTCGGCGCGCCCCGTATCCGTACCCGCTCCGGCTCCGGCCCCCGTGTCCGCCCGGCCCGGCATCCCGCCGCTGACCGATGACCGGGGGCGCACCCTCACCCTGCGCGGCTGGAACGTCGAGGACAAGGCGAACCGCGGCGAGGCCGCCCTCACCGCCATCACCGAACGACACTTCCGCGACCTGCGCGGACACGGCTTCAACTTCGCCCGGCTGCTGGTCTTCTGGGACGACCTGGAGCCCACGCGCGGCCAGTACAGCGAGCGCTACCTCCGGCGCGTCGAACGCGTCCTGGACTGGGCGCGCAAGCACCGCGTCCAGGTCCTCATCGACGCCCACCAGGACGTCTTCGGGCCCGCGTTCGGGCACCGGGGCATCCCGGAATGGGCCACCAGGACCGATGGGCTGCCGTTCACCCCGAATCCCGACGACTGGTTCTCCGAGTACTTCGAACCCGCCGTTCAGCGGGCCTTCACCCACCTCTACGAGGACCCCGACCTCCAGCGCGCCCAGGCGGCCATGTGGCAGGTCCTGGCGGAACGCTTCCGCGACCATCCGGCGGTGATCGGCTACGACCTGATCAACGAGCCGATGGGGGAGCTGCGCGCGGGCGAGGACCTGCCGGCCGCCGCCCGCCGGATCGAGGCCCAGCACCTCACCCCGATGTACAACCGGCTCGCCCGCGCCGTCCGGGCGAAGGACCGCGACACCTGGCTCTTCGTCGAGCCGACGCCCATCGTCGGCGAGGGCGTCCCCACCGGGCTCGGCCGGATCGAGGACCACCGGACCGTGTACGCCCCGCACTTCTACAACACCGCCATGGAGGCGGGCGCGGACTACGATCCTTCGGCCGGCTGGATCGAGACGTACGAGGCCGCCGTCACCGCCTACCCGGCCCGCCACCGGATGCCCGTGGTCGTCGGCGAGTGGGGACCCCTGAACAACGCCCTCCCCAACATGGGCCGCTTCTACCGCGAGGCCGTCGACTCCCTGAACCGCTACAGCTCCGGCTGGGCGGGGTACGTCTGGTGCTACGGCGGCGGCTACTGCGCGGTCGACGAGCACGGCCGCTTCCGTACGAACAAGGAGCGGACGGTCACCCCGTACGCCCCGGCCGTCGCGGGGACCGTCCGCTCCGAGGCGTACGACGCGGACACCCGCTCCTACCGCCTCGCCTACCGTGCCGCCGCCCGCCCCGGGGTGACGGAGCTGTCCCTCCCGCCCTCGCCCCGGGGCTGGCGCGTCTCCGTCACCGGCCCGGGGCGAGCCGTCGGCGGCCCCGGGCCGGTCACGGAGACGCGCGGGGGGTGGCCGGTCGTACGGGCGTGGCCCGGGAGCGAGGTGGTGGTGACCGTGCGGGAAGGTGGCCCGTATGGGCGAACCGGCCACCCCTGAAGGGTTTCTGCCGCGCCCCTGGGAGCCCGCCGACGCCTCGGCGGTGCTTCGCGCCTTCGCCCCGGCCGAGATGGACCGCCAGACGGGCCGGCCGGTGTGCGGGCGCCGGCGCGCCTGGCCGACGGCGATGTCAACTTTGATTGACATGCGGGTGATGTCAATGTAGGTTGACGCTATGACCGAAGCAACGGAACTGGCCGCACGTGCCGGTGACCGCGACCCGCGCGTCGGGTTGCGGTCGGTGGCCGCGCTGCGGCGGCTGCTGGAGCAGCTCGAAGCCGTACAAGTCAGAAGTGCCCGCGTCCAGGGCTGGTCGTGGCAGGAGATCGCCGCCGAGCTGGGTGTCAGCCGGCAGGCCGTGCACAAGAAGTACGGGAGGCGTTGATGTTCGAGCGATTCACCCGAGGGGCCCGCGCCACCGTGAAGGGCGCGGTGGCGCAGGCCGAACGCGCCGGGGCCGACTCGGTGACCGAGGAACACCTGCTGCTCGCGCTGCTGGAACAGGAGGGCGGCCGGGCCTCGTTCGCCGTCACCGCACTCGGCCTCCACGATCACCGGGCCTCCCTGGACGCCGCCTTCGCCGAGGCCCGCCGACGCGGCGGCCTGACCAAGGCCGATACCGACGCGCTCGCCGGTATCGGTATCGACATCGGCGCGATCGTCTCCCGGGTCGAAGGGGCCCATGGCGAAGGAGCCCTGGCGACCGGCCGGGGCGGTCGCCGGTGGTGGTCGGGGCACCGCCCCTTCACCCCGGGCGCGAAGACCGTCCTGGAGAATTCGCTGCGGGTCGCCCTGGGGCGCGGCGACCGCTTCATCGGCGAGGAACACCTGCTCCTGGCTCTCACGGCGAAGCCCGGAGTCGTCGCCGACGTCCTCGCCGAGCACGGCGCGACCTACGCGACCGTGCGGCGCGCGCTGTACGGCCCCGACGCCGACGGGGGACAGGGGCACGCCAAGGCCGGGTGAGACGGGCGTCCGGGACGCGCGGGCGACCGGGGTGGCGGGGCGGGCTCCATGGAACGGGGGCGGTCGTCCGGCACCGGACGACCGCCCCCGTTCCGCCCGGGCCGCGTCGGCTCAGGCCTTGCGCTCGTCCTCCGTCGTCAGCAGGGCCTCGATCCGCGCCGTCGCCGCGCCCAGGTGGCGGCGGGCCTCCGCGAGCTGGGTCTCCGTCACCCCGTGATCGCGGGCCGCGTCCCGGATGCCATCGCGGAAATGGTCCAGCAGGCGGTCCAGGTCGCGCCCCGGGTCGCCCGTGGCCGGTGCGTCCTCGCCCCAGCCGGAGGCGCCGTCGGGAGCCGGGGCGGCGTCCGGCTCGGGCTTGCCGAACGGGGGCCAGGCGCCGGAGCGCGCGAAACCGCTGAGGTGGCCCGTGATCTCCGCGAGGCCCTCCCGTACGCCGGAGGGCCAGTCGCCCCGCGCGAAGTGCTCCTGGACCTGGCGGGCGGCGGTCTGCATCTGCTCGTGCGCCTTCTCCTGGGCCTCCTTGGCCTGGCGGCGGGCCTGCTGGGCGTCCTCGCGGGCGCGCCGGGACTCGTCCTTCGCCCGGCGTGCCTGCTCCTTCCATACGTGCTTGGCCCGGTGCAGCTCCTCCTTCGCCGAGCGCCACGCCTCGCTCTCGCCGAGATCGCCCAGGCTGCCGAAGTCGCCGAAGTCACCGAAGGCGGGTGCCGGTTCGTCCTTACCCGGGTCGCCCTTGCCGCTCCCGGCCGCCGCCTTCGTACCGTGCCGGGACTCCGACGCCGCCGCCCGCATGTCGCTGCGGAGCCGGCCCGCCGCACCCCGTACGTCGTCGCGTATCTCGGCGGCCAGCTCGGAGACCGAGTCGCGGATCTCCAGCTCCAGGTCGGCCAGTTCGCCGCCCCGGCCCGCCAACTCCTCGCGCCCCGCGGTGGTGATGGAATAGACCTTGCGGCCACCCTCGGTGGCGTGGGTGACCAGACCCTCGGCCTCCAGCTTGGCCAGCCGAGGGTAGACCGTGCCGGCGGACGGGGCGTACAGGCCCTGGAAGCGCTCCTCCAGCAGGCGGATAACCTCGTAGCCGTGGCGAGGAGCCTCGTCCAGGAGCTTGAGGAGATACAGCCGCAGGCGGCCGTGGGCGAATACGGGAGGCATGTCAGAGAACCTTTCCGGTCGGCTCGGCGGCGTACGCGTCGTCCTCGGCGGGTGGCCTGCGCAGCAGGGCGATCGAACCGGACACGGTCGTCGCCCGCAGGGTCCCCGTCCCGGCGCCCAGCGTGCCGGTGATCTTCTTCGCGCCCCACTGCCCGCCGACCCGCAGGTCCTCGAAGGCGTTGGAGACGGCCCCGCTCGCGGTGTTCGCCTCGACCCTGGCGTCGGCCGGGTGCGGCAGCCGGATCGCGATCTCGCCGGTCACCGTGGTCAGCCGGATGTCCGTGGGCTTCCCGGACGGGTCGACGTCCAGCACCATGGCGCCGCTGACCGACTCGGCCCGGACCGAGGCCCCCGCCCCGTCGACCACCGTCAGGTCGCCGGACACGGAGTGGAAGCGCAGGTCCCCCGTGACGCCCTGGGCCTCCAGGCTGCCCGACACGGACTCCCCGCGCACCGCGCCGGTCAGCCCGACGAGCGTGGAGTCCCCGGTCAGGCCACGGACCTCGGTGCGGCCGCTGATGCCGGAGACGACGGCCCCGGCACCGATCACGCCGACCTCCACCGAGGAAGCAGCCGGTACGACGAGCGTGACCACGGCGCTGCGGCGGCGGTTCTTGGGGTCGAACCAGCGCAGGAAGTCCTGCCAGGGCAGGTCCTCGTAGGCCACGGTCAGCCGGCCGTCCTCCTGGGTCACGATCAGTGGCGGGCCCTCGATCGCGGAGATCTCCAGCCGGGCTTCCGGCTCGTCGGTCCCGACCACGTTGACCGTGCCGTCGACGATGCGTACGTGGAGCGCCGCCACCGGATCCTCGAAGGTGAGCTTCCGTGGCTCGGCAATGGTCCATGTCGACACAGGCATGGATGTGACCTCCCGGGAAGCGTGGCAACGCAACATATCGCGTCTCGTTCAGAACACGATATATCGCGGATGGGGGAAGTCAAAGGGGATCAGGGAGGGAGTCGGCGGGAGGTGAAACACAAGCAACAGCATCAAACAGGGGCATATTGCCCTAGCGTGTGAGCCATGAACGCGACATCCACCGGGGCCCTCCTGCTGTGCCGGGCCGACCCCGAGACCGTACGGCCGCTCGCCCACCTGCTGCGCGAGCAGATGCTCCTCGCCCGCGCGGGCGAGGAGTGGAGTGTGCTCGTCCCGGAGGGCAAGCCCTGGCGGAGCGGGGGCGCGGAGAGGGACATGGAGCAGGACGCCGAGCCCGTGGACCGGGTTCTCGGCGGCTGGGCCACCGCGCTCGCCGTCGGCTCCACCTGGCCGGTGCTCGCCCTGTGGTGGGATGCCGACCGGGCCGGATTCACCCTAGCCGCCGGATTCCGCCGGACCGTGGGCTACATCTGGCTGGCCGACGGCACCCCGGTGGGCGAGGACGAGGCCATGCGCACCTTCGCGGTCCGGCTCGGCCTCGACCCGGTCCTGGACGTACAGGCGCTGGAGGAGCTGACCCGCCCCGATCCGGACGGCGACGCGGACACCCGGCTGCGCGGACTGCTCGCCGTTCTCACCCGCACCGGACTGACCCTGCCCGCCGGGCTCTCACCGGGCGAGAGCGCGGACCGGCTGCGCAGCGTCGCGGCCGTGCAGCGCGGGGTGGAACGCGTCGAGTGGGCCGGGTGGCGCGATGCCGTACGTGTCGAACTGGACGCGGTCGAGAGCAGCAGGATCGGCCCGTGGGTACGCGGCCCGCGCGCCCGTGCCGTCGCCGCGATCCAGCTCGCGGCCGGGCTCCCGCTCCTGCTGTGGGGTGCCCGCCGCCGCAGTGGCGGCTGGATGGCGGCCGGAACGGTGCTGCTGGCGCAGGGTGTGCTGGGACTCGCCTACGAGCGGGCCAGGGCGGGCGCGGACGCCTCGGGCCGCCCCTAGGACATGCGGGGCACGCGGGTCACGCGGGTCACGCCTCCTCGTCGTCCTCGTCGTCCAGCCGTGCCAGCCAGGTCGCGAGGCGCTCCACCGGCACCTCGAAGTCGGGGTTGAGATCGACGAACGTCCGCAGCTGCTCGGCGAGCCACTCGAAGGTGACCTCCTCCTCGCCGCGCCGCTTCTCCAGTTCCTCGATGCCACGGTCCGTGAAGTACATGCGCACAGGATATCGAGGTGCGGGCGCCCGTAGTACGCCGGATAGGCCGGATACGCCGGGGACCCAGCCCCGCGACAAGCGCGGAACCGGGTCCCCGGTGACGTACGGACAGCGCGTACGGCTGCGTGGTCCTAGGCCTCGAAGACCTCGTTGACCAACTGCGTCTGCTCCGCCTGGTGGCGCTTGGCCGAGCCGACCGCCGGGGACGAGCCGTGCGACCGCGAGATGCGGCGCAGGCGCTCGCCGTGCGGCACGTCCGAGCCGACCGCGAGGTCCAGGTGGTCGATCAGGTTGAGCGCGATGAACGGCCACGCCCCCTGGTTCGCCGGCTCCTCCTGGGCCCACAGGTACTTCTCGGCGTTCGGGTACTTCGCGATCTCGGCCTGGATCTCCGCACCCGGCAGCGGGTACAGGCGCTCCAGCCGGATGATCGCCGTCTCCGTGTCGCCACGCTTGACCCGCTCGGCGTCCAGGTCGTAGTACAGCTTGCCCGCGCAGAAGACGACCTTGCGGACGCTCGAAGGCTGGACCGACGTGTCGCCGATCACCGGACGGAAGCCGCCGGTGGTGAACTCCTCGATGGACGAGGCCGCGGCCTTCAGACGCAGCATCGACTTCGGGGTGAAGACGATCAGCGGCTTGTGGTGCGGGTTGTGCACCTGCCAGCGCAGCAGGTGGAAGTAGTTCGACGGGAGGGTCGGCATCGCGACCGTCATGTTGTCCTGCGCGCACATCTGGAGGAAGCGCTCCGGACGGGCGGAGCTGTGGTCCGGTCCCTGGCCCTCGTGGCCGTGCGGCAGCAGCAGCGTGACGCCGGAGGTCTGGCCCCACTTCTGCTCGGCCGAGGAGATGAACTCGTCCACGACGGTCTGCGCGCCGTTGACGAAGTCACCGAACTGGGCCTCCCAGATGACCAGCGACTCCGGACGGGCCAGCGAGTAGCCGTACTCGAAGCCCATCGCCGCGTACTCCGAGAGCAGCGAGTCGTACACGTTGTACCGGGCCTGGTCGTCGGTCAGGTACAGCAGCGGGGTGTAGTCCTCGCCGGTGACCTGGTCGACCAGGACCGCGTGGCGCTGGCCGAACGTGCCGCGGCGGGTGTCCTGGCCGGCGAGCCGGACCGGGGTGCCCTCCATCAGCAGCGAACCGATGGCCAGCGTCTCGCCCATGCCCCAGTCGATCGTGGCGTTGTCCACCGAGGCCGCGCGGCGCTGCATCTGCGGCATCAGGCGGGGGTGGACGGTGATCGAGTCGGGGATGTTGACCTGTGACTCGGCGATCCGCTTGACGACCTCGGCGGAGACGGGCGTCTCCACGGCCACCGGGAACGCGGCCTGCGGCTCCGGGATATGCGGGGCGGCCGGCTGCGAGGTGGCCTCGCGGACCTCGGCGAACACCTTCTCCAACTGACCCTGGAAGTCCTGGAGCGCCTGCTCCGCCTCTTCCAGCGTGATGTCGCCGCGACCGATGAGGGACTCGGTGTACAGCTTGCGCACCGAGCGCTTCTTGTCGACCAGGGTGTACATCTGCGGGTTGGTGAACTCCGGGTTGTCGGTCTCGTTGTGACCGCGGCGCCGGTAGCAGATGAGGTCGATCACGACGTCCTTGTTGAACGCCTGCCGGAACTCGAAGGCGAGCCGTGCGACGCGGACCACGGCCTCCGGGTCGTCGCCGTTGACGTGGATGATCGGCGCCTCGATCATGCGCGCCACGTCGGTGGCGTACATCGAGGAGCGCGAGGACTCCGGGGCGGCGGTGAAGCCGACCTGGTTGTTGATCACCACGTGCACGGTGCCGCCGGTGCGGTAGCCGCGCAGCTGCGACATGTTGAGCGTCTCGGCGACGACGCCCTGGCCCGCGAAGGCCGCGTCGCCGTGGAGCGCGACCGGCAGGACCGTGAAGTCCGTGCCGCCCTTGTTGATGATGTCCTGCTTGGCCCGGGCGATGCCCTCCAGGACCGGGTCGACCGCCTCCAGGTGCGAGGGGTTGGCGGCCAGCGAGACCTTGATCTGCTCGCCGTCCAGACCGGTGAAGGTGCCCTCGGCGCCCAGGTGGTACTTGACGTCGCCGGAGCCGTGCATCGAGCGCGGGTCGAGGTTGCCCTCGAACTCGCGGAAGATCTGCGCGTACGACTTGCCGACGATGTTCGCCAGGACGTTCAGCCGGCCTCGGTGGGCCATGCCGATGACGACCTCGTCGAGGCGGGCCTCGGCGGCGGAGTCGATGACCGCGTCGAGCAGCGGGATGACGGACTCGCCGCCCTCCAGCGAGAACCGCTTCTGGCCGACGTACTTCGTCTGCAGGAAGGTCTCGAACGCCTCTGCGGCGTTCAGCCGGCGCAGGATGCGCAGCTGCTCCTCGCGCTCGGGCTTCGGGCGCGCGCGCTCGACGCGGTCCTGGAGCCACTTGCGCTGACTCGGGTCCTGGATGTGCATGAACTCGATGCCGGTGGTGCGGCAGTACGACTCACGCAGCACGCCGAGGATGTCGCGGAGCTTCATCATCGTCTTGCCGGCGAACCCGCCGACCGCGAAGTCCCGCTCCAGGTCCCACAGGGTGAGGCCGTGCTCGGTGATGTCCAGGTCGGGGTGCTTGCGCTGGTGGTACTCCAGCGGGTCGGTGTCGGCCATGACATGGCCCCGGACCCGGTAGGAGTGGATCAGCTCGAAGACCCGCGCGGCCTTGGTGACGTCGTCGTCGTGCGAGGCGTCGATGTCCTTGAGCCAGCGGACCGGCTCGTAGGGGATCCGCAGCGCCTTGAAGATCTCGTCGTAGAACTCGTTCTCGCCGAGCAGCAGCTGGGACAGGACCCGCAGGAACTCGCCGGAGGCCGCGCCCTGGATGACCCGGTGGTCGTAGGTCGAGGTCAGCGTCATGACCTTCGAGATACCGAGCTTGTTCAGGGTGTCCTGCGACGTGCCCTGGAACTCCGCCGGGTAGTCCATCGCGCCGACGCCCATGATGAGGCCCTGACCGGGCATCAGGCGGGGCACCGAGTGGACGGTGCCGATGCCGCCGGGGTTGGTCAGCGAGGCGGTGACGCCGGAGAAGTCGTCCATGCCGAGCTTGCCGATGCGGGCGCGCCGGACGATGTCCTCGTACGCCTGCCAGAACTCGAAGAAGTTGAGCGTCTCGGCCTTCTTGATGGCCGCGACGACCAGCTGGCGGTCGCCGTTCGGCTTCACCAGGTCGATGGCCAGACCCAGGTTGATGTGCTCCGGCTTGACCAGGGTCGGCTTGCCGTCCTTGGTGGCGAAGGAGTAGTTCATCGACGGCATGGCCTTGAGGGCCTGCACCATCGCGTACCCGATGAGGTGCGTGAAGGAGATCTTCCCGCCGCGGGCGCGCTTGAGGTGGTTGTTGATGACGATGCGGTTGTCGAAGAGCAGCTTCACCGGGACCGCGCGGACGGATGTGGCCGTCGGCAGCTCCAGCGAGGCGTTCATGTTCTTCGCGACGGCGGCCGAAGGGCCGCGCAGCGTCACGTACTCCGGTCCGGCCGGTGCCTCGGCGGAGTCGCCCGCCTCGGCCTTGGCGGGCTTGGCCGCAACGGGCTTCGCTGGGGCCGGTGCGGCCTTGGCCGGGGCCGACTGCGCGGGAGCCGCCGGAGCGGCCGCGGGCGCGGACTTCACCGGGGCCGGGGCGGGCGCGGCCGGGGCGGCGGGCACCTCGGTCACCGGTGCGACGCCGGGAACGGGCTTGTCCGCCGTGCCGGATGTACCCGGCTTGTAGTCGGCGAAGAAGTCCCACCAGGCGCGATCGACCGAACTGGGATCCTGGAGGTACTGCTGATAGATCTCGTCGACGAGCCATTCATTGGCGCCGAACGCAGCGGCCGGGTTCGTACCCGGGCCGGCTTGATCGGTCGAGATGCTCGAGTTACTGGGGGACTGAGACGACACGGCGGCAACCGCCCTCTTCCGCTTCACAAGGTGATGGACAGCGGAAATCAAGGCTACGCCCCCCGGACCGTTCCTTGCAGGCCGGGCCGGTGCTTCGTCGTGCACATCACATCGGAAGGCGGGTTTCGGCGCAGGAAATGGCGGGAAACAAGCGAGGTTCCACTGCACTTCGGGTACGCAGGACCGAGGATACGGTCTTCCGACCGTATCCCTTTGAGGCCCCCTGCTGGCAGGACACGGGTGAACGTGCCCTTCCGGTTCGACCCTATGTCAACCGCGCCGTCAACCGCGCGGCTCGGGGAATCCCGGGAGGGTGACCTGGATGCGGCAGCCCTTCGCGGATTCGGCCGCCCCGATCCGACCGCCGTGCAGATCGACCGCCCACCGGGCGATGGCCAGCCCCAGTCCCGTACCGCCGTCGCTTCCCGGACCGTGCGGGGAGGGCGCCTGGCCCCGGTTGAAGCGCTCGAACACCCGGTGGCGCTCCGCCTCCGGGATGCCGGGCCCCTCGTCGATGACCTCCAGCTCCAGCGACTCCGGATGGGCCCCGCGCCGCGCGAGCACCGTCACCCGGCCGTGCGGCGGGCTGTGCTTGACCGCGTTGTCGATGAGGTTGGCGACCACCTGGTGCAGCCGCTCCGCGTCCGCGTGCGCGGTGAGCTCCGGCGGCGAGACGTCCAGATGCAGGTGGACGTCCGTACGGGAGTGATTGCCCGAACCGGACGACAGGCGCCGGTGGGAGGCGGCGAGATTGGCCTCTTTCAACACGCCCGACAGATACGGCCAGACCTCGAAACGGCGGGCCTTGAGCGCCACCACCCCGTTGTCCAGCCGCGACAGGTCCAGCAGTGTCTCGACCAGCCGGCCGAGCCGCTCCGTCTGCTTCAGCGCCGTGCGCATGGTCTCCGGATCGGCGGCGGACACCCCGTCCACCACGTTCTCCAGCACGGCTCTCAGCGCCGCGATGGGGGTGCGCAGCTCATGGCTCACATTGGCGACCAGCTCTTTTCGGTGCCGGTCCTCCGCCTCCAGATCGTCCGCCATGCGGTTGATCGTCCGTGCCAGATCCCCGAGCTCGTCCCGCCGCCCGGCGCCGCTCACCCGGCGGGTGTAGTCGCCGTGCGAGATGGACCGGGCCACCGCTCTCATCTCGTCCAGCGGCGCGGTCAGACCGTGCGCCACGAACTGGGTGATCAGCAGCGTGGCGATCACCGAGAACACCGTGATGAAACGGAACTCCGTACGGGTCCGCAACGCGACGATCAGCAGCCCCGTGGTGATGAACACCGAGACCACGACGAGCGTGCCGAGCTTGGCCTTGATCGAGAAGGGCCGCAGTCCGGACCCTGGCCGCGTCATGGCGCGGGAGTCTCCAGGGCGTAGCCCACGCCGTGCACGGTACGGATCCGCTCCGCGCCGATCTTCCGGCGCAGCGCCTTGATGTGGCTGTCGACCGTGCGGGTGCCCGAGGCGTCCGCCCAGTCCCACACCTCGGCCAGCAACTGCTCCCGGGAGAGCACCGCGCGCGGGGTGTTGGCGAGGCAGACCAGCAGGTCGAACTCGGTCGGCGTGAGGTGGACGTCCTCGGTGCGCACCCGGACCCGGCGCTGCGCGTGGTCGATCTCCAGCTCACCCAGACGCAGTATCCCGCTCCGCGGGGTGACGGCGGCCAGCGCGGCCCGCTCCACCCGGCGCAGCAGCACATGCACCCGGGCGGCCAGCTCCCGCATGGAGAACGGCTTGGTCATGTAGTCGTCGGCGCCGACCCCGAGCCCGACCAGCATGTCGGTCTCGTCGTCGCGTGCGGTGAGCATCATCACCGGTACCGGGCGCTGCGCCTGTACGCGGCGGCAGACCTCCAGGCCGTCGAAGCCGGGAAGCATGATGTCGAGCACCATCAGGTCGGGCTGCCAGGCCTCGGCCGCGTCCACGGCCGCGGGGCCGTCCAGCGCGGTCTGCACCAGGAAGCCCTCCGCCCGCAGCCGGGCGGAAATGGCGTCGACGATCGTGGCGTCGTCCTCGACCACCAGCACCCGGCGCTGAGCCCCCGGGGTGGCCGCGACGCCGTTGTGGGTGGTGTGTGTTTGTTCCATCGCCCCGCCCCTGCCCGTTCTCGCGGGAGACATTCCCCCGGAGGCACGGTTTTCGCTCGTGGATTTCGTGGGTGATCCATGTGCCGGTCAGCAGCGTAAAGGCAGCGGAGTCCTTCCGGCTACGCAGGGTGTTGTCCCGGACGTGCGAGTTCCGGCCGACCGGGCGGCCGGATCGTCGCCCTCGGGCCGGTTGACCCGTGTCACCGCCGGTCCGCGCATACCGGGAGGGGGTTCAGGCCGTCCGCAGTGCGAGATGGACCACGTCGGGCACACCTCGGGCAACGGCCACCTCTTCCGTCCGAACCCCGCTGAACCCGGCATTCCGCAACGCCTGTTCGAAGGTCGGCGACGGCTGCGCGGACCAGACGGCGAGCACTCCGCCCGGGGTCAGCCGGTCGTGGCAGTGCGCCAGGCCGGCGGGGGAGTAGAGGCTTCCGTTGTCCTCCGTGACGGTCCAGTCCGGCCCGTTGTCGATGTCCAGGCACAGGGCGTCGTAACGCTCCGTGCCGGTACGGAGGTGGGCGACGAGGTCCGTGTGGAGGATCCCGGTCCGGGGGTCGGCCAGCGCCGGCCCGGAGATCCGGTCCAGCGGCCCGTCCAGGTGCCAGTCCACGATCGCCTGCTCCCGCTCCACGACCACGATCCGGCCCCAGCGCCGCTGCTCGGCGGCCCGCACCAGCGAGAACCCGACGCCCAGGCCGCCGATCAGCACCGAGGGGCCGGTCCGCCCGGCGGGCAGGGCGGCCAGCGCGGCGTCGATCAGCAGCCGCTCGGAGCGCCCGTCGGAGGTGTCCATCAGGAAGCAGCCGTTGGCGATGATCTCGAAGTGCTCCCCGCGCTCCCGCAGCACGACTTCGCCGAAGGGCCCCTCGCGGCGGTCGAGGACGACGGGGGCTTCGGTGGAACGCGTCGGCATCGGGTCAGGGGTGGTCGTAGTGGTCGTAGCGGGTGCCGAGGGCATCGCGGGCATGGTGTGGCTCTCCGGTCTCCGGTCGTGGCGGTCCGTGTCCGTCATCCTGTCCCGCCGCCCGGGCCGAGTGCCAGTGAGTTCCCCTCCGGCGGTGGGGAACAACCGCCCGTCCCTCGGCGCTCCCGTCACCGGGGGGCCACCCCGGACCATCCGCCGGGAGGGTGTGACGGGCGGTACGGAGTCACCTCGGGGGCATCTGATCGCTCAGAGCGAACAAGTGGTGGGGAACATTCGGCGGCTCAGGAGCATTGAGCCCATGTAGCTCAACTTGCCTGCCGAAGGGGAGATCATGACTAGCGAGTCCGAGGCGTTCACACCGATCGACCTGCCCGTGCTGCCGCTCGACGACGAGGTCGTCCTGCCCGGCATGGTGGTGCCGCTCGACCTGTCCGACACCGAGGTGCGCGCCGCCGTCGAGGCCGCGCAGGCCGCCGCCCGTCCCGACGGGGGCAAGCCCCAGGTGCTGCTGGTCCCACGGATCGACGGTACGTACACGGGGACCGGTGTCCTCGGCACCGTCGAGCAGGTCGGACGCCTGTCGGACGGCGACCCGGGCGCACTCATCCGGGCCCGCGACCGGGTCCGCATCGGCGCGGGGACCAGTGGGCCCGGCCGGGCGCTCTGGGTCGAGGGGACCATGCTCGAAACCGCCGCCCCCGACCCCCTGCCCGGATCCGCCGTCGAGCTGGTCAAGGAGTACAAGGCACTCGCCACCAGTTGGCTGAAGAAGCGCGGTGCCTGGCAGGTCGTGGACCGGGTCCAGCAGATCGACGACATCTCCGCGCTCGCCGACAACTCCGGATACTCGCCGTTCCTGACCACCGCCCAGAAGGTCCAGCTCCTGGAGACCGGAGACCCGATCGCCCGGCTGAAGCTCGCCATCCAGTGGCTGGGCGAGCACCTCGCCGAGCAGGACGTGGCCGAATCCATCGCCAAGGACGTCCAGGACGGCGTCGACAAGCAGCAGCGAGAATTCCTGCTGCGCCGCCAGTTGGACGCCGTGCGCAAGGAACTCTCCGAGCTCAACGGCGACCCGGAGGACGAGTCCGACGACTACCGGGCCCGCGTCGAGGCCGCCGGCCTCCCCGAGCACGTCCGCGAGGCCGCGCTCAAGGAGGTCGAGAAGCTGGAGCGGTCCAGCGACCAGTCGCCCGAAGGCTCCTGGATCCGCACCTGGCTGGATACCGTCCTCGAACTGCCCTGGACCGAGCGGACCGAGGACGCCTACGACATCCGCGGCGCCCGGCGGATCCTGGACGCCGAGCACGCCGGCCTCGCCGACGTGAAGGAACGCATCACCGAGTACCTCGCGGTGCGCAAGCGCCGTGCCGACCGGGGGCTGGGTGTGGTGGGCGGCCGTCGCGGCGGCGCCGTGCTGGCCCTCGTCGGTCCGCCCGGCGTCGGCAAGACCTCCCTCGGCGAGTCCGTCGCGCACGCCATGGGCCGCACGTTCGTCCGCGTCGCGCTCGGCGGTGTCCGGGACGAGGCGGAGATCCGTGGCCACCGGCGTACGTACGTGGGCGCGCTCCCCGGCCGTATCGTGCGGGCCATCAAGGAGGCCGGTTCGATGAACCCGGTCGTCCTGCTCGACGAGATCGACAAGGTCGGCTCCGACTTCCGGGGCGACCCGGCCGCCGCCCTCCTCGAAGTCCTCGACCCGGCCCAGAACCACACCTTCCGCGACCACTACCTCAAACGGTACACCCCCCGGAACATCGGATCTAGACCCGCCCCGGACAGCAGGAAGCCCCGCCTGATCAGCAGATCGGACGGGGCTTACTTCT
>NZ_JBVJMW010000033.1:0-18011 GCF_055583985.1 Streptomyces sp. NPDC104313
GGCCCAGCCGAAATTCCGGAATTCGCGGAGCGAATCCGAATTCCCATCCAGAATGCCGCGAGCGGCATCCCTAAAGCCGCTTCGCGACTTTTTCTGTGGCTTATCACCTCTCTTATCGACGCCTTCCAGCCCAATTACTCGCGCTTCGCGCTTCGCTGAATTCAATTCACATTCCCGACCATCAGAGCCCTTTATGGGCTTCCGCTAGAATTGTTTTTCAACTCATTCCAACACCTATTCCAGCACTCCCTGAAACTGTTTTCCAGCGACGCCGGGAAGGCTATTGCCTGAATTCCATGCCCCTGTTTTCCCTCCATTTGAAGTGCATCAGCTCTGAATCCCTATGTAATGTTGGCGGTTTTACGGGACACCCCCGGACGCTTTGGACACAGAAAAGCCCCCTCCGGAGAGGGGGCCGTTTCTGTGTCTCCGCAGGTCAGACAGCGTCTCCCTGCTCTGCCTCGTTCTCGCTTTCTTCGCGCTTCTTGACGCCGCGCTGTTCGTAATAGGTGACGAGCTGGGCCAGCGTGAACTTCTCGTCGCGGCCCTCACCGATACCGGTGGGGAATCCGTTGTTCACTCCCTTGTCGCGGCGAGACTTGTGGGTGCGGATCAGGCCCGCCTCGATGTCGTAGCCACGGGCCTGCATCTCGCGGGCGATCTCGGCCACGCTGAGGAGCACGGGGGCCGCCAGCGGGTCCTGGGAGCCCTCTCCGCCGGCCTGCCCGGGGATGAGCCGCAGCCTGTCACGCTGGGGCGTCACACCGGGCGTCACGTCGCTGGGGTGCGTGACACCGCGACCTGCGGTTTCTTCGCCCAGACCCCCCTCTGAGGCCCCGTTCGGGCTGTTGGGGTCCGCGTCACGTGACAGGGGCTCCAGGCGGTCCTGGAGCAGCCGCGGGATGCCTCGGGGGCTGTTGGCCGGCGGGGCGGTGTAGAGGCCGTGGTCGCTCCACCCGTGACGCTCGCGCAGCTCCTTGTAGAGCTTGTTGTAGAGGTCCTTGGCCTCATCTTCGGTGGCACCGCGCTTTTCCATCTCCCCTTCCTCGTTCTCCTCTTCGAGGAACAGGTAGGGGGTCTGGTATGAGAAAGGAACGCCATCGGTCACGGTGACCATTCGGCCCGGCTTACGGACGCTCGGCGGCATAACATTCTTGGGCAGTCCGGTAATGCGCTCCCACTGGTGAGGGTCATAACTTCCGAGCACCTTGAACGGGAAAAGCGGGCGGAGGGACTGGCCGCTGAATTCGTTGTCCTTGAAGTCCTGGAATACGGCCAGCAGGTGAACATTCGCCGCGCGTCCGAATCGGAGAATGCGGGCAACCGCCTCTTCCCAAATCGGATCGGCGGCGGGGTCCTTGTCTTCACCCTTCTTGGTGCGAATCTTGTTCCACACGTTCCGGAGAATTCCAGCGAGTTCGTTGCACTCCTCCAGGAACACGTAGAGCGGGTCAAACTCCTTCGCGGTTCCCTTCTCGATCTCGTAAAAGCGGGCCATCACGACGTCGGCCACCCAGTAAAGAACGTTGCGCATATCGCGGCCGTTCTCGGGGTCCTTGTAGAGGAATACGCCGGGCACGCCTTCCAGCGGTGCGAGGCTGATGAGCTTCGGGTCCACGCCAACGATGGTTCCGCGCTTCATGACCATCTGGACAGCCAGCCACTGGAGCGTCGTGGACTTTCCGCCACCGGAGCCGACCGAGTAGGCCCAGTGGGAAACTTCGCCCGCCATTCGGCGGACGACCAGCTTGTTGTGCTCGTCCGCACCCAGGAGGAAATCCTCCGGAGCCAGATTGGCCAGGGCCTCCTGGACGCGCGGCTCCGCGATGTCCACGGCCTTCGGCGGCGCGGGCGCGGGGGCCGGCGGCTTCGGCGGCGGCTTGTGGGTGTAGACGGCGGTGGGGTGCTCGCCCCGGAAGCTGAACCGCCCGACCCACTCCCCCGGGAGCCGGGAGTTCAGGAGCGAGGTCATCGACTCCTTCTCCAGGTCGGAGCCGCGGAACGTCCAGGGCAGGCGGACCACGATGCGCGCGCCCTCGTCGCCCAGGCGCTCGGGGAGCTTGAGCCAGTTCTCGCGCGGCTCGTCATCGGGCAGGTCCAGGTCGTCGCGGAGGACGACCCAGAGCTTCGGGCCGTAGACGACGTCGTCGCCGGGCTCGGTCGGCACCATCTTGGGCAGGAGCGCGCCCAGGGCGGCGGTGGCGAGCACGGCCACCAGGGCAGCCCAGACGTCCCAGGCCGGGACGACGGAGAACACCACGAGGGCGGTGACGATGACGCGGGTCAGGGCCCTGGCGGCGTACGGCCAGCAGCCCCAGTTCCGGAGCGTGCGGACCGTCGCCCGCCCGGCACGCCACCCCTTGGCGGTGATGCGGGCGGCCCAGAGAACGGCCCGTACGGCGCGGTCGAGCCACCGGGCACCCCGGCCGCGGTAGGTCTTGAGCCAGGTAGCGGCCTTGCGGGCCCAGAGGCTGGGCGCGCGGCGGGGCTGCTTGATCAGGCTGACCTTGGGCGGGACGAAGGCGACGGAGGCCATGGAGGCGGCCGGGGCGGCGGTGGTGTCGCTGAGGCGCATCCCGGCGGACCAGGTCGTCGCGGTCGAGCGGGCGGGCCCCCGGAGCTCCCGGCCGCCGTAGAAGCGGGCCACGGCACGGGCGGTGCGGGCCAGGAAGGTGAGGAAGTTCCAGACGGCGAGGAACGGGGTCTTCCAGCTCCCGGGGGTGCGGGTCTTGGCGGGGCCGGCCTTCTTGCGCTTGCTGGCCTGTTCGCCCATCCAGCCGAGGAAGATCAGGAGGCCGAGGACACCGACGTCGCCGCCTGGGACGACGCTCGCGGCGGCGTCCCAGAGGAACGTGAACGCGTCTGCGAGCCAGCCGCCCTCCTGGGCGTCCGGCTCGGGTGGTGAGGCCGCGAGTGCGGCAGTCATGCTGTGCACGGGATTCCCCTTGGTGCTTGGGGGACCTGGCCGCCCGGCAGGCTGGTTCTCTGGCAGGAGTGGGGCCTGCCGGGCGGTGATCCCTCGATCATTTCGGGTGGGTCTGACACCGTGCGTCCTCTGGCCTGTGCGCAGATTTCGTACGGTCCCCTTCACCTGTGGACAGGTGTCGGGATCGGCCTCGGTGTGACACTCCGGCCGGCTTTTTTCGGATCTCTCATCTGGCCCAAGTCCGGCCGGGGGCTGTTTTGTGACACCCCCGGCCGGACTTTTTTCGGGGCTAGAGGTACTGGCCCGCGTGGGCGGCGTCGTCGGCGGACGTCTGCGCGGATGCCTCGCGGACGTACTTGTGGACCGTGGACTTCAGCGCCGGGTCGTCGGCGGCGCGGTTGTGGCGGGTGGCGATGGCGTCGATCACGGTGCGGACGTCCTGGACCCCGTCCGCGACCATGCCGAAGACGTCGGCGCGAATGCTGCGCTTCTGGGGCTTCTCGGTGCCGACGACCTTGAGATCCGGGCGGACACTTTCGGTCTCTTCCTGCTGGTCAGCGGTGGTCTGGTTCGGACGTCCGTGCGTATCCGTGTGGATGGTGGACTCCTGGGCTCGCGAGTTCATGGCGTCATCAGCGGATGCGGCGGGGAGGGCGGGCCGGGTGTCGGCGGACGCGGCGGGCAGCGCGGGGGCCGTGGTGAGTGCCGTACCGCCGAACATCCGCTCAAGGGCCGCGTTCGCGCCCGCGCCGATGCGGTCGCGCTGGATGTCCATCAGGTCCGCGCCGAGGCGGACGTCACCGCCGCCGACCTTCGCGGCGAGCGTCCACGCCTTCTTCTCGGACGCCTTGCGCTTCCGCGCGTCGGGGTGTCCGGCGGCGCGGGCCTGGTGGTAGGCGAGGTCCCGGACGATGGCGGCGGCTCGGGCCTCCGCCTCGATGTCGCGGCCCTCCTGGTGGATGACGACGCGGCGGGAGAGGAAGGCGACGCCTTCGGCGGCGGCGGTGATCGCCATGGGGGTCAGGGCGAAGACGATGGTCTGGCCCACACCTTCGGCGGCGGTCGCGCCCATCAGGGCGGCGGCGGCGGGCAGGGCCCAGAGGCCGACGCGGACCAGGAGCGGGGCGGACTGGCCCAGGAGCGTGGTGACCAGGAGGACCAGGGCGAGGACGGCGGTTGCGCCCTCACCGGCCGCGAGGGCACCGAGGGCGGTCTCGTCGCCGTACTTCTCGCCGAGGTTGCTGTAGGTCCCGATGCCACCGGCGACGCCGACCGCGAGCATCGGGACGACGGCGGCGACCAGGACGGTCTTCTGGATACGGGTCAGCTTCCGGAGCCGGGGGCCGGCCTCTTCGTGGCCCTCGGTCGGCTGGGGGGTGTCGTCGGTCTCGGTGTGGTTCGACATGGGGTGTCCTTCCGTGCTTGGTGACGTCGCGCCGTCTTGGGCTCGTGGCGTCATGAAATGAGTGCTGGCGCTGGTGAGGGCTACTTCTTGTCTTCTACGGCGGTCTGGGCGAGGCCCTTGAGCTTGGTGACGAGCCACCCGGCGGCGACGATCGCGCCCACGGTGGTCAGGCCGACCGGGACCGCGTTCGCGCCGATGGTGCCGATCAGGCCCATGAGGGTTCCTCCGGCGATGACGACCAGGCCGATGACGCAGCCGCACAGGACCACGGCGACGACCAGGAGGAGGATCACGTTGACCACCAGCTCGCGCTGGGCGGGCGACATTGAGGAGGTCTCGGGGAGCTGGACGACGATCTGCTGCGGCTGCTGGCCGATCGTGTAGTGGTACGGCACGCCGTCGCGGTACTCGACGGCCGGCGGGCGGTGGTGAGCGACCGGGGCGGCCTGGGTGGGGAACGGCTGCGGGAGGTGCCGCTGCTGCTGCTGGGGGATCTCGGGGTTCATGTCGGTTCCTCTCAGGCCGCGAGCGCGGTCGTCTGGTGGTCGGCGCATCCCGGGCAGCAGCCCAGGGACGTCGGGATGACGTAGGAGTAGGTGACCGCACAGAGCGGACAGGTCCGGCGGGCGCGCATCATCGCGGCGACGGCGCGCGCCCGGCCGGGGGTCATCGGCCTCACCGGGAGGGCGAGGTCGAGGCGGTAGAGGTACGCGGTCCGGATGGGCCGGGTGCGGGTGATCGGGTCGCAGCGGCCGTGCCAGAGGATCTGCGCGGCGACGGCCTGGCCGGCGGGGCGCAGGCCCTGGGCCCGGAGCTGGCGGCGGGTGGCCAGGCCCTCGGGGGCCAGGCGGCGCGGGAAGGTCGGGATGCCGTACGTTTCGCCGATCGGGTCGTAGAACTTCACTGCGTGTCACCTCCTCTGCTGGTCAGGTTGATGTGGTGGCGTCGTGGCGTGGTGAGTCCACGACGCCACCATGGGGGTAGGTCACTCACGCAACCGCAGGGACCTCACCGGTTCACTCACCACCGGCCCCCGGGTGCGGTCACAGATCGGAGACATCGGGGTCACCGCACTCACCACGCGGCGGGCGGTGAGTGCGGTGACCAGGGACGGCAGGCAGTAGGCCAGGGAGACCGCCAGGGCTCCGACAGCGGCCACGGCCAGGACCAGGAGCCCTGCGGAGAGCGGCATCCCGCCCTCAGTCACCAGACCGGCCAGCCCGGCGGCGACCAGGAGCGCGGCCAGCTCGGGGGTGCGGGCCATGGTCACCACCAGCCCTTGCGCTTGCCCGGCACGATCATCGACGGGGGGCACTTGCCGCCCATGTGCGAGACGCAGGCCGGGCAGTCCTCACGCGGACCGAGGTGCGCGTGCTGGGCCCGGGAGTCGTACGCGTGGAGCCAGCACTGCCGGCACTCGCCCGACGGCGGGTTCAAAGCCTTCTGGCTCGGCATCAGAGGCACCTCACCGACGGGTTCGTCATTCCGGCGACTGCTGCCGCCTCGTCCCCGGTCAGCTCCCGGTACGTCAGCTCAACCGCGAGCGCGCTGATCTGCGGCCAGAGGGCATCGACCTTGCGTTCAGCCGCGGCGCATACATTCCGCCAGGACAGCCCACCGGCCGGAGTCTGATCCAGAGCGAGCGGAACTCCGGCGGTGGCGAGGATCGCGATTGCCTGTTCCCGGTCGTGGTCCGCCGTTGCGCCCTGCGCTGTCTCTGCCGTGAGGCGGCCGGACTCCTTCAGGTGCCGCAGGTGGGCCAGCTCACCGGCCGCGCACTGTGCGGCGATGTCGCGGCAGAGAGCGGACTCGGCTTCCCACTCGGTGTTCCCAGCCGTGTTCCAACTGCCGTTCTCGATCTGCCAGGAGACGATCCCCGTGGTGATCACGTGGATGCCGTAGGCCATGCACAGGACCGCGTGACCGGCCTCGTGAAACGCAAGGCCCAGCCGCACGTCCTCCAGGGTGAGGTCGACCCTGAGCGGCACGAACGGCGTGCCTTCGTGGTCGACAACCCAGTCCGCGTGACGCGGTTCGAGGGTGGGGCTCATCATCAGAACCACCCCGACTTCTTCTTCTCGCGGCGGGCGGCGGCCTGGTCGGTGAGCAGCTGCTGGCGCTCGGCCTCCAGGACGCGGAGGTCGGCGGCGGCCTCCTCCTCGGCCCGGTTCCAGATGCGCCCGGCGGCCCGCTCGGCGACCGGGGCCGTCTTACCGCGGACCGCCTTCGCCACGCCGATGCCGACGAGCCCGGCCATCTTGGCCTGGTCCCCGGCCCGGAGGCTGGACTGCTCCTGGTTGCGGATGCCGTTCAGTCGGTTCTGCGCCGCCGCGATCTCGCGATCGATCTTCGCCATGATGGTCAGCCCCTCTTCGGGTAGGTGTGGCCGGCAGGCGGGTACGGCTCGCCGGAGAGAGTCACGGAGGCGTCGAGGACCACCTCCTCGAACTGGGTGAGCGGGGTCTCGGGGTCGTCGCCCCGGCGCTGCTCGTAGGCGGCCTCCAGGCCGTCCAGGAGCAGAGTCGTGCGGGCGGCGTCGTCGGCGGCGGTCTCGCGGCGGCGGAAGATGCTCATCGTCAGCAGCCCCCGCACGAACCCGCGTCGGTGTCCGCGACGTACCAGGCCCCGCAGCGCGGGCACTGCCACATGTGCCGCAGCACGGCGATCAGGCCGCGCATCAGGCGGCCCGCCCGAACCGGCGGTCGCGGTCCCGCGCGCTGTTGGCACCGCAGCAGGTCTCGCAGACCTCTCCGAGCCGCAGGTGACGGCGGTAGGCGCGGGGGGTGCCGCAGACGTAGTCACCGAGCGGCACGGTCACCAGCTCGGGGAACCACCGGCGGATGCGTTCCGCCGGCACCCGGAGCTGGGTGGAGATGGTGGTGGCGCTACGGCCGTTGGCGACGAGGATGCGAGCGGCCTCGTGGAGCTCCAGGCCGGTCATGCCCTCGGGCGCCCGGCCGTTCACGGCCCGCTCGATGGCGACGAGGTCGAGCTGACCGCGCGTCGGCGCGGTTCGTACGACCTGGATGAAGTCCTTACGATCAGACACAGGATCGGTCCCTTCTGTGTGGCAGTCGGGTCGGTCTAGGCCCTGGTTCGGAGGTGAGATACCGAACTGGGGCCGTTTGCGTGGCAACACCAGAAAACTTGAGTACCAAAGTCGCCCGCCACCAGAACGTAAGGGTTGTGCACGTCACAGTCAAGTCTTGGGTACCTAAATCAACCCGCGCGCCGACTTGTGTACCAAACTCGATGATCGGTGTACTCTTCTGCGCATGACCACACGACCTCGCCGAACAACCGCCCGAGCAATCGCAGATGACTTGCGAGCACAGATCCGGGACGGTTCCCTCGCCCCTGGTCAGGCACTGCCGACCAGCCGCGAACTCGCAGAGCTGTATGGGGTGACGTACAAGACGGTCGGCTCAGGGATCGACGTACTCAAGGCCGAGGGCCTGGTCGTAGGCGAGCAAGGCGGACGCCGTCGTGTCCGGTCAGACCGCGCGATCGTCTGGAACTTGACCGCATTCGAGCGAGGTACCCGGCGCGACTCCGCAGCCGGTGACGACTGGTCCACCGCCATCAGGGACGCAGGCCGGGACCCCGCTCAACACGTCACGGTGAACCACGGGACCGCAGATGACCGCATCTCCCACTGGCTGAACATCGAGCCTGGGTCTCCTGTCGTTCACCGCGTACGGCTGCGGACCATCGACGGAGAGCCCTACCAGCTGGCAACGAGCACGTTCCCGCTGGACGTGGCCGAAGGCTCGCCCCTCATGGAAGAGCGCGACGTCTCCCTTCCTGGAGGGATTCTGGCCAGCATCGGGCATCCGCAGGTTCGCGTCCGGGACGAGATCACCATTCGGATGCCTCGCCCCGAGGAGTCCGAGGCTTTGAAGCTGCCCCCGGGTACCCCCGTCGCAGAGCACGTCCGCATCGGGTACGGCGACTCACGGCCCGTGCGGGTCATGGTCACCATCGCCCCTGGCGACCGGCACAAGCTGGTCTACGAGATGGAGGTCTGATGTTCACGATCAAGCCCGCCAGCACCGCAGACATCCCCGCTCTCATGTCCCTGCGCACAGAGGCTGAGACGTGGCTGAGGGCCAGGGGTTCCGATCAGTGGTCGGACCGTGAGGCCGGAGCCCGTGCCATCGCGAAGTGGCACTCGGCCATCGATGAGGGGCGTACCTGGCTGATCACAGACGCTGATGACCGCACGCTCGGAACAGTCAGCCGCGGCCCTGTGGACCGGGATTTCTGGACCGAAGGCGACGCCCCGGAATCGGCCCTCTACCTCTACAAACTGATGGTCAGCCGCAGCTCTGCGGGTCTGGGGATCGGGAGTCTGGCCCTTGACTGGGCCGGAAGGATCGCGGCCCTGGAAGGGCGGCGCTGGGTCCGGATCGACTGCTGGCGCACCGCGCGGGGACTCCAGGACTACTACGAAGCCCTCGGGTTCAGCCACGTACGAACAGAAGCCCCGAGCCACCGCCGATCAGGGTGGCTCGGGCAAAGGCCGGCATCGCTGGTTCTGAACCAGCAGTCGCTACGGCCGTTGGTGTCCCCACTGCCCGTAGAGGTGTCCTCATCAGGGCGTAAGCTTCCGAACCACAACTGAAGATCCATAAACGCAAAAATGCCGCGAGCCCCAATCCGGGCTCTGAATGAGGGTTCGAAGCCTCAGACAGAGTCGAAGTCCCGGAAGAAGGGCTCACGGCGACCACAAACAAGGTCTGCTGCCGAGTGTAAGCCAGGGGCAGGGAGATTTCTCCCCCACCTCGTTGACGTCGCGACGTCACCCTCGGTCGTGGGCCGTGATGAAAGGCGACGTCGCGTGACCCACCCGAACCCGCAGACACTGGAGTCTGCGGAAGAAGTCCCCAGGCAGAGCCGGGGCAAGAAGGGCACAGTCTCCAACCTGGAGCGCAGCGGTCACCCGGCCGGGTGCCGCCCGATCGCGGGCATGAAGCGCGGCTGGTACTACCGGTCCGCCGACCGCATGATCATGCACCGCCAGAACGCCGAGGACGACCTGCTGCCGATCGGCCAGGTACCGAAGATCACGGCGCAGATCGTTCACCTCACCGACGACGGCGAGGACATCCGGTCCGAGTACCTGGCCATCGGGAAGCGGCAGCGGCGGGCCCGGATCCTCACCGAGGACGAGCTGGACCGTGGGACGTGGGCCGCGAAGATGGGGATGCGGCGGCCCACTGGGAACGACGAGCGGCACGCGTTCGCGAAGCTGATCCGCGAGGAGGGCGACGCGGCCCCGGTCACGTCGGCCCGGACCTACTACAACGACGACGGGGACCTTGTCTTCCCGGCCGCCGACGCTCAGACCCTCGGGTACCGGGTGCTGCGGGGCGAGGAACAGGGCGCGCGTGAGGCGTGGGACGAGATCGGCGCGTGGATGAGCATGGACGGCAAGTCCGCCCTCGTCGCGGGCGGGTACTTCGCCGGGCCCGTGCTGGACACACTCGACATGCTCGCGCACATGATCTCGGTCCACGGACCCGGCCAGCAGGGGAAGTCCACGATCCTGGTCGTGTGTGCCTCCTGCTACGGGGACATCAAGCCGCGGCGGCAGTCGCTCTGGATGACGTGGAACGCCTCGAAGCAGGGCATCACCCAGTCCCTCCGGCAGCGCGGCTACCTGCCCGTCGCCCTGGACGAGCACAGCTCCAGCGGCCGGACCATCAAGGAGTCGTCCCGCGAGATCAGCCAGATGGTCGCCGGAGCTATCCGGGCCATGGGCACCGCCGACGGCTCCCCCCGGGAATCTGACGGCTTCTGGCACTCCGTCATCCTCTCCAGCTCCAACGAACCCTTGAAGCACGAGGGGCAGACCGAGGACCTGGCCTCTCGGCTCCAGGAGTTCAAGGCCCCGTTCTTCCCCAACGCCATGGTCGATGCGGACGGCGCGCCGGCAGAAGCCGGGCACCGGGGAGCCGAGCACATCAGCAAGCGCCTGAAGCGGCTCGCGAAGGACCACGGCGGATGGCCCGTGGAGTGGGCCGAGCGCAAGGGCATGTACCGGGCTGAGAACCTGGCACAGCTCCGCAAGTTGCACCTTGAGCTGTGCGCGAAGTACCGGCCCGCTCAGGGCGGCATCGCCGCGACAATCGCTGAGCTGCACATGGCTTGGGTCGTCGGCGCCCACATGCTCGGGCAGGCCATCGGCATTCCAGGCCTGGGTGCGGTCGCGGAGACCGAAGCAGCTGCACGACTGGCCGAGGCCATCGAGATCAGCGCCGAGGCCAACATCCCGGACTGCGAACGGCTGTGGAACGCACTAGACGCACTCCGCATCGAGGCGTCCGCCTTCCCGGAGATGGACCGGCTCCCGACCGTGGCCGAGGAGGGGTTCCGGAAGCTGCGCGGTTTCACCAACTCCGAGGCTGGCGAGTGGTGGGTCATCAACCCGGTCGTCCAGGAAGCCGCCGCGCAAGCCGGCATCGACAACGTCTCAGCCGCCCTGCGCGCTCTGGACGACCTTGGAGTCCACATCCGAGGTGTGGGCAAGCACGCACAGCGGCAGCTTCCCAAGGCTCTGCGGGGCCAGGGACTGGGCATCCGGATGCACTGCTTCAGCACACGGGTAGCCGGTGAAGTCTTCGCCTCTGACGAGGAGCCCGAGGACGGCTCGGGAAGTGGCTCTCAGCAAGGCCACGGATCTGAGTTCCCGAGCGGGAACCACCCCCGGAACCACCCCGGAACCACCGAGGTGGTTCCGCAAAACGAGGCTCTGACCAGCACCGGAACCACCGGAACCACCGGAACCACCCTTGAGCTGTTCGACTTCTCTAAGAAGGAGGGAACCACCCTCAGGGACGACTCAGGATCACTAGGGGTTGAAGAGGCCACGGGCTCTCGGGCTCATGACGTCACGAGCCTTCCGCCGGTGCCCGTGGAGCCGCCTGCGGCGGTGTTCCCGGCCGCCCGGATGTACGAGACCGGTGACGACCGGCTGGACAAGGAGTGGCTGCGGCTGGAGGCGAAGGCGAAGGGCCGCACGCGCGGCGCTCTCGCCTTCGGTGTGCTCGGTGACGGGTGGCTGCACCTTGCCAACCACGAGCCCGTCGCCGTGGCGCTGCCCCAGAACGTGGACCAGGTCCCGGACCTGATGGCCGCGTATGGGCTGCGGACCCTGTGGGTCCACAAGTCCGCCGCGCTGGCCATGGGCCTGCCGTCGTACGACGAGCGGATGCCCGAGGAGCTGGAGGACTACAAGGGTCCGCAGGGTCCGACCCCGCACCCGTGGGCGACTCCCCGGCCCGGGTCGGACCTGGTGGTCCAGGGCGAGGGTCTGTCGTCCTGGATGACGCTCAAGACGCGGGGCGGCGAGGGTGAGCGGCTGTCGGTGTCGCTGCCGCTCTACGACGACCGGTTCGACCGGTCCGACGAGCCCGGCCGGGGCGGATTCGGCGCAGCCGCGACCCCGGACGTCCTCCTGGACTCGTACATGGTCTACCTGCTGTCCACGCTCCACGGACCGGCCGAGAGCCCGCAGGTGATCCCGTACTACCTGAGCCCGAACGTCACCGCGAAGGACTTCACCGGCAACGCGGCCAGCAGCGTCGTCTCCCAGATGGTGAGGGCCCGCCAGGTCCCGCCGGTCGAGGCGAAGATCAAGCCGCTGGTCTCGATGCAGTGGACCCGGCCGGTCGAGGAGATCACCGACGAGGAGCGCAAGCGGGCCTGGATTCACCAGTACGACAAGAACGCGGCCTGGCTGGCGGCGTTCGGCTCGGTGTGGCTCGGTGTCGGTGACCCGACCCACTACCCCGAGGGCCGGACGTACGCGAAGAACAAGGCCGGATACTGGCGCGTCCGGGAGCTCCCGGGCCTCGCCCTGGAGGGCCTGCCGGAACTGAACATCGAACCGGCCGAGGAGGGCGGGTACTGGCTGCGGTCCCCGGGCGTGGACCTGCTGGCCGAGATGTGCGAGGGCTGGACCCCCGACGTCCTGGAAGCGTGGGTCTGGGAGAACAGCAAGCGGGCCCTGTACGGCATGTACGACAAGCTCCGGCTGTCCCGCGAGCGCATCCTCGCCAGTGCCCAGGAGGGCCGCCCCGGGGCCCGGTACGCCAAGCAGGTGTCCGGGATGCTCTACCAATCGTTCCGCGGCTACCTCAGCCGCCGCGAGCCGAAGAAGGACCGGGCCACGGGCCTGCCGTACGAGAAGGACATCTTCTGGCGGCAGGACTGGGCCCAGATGATCCTGGACCTCGCGCTCGCCAACACCTACCGCAATCTGCGGGCCCACGCGGCAAGCGGGCACCACCCGCTCAGCCTGCGGGTGGACGCGGTGACGTACGCGTCGGACAACCCGGACCCGATCACGGCGAAGCCGGAGGCCATGCAGCTCGGTACGGGCGGCGGGCAGTGGAAGCCCGAGTACAGCGTCCCGGCCGCTGACCTCCTGCCGATCCTGGACCAGGTCAAGAAGATGTCGAAGGCCATGCACCTCTACAACTCGAAGCAGGAGGGCGAGAGCTGATGGGAATGTTCGGGCGCCTCTTCGGGCGGGGCAAGGACAAGGAGCCCGAGGGCCAGGGCCAGGAGGCCGGGCCGTCTCCGGCCGAGCAGCCGCCGGCCCCGGCACCGGCAGCACCCGAAGCACCGGCCGCCGCTGCTGAGAAGCCGAAGAAGCGCGGGCTGTTCGGCCGGGTGAAGGACAAGCTGCGGGGCAAGGGCAAGGCCAAGAAGAAGGAGGGCCCGGCCGAGGAGGCACCGCCCGCAGCACCCCCGAGCCCGCCCTCGCCGCCGTCGCCTCCGTCCGCCGGGGGCGGGACCGGTGGCGGTGAGGGCGGCGGCGAGGAGGGCGAGGGTGAAGCCGAGGGCGAGGAGGAGCCGGACCCGTACGCGGACGCTCCGTCCTCGCTGCACGTCCGGATTCCCGGCACCTGGAAGACGAGCAAGCGCAAGTGGCTCGGTGTCGTGGAGGGCACCCTCCACGGCGACCAGGTCGTGAAGTTCCTCAAGGCCATGGACCACGGCAGCAAGAAGGACAGGGACGAGGTCGTCCAGATGGTCTGCGACGACTTCGGCGACGGGTCGTTCGGCTCAGGCGTGGACGTCCCGGACTCCTCGTACAGCAACCCGATGTACTGACCCTCTCTCCGGGCCGGGGTCACACCGTGTTCGGTGCGCCCCGGCCCGGACCATTCATGACGTCACGAGTCCACTAGCCCACGAGTCCATCACTCATTCGGGTATCCAGTCCCTGCAAGGGATCGGGCCGGTACAGAATGAGCCCGACCACCCTCGACCAAGGAGACCCATGCACCCGAACCCCTTTGACGACATGGCAGCCGCCCAGCACCCGCTCGGCATCGCGATGCAGATCGCAGGCGTCACCCTCGACCTGCGGGAGACCCTGGAGGCCTACGGCGGGACAGCCGAGCGCGCCGCCATCGTCGGCACCCTGCGGCGGCGCTGGGCCGAAGCCGAGCCCGAGGCCCGCGCCGCACTGCTGCTGAACTTCGCCTGGGCGTCCCGCGAAGCAGAGATGACGTTCGCGGACGACCACGCCGCGCTGTACGCCTCCGACTTCCACCAGTACGCAGCAGCCTTCCAAGGCGACTCCGAGGCGTTCCACGGTCCGCAGTTCCCCTCGATGCCGTTGCCCGGACAGGCCGGCGCTCTAGCGTCCTCGCTCGGTTTCGACCGCGAGGACACCGACATCTCCCTCAAGACCGTGCTGCTGCTGATGGAGCCCGTCTACCGCAACTCCCAGTAGCTCCCCCTGGCTGATCCCGAGGGCCCCCGCCGACGTCGGCGGGGGCCCTCCTCCTTGTCGCGCGCCCCTGTCCAGCCGGGTGCCTGTCGTTCCGTGTGAGCAGCCCTGGAGAGGCGAATCCCGTGGTTCTCCGGGACACGACAGGAGGGCGCGACAGGGGCCGTTTTTGGGCAGTTCCCGTGTGGAACGACCCCCCGGAACGACCCGGAACGACCCCTGGTCGTTCCGCTAAAGGTGCCTCTGACCTGGTGCGGAACGACCGGAACGACCGGAACGACCCCTGGCGGCGACCGTGTACGTGTAGAGACGTACGCAGCGGGGCCGTGAGCGGCCTTTCGTGAAGGCCCGGCCCCGTGAGGTCGTGGCGTCACAAACCAAGCTCTACGCTGCCCGAGACACTCACGAAGGAGGACCGATGGCGCGACGTGTAGCGATCGGGAACAACAAGGGCGGGGCCAAGAAGTCCACGCACACCGTGCGCCTGGCCGAAGCTCTCGCGAAGGCTGGCAAGCGGGTCGGTGTTGCCGAGATGGACCCGCAAGGCAACGCGTCCCGGCGGCTCGGATGGCAGGACGACCCGAGCAAGCTGACGACGTCCGAGGCGATCGAGGCGAACGCCGAGGGCGTGGCTGCCCAGGTCTGGCAGCCGATCGGCTGGCGGACGGAGTTCGCTGACCGCATCACACTTCTGCCCGCCCGCCACACGCTGGAGGACCGCTCGCTGGAGGCCGGGCAGCGAGGGGCCTACCGGCGGTTCGCCAAGGCTCTCAAGGGCGCAGACGACCACCTGGACTACCTCCTGATCGACTGCCAGCCCTCGTTCGGCCACCTGACCCAGATGGCGCTGGCAGCGGCCCACTACGCCGTGGCGTCCACCGAGTGCGAGCACGACTCCATCGGAGGAGCCGTGAAGTACCGCGATTTCGTCGCGGCCTCCGGTGAAGATCTCGCCAATCCCGATCTCGCGTTCCTCGGCATCATCGTGGGGGAGTACGACCAGCGGGTCGGCGGGCAGCGCGACCAGCTCAAGGGCGTCCGTCAGATCTTCGGAGACGACCTCTGGGCGGTGATCCCTCAGCGGTCCGTCGTCGCCTACGCGGACGAACACGGCCTGCCCCTGGAACAGGTCCCCAGGAGCGGAGCATCACGCGCCGCATTCGAGCTGCTGGCCGAACGATTCATGAAAGAGGTGCCCGCGTGAACGCGCGGAAGGAACCGAACATCCCGCCATCGACGTCCCCTCTCGCTCAGCCTGTCCTCACGCCGAAGCTGGACCGGCTACGTGTCGGGGAGAACAGCCAGGACCAGAGGCAGGACGAGAAGCACGACCAGGAGCAGCTTGCCGACCAGGAGCAGCCTGCCGCACGGCGGAAGTCCCCGCCGGGGCGAAGCCGCGGGGGCCGGCGCCCGCCGCCCGCCGCCGCTGACGCGGTCCCCACGACCGTGCGTTTCGCCCCCGAGGAGTCCTCGCGGATCGACCGGTTCGTCCTGGAGCTGCGGGACGACGCCGGGCGCCGGGCACTGGACAAGGCCGAGGTCGTGCGGGAGCTGATCCGGATGGGCATGGAGCACGAGCCGACTCGCAAGGCGCTGCTGCGGCGGCTGCGGTGAGCCACCTCTCGCGGTCGGGCAGAGAAACCGCGAAGGCGTACGACGCGGACCACCCCGTCCTCTTCTTCGAGGACATCGAAGGGTTCTTCAAGTGCCTCACCTGCGACTGGCGGGCCTGCAAGACCTGCCGGAGACGGCATGGAGTGCAAGGCGAGTACTGCGACACCTGCTGTCCTCCCAGTAGGTAGCAGGGCCTCTGCAACAGTGACTGCAACAGGGCCGCAACGCTTCCAGCGTTGCGGCCCTGACCTGCGTAAAGGGTCGTGCTACATGGCCCGTGCCACTTGTTGCAGCAGGACTGTTGGTGACGTCATGAGGCCACGAACCCACGAGTTCACCAAACCCTCTTGACGAGGGGTACGAACCTTCGTACCTTAGAGATGTGGGTACGAACCTTCGTACCCCTTCCTACATCAGGAGAATCATGACCGCCCAGACCCCGAACCCGAGCTTCCGCAGCGGCCCCGACGCGATCCGCGGCGGCCTGGACATCACCATCAGCCTGACCCCCGGAGAGGCCAAGGCCCTGGGCGCCGAGGCCGCAACGCTGGCCGACTGGTTCGACACTGCACTGTGGGCGCTGAGCCTGCTGCGGACCGGCACCAACGAACGGGGCTGGGAGCCTCGCGACGTCACCCCGGAGACCCTGTACACCGTCATCAACGACATCGACCACCGCCTCCTGCCCCGGCTCCAGGGCGTGCGGGACGCGGCCGTCCGTCACCACCAGGAGCTGGGGGGCAGCCTCGGAGACCTGGCCCTGGCCATGGACGTGGCCAAGAGCACCGCGCAGTCGCGGCGCAACGCCGTGATGAACCGCCCGGAGCCGACCCTGTGGGAGCGCTGGGCGACCGCTGGCGGCCCGGAGCGCGAGCACTGCGGGGCCTGCGGGCACCCGCACCGGCCGTCCGACCCGATCGTCACCACCGCCGACGACGACGGGTTCCGCATCCACCGGAGCCACGTCACGACACCCGGTGACGGCTTCTTCGGCACCCCGACCGACGACGGAGTCACCCCGTACACGACGGGCACCCCGGTGGCCGGCGGATTCGTCATCGGCCAGAGGCTCCGCATCACCGGCGTCTCCGGGCCCTTGGCCGACCGCACCGACCTGATCGGCAAGGTCCGCGAAGTGACGGCCGAAGCCCGGGACGGCTCCATCAACCTGCGCGGCCTCAGCGGCAAGCCCCGGTCCGAGGAAGTCTTTGCCGACGTCCTCGGGTTCCTCGTGACCGAGCTGGAGCCCGCCGACGACGAAACGGCCACCGAGCCCGCCCGCGACTGACACAGCCGGGGCGGCCGTCCACTGCCAGGCGCACGGCCGCCCCGTCCTCCCGACCCGTCACCAGACCAGGAGAGAACCATCATGACCGACACCACCGCCCTGTTCGCCGCCGTGTTCATCGCCCTCTACATCGGACACACCGTCGGGGACCACTGGGTCCAGTCCTCCTGCCAGGCCGCCACCAAGGGACTGCCCGGCTGGTCCGGCCGCCTTGCCTGCGGTCGGCACGTCCTGGGCCTCATGCTCACCAAGGCCGCCGTCCTCGCCCCCGTCGCCCTGGTCCTCGGACTGTCCATCACCGCCCTGGGCCTGGTGGCCGGCCTCTCCGTGGACGCCGCCTCGCACTACTGGGCCGACCGGCGCACGACGCTGGCGAAACTGGCCGCCACCTGCGGAAAGGGCGAGTTCTACAGCCTGGGAACCCCCGCCCACCCCGCCCACCCGGTAACCGCCGGGGGGAAGCCTGCCGCCACTCTCGGGACCGGGGCCTACGCGCTCGATCAGAGCTGGCACATGCTGTGGCTCGGAATTGCCGCACTCATCATCGCGGCACTCTAAACGGCCCCGAATTCCCCCCGCCGCCCTTACGGGCAGCGGGGGGAATTCGCGTTTCCGTACCACCCCATAGCCACCAAGAGCAACCAGAGCGGCTCAACTTATGACAAAAAACGCCCTGACCTGCGGTTTCTAGCGAAACCTCACCGCCGAGTCGGGGACGAAAAACTACACAAAGCGACAGTCCGTGAATTGAATTACCGTCCAGACGAAAGGCTAAAGGAATTCAACCGAGCCTCTTTAAAGACGTGCAATTCCTCCGGAATTGCCGCCCGCTCGAATTTGCTTTTCTCGAATTTGCGCCTAGACGTCCAATCGAATGAAAGGGAAATCAAGCGCTCCGCGCCTTCCCATTCGACCTACGGCCGAATACGAATTTCCGCTGCGCTGCAATTCGAGGGGCATTGCATTCGCTGCGCGAATACAATCCGGCCTATTCCATGGCGCTCCGCGCCCTGGAAAGCCCGGCTGGGCC
>NZ_JBVJMW010000034.1:0-10028 GCF_055583985.1 Streptomyces sp. NPDC104313
CCGTAGGTGGCGAGGAGGGCTTGTGCCTCGATGGGGTCGCCCAGTGTGGTGCCGGTGCCGTGCGCCTCCACGATGTCCACATCGGACGGTTCGAGGCGGGCGTTGGCCAGTGCCTGAAGGATGACCCGTTCCTGTGACGGGCCGTTGGGTGCGGTCAGGCCGTTGGACGCGCCGTCCTGATTGACCGCGGAGCCACGGATGACGGCATGGACGGTGTGCCCGTTGCGCACCGCGTCCGACAGCCGCTCCAGCACCAGCACTCCGGCGCCCTCGCTCCAGCTCGTGCCGTCCGCGTCGGCGCTGAACGGTTTGCTGCGCCCGTCTTGGGCCAGGCCGCGCTGGCGGCTGAACTCCACGAACACGTCCGGGTTCGCCATGACCGTTGCGCCACCGGCCAGTGCCAGCGAGACCTCACCGGTACGCAGCGCCTGCGCCGCAAGGTGTGTCGCTGTGATGGACGAGGAGCACGCCGTGTCGATCGTGACGGCCGGACCCTCCAGGCCCAGCGTGTAGGAGATGCGACCGGACGCGACCGACGCCGCTGAACTCGTACTGACGAACCCCTCCATCGCCGCGGCGTACTGACCGACGCGCGGCGCGTAGTCGTAGTGCATCAGCCCTGTGTAGACACCGGTCCGCGAGCCGCGCAGCGAGGCCGGCGCGATGCCCGTGCCCTCCAGCGCGTGCCAGGCGGTCTCCAGCAGCAGACGGTGCTGCGGGTCCATCGCGGTCGCCTCGCGGGGCGAGATACCGAAGAACTCGGGGTCGAACTCGTCGGCCGCGTGCAGGAACCCGCCGTGCCGCACGTACGAGGTGCCGGTGTGCTCGGCATCCGGGTTGTACAGGTCGGGCCATCCGCGGTTGGTCGGGAACTCGCTGATCGCGTCGACCCCGTCAGCGACCAGGTGCCACAGGTCCTCGGGTGACGTCACGCCGCCGGGGAACCGGCAGGCCATGCCCACCACGGCGATCGGATCGTCGGTCACCGCCGTCGTCGCCACTGCCGTCGCCTGGACGACACGCGAGCCGGTCAGGGTGCCGCGTACGAATTCCGCCAGTGCGTCGGGCGTCGGATGGTCGAAGATCACCGTGCCCGACAGTTTCGTGCCCGTCGCCTTGCTCAGCTTGTTGCGCAGCTCGATCGACATCAGCGAGTCGAAGCCGAGCGCGCCGAACTGCGACTCCGCGTCGATCGCGCCCGGGTCCGTGTGGCCGAGCACCGCCGCGACGTTCTCGCGGACGACGTCCAGTACCAAGGCGCGCTGCTCGTCCTCGGACAGCCCGGCGACCTTGCCGGCGAGATCGGTGGGCGGGACGGCCCGGTGCGTCGTGCGGACCAGTCCGCGCAGCAGCGCGGGCACCTCGCCGCGGAACGCCGCCAGATTCAGCGGCGACGCGACCAGCGTGGGCACGGAGAGGCCCAGTGCCGTGTCGAGCATCGCGAGGCCGTGCTCGGCGGTGATCGGCAGGAAGCCCCCACGGGCGAGCCGGTCGCGGTCGGCGTCGGACAACTGCGACGCCATGCCGTCGTCCCACATGCCCCAGGCCAGCGACACCGCGGGCAGCCCCTCACGGTGCCGCAGCCGAGCCAGCGCGTCCAGGTAGGAGTTCGCGGCGGCGTAGTTGGCCTGGCCTGCCGTGCCGAACGTGCCGGCGACCGACGAGTACAGCACGAACGCCCTGAGGCCCCGGTCGCGCGTCAGGTCGTGCAGGTGCCACGCGGCGGTCTTGGGACGCAGCACCGCGTCCAGCCGCTGCGGGGTCAGCGCCTCGATCGGGCCGTCGTCCAGGACGCCGGCCGTGTGCACGACCGCGGTCAGGCCGGGGAGATCGTTGAGCAGGGTCTCCAGCGCTTCGCGGTCCGTGACGTCGCAGGCCACGCTGCGTACGTGCGCCATCCCCGCGTCGCGGCCGCTGCGGCTCGCCAGCACGACGTCACGTACGCCGTGCCGCTCCACCAGGTGTCGCGCCAGCAGCGTCCCGAGGGCGCCACCGGTGATCAGAACCGTGCCGTCCCACGAGGGGATGGGGCCGCGGCGTGTGCTGCGGACGAGCCTCGGCGCCAGCACCGCGCCGTCGCGTACGGTCACATGCGGCTCGTCACCGACAGCCGTGGACAGGTCGACGCTGTCGTCGGTGTCCACCAGCACGATTCGGCCGGGGTGTTCGGTCTGGGCCGACCGCACCAGGCCCTCGACCGCGGCGGCCGAGAGATCGTCCTCACGCCGGACCACCGCGACGGTCCCATCGCCGGCCAGCTTCTCCTGCAACGCCAGCAGAACCCGCGCCGTCACCTCATGGACGGTGCCGTCCGGGACGTCGAGGACGGTGTGGGGAACGGGCACCGGGCTGACCGGTACCCACGTCCTCTCGTACAGGCCGTCGGTGCGGGTGGCGAGCTGGTCCGCGGTCACCGGACGCGTCGCGAGCGACGAGACGGTCAGCACGGGCGTGCCCTCGGTGTCGACGGCGTGCACCGCGTTCGTACCGAGGTCGATGCGGACTCGCAGCGCGGTGGCACCGGGGGAGTGCAGCCGAACGCCCTGCCAGGCGAACGGCAGGGCGAGCTCGTCGGCCCTCGCGGCCAGCGGGTGCAGAGCGGCATCGAGCAGCGCGGGGTGCACGCCGAAATCGTGCTTCTCCACCGAGACTTCGGCGAACAAGGCCGCCTCCGTGCGCCAGGCAGCCGTGACGTTGCGGAAGGCGGGGCCGTACGGGAGCCCGGCCGCCCCCAGCGCCGCGTACATCTCGTCCACGTCGATCGGCTCGGCGGCGGGCGGCCAGGCCGGTTCGGCCCGGAGCACGGTGTCGTTCGACAGGGTACCGGTGGCGTGGAGGGTCCAGTCGCTGTCGGTGCGCGAGTGGATCGTCACGGTGTCGCCGTCGACCTTGACCTGCACCTGGACGGCCTCGGTGAGCACCATCGGCGCCTCGATGACCAACTCGTCCAGCGTGTCGAACCCGGCTTCCCCGGCCGCGTGGAGGGCGAGGTCGACCAGGGCTGTGCCGGGCACGATCGCGGTGCCGAGCACGGTGTGGTCGTCCAGCCACGTACCAGGAGTGAACCTGCCGGTGAACAGCACGGTGTCGCTGTCCGCCGGCCGTAGGACACTGCTCAGCAGCGGATGCCCGGTGGGTGACTGTCCCAGGTCGGTCGCGTCGGTGCTCATCGCGCCTGCGGTGAGCCAGTACCGCTGCCGCTGGAACGCGTACGTCGGCAGCTCGGTGCGGTGCGCGTCGCCGTACAGCGCCTGGGCATCGGGGACCTGGCCGTGGGTGTAAGCGGTGCCCAGCGCGCTCAGCACGCTGGTGACCTCGTCCTGGCTCGACCGTAGAGCCGCGGCGTACACGCCTTCGGCGGATTGTTGGGCCTGTGCGGTGAGGATGCCGTCGGGGCCGAGTTCGATGTACGTGGTGACGCCTTGTTCTTTCAGTTCGAGGACGGCGTCGTGGAAGCGGACTGTCGAGCGGATCTGGGTGACCCAGTATTCGGGGTCGGTCAGGTCGCTGCCGACGGCCACGGTCGAGATGATCGGGATCTGTGGTGCGGAGTAGGTGAGGGTGCGGGCCACGGTGCGGAAGTCGTCGAGCATCGCGTCCATGTGGTGGGAGTGGAACGCGTGGCTGACGGTGAGTTTCTTGGTTCTGCGGTCCGGGAACCGCGCGGCCAGGTCCTCGGTGTTGTCGCCGGAGACCACGATCGAGGTGGGTCCGTTGATGGCGGCGATGCTGAGGGTGTCGGTGAGGTGGGGGGTGATTTCTTGTTCGGTGGCTTGGATGGCGGTCATGGTGCCGGTGTGGGGGAGGGCGTCCATGAGGGTGGCGCGGGCGGTGACGAGTTGTGCGGCGTCGTGGAGGGTGAGGATGCCGGCGGTGTGGGCGGCGGTGATCTCGCCGATGGAGTGGCCGACGAGGTGGTCGGGTGTGATGCCCCAGGATTCGTAGAGGCGGTAGAGGGCGGTTTCGAGGGCGAAGAGTGCGGGTTGTGTGAGGCGGGTGCGGTCGAGGTCGCCGGTGAAGTACTCGTCCTGGATGCCGAGTGCCGCGAGTGCGGCGTCCAGCGCCTCACGGAACACGGGGAAGACTTCGTACAGCTCGTGGCCCATGCCTGCGCGCTGCGAGCCCTGGCCGGTGAAGAGGAACGCCAGACCGCCCTTGCCGACAGCGCCGCCGACCAGCTCTTCCGTACCGAGCAGCACCGCTCGGTAGTCGAACTGCGCACGCCCGGCAAGGGTATGAGCGACATCCGCGGCGGCCAGCTCGGGGTGCTCGGCCAGATGCTGCTTGAGCCTGGCGACCTGCGTCGTCAGTGCCTCGGGTGTCCGCGCCGACACCAGGAACGGCACCGGCTCCGCCACGGACCCGGCCGCGGGGGACTCGGGGGAGCCGGGGGAATCGAAGGAATCGGAGAGGCCAGGAGAGTCCGGTGCGGGCACCGGAGGCTCCTCGATGATCAGATGCGCGTTCGTGCCCGAGATGCCGAAGGACGAGATGCCCGCCCTGCGCGGCCGGTCCCCGGCCGGCCACGGTTGGGCCTCCGCCAGCAGCGCTACCGAGCCCGTCGACCAGTCGACCTCAGGTGTCGGCTCGTCGACGTTCAGGGTGCGCGGCAGCAGGCCGTGCCTCATCGCCATCACCATCTTGATGACGCCGGCGACTCCGGCCGCGCCCTGCGTGTGCCCCAGGTTCGACTTGAGCGACCCCATCAGCAACGGAGACGTCCGGTTCTGCCCGTAGGTCGCGAGGACGGCCTGCGCCTCGATCGGATCGCCGAGTACGGTGCCCGTGCCGTGTGCCTCAAGGGCGTCCACGTCTGCCGGAACCAGCCCGCCGGAGGCGAGCGCTTCCCGGATCACTCGCTCCTGGGAGGGGCCGTTGGGGGCGGTGAGCCCGTTGGAGGCCCCGTCGGAGTTCACCGCGGAGCCGCGGATGACCGCGTGGACGGTGTGGCCGTTGCGCACCGCGTCCGACAGCCGCTCCAGGAGCAACAGGCCCGAGCCCTCGGCGAAACTGGTGCCGTCGGCGCCTGCCGCGAACGACTTGACACGGCCGTCTCGCGCGAGACCGCCCTGACGGCTGAACTCGGTGAAGATGTCCGGCTGCGCGATCACCGTGACACCGCCGGCCAACGCCAGGTCGCACTCACCGGATCGCAGCGCCCGCATCGCGATGTGCGTGGCCATCAGGGAGGAGGAGCACGAGGTGTCGACTGTCAGCGCGGGCCCCTCGAACCCGTACGCGTAGGCGATGCGGCCGGAGGCGACGGCGTTGGAGATGCCCGTCATCACGTGGCCCTCCACCTCGTCGAACGCCTGGGACCCGCGGGGCGCGTAGTCCTGACCGAGCAGTCCGACATACGTGGCGGTCTTGCTGCCGCGCAACGACTTCGGGTTGATGCCCGCGTTCTCGAACAGCTCCCACGACGTCTCCATCAGCACGCGCTGCTGCGGATCCATCGCCAGCGCCTCCTTCGGTGAAATGCCGAAGAACGCCGCGTCGAAACGGTCGGCGTCGTGCAGGAACCCGCCGACCCTGATGTACGAGGTGCGTGACCGGGTGCGCTCCGGGTCGTAGAGACCATCGAGGTCCCACCCCCGGTTCTCCGGGAACCCGGTGATCGCGTCCCGCTCACCCGCGACGAGCCGCCACAGGTCCTGCGGCGTGCGCACATCGCCGGGGAGACGGCATGCCATGGAGACGATCGCGATCGGCTCGTCGTCGGTCACGGCCACGCGTACGACCGGAGCCGCGGCACTGGCCCCACCGGTGAGCTTCGACCGCAGGAACGCGGCCATGGCGGCGGCCGTCGGGTGGTCGAAGATGATGGTCGCGGGCAGCCGGACTCCGGTCGCCCCACTCAGGCGGTTGCGCAGCTCGACGGCGGTGAGCGAGTCGAAACCGATGTCCTTGAAGGGAGTTTCGGGGTCGACCGCGTCGCCGCCGCTGTGGCCGAGCGTGTAGGCGACGTGCTCGCGCACGATGCCGAGCAGCAACTCCAGCCGGCCGGCCTCGTCGCGGGCGGCCAGCGCACTCGCCAGGGCGTTGGTGTCCGCGGTCCGCGCGCTCGCGGTTCGACGCGCCGGCGTACGGACGAGAGCCCGCAGCACCGGCGCCACCTCACCGCGCAGCGACGACAGGGTGATCGGCGCGGCGAGCACCGCGGCCTGGCCGAGGGTGAGAGCGGCGTCGAACATCTCCATGCCCTGCGCGGCATTGATCGAGGGGAAGCCCTCGCGTGCCATCCGGGCGAGATCGGTCGTGGTGAGGTGCGCGCTCATCGCGCTCGCGTCCTCCCACAGGCCCCACGCCATCGACACCGCGGGCAGCCCCCGCTCCCGCCGGTGATGCGCGAGTGCGTCGAGGTAGGCGTTGGCGGCGGCGTAGTTGCCCTGGCCGGGACCACCCAGCGTACCGGCCATGGAGGAGTACAGGACGAACGCGGCGAGGTCGCGGTCCTGGGTCAGCTCGTGCAGGTGCCACGCCGCGTCCGCCTTGTTGCGCAGCACCACGTGCAGTTGCTCGGGTGTCAGGTTGGTGACCATCGCATCGTCCAGCACACCCGCCGTGTGCACGACGCCCGTGAGGTTCTCCACCCCCGCCAGCAGCGTGGCGAGCGCCTCCCGGTCGCTCGCGTCGCACGCCGCGATCGTCACGTCGGCACCGAGCGCGGTGAGCTCCGCCGCCAGCTCGGGGGCGTGCCCGCGCCGACTGGTGAGCAGCAGTCGGCGAACGCCGTGCCGCTGGACCAGGTGCCTGGCGAGGATCGCGCCGAGCGTGCCGGTACCGCCCGTGATGAGCACGGTGCCCTCGGGGTCGAGCGGCCGGTCGACGGTGAGGGCGATCTTGCCGGTGTGCTTGGCCTGCCCCATGTACCGGAAGACGGTGGGCGCCTGTGGCACCGGCCATGCCCGCACCGGCAGCGCGGTGAGCACCTGCCGCTCGAAGAGGTCGAACAGCTCGGCGAGCAGTGCCTGGAGGGTGTCCGGGGCACTGGCGTTGAGGTCGTAGGCGGTGTACGCGACGCCGGTATGCCTCTGCGCGACCTCGTCGGCGTCCCGGATGTCGGTCTTGCCGATCTCCAGGAAGCGGCCCCCGTGCGGCATCAGCCGCAGCGAGGCGTCCACGAAGTCGCCCGCGAGCGAGTCCAGCACCACGTCGACACCGTGGCCGCCGGTCTCACGGAGGATGTGCTCCTCGAAGTCCAGCGTGCGGGAGTCGGCGATGTGACGGTCATCGACACCGAGCGACCGCAGCACGTCCCACTTCGGCAGGCTGGCAGTCGCGTACACCTCCGCGCCGTAGTGGCGGGCCAGCTGGATCGCCGCCATGCCGACGCCGCCGGTACCGGCATGGATGAGGACCTTCTCGCCCGAGGACAGACCGGCGATGTTCCTCAGCCCCAGCAACGCGGTCATCCAGACGATCGGAGCGGTCGCCGCCTGGGCGAACGTCCAGCCGCCCGGCATCGCGTGCAGCGCCCGGTGGTCCCCGACGGCCTGCCGTGAGAACGTCCCCTCCGCGAGACCGAACACACGGTCGCCCACAGCCATCGTGGTGACGTCCGAAGCGACCTCGATCACGATGCCCGCGACCTCACCGCCGAGCGGTGGCAGCGGGTCGTGCGGGTACATGCCCAGCGCGATCAGTACGTCGCGGAAGTTGACGCCGGACGCACGGACCTCCAGCCGCACCTCACCAGGGAGCAGAGGCCGGGACACCCGCTCGTCCGCGGTGATGGCCAGCGTCTCCAGCGTGCCGGCCCCCGTGGACACCAGCTGCCAGGTGCCGCCCGGCACGGGCAGCAGCGCATCCGCGTCGGGCCGGATCAGACGGGCGGCCCTGACCTCGCCGCCGCGCACGAGCAACTGGTGCTCATCGGCGGCGATCGCACGGTTGACCACCATGGCATCGAAGTCACCGTCGAGCAGCATGATCCGCCCGGGATTCTCCGTCTGGGCCGACCTCACCAGACCCCACACCGCTGCCGCGGCAAGATCAGGCGTGCCGGTGTCCACCGCGTCACGCGTGTGGACCACGAGAACGTCATCGGTGTCGCTCGCCAGCCATTCCTGCAACGAGGTCAGCACGGACTCGGTGACCTCGTGCAGGTCGCCGCCGCGGGGCACGGCCAGCACGTGGTGGGGCGCGGCGGGCGCGTCGCCGGGCAGGGTGAGGGGCTGCCAGCTCGGTACGAGCAGAGGTTCGGTGGGCGTGCGCACCTGGAGCTGATCGGCGCTGACCGGTCGTGTCGTGAGCTGCGCGACCGAGATGACCGGCTGACCGGCGTGGTCCACGGCGTGCAGGGCGAGTCCGCCCTCACCGGCCGGAGTGATCCGCGCGCGGAGCGCCGTGGCGCCCGAGGCGTGCAGCCGTACGCCGTTCCAGGAGAACGGCAGGCTGATGCTGCCGTCGACGGCGTGCTGGTGCGCGTACGCGTGCAGCGCCGAGTCGAGGAGCGCCGGGTGGATGCCGAAGTCCGCGTCACGCACCTCCTCCGGCAGCACGATCTCGACGAACAGCGCGTCGCCGGACTGCCAGGCGGCGGTCAGACCCTGGAACGCGGGCCCGTAGCCGAGCCCGATGCGCTCCAGCGCGGGGTACACGTCCTCGATGGGCACCGGCTGCCCCTGGGGCGGCCACACGAGGGTCTCGGCGGACGCCGCGGTGGTGCTGAGCGTCGCCGTGGCGTGCAGCTCCCATGCGCGGCCGGCCGAACGCGAGTGGATGGAGACCGTGTTGCCCTTGAGCGCCACCTGGAGCTGTACGGCCTCGTCGGTGAGGAGCAGAGGCGCCGCGATCAGCATTTCGTCGACCGTGTCGAACCCGGCCTGGTCCCCGGCGTGGATCGCCAGCTCGATGAACGCGGTGCCGGGCACGATCACGTTGCCCATCACCGTGTGGTTGGCGAGCCACGGGTGCGAGTTTCGCGAAACCTGCCCGGTGAACAGTGTCGTGTCGCTGTCCACCGCGTGGATCAGGCTGGACAGCAGCGGGTGTACGACAGAGGTCTGGCCGAGCGCTGAGGAGTTCTGGGCGCTCCGGGGGGCCTCCAGCCAGTAGCTCTGTCGTTGGAAGGCGTAGCCGGGGAGGCTGCTGAGGTGTGCGGCGTGGGGGACGGTGATCGGGTGTCCGTGGGTGTAGGCGGTGCCGAGTGCGGTGAGGGTGGTGGTGGTCTCGTCGTGTCCGCGGCGTAGTGCGGGGGTGAAGGTTCCTTCGGCGGATTGTTGGGCCTGTGCGGTGAGGATGCCGTCGGGGCCGAGTTCGATGTACGTGGTGACGCCTTGTTTTTCCAGCTCCTGAACGGCTTGGTGGAAGTGGACTGTTGAACGGACTTGGGCTACCCAGTATTCGGGGTCGGTCATGGGGATATCGGTGGTGACGGTGGAGGTGATCGGGATCGTGGGCTGGTGGTAGGTGAGTTGTGTCGTGGTGGTGCGGAAGTCGTCGAGCATCGCGTCCATGTGGTGGGAGTGGAAGGCGTGGCTGACGGTGAGTTGTTTGGTGCGGCGTCCTTGTTCGCGGAACTTCTCGGTGATCCGGTCGGTGGCGTCGGTGTCGCCGGAGACCACGATCGAGGTGGGTCCGTTGACGGCGGCGATGCTGACGCCGTCGGTGAGGAGGGCGTCGACTTCTTGTTCGGTGGCTTGGATGGCGGTCATGGTGCCGGTGTGGGGGAGGGCGTCCATGAGGGTGGCGCGGGCGGTGACGAGTTGTGCGGCGTCGTGGAGGGTGAGGATGCCGGCGGTGTGGGCGGCGGTGATCTCGCCGATGGAGTGGCCGACGAGGTGGTCGGGTGTGATGCCCCAGGATTCGTAGAGGCGGTAGAGGGCGGTTTCGAGGGCGAAGAGTGCGGGTTGTGTGAGGCGGGTGCGGTCGAGGTCGCCGGTGAAGTACTCGTCCTGGATGCCGAGTGCCGCGAGTGCGGCGTCCAGCGCCTCACGGAAGACGGGGAAGGTTTTGTACAGCTCGTGGCCCATGCCTGCGCGCTGCGAGCCTTGCCCGGTGAAGAGGAAGGCCAGACCGCCGGT
>NZ_JBVJMW010000035.1:0-8227 GCF_055583985.1 Streptomyces sp. NPDC104313
AAGACCCTCGGTTGGAGGACACCCTCCGAAGCCCTCAACGAACACCTACTCTTGACTCAAGAAGCCAGTGTTGCAACGACTGATTGAGTCCGGGCTGACAGCCGTGGTCCGCGTGGTGAATGAGCTCGCCGACGACGGGCTCGCGGGAGGCGAGGGCGTATTCGAGGGTGGTCAGGACCAGGTCTGCGTCCGCGCGGGCGGAGGTCTCCCAGGCCACGACCCGGCGGGAGAATGCGTCGCGGATCGCGGAGAGCCACAGCGGGCCTTCCGACGTGGCGATCATGGTCAGGTCTGTGACCCACAGCCGGTTCGGAACGGGTGCGGTGAAGTCGCGTTGCACCAGGTCCGGAGCGAGGTCGGCGTCCGGGTCACGTCGGGTGAAGCTCTTGGCCTTGCGGGGACTGATCCCGGCGAGGCCGTCCTGGCGCATGAGCCGCTCGACGCGCTTGCGGCCGACTCGGGTGCCCTCGCGCTTGAGGACGGCGTGCACGCGCGGGGAGCCGTAGATTCCGCCGGACTCGTCGTGGACCTTGCGGATCCGGTCCGTCAGCTCGGCGTCCCGGCGGCGCCGCTCGCACGGCTCGGTCTCGGCCTGGCGCCACCGGTAGTAGGTGGAGGAGGGGACATGCAGTTCCCGGAGTACGGGCTCGACCCCCAGGTGCGGGTGCTCGTCGAGGAGTCCTGTCACCTGGGCCGGGTCGGGTCGGTGAAAGTCGGCCCGAGGCGCGGTTCCGGCCTTTCGACCGGCCCGTTTCCCCGGACCGCTTCCCGAACCCGGCGGGCACCTCTCAATGCACCGGGCTCTCCACAAGCCCCGAAATGGACCGCGTGTTGGATATCCTCATCCCGCTGTGGGCCAGGGAGCCGGGATAATCGAACCGCGGTAACGGTAGCGGGTCGCGCCTACCTTCTCCGGGTCGAACAGCTCCCTGTTCTCGCTGGCAGGCCACCATCCGCCACCGCAATAACGGTGACGGAGTTCCTTCCACGTGGACCGGCGGTGTTTGCGCCGCATCCAACGCCATACCGTCTGCCACGTGTAGTGACTCAGATAGGCGAAGGTCGCGGAGGACACCCCGGGCCGGAAGTAAGCGCACCAGCCCCGCAGCGCCATATTCAATCGACGCAGCAGGTCATCCAACGGCTGGTTCACTTCGACCTCTCGGCACAGCATCTTGACCTTCCGCTTTACGGCCTGGACAGCCTTCTTCGCGGGGTAGGTGTAGACGTAGTGCTGCCTGGTCCCTCTCTTGCGGTGTCGCTGGATGTGCCACCCGAGAAAGTCCAGGCCCTCATCGATATGGGTAATCAAGGTCTTCTCCGGTGACAGGCGCAAGCCCATCGTGGACAAGACCTCGGCGATCTCCTCGCGCAGGACCTCAGCATCATCTTTCGAGCCGAAGACCATCAGGCACCAGTCGTCCGCGTACCTAGTAAGGCGGTAGTTGGGCAGACCATGGCGGTGCCGTCTGGCACGGTCCACCTTGCTGGCAGCCGGGCCTCCCGGCGCCTGGGCTATGTACTCGTCCAGGACCGACAGCGCCACGTTGCTGAGCAAGGGCGAGAGAATCGACCCTTGTGGGGTTCCGGCGGTGGTCTCCCGAAGTTGGCGGTCCTCTCCGAGGATGCCCGACTTGAGGAAAGCCTTGACCAGTTCCAGGACGCGTCTGTCGCCGACTCGATGCCGCACCCGGTCCATCAAGGCCGTGTGCGAGATCTCGTCGAAGCATGCCTTGATATCGCCTTCGACGATCCAGTCGTACGACTTGGACGTGAGATAGCGAACCTCGGCCACCGCGTCATGAGCCCGGCGATTCGGTCGGAATCCGTAGGAACACGGAAGGAAATCCGCCTCGAAAATCGGCTCCAACACCAGTTTCAAGGATGCCTGGGCCACCCGGTCGGCAATGGTCGCGATCCCGAGACGGCGAAGTTTCCCACCCGTCTTCGGAATCATGCGCTCCCGCACTGGCAGCGGGCGGAAACTGCGGTCCTTCAACTGCGACCGCAGACCGGCGAGAAATTCCTCGACCCCCTGAACGACCTCGATGGAACGGGCCGTTCGCCCGTCCACCCCTGCCGTTCTTGCACCCCTGTTCCCCTTCACCCGGTCCCAGGCCACCAGAAGGAAACCGGGATCGGAAACAAGGTTGTAGAGGTCGTCGAACCTGCGATGCGAATCATCACGAGCCCAACGGTGCAGCTTGGTCTGGATATTCAGTACCCGTCGCTCCGCCACATATAAGGCGTGCTCCAGTTCGTCGGTATTCACCAGCGAAAACCTCCCGATATTCCAGCAGCCTCGGCTGCTGACTTGCTGGCCCCCTTCGCCCTGCGGCCGTCTCTCACGGCCTCCACGGCGGGTCGTCACGCCCGCGACTACTACGGAGCCTCCGCCCCATCCCACGGCCCACAGTCGGCAACGGACCTGCCCACCCCTGGAATGGCTGTCCAACAGGTGGGCGACCACGGATGGTTCCCACGTTCACGATGTGATCGATCGGTCAGGGAGGTGCCCAGCTCTACCCCGGCAGCATCGCCACGTCTACGCCGCAGACCTTCGACGTGGCCTCCCCACCGACACAACTAAACGGCTTCGGAGTTGAGACCCGGACCGAAAGGTCCGGAACTCACGCACTGCACACCGGCCCATATCCACCAGATTTGACCCGGCTTCGCTGTTACGGGGCGTCCACCACTGGTTCGCTCTCGCTACACCTTCTGACCTCGCTGAACGGGCCCGCGCCGTCTGGCAGTTCCAGCACGTCCCGCCTTCGTCGGGGCCGCTTGCCACCCTCACCGGCGTTCCCCGGATCAGGCTGCCCCCAAGCTTCGATCAGGCCGCTACGACGGCCCGACGGAAGTGGTCTTCCACCACCTCTCGATCAACATCGCGCCTCGTGGCGCACAGCTGTGCCGCGAAAAAAGCCGAGGCCGTCCGCAGGACCTCGTTCGCCCGCTTGAGCTGGACGTTCTCCTTCCGCAGGGCCGCCAGTTCCTCGCGCTCGGCGGTGGTGAGCAGGTCTCCCCGTTCGCCGGCGTCGGCCTCGGCCTGACGGATCCAGTTCCGCAGGGCCTCGTGGTGCACGCCGAGATCCTCCGCCATACGACGGATCACCGGCTTCGGCTCGGTGGTCCGGTACATCCGGACCGCACGCTCACGCAACTCCAACGGATATTTCCTCGGTGCGGACATCGTCCGGGTTCCTCCCATAAGACCCATCTGACCTCCTGTCACCTATCCCTGCATCTCGGGGGAACCTCAAGGGAGCGCAGCCGCGCAGGACTGGACGCAGCCAAGGCCCAGGGCCGTACCGGCGGCCGGCCGTCCGTGGTGGACGAGGACGTACTCACTGTGGCCCGTGCCAGGCAGACCAAGGGAGAGAGCGTCAGTGCCATCGCCAAGGCCCTCGGCGTCTCCCGCGCCACGCTGTACCGGCACCTGGGAGAGCGCACCTGAGACAGGAGCGCAGCAGTGCAGACAGGCCCTCGGCTCTACGCCGGGGGTCTGTCCGGCTCGGTGCGCGCCACCATGGCGAACGCCGTACAGATCCGCCGGAACCCGCGATGGTTGCTCAGGCCGGTGCGACTCATGCACTCGACGTCGACCGTCGCACTGTCCGTCGAGGGCTCCGCCTTCCACTTGCAGTGCAGGCACTCCGCCTCGAAGGTCACGTCCGTGTCCGGATGCTGCGTGATTCGGTGCGTCACGAACCGCAGGACCGCGCGCGCCATCAGCGCCCCTGGTGTTCGTTCCGGAGGTGAGTCCGCAGGCCCACGTTCACGTCCGACACCTGTGAGTAATCCCCGACCGACGTGGCGTTTGCGCGAGCCACCGCGTACCGAAGGCACTCACGACAACCCGACACAGGGTCGGGCGGCGCCGAGGGAAGGGTCAGGTGTACCGGTCCGTCCATCGTCGTTTTGGGTGTGCTCATCCGTGCGACCTCCCGACTGTTCGCTTGCCGAAGGATGATCCCCCGGGGCGCGTGCGGGATGGCGCGTCAGTCGCGTAGTCGACTGAAGTCATGCGCGGCAAGCGGCGGACCACTCGGCGAGCCGTGCCCGGAGGTCTTCGCCGAAGAGGGCGTATTCCTCGTACCCGGCGAACTCCTTCAGGTACGCCTGAACATCTCGGCCGTCGCGGAGTACGAGACTTCCCGCCGTCGTCTCGATGGTGACCAACGCGGCGTCGTAGATGGTGAACGTACTCAGAGGAGTTCGGGGCGTCGGTGTCCCTACGGGGATCACCCCGATCTGAACGTTCGGGAGGTAGGACAGGGACGCCAGCCGGTCCATCTGCTCGGCCAGTGCCAGCGGGGAGACGACCGGCCAGCGAACCGCCTGCTCGGTGAGCACGAACGTGAACCGCTTCGAGGCGTCGTAGAGGACGGCTTGCCGTCCGAGCTTCCCCGCTACGGCCTTGCTGGTGTCGGCCGGCGAGTGGGCCAGGCTCGCCCGTACGTACTCCGGTGTCGCGAGCAGCCCCGTAACCATCGAGAGCAGGAAGTAGCGCATGTGCGAAGAGGAGGCTTCGAGCGACTTCAGCTCGGCCTGTCTCGTGCTGAGCCCCTTGCGCCGGAGTTCTCGGAGGTTCCGCCACTCGGTGTTCGCTATCCTGGCAAGGGCGGAGACCTCGGAGACCAATTCCCGCGGAGCGTCCAGCGCTCGCAAGATCTGCTCGACGTCGACCAGGGACGGCCGTGTCCGGCCGTTCTCGATGCGAGACACCTTCGACTGGGACATGTTGCAGCGCGCCGCGAGCCGGTCCCCTGAGAGGCCGGCTCGCTTGCGTAGATCCCGGAGCAGCGAGGCGAGTTCGCTACCAGACTCGCCGAGCTGCTCAGCTTCGAAGGTCACTCCGTCACGCGCTCCGCGTACTCCAGGAAGGGAACCGACTCGGCAACGGCGATGCGCTGCCACTCGACGAACGGCGCAGGATCACCCTCGTACAGCTCCCGGCCGATCTGCGTTCCGTCGTGCTCGTACTTCATGAGAACGACCGTCGAGCGGTCGAACATCCAGAAGTCCTCGACGTCCGGCAACGGGTTCCCTCGCTCGGTCACGTCAAGGATGCGGATGTCCTCCCCGGCGAGCACGTGCGGTGCGTAGTACCGGGAGAACTCGAAGCGCAGGTACTCGGAGAACGGTCGAGTCAGGACGTGCACTCGCCCCTTGCTCCTTCCCTCGCCGCGCAGCCGCTTCAGGTCTTTCGTGTACGCCGACGAGTAGGTGTCCGGGTCGACGCGCTTGCCTGCCCTGAAGGCTGCGAGTTCGTCCGACTCCTGCGGTACGAGGTACTGGGGCAGGGTCTCCAGCCGCCACGCCTCCGACTGGAAACCGCGGAGCATCGCCCGCCACTCCTCACCATCCAAGAGCACGAACGGCCTCCCGAAGAACACTCTCGGGGATCTCCACGAGCCCTTCCCCCTGCGGGGCAGTGAAGGCGTCGGACACGTCGCCCTGAACCACGATGGAGCCGGACGCGGTGCGGTAGACGTTCGGGCAGTCATCCTCTCCACACGTTCCGTTGCCGTTGCCGTTGCCAGTGAGCCGAATCAGTTCTTCGCGTGCCATGCGGAACCCCCTTGACCTGCCAGCCCGGTTGGGCCGCCTGAGACGACCGTAAGGGGGCCACTCATAGCCGTCCATGCACGGACGTGACTCATGCACGTTGTTGCATGAACTGAGGAGAGAGGGGCGCACAGATGCTCTGAGGGATGTCCCGCCCCTCCCTCGCCGGGCATGACGAGGGGCCCCGCCCGACTCTCGTCAGACAGGGCCCGTACTCGTTGAGCGCGACCGCCGGCTCAGCTCTCAGGGAGCGGAGCTCAGGGGTTCCGGAACGTGATCCGACAGTGCTCGCCCTTGAAGGACCGGACCCCTCGACCGCGCGGCATCAGCTCGACTCGCTCGCAGACCTGCATGACGACGGTCCGCACGCAGTCGATGCGGTCGGGGTCCTCGTAGTCCAGTTCCTCCCACAGGTACTCGATGTCGCCCAGGTCGACGCGCACCCGCTGCGATGCCAGGTCTGCCAGCTCGGCCCGGATCTTGGTCAGCTCGGCGTCACACCTGCCGATGCCCGTTCGCAGAGTCGACGCGTCGATGTCCCCTACGGCGAACATCTCCGCCAGGGCGGTGCGCCTCTCGGATGCGGCCGTCTCCTCCGCCAGCAGTTCGGCCTCTCGCGCCTCGTCTGCCGCATCCGTGGCCGGTGCCGCGTTCCACTCCTCGGCCCTGTCGATGACCTTCCTGACCACGAAGGAGTCCAACGGGTCAGCCGGGCAGGTGATGCACCGGCCACCCGAACATGTGTAAATGCGGTACCGCTCTCCTGCCGCGTTCTTCTTGCTCCACCCTTGAGTGACGACGGCCTGACACTTCGAGCAGCGGACCACGCCGGACAACAGGGCCTTACGCTTGCCGCCACCGCCCGTGTTGCGCTCGGGGTCGCTCAGGTGGCGGACCAGGGCACGGAATATGCCTTCGGAGACGATCGCCTCCCAGTTGCCCGCCCCGGTCTCCTCGGTCCGCCGAACACGCATCCCGTCCGGCTTCTCGACCCACTGCGAGTACGTCTGGATTCCCGCGTTCCTCGGCTTCAAGAGGACGACCCGAAGGTTCGAGCTGCGCCACTCCTTGCCGTGCGGCGAGAGCAGTCCACGCGTGTTCCAGTCCTTCGCGATGGACCAGAGGGTGACGCCGGCCAGGACATCCCGGTACGCCTGCCGCAGGGCTTCCGCCTCTGCTTCCCGGTGCCTGCCGTCCCGCTCGAAGCCGAAGGGGCGAGTACTCCAGAAGGGCCTCCCCGACTCCCTGCGCCGCTGGTGTCCGAGTACCTGGCGTTCTACTCGCATCTCGGTCTCATTGCGAGCCACCACAGCGCCGATGCGAGCAGCGAGGCGGCCGGATGGAGTGGACAAGTCGAGCACTCCCTGAGCCTGCGCGGCGGCCAGCGTGACGCCGGTCGCCTCGGCCAGGTCCACGAGGTCTTCAAGATCCCAGGGGGTGCGGTACATACGGTCGTAGTGGCGGGACACGATGGCGTCCGCCTTGCCGTCCTCTACCAGAGCCTTGACGCGCTCCCACTCGGCGCTTCGCTTGGCTCCCCGCTTGGTCGACGCTGACGTGTCCTTCTCTACGACCACGTCTATGACCGACCAGCCCTTCCGGTCGCAGAGTGCCTGACTCAGCTCGACCTGTTGTGTCAGGTTCCCGCCCTTGGAATCCTCGCCCCTCGGGGTGGGGCTGAGCCTGGCGTAGATGATTGCTCGCACTGCCTGTCTCCTGCTTGTCGTCGCCTTGCGGATGATGCCGGATCAACGACGTACATGCCTAGTGAGTTACCTACGGGATGTGGCACTGCCTCAACCTGGTCTGCGGCCCGGAAGGCCGTGCGAGCGGAGTGCTGCTTCGGGCGGGCGAGATCAACGTCGGCGCCGGCCTGGCTCGCGGCCGACGGGTCTCGGCCCGCCTCGCCACCGCCCTCGGCGTCGACCGCGATCTGAACGGCGGAGACCTCTTCGGCGGCCCCGCCCGGCCCTGTCCGTACTGCACGGCACCCCGCCGCCGCGTGACCTCGTACGCAGCGGCCCCCGTACGGGGGTGGGCGGCGACGGCGCCCACCAGCCGTGGCGCTTCTGGATCGAGGGGGACCCGACGGTGAGCCCGTACCGCGCCCACGCCCCGCGTCGGCCGAGCAGGAAGGCAACTTGACGCACCCTTGGAGGGCGTCTAACGTAGTCCGAGCCGCTTGACACGGGTACAGCTCTCGGCACAGTCCATCGGACCGGACCGAGCCACCCGAAGTGGCCACACCACTACCTACGACTCACCCTGGCGGGTGCGAATTCGGTATGCCTGGATTCGCCCCATCGGCTCGATTATGAGTTGCCAAGAGAATCGGCTAACGTAGTGAACACGCCGAAAGGCAAGGCCACTCCACAGGCCGCCGGAAATCGAATTCGGACCGGAAACGGAACGAAAAAGAGTCTGGTAAAGTTGGAACCGCCGGAAAGGGAAAACGCGAAAGCGAAGAACCTGGAAGCGAAATGCAGGACCCGCTTCGACCGGGAATCGGACACGAAAGAGTCTGATAGAGTCGGAAACGCAGGACAGCAAGACAAAGCAGTAACGAAGGGAAGCGCCCGGAGGGCCCCGGTGAAACGGGACCGAAGGAAGCGTCCGTTCCTTGAGAACTCAACAGCGTGCCAAAAGTCAACGC
>NZ_JBVJMW010000036.1:0-7174 GCF_055583985.1 Streptomyces sp. NPDC104313
GTGGATGACCCCGAGGACCCGAGCGCCGTCAGTGTCTTCCACAGCCACCAGCAGCGGCGTGCCACCAGCCTGGGAAATCCGGTCCGTGAGCGCCTGCGCGTCCTCGGAGACACTCCCGCCCCGCTCCTTCACCCACGCCACGACGGAACCGGTCGCGCCCTTGCGGACCTTCCGCCCGTCCAGGTCGACGCCCGACATCCGGGTCTGCGCGGTGAACTCCACCCACGCCGCGCCCGTCAGCTCTCCCTGGTTCCGCTCCCGCAGCCCGTACTTCTCCTTGGCCAGCACGACGATCGACCGGCCTTCCGGCGTCTCGTCGGCGAGCGAGGAGAACTGTGCGGCGTCCGCGAGTTCGGCTTCCTTCACGCCCTTGACCGCGAGGAATTCGGCTGCCTGCCGGTTGCCCAGGGTGATGGTGCCGGTCTTGTCGAGGAGCAGTGTGGACACATCGCCCGCGGCCTCGACCGCGCGCCCCGACATGGCCAGGACGTTGCGCTGCACCAGGCGGTCCATGCCGGCGATGCCGATCGCGGACAGCAGGGCCCCGATCGTGGTGGGGATCAGGCACACCAGCAGGGCGGCGAGCACGATCAGCGAGGTCTGGTCGTCCGCGCCCGCGTAGATCGCGAAGGGCTTCAGGGTGACCACGGCCAGCAGGAAGACGACCGTGAGGGATGCCAGCAGGATGTTCAGGGCTATCTCGTTGGGCGTCTTCTGCCGGGAGGCGCCCTCCACCAGGTTGATCATCCGGTCGATGAAGGTCTCGCCGGGCTTCGTCGTGATCCTGATGACGACGCGGTCGGACAGCACCTTCGTACCGCCGGTGACGGCCGAGCGGTCGCCGCCGGACTCCCGGATGACGGGGGCGGACTCGCCGGTGATCGCGGACTCGTCGACGGAGGCGACGCCCTCGACCACGTCTCCGTCGCCCGGAATGACGTCTCCGGCCTCGCAGACCACCAGGTCCCCGATGCGCAGGTCCGTGCCCGCGACCCGTTCCTCGTTGGGGCCGATCATCCGGCGGGCGACGGTGCCGGTCTTGGCCTGCCGCAGGGTGTCGGCCTGGGCCTTGCCCCGGCCCTCGGCGACCGCCTCGGCGAGGTTGGCGAAGATCGTGGTCAGCCAGAGCCAGGCGGTGATCGCCCAGCCGAACCAGTCGGTCGGGTCGGTGAGGGCCAGCACGGTGGTGACCACCGAGCCGACCAGCACGACGAACATCACGGGCGACTTGATCATCACGCGCGGGTCGAGCTTGCGCAGCGCGTCCGGGAACGACTTCAGGAGCTGCTGGGGGTCGAAGAGTCCGCTGCTGACACGGTTGGCGGGCCCTGGGCCATCGGATGGCCGCAGGTCTTCGTGGGGAGCGCGAGTGGGCGTGACGGTGCTCATGAGGCGAGCCCTTCGGCGAGCGGACCCAGCGCGAGGGCGGGGAAGTAGGTGAGTCCGGTGATGATGAGGATCGTGCCGACGAGCAGCCCCGTGTAGAGGGGTTTGTCGGTGCGCAGCGTGCCCGCGGTCTCGGGCACCGGCTTCTGCTCGGCGAGCGAGCCGGCGAGAGCCAGGACGAAGACCATGGGGAGGAACCGGCCGAGCAGCATGGCGATGCCGATGGTGGTGTTGAACCACTGGGTGTCGGCGTTGAGTCCGGCGAAGGCGGAGCCGTTGTTGTTGGCGCCGGAGGTGTAGGCGTACAGGATCTCGGAGAAGCCGTGCGCGCCCGAGTTCGTCATGGAGTCGGCGGGGGTGGGCAGGGCCATGGCGACGGCGGTGAAGCCGAGCACGAGGGCCGGGGTGATGAGGATGTAGCAGGCGGCGAACTTGATCTGGCGGGTGCCGATCTTCTTGCCGAGGTACTCCGGGGTGCGTCCGACCATCAGCCCGGCGATGAACACCGCGATGATCGCCATGATCAGCATGCCGTACAGGCCGGAGCCGACGCCGCCGGGAGCGATCTCGCCGAGCTGCATGCCGAGCATGGTGATGCCACCGCCGAAGCCGGTGTACGAGGAGTGGAACGAGTTCACCGCGCCGGTCGAGGTCAGCGTCGTGGCGACCGCGAAGATCGACGAGCCGGCGATCCCGAAGCGGGTCTCCTTGCCTTCCATCGCCCCGCCCGCGATCTCGAAGGCCGGGCCTCGGTGGGCGAACTCGGTCCACATCATCAGGGCCGTGAACCCGATCCAGATGACGGCCATCGCGCCGAGTATCGCGTACCCCTGCTTCAGCGATCCGACCATCCGGCCGAAGGTCCGCGTCAGGGCGAACGGGATCAGCAGGATGAGGAAGACCTCGAAGAGGTTGGACAGGGGGTTGGGGTTCTCGAAGGGGTGGGCCGAGTTGGCGTTGAAGTAACCGCCGCCGTTGGTGCCCAGCTCCTTGATGGCCTCCTGGGAGGCGACCGCGCCGCCGTTCCACTCCTGCGTACCGCCCGCGAACTGTCCGACCTGGTGGATGCCGGAGAAGTTCTGGATCGCCCCGGCGGCGACCAGGAAGACCGCGCCGATCACCGAGATCGGGATCAGGATGCGGACGGTCCCCCGTACGAGGTCGGCCCAGAAGTTCCCGAGCTCGCCGGTACGGGACCGGGCGAAGCCTCGTACGAGTGCCACCGCGACGGCCATGCCGACGGCGGCGGACAGGAAGTTCTGCACCGCGAGACCGCCGGTCTGCACGACGTGGCCCATGGCCTGTTCGCCGTAGTACGACTGCCAGTTGGTGTTGGCGACGAAGGACGCGGCGGTGTTGAACGCCTGGTCCGGGTCGATCGAGGAGAAGCCCAGCGAACCGGGCAGCGAACCCTGGACCCGTTGCATCAGGTACAGGAAGAGAACGCTCACCGCCGAGAAGGCGAGCACTCCGCGCAGATAGGCGGGCCAGCGCATCTCGGCGGCGGGATTGGCGCCGATGACCTTGTATATCCACTTCTCCGGTCGATAGTTCTTCTCGGAGGAGTAGACCCTGGCCATGTAATCGCCCAGCGGACGGTAGGCGAGGGCGAGGGCGGCGATCAGGGCTATGAGCTGGAGCAGTCCAGCGACCTGGGAACTCATTTCCGTTCTCAGAACCTCTCCGGGTAAAGGAGAGCGAGGATGAGATATCCGAGCAGGGACACGGCCACGACGAGGCCGACGACGTTTTCGACGGTCACAGCTTGGTCACCCCCCGGGCGATGAGGGCCACCAGCGCGAATACCGCGATCGTGGTGGCGACGAAGGCCAGGTCGGCCATCGTGAGCTCCTGATTGACGTGAGGAATGGAATCGGCCGTTTGGCCGATACGAGCAAACCCCGGCTTCCTCCCGGCGATAAGCCACCTTGACGGGGTCCATACGAATACCGGGGAACCCTTGACGCCAATCTGACGCGGCAGGCCGGGCGCCGGCCGCGCGACATGCCCTCCCCCTCCCGTCGTCCCGTGGCGCGGGGCCGCCGGGCCGGGCGCCCGGCCGTGGGCCTCCTGACGCATCCCGTACCCCGGATGGGCCGGTCACCGCGTATGGGCCGCGTGAAGAGCGCCGGGGCGGGCGTACGGATCGCACCAAGGGGCATCGACCGAGGCCCCGGCCGGGCCCGACGCTGTCCTTAACTCCCCTCCTCGTAGAAAGCACTCCCATGTCCCTGCACCCTGGTGAACCGGTCACGGCCGGGCGGCCCGCGCCCGGCACGAAGAAGCCGTCCCCGAACCGCTCCGAGGAAGCCGGTGAACAGCACAGGCTCACCGCGCTCCAGGGGCTGTCGGCCCTGTCGCTGGACGCGATGGCGTCGGTCGCCTACGGCCCCGAGTCGATCGTGCTCGTCCTGGCCGCCGCCGGTGCGTACGGGCTGGGCTTCACGCTTCCGGTCACCCTCGCGATCGCCGCCCTGCTCGCCGTGCTCGTCGCCTCCTACCGGCAGGTGATCGCCGCCTTCCCCGACGGCGGCGGCTCCTACGCGGTCGCCAAGCGGCACCTGGGCCGCCGCACCGGACTGGTGGCGGCCGCCTCACTGATCCTCGACTACGTCCTGAACGTGGCGGTCTCCGTCACGGCCGGTGTGGCCGCCCTGACGTCGGCCTTCCCTCAGCTGTACGGGGAGCGGACCTGGATCTGCCTCGGGGTCCTGGCCCTGGTCACCGCGGTGAACCTGTTCGGGGTGGTGAACTCCGCGAGGGCGTTCCTCGTGCCCACCGCCGTCTTCGTCGGCTCGATCCTGGCGATGATCGCGGTCGGCCTCTTCCGGGACGGCCCGGCGAGCACCGCCTCCGCCGCCGGTCATGCCTCGGCGCTCGGTGAGGGGGCCACGGCGGTCGGCGCCCTCCTGCTCCTCAAGGCCTTCGCGGCCGGCTGCTCGGCCCTGACGGGCGTCGAGGCGGTGGCCAACGCCGTGCCGTCCTTCCGGGCCCCGGCAGCGCGCCGTGCGCAGCACACGGAGGTCATGCTCGGCGCTCTGCTCGGGGTGATGCTGATCGGCCTGTCCGTCCTGATCGGCCGCTTCCACCTCCAGCCGGTCGAAGGCGTCACGGTGCTGTCGCAGCTCGCGGACGCCTCCTTCGGGCACAACGCCGCCTTCTATGTGGTCCAGTTCGCCACCGTGGTGCTGCTGGCGCTGGCCGCGAACACCTCGTTCGGCGGACTGCCGGTGCTCATGAGCCTGCTGGCCCGCGACAACTACCTGCCGCACTTCTTCGCCCTCAAGGGCGACCGGCAGGTGCACCGGCACGGCGTGGTGTGGCTCGCGGCCATCTCCGGCGTCCTGCTGGTCCTCTCCGGGGGCGACACGAACACCCTCGTGCCGCTCTTCGCCATCGGCGTCTTCGTCGGCTTCACCATCTGCCAGGCGGGGATGGTGTGCCACTGGAACGAGCTGCGCCCCGGCGGCTGGCGGGTCAAGGCCGCCCTCAACGCCTTCGGGGCACTGCTCACCGGCGTCTCCGCCGTCGTGGTCACCGCCACCAAGTTCACCGAGGGCGCGTGGCTCATCGTCCTCGCGCTGCCCCTGCTCGTCCTCGCCTTCGGCAGGATCCACCGCACGTACGCGCACATCGGCGCCTGCCTCGGCCTCGGCCGGATACCCCGGCCGCCGCACCGGACGCCGTCGCTGGTCGTGGTCCCCGTCTCCGGTCTGTCGGACCTCACCTCCCGGGCGCTGACCGCCGCCCGGTCCCTGGGCGACAGCGTCCTCGCCGTCACCGTCACCCACCCGGGGGCCGAGGACCGGCAGGCCGCGGAGGCGCTGCGGCGCGACTGGGAACTGTGGGGGCCCGGTGTCGAGCTCGTCGAGATCCACTCGGAGCGCCGTGAACTGGGCCGCCCGCTCTCCCGGTACGTGAACGAACTGGCCGGTACCCGTCCGGGCTGTCAGATCACCGTGGTCATCCCGGAAACGGAACCGGCGCACGTCTGGCAGCGGCTGCTGCAGAATCAGCGCGGCTCGGTCGTCGCCCACGCGGTACGCCGGGACACCGACGCGGCGATCTGCCGGCTGCGTTTCCGTATCACCGCCGAATCCCCCTGACACTGTCTTGGCGGCGCTTTGACGAAATTCGCCGTCAGGCCGTCAGACCGTCAGAGGAGCGCCAATTCCTCTTTCCCTGACGGCAGATGCCGGGGCGGAGGGGTTACGTTCTCTTCGGCCGCCGGTGGCCCGCATCACGGAATGACGGACCCGGGGGGGTGATGAAGGGCCCCGGCGGCACTCACTTTCTCGCGCCCGTCACCGCATCACGGTGGCGGGCGCTCCGCTGATCTCTTCCAGAAGGCGTCCCTATGCCTCGCGCCGCACTGCACCGAGTTCCTCCGGATGTCCGGGAATCTCCGCCGGCTTCGCCCGTCCCGCCGTCCCGAAAGCGGCCCGGACCGGCGAGCATTCTGGAGCCGGGCCAACTCGCCGTCTGCGTGAGGGATTCTCTGCGCAAGCTCGATCCGCGCGAACTGGCCCGGAAACCCGTGCTGTTGGTCGTCGCCGTCGGATCGGCGTTGACCACCCTCTCCGCGGTCGCGCAGCCTTCCGTGTTCGCCTGGATCATCAGCTGCTGGCTCTGGCTCACCGTCCTGTTCGCGAACCTGGCCGAGGCGGTCGCCGAAGGCCGCGGACGCGCCCAGGCGGCCTCGTTGCGCAGGACGCGCACCGATACGGTCGCCCTGCGGCTGGAGCACTGGGCGTACGGAACGAATCTGGCGCACGCCAGGACCGAGGCCGTCACCCCCGCGGATCTCCAGCCCCTCGACTTCGTCCTGGTTCGGGCGGGCGGGACCGTTCCCGCCGACGGCGACGTGGTGGACGGGGCGGCGATGGTCGACGAGTCGGCCGTGACCGGTGAATCGGCCCCGGTACTACGGGAGTCGGGTGGCGACCGGTCCGGGGTCACCGGCGGTACGACCGTACTGTCCGACGCGGTCGTGGTCCGCGTCACCGCCCGGTCGGGCGACAGTTTCATCGACCGGATGATCGCCCTCGTCGAGGGCGCCTCCCGGCAGAAGACCCCCAACGAGATCGCGCTGAACATTCTGCTCGCCGCGCTGACAGCCGTGTTCGTCCTCGTGGTGATCACCGTGCAGCCCATGGCCGGCTACGCGGGAGCGGCGCAGTCCACCACCGTTCTGGTGGCCCTGCTCGTCACGCTCATCCCCACCACGATCGGGGCGCTGCTGTCCGCGATCGGCATCGCGGGCATGGACCGTCTGGTGCAGCGCAACGTCCTGGTCATGAGCGGGCGAGCGGTCGAAGCCGCCGGAGACATCAGCACCCTGCTCCTCGACAAGACCGGAACGATCACCCATGGAAACCGGCAGGCCGTGGCCTTCACACCGCTGCCCGGTGTGGACCACACCCAGCTCGCGGACGCGGCCCAGCTGTCCTCGCTCGCCGACACGACCCCGGAAGGCCGTTCCGTGGTCGCGCTGGCCGCCCGCTACGGGCTCACCGCGCCGCGGGAGGACGAGCTGAGCAACCCCAGGTTCGTCGAGTTCACCGCCCGCACCCGGATGAGCGGGGTGAACCTGACGTGGGCCGACGGGGCCGGCTGCGCCCTTCGCAAGGGCTCGGCGGCACAGGTCACCGAATGGGTCAGGCTGCGCGGTGGCAGTGTGCCGTCCGAGGCCGCGCACTGGTCCGCGGCCGTCTCCGCGTCCGGCGGCACCCCGCTGCTGGTGGCGGTCCACGACTGGAACGGGCCGCGGGCGCTGGGCATCATCCAT
>NZ_JBVJMW010000037.1:0-5384 GCF_055583985.1 Streptomyces sp. NPDC104313
GCCACCAGACTCCGAATACCGGCATGCGACACCAGCACACCCTTGGGCCGGCCAGTAGAACCGGAGGTATAGATCACATACGCGGTGTTGGCAGGGCACAGCACGGCGATGCGGTCCACGTCGGTGGGGTTGGTCTCACTCTGTCCGGCGACCGCCTCCCGCGTTGCTGGGGCGTCCAGGAGCAGGACTGGGACGTCGGTGCCGGGCAGGCCCGGGGCGATGCCTGTAGTGGTGAGCAGCCGGGTGGGCCTGGCGTCGTCGAGCATGAACGCGATCCGGTCCGTCGGGTACGCGGGGTCCACCGGCAGGTAGGCCGCGCCCGCCTTGAGCACGGCGAGCACACCGATGACCATGTGCACCGAGCGCGGTACGGCCAGGGCCACCACCTGCTCGGGACCCACACCTTCCTCGATCAGCAGATGAGCGAGGCGGTTGGCGCGCCGGTTCAGCTCTGCGTAGCCAAGCGTCTCGTCGCCCGCCACGATCGCCGTGGCGTCCAGAGCGTCTGCGACACGGGACTCGAACAGCTCGGGCAGGCAGCCCGCCCCGACATCACGGTCCGTGGAGTTCCAGTCCACGAGGAGCCGGACGCGTTCCGTAGCCGACAGGACGTCGATCCGTCCGGTCGGCTCGCCCGGGTGTGTGACGGCCCGCTCCAGCAGGCGGACGAAGCGGCCCGCGATCTTCTCCACCGCATCCGCGTCGAGCCGGTCGGGGCGGTAGCCCAGGCTGAGCTGCAGGGCGTTCCCGGGCAGTACCGCGAGGCTCAACGGGTAGTGCGTGGCGTCCTGGCCGTGCGCCTTGACAAGGCGCAGGCCGTCGATGGCGCCGCCCAGGTTGTCGGCGTCGAGGGGGTAGTTCTCGAAGACTGTTGTGGTGTCGAAGAGTTCTCCGATACCGGCCGTGTGCTGAATTTCGGCGAGGCTCAGGTACTGGTGGTCGAGGAGTTCCGTCTGTTCGCGCTGGACACGCGTGAGGAGGTCGATGAGCGATTCGGAAGAATCGAGCCGGACACGGACGGGGACGGTGTTGATGAAGAGGCCGACCATGGTCTCGATGCCGCGAATCTCGCCCGGACGTCCGGAGACGGTGGTACCGAAGACGATGTCGTCGCGGCCGGTCAGCGAGCCGATGAGCAACGCCCAGGCGCCCTGGACCAGAGTGTTCATCGTCAGGCCGTGGCCGCGCGCCAACTCCTTGAGCCGTCCCGTCAGTTCGGCCGAGACCAGGCGCGTGACCTTCTCGGGCACGGCGGTGTCCCCACTGGGCTCACCGGGGGCCAGACGGCACGGCTCCTCCAGACCGGCAAGCGCCTTGCCCCAGGCAGCTTTGGAGGCGTCGCGGTCCTGGCGGGCCAGCCACGACAGGTACTCCTTGTACGGTGCCACGCGCGGCAGCGCCGAACCGTCGCCACCCGCCCCGTACAGGGTGAAGAGCTCCCGCATCAACACCGGCATCGACCAGCCGTCGAGCAGGATGTGATGGAAGGTGAGGACGAGGCTGAAGCGGTCGTCATCCAGGCGGGCCAGGGCGAACCGGAGCAGCGGGGGCCGCTTCATATCGAAGCGTCGCGATGCCTCTTCCTTGACCAGACGCTCCAGTTCCACCGACCGGACATCAGGCGTGCGGCCGCGCAAGTCCGCTTCCCGCCACGGCAGTTCCACCGAGTCCGGAATGACCTGGACGGGCTGACCGCCGCCCCGTACGACAAAGCCCGCGGACAGATTCGGGTAACGCCCCAGCAGCGACCGACCGGCGGCCCGCAGGCGCTCCGCGTCCACCTCACCCTCCAGCTCGAGGGCCAACTGCACCACATACACATCCGGACCCCGCTCGTCGTACAGAGCGTGGAACAACAGCCCCTCCTGGAGAGGAGAGAGCGGAAGGATGTCGGAGACCCGCGTCTGCTCCTCGATCCGGTTGATATCCGTCTGGTCGAGCGATACCAGGGGCATGTCCGATGGGGTGCGTCCGCCGGCCTGCGGGTCGTCCGCGTGTGCGGCGAGGGTGTTCAGAGCGGCGATCCAGGCGTCGCCGAGCTCCCGGACGTCATCCTCCGTGAGCAGCTCGCGCGGCCAGGTGCAGCTGATCGTCATTCGCGGCCCGTCCGCGTGGTCGTGCGTGACGGCATTCACGCCGAGAGCGTGAACGAGGGGCATGGCGTCGCTCGCCCCGGCATTCAGGACGTCGGAGCCGACCGCAACGGACCAGTCGGCGTCCTGCGGTGCCGAGAACCTGCCTAGATAGTTGAAGGCGACTTGTGGTTGGGGCAGTTGGGCCAGGGCTGCTCGGGTGTGCGGGTTGAGGTGGCGCAGCATGCCGTAACCGATGCCGTGGTCGGGCAGCGCCCTGAGCTGCTCCTTGACGAGCTTCAGCGCCTCGTCGGCAACGCGGCCGTCCAGCTCGTGCGCCTCGGTGCCGACCAGGCCGAGATCGAGGCGTGCGGGGTGAATGCTGGTGAACCAGCCCACGGTGCGGGAGAGTTCGACGCCATCGGTGATCTCCTGACGGCCGTGACCCTCCAGATCCACCAGCAGCGACCGGTCATTCCCCTCACCTCGGGCACCCCGCCATTGGGCGAAGGCCAGTGCCAGGCCAGTCAGCAGCACATCGTCGACGCCGCAGAAGTACTGAGAGGGTATGCGGGTCAGCAGGGGCAGGGTCTGTTCTCTCGACAATGTCCAGGAAACAGACGCGGCACTGCCCAGCGTGTCGCGTGCCGGGTCCAACTCTCGCCCACCCAGCCACGGTTCGGACTCCTGCAGCACCTTCTCCCACAGCGGCAACTCGGCGGTCCGGGAGGGGTTTTGTGCTTCTTGGGTGAGGAGGTGGGCCCACCGGCGAAACGGTGTCCCGACCGGCGGAAGCGCGACGGGCCGACCCGCGGCTGTTGCGTCCCAGGCCGCTGCCAGATCCGGCAGGAGGATCCGCCAGGAGACACCGTCCACCACCAGGTGGTGCAGGACCAGCAGGAGCCTTCCCGGCCGGTCGGTTCCCGCGTCGAACCAGACGGCGCGGATCATGACACCCGCGCCCGGGTCCAGAAGGTCCTGGGTGTTGTGCAGTGCGACAGTTACCGCCGCGCGGAGCGCCGTGGTGTCCGTGCTGGACACATCGACCCGCTCCAGGCGGTCCCTCCCGCGTACCTTGTCCGGCTCGTCGATTTCCAGTGACCGGTCACCCACCACGCCAGTGAGCCGTGCCCGCAGTATGTCGTGGTGATCGACGACCGCCTGCAGTGTGTCGGCCAGCCGGTCCAGGCCGGCGCCGGCGGGAACACGCACGAGTACCGACTGCTGGAACTTGTCGAAGCCGATGCCGTCCACGTCGAAGGCGTGCATAACCGGAATCAATGGCATCTGGCCCACGCCGTCGCCGGCCGGCCCGGTCACCATCGCGGGCTCCACTTCCCTTGCGACCAGAGCCAGTTCCGCCACCGAGGGGTTCTGGAAGATGTCGCGTGCCGAGACGACGAGGCCGGCTTCGCGCGCCCTGCTGACGAGCTGGATCGACACGATACTGTCGCCGCCGAGGTCGAAGAAGCTGTCGTCGATACCGACCCGGAGGAGACGCAACACCTCCGCGAATACCGCGCACAGTATTTCCTCGCGGGGGGTACGGGGTGCCCGGTCCCCGACGCTCGCGCTGAAGTCGGGGGCGGGCAGAGCCTTGCGGTCGAGCTTCCCGTTCGCCGTCAACGGCAGCCCGTCCAGCACCACCACAGCCACCGGAACCATATAGTCCGGAAGCACCACCGACATCGCCCGGCGCAACTCGACCACATCGAGAGCGAGACCGACACCCGGAACCACGTAGCCGACGAGCCGCTTGTCACCGGGCCGGTCCGTGCGCACGACGACAGCAGCCTGCGCGACACCCGGCGAAGCGGCCAGCACCGCTTCGACCTCACCGAGCTCGATACGGAAACCACGGATCTTGACCTGGTCATCGGCACGACCGACATACTCGAGCTGACCCCGGATGTTCCAGCGGACCAAGTCACCGGAACGGTACATACGAGTCCCGGGAACACCGAACGGATCAGCGACAAACCGCTCCGAAGTCAACCCCGGACGACCCAGATACCCACGCGCCAGACCCGCACCCGATGTGTACAACTCACCGATCACACCCACGGGAACAGGTCGCAGACCCGCATCGAGGACGTACACCCGAGTGTTGTCCAGCGGTCGACCGATCGGGACGGGGCGCGCGTCCGCGGTGTCCTGGCCAGGAATCCGGTAGTGCGTGGTGAACGTGGTGTTTTCCGTGGGTCCGTAGCCGTCGACGATCTCGATACGCGGGCACGCCTCCTGCATGCGGCGTACGGCGTGTGGGTCGACCACGTCACCGCCCACCCAGAGTTCGCGCACCCCGGCGAGGCAGGTGGGACGTTCGCGGGCGATGAGGTGGAAAAGGCCCGCGGTAAGCCACAGTCCGGTTACACCTTGGTCGGCGGTCAGCCGCTCCAACGCGTCCGCGTCCAGGTTTCCCGTCGGAGCCACCACGACCTCCCCGCCCGAGAGCAGAGGGGCCCAGATTTCATAGGTCGCCGCGTCGAAGGAGTGCTTCGAGTGGAAGAGGACCCGGCGGTGGTTCTCGCCCTGCAAGGATCGGTCGAGGGCCAGGTGGACGACGGAGGAGTGGGTGACCGCGACGCCCTTGGGCTCGCCCGTGGAGCCCGACGTGTAGATGACGTACGCCAGCTGCCTCGGGTCGCAGGCTGCGTGGAAGGTCTCCTCACCACCGTCGTGCGTGCCGGACACAGCGTCGGCGGCGATCGCTCGTACATCGTCGGGAAGCTGGTGCTCCGCGCGCGCGGCCGCGTCGATGAGCACCACCCGGGTTCCGGTCTCCGCGAGCATGCGGCGGGTCCGATGCTCGGGGTCATGGAAGTCCAGAGGCAGGTAGGTTGCGCCGGCCTTCAGTACGGCGAGGAGCGCGACCAGGAGGTCGGACGAGCGTTCCATCAGCACACCGACGACATCTTCGGGTCCGACCCCCGCATCAGCCAGCCGCCGGGCCAGTCGTCCCGCCCGCAGGTCGAGCTGCCGGTAGGTCATGACCTCCGTGCCGCAACGGACCGCCACAGCGGTGGGCGTTCGGCCGGCCTGGTCGGCGAAGCACTCCTGAAGCGACTTGGCCGCTTCGGGTAGCACGTGCTCGGTCCGGTTCCACTCGACGAGGAGCTGGTTCCGGTCCTCCGCGGCGAGGATGTCGATCTCGTCGAGCGGGGTGTCGGGGGCGGCGGTGAGGGCTTCGACGATCCGAACGAAGTGGGTGGCGAGATTCTGGGCGGTTTGGTGGTCGAAGAGGTCGTGGGCGTATTCGAGGAGGCCGTCGATGCCTTGAGGTGTGCCGGTGGTGTCGGTCTGTTCGGTGAG
>NZ_JBVJMW010000038.1:0-1572 GCF_055583985.1 Streptomyces sp. NPDC104313
AACACAGTGGACGCGAGCAACTGAGGACAAGCCCTCGGCCTATTAGTACCAGTCAGCTCCACCCGTTACCGGGCTTCCACATCTGGCCTATCAACCCAGTCGTCTACTGGGAGCCTTAACCCTTCAAGAGGGTGGGAATACTCATCTCGAAGCAGGCTTCCCGCTTAGATGCTTTCAGCGGTTATCCTTTCCGAACGTAGCCAACCAGCCATGCCCTTGGCAGGACAACTGGCACACCAGAGGTTCGTCCGTCCCGGTCCTCTCGTACTAGGGACAGCCCTTCTCAATATTCCTGCGCGCGCAGCGGATAGGGACCGAACTGTCTCACGACGTTCTAAACCCAGCTCGCGTACCGCTTTAATGGGCGAACAGCCCAACCCTTGGGACCGACTCCAGCCCCAGGATGCGACGAGCCGACATCGAGGTGCCAAACCATCCCGTCGATATGGACTCTTGGGGAAGATCAGCCTGTTATCCCCGGGGTACCTTTTATCCGTTGAGCGACAGCGCTTCCACAAGCCACTGCCGGATCACTAGTCCCGACTTTCGTCCCTGCTCGACCCGTCGGTCTCACAGTCAAGCTCCCTTGTGCACTTACACTCAACACCTGATTGCCAACCAGGCTGAGGGAACCTTTGGGCGCCTCCGTTACTCTTTAGGAGGCAACCGCCCCAGTTAAACTACCCATCAGACACTGTCCCTGATCCGGATCACGGACCGAGGTTAGACATCCAGCACGACCAGAGTGGTATTTCAACGACGACTCCACAACCACTGGCGTGGCCGCTTCAAAGTCTCCCACCTATCCTACACAAGCCGAACCGAACACCAATATCAAACTATAGTAAAGGTCCCGGGGTCTTTCCGTCCTGCTGCGCGAAACGAGCATCTTTACTCGTAGTGCAATTTCACCGGGCCTATGGTTGAGACAGTCGAGAAGTCGTTACGCCATTCGTGCAGGTCGGAACTTACCCGACAAGGAATTTCGCTACCTTAGGATGGTTATAGTTACCACCGCCGTTTACTGGCGCTTAAGTTCTCAGCTTCGCCACTCCGAAAAGCAGCTAACCGGTCCCCTTAACGTTCCAGCACCGGGCAGGCGTCAGTCCGTATACATCGCCTTACGGCTTCGCACGGACCTGTGTTTTTAGTAAACAGTCGCTTCTCGCTGGTCTCTGCGGCCACCCCCAGCTCAAGCAGCAAGTGCTATCACCAGTGATGGCCCCCCTTCTCCCGAAGTTACGGGGGCATTTTGCCGAGTTCCTTAACCATAGTTCACCCGAACGCCTCGGTATTCTCTACCTGACCACCTGAGTCGGTTTAGGGTACGGGCCGCCATGAAACTCGCTAGAGGCTTTTCTCGACAGCATAGGATCATCCACTTCACCACAATCGGCTCGGCATCAGGTCTCACCCTTAACGTGTGACGGATTTACCTACCACACGGGCTACACCCTTACCCCGGGACAACCACCGCCCGGGCTGGACTACCTTCCTGCGTCACCCCATCGCTTACCTACTACAAGTCTGGTTCATCGGCTCCACCACTACCCTCAACTCCGAAGAGATCGG
>NZ_JBVJMW010000038.1:1669-3280 GCF_055583985.1 Streptomyces sp. NPDC104313
GGGCCGGCTTCACGGACTTAGCATCGCCTGATTCAGTACTGGGCGTTTCAAAGCGGGTACCGGAATATCAACCGGTTGTCCATCGACTACGCCTGTCGGCCTCGCCTTAGGTCCCGACTTACCCTGGGCAGATCAGCTTGACCCAGGAACCCTTAGTCAATCGGCGCACACGTTTCTCACGTGTGTATCGCTACTCATGCCTGCATTCTCACTCGTGAACCGTCCACAACTCGCTTCCGCGGCTGCTTCACCCGGCACACGACGCTCCCCTACCCATCCACACGGGCGTTGACCCTATATGTGTGAATGACACGACTTCGGCGGTACGCTTGAGCCCCGCTACATTGTCGGCGCGGAATCACTTGACCAGTGAGCTATTACGCACTCTTTCAAGGGTGGCTGCTTCTAAGCCAACCTCCTGGTTGTCTGTGCGACTCCACATCCTTTCCCACTTAGCGTACGCTTAGGGGCCTTAGTCGATGCTCTGGGCTGTTTCCCTCTCGACCATGGAGCTTATCCCCCACAGTCTCACTGCCGCGCTCTCACTTACCGGCATTCGGAGTTTGGCTAAGGTCAGTAACCCGGTAGGGCCCATCGCCTATCCAGTGCTCTACCTCCGGCAAGAAACACACGACGCTGCACCTAAATGCATTTCGGGGAGAACCAGCTATCACGGAGTTTGATTGGCCTTTCACCCCTAACCACAGGTCATCCCCCAGGTTTTCAACCCTGGTGGGTTCGGTCCTCCACGAAGTCTTACCTCCGCTTCAACCTGCCCATGGCTAGATCACTCCGCTTCGGGTCTAGAGCGTGCAACTCAACCGCCCTGTTCGGACTCGCTTTCGCTACGGCTTCCCCACACGGGTTAACCTCGCTACACACCGCTAACTCGCAGGCTCATTCTTCAAAAGGCACGCAGTCACGACTGCATGTGCAAGCACACACAGCGACGCTCCCACGGCTTGTAGGCACACGGTTTCAGGTACTATTTCACTCCGCTCCCGCGGTACTTTTCACCATTCCCTCACGGTACTATCCGCTATCGGTCACCAGGGAATATTTAGGCTTAGCGGGTGGTCCCGCCAGATTCACACGGGATTTCTCGGGCCCCGTGCTACTTGGGTGTCTCTCAAACGAGCCGTTAATGTTTCAGCTACGGGGGTCTTACCCTCTACGCCGGACCTTTCGCATGTCCTTCGCCTACATCAACGGTTTCTGACTCGTCTCACAGCCGGCAGACCGTAAAAGAGAGATCCCACAACCCCGCATGCGCAACCCCTGCCGGGTATCACACGCATACGGTTTGGCCTCATCCAGTTTCGCTCGCCACTACTCCCGGAATCACGGTTGTTTTCTCTTCCTGAGGGTACTGAGATGTTTCACTTCCCCTCGTTCCCTCCACACTGCCTATGTGTTCAGCAGCGGGTGACAGCCCATGACGACTGCCGGGTTTCCCCATTCGGAAACCCCCGGATCAAAGCTTGGTTGACAGCTCCCCGGGGACTATCGTGGCCTCCCACGTCCTTCATCGGTTCCTGGTGCCAAGGCATCCACCGTGCGCCCTTAAAAACTTGGCCACAGATGCTCGCGTCCACTGTGCAGTTCTCAAGC
>NZ_JBVJMW010000039.1:0-4152 GCF_055583985.1 Streptomyces sp. NPDC104313
GTTGTATCGGGTCAGCCAGCGGAACGCGTCGAGCCTGGCCTCGCGCTCGCTCGACCAGCCTTTGCGGCCCTTGAGAGTCTCCCTCTTGAAGGCTGCGTTGAACGACTCGGCGGCGGCGTTGTCCGCGCTGGACCCGATCGCGCCCATGCTTTGCCGGACCCCTGCTGACCTGCAGGTTTCAGCGAAGGCCCTGCTCGTGTATTGGGATCCGTGGTCGGTGTGCGTGATCGCTCCGGCCAGGTTTCCGCGGGTCTGCCTGGCTGCCGTCAGGGCGTCGATGACGAGCTCTGTGCGCATGTGATCGGCGATCGCCCACCCGGCCGGCCGACGTGAGGCCAGGTCGATGACGGTCGCGAGGTAGAGCGGCTTCGCGCCGCTGACTGGCAGATATGTGATGTCGCCGACGTACTTCGTGTTCATTATGGCCGCGGTGAACACGCGGCCGATCAGATCCGGTGCCTTCGGTGCGGACTGGTCGGCGACGGTGGTGCGGTGCCGGCGGTGCAGACGGACGCCTGCGAGCCCGATGGTCCGCATGATCCTCGCGACGCGCTTGTGGTTGACGACCGGGCCGCCCTGGTCGCGGAGTTCGGCGGTGATCCTGGGGGCGCCGTAGGTGCCGTCGGAGTCCTGGTGGGCCTTGCGTATCCGGGCCGCGAGCTGGGCCTCGACGGTCTGCCGGGCCGCTCTTGTGGCCGCGGTGCGGCGCCAGTAGTAGAAGCTCGAGCGGGAAACGCCGAGGATGTCACAGAGCCGCTTCACGCCGTGTCGGCGCTGGTGATCGTCAACGAACTGGCAGCGGTTCACCAGCGCGTCTCCGTCGCGAAATACCGGGCCGCCTTGCGGAGAATGTCCCGTTCTTCTTCCAGCTCACGGATCCTCTTCCGGGCCGCGGCCAGCTCCGCCTGAACGGCGTCGCCGGCTTGCGCGACAGTCGGCTGTGCCGAGTGGGCGCCGGGGCGACGCCCGTCAGCGGCCCGAATCCAGTTCCGCAGGGTCTCGGTGTTCACCCCGAGATCACCGGCGACCGACTTGATCGTCGCTCCCGGCCTCGACCGGTACAACGCGACCGCGTCCGCCTTGAACTCGGCGGGGTAATGCTTCATCCCCACGGGGACTCCGTTCTCCTGGACCATCAAGATCCAAGTCTCTCCGGTGTCCAAAATCTGGGGTCAGGGCCCGAGTGGTGGCCACCGCCACGACCGCACACGCCGAGGGCGAGACCTACCGCTGCAGCCGGATCGACGACCTCGGCGCCCAGGAGATCCAGGCCGTCGGCTGCACTCCCCGCGTGCAGCCTGACGGCAGCTTCTTCGTCAAGGGCCCCCGACGGACCTTCTACTGCGAACAGGGTTTCCTCGCCAACCCGAACCAGGGCCTCATCCTCGGCCAGAGCTGTTTCCAGACCGACTGAGGACTCCCTGGGAACGCTCGCCTCGTGTGAGCCGGCGTGACGACGGCACCGCAACAGATCACTACCGATCTGTTGCGGTGCCTTGAATAGCCAGGCGGTGCGGCCTCGGTGACCAGTGGCCTCACGACGGCGAACCCGCTGACGTCGTTCGTCTCGCGCGGCCGAGTGGGGCTTGTGGTCAGGGGATGAACATGACGCTGCTGAACGCTTCGCCGCTGACCTGCTGGTAGGACCGCAGGATGAAGGCAGCAGTGCCCCGGCAGCCGGGCCCTGTGAACAGGAGTGCCTTGCGGTCGGTGCCGTTGCTGCCGCCGCCCGCGCCGGGGATGTCGTAGCAGGTGTTGTTGTGGGGGTTGGCCAGGACGTGTGTTGTCCCGTGCGCGGTGTACTCGAACGTGCCGGACGCGGCATTGGCGGTATCGGGAGAACCAAGGCGAGGAGGAATCGCTGGTCGGACGGCCGATGTCGGACGGGAACGGCGGCACCCCGGCAGGTAGGGATGCGAACGACAGCGCCAGCAAGGTCAGGGCGGGAAGACGCCGATCGCGGGTGGGCGCCAGCGGCGGGGGCGGTGCGGGCTCCGGCGGCTACGCCGGGACGGAGACGGGTACGCCGGGGGCGCGGGCATCGTGCCCGCGCCGGAAACCGGTGCGAGTGTCAGACAGGGTCCGGGCCGGGCTATCTGTCCTCCGCTCCGCAGGAGTCCGTCAGTGGATCAGCTTGCCGATAATGTCAGCATTCGTGTCCACGTTTTCCACATTTGTAAGCCCCCGCGTATCCCATCCCTTATTGATTTCATAGCCGATGGTCACCGGCGCCACATTCTTGGTCATGTCGACAAGAACGCTTTTGGCGACCGCGGTCTCCTTGACCAGAGAATTACTCATGTCCGTGGCCGAGAAGGTCAGAAGCACGATGTTCAGGGGCTGCATGACCACCGTGGTCTGCCCGTGAAGCGGAAACGCGGCGATGGGCAGAGTCTGGCCGTTAATGTTAGTCTGCGAAACGCCTGTGGTGTAAAGTTTTGTCGCTTGACTTTTCACTGAGATTCGGCCCTCAGTACCACCGGTGGTACTGAGAGTCACGCCGCCCTTTGGTGCGACGGTCATGAGCTCGCCGAGTTTGATGTCACGCTTAGTCGATGCTTTGATCGTGCCGCTAGGAATCTCCTGCCCTGTGGCGATATAAGCGCCGTACTTTTCCTGCCAGTCGACACTCACTGTCTCCAGCAAGTCCGAGGAAGAGAACCACACCACCGGACGCCCATTCTGTGCGCCATTAGCGTTCACTCCCTTGAAGCCGTAGAGAGACCAGTTTCCTTCGCTGAACTGCTTTTGAGTTTCAGGTGTCAGCTCAATGTTGATTTCGGGCATTCGAGTCCCCTTCTTGCAGCATAATCGTATCCGTCGCTCTTGCCTTGCGAACCGAGCGTAGACGCATTAGTGCCGCGCCTTGAGGCCAGAGAATCGTTCACTCTTGATAATCATTACCGCAGATCCACCCTAATGGCTCAACGCTTCCAATTGTGGAGCGGCTCTCTTCTCAATCACCTGTCACCACTGGTCCGCGTCCGGTCGGACGAACCCCGCCAGAGCCACGGCTCCGGGTCGACCGAGAGCTCGAAGAGGCCCTGCCCCACGGTGCCGGCCCACTCCACCTCGCGCTCGTCTTCGGCATTGATGAGAAGACCCTTATCCGCTAAGCGGATTCCGCTCAGCAGCTGCTCCAGGCCGAGATCGAAGCCGGGGTATCGCCGAGGTAAGCCGGCAAGGGGCTATTTCGGTTGGGCCGTGCCGGCCGACCGGAGACGCGGTGAATCCCGGGGGCAGCTTGCGATCACGCCCCCAGCATCCCCGCCACCGACGTCACGATGGCCAGCGCGGGCTGGGTGATATCGGCCCCGGCGGTGAGGAGTTCGCGGAGCCGCTGAAGGCGGGTGCGGGCGGTGGCGGTATCCGGCTCCGGCTCGGAAGTGATGCGGGCCAGGTCGTGGACCGCGCCGGCTGCCTCCTCGCGGTCGGCATCGGGGAGGTCTTGGCTGTTCAGGACCAGCATGAGCAGGCGGGCCAGGTCCTCCTGTGCGGGGGCTTGTGCGTAGGTGTTCTGGAAGTCGCGTACGACGGTGTTGACCGGCTTGTTGATGAAGGTGGTGTGGGTGCCCTGGAAGTAGAAGTTCTCCGTCACGGTGGCTCCTGATGTTCCCGAGTGGATGACGACACGGCAGTCGGTGAAGTGGTGTCCCGGGCGGGCGGCCGCGGCAGATGCGGGGACGAGGGCGTCCCGGACGGCCTGTTCGGCGGTACGGACCCGGGCGAACGCCTCGCTGTCGGCAGCCCGGTCGGCGGGCGGCGCCGCGCCGAGGCGCCGTACGGCGGCCTGCACCGAGACCGGTGTGCCGAAGCGGTACTTAATGCGCCGGATGTAGCGGCCAAAACTGTCGACCTCCGGCGGTCTGGCAGTGGGCCCGATCAGCCGGGCCAGGTGACCGAAGAGCGTACGGAAGAAGGCCGGGGTGGCCTCCTGGACGGGGAAGACAATCCGGTCGGCCGGACCCGGTGCGTCGGTGTGCGCCGGAGCCAACAAGACCAGGCAGGGCAGAAGAGCAGGGTCGACACCGAGTGCAGCGGCTACCTCATAGGCCCCCTGAACCGTTCCGGGTTCGGTAGAGACTCTAGATTGTGGCTGTGACCTGCTGTTTTTGTGTGTTCTGGTAGTGGGCGGTTTCGTATTCGGCGGGT
>NZ_JBVJMW010000040.1:0-1881 GCF_055583985.1 Streptomyces sp. NPDC104313
TCGCCACCCCCCTCAACCTCACCACCATCAGCAAAAACCCCACCATCCCCCCACTCCTCCGCAACCTCATCCCCCGCCACACCCCAACCACCACCGTGAAACAGGAGGACGGCAGGGCGTTCGGCGCATCGCTCGTCGGTCTCGACGAGGCGGAGCAGCAGGCACGGGTGCTGGATCTGGTGCGGTCGCAGATCGCGTTGGTACTGGGCCACAACGACGCCGGAGCGATACCTCCGGACATCGCGTTCGAGCAGCTCGGCTTCGACTCGCTCACCGCGGTGGAGCTGCGCAACCAGCTCACCAGGGCGACCGGCGTACAGCTGTCGGCGACGTTGGTGTTCGACCACCCGACGGCGACGGCGCTGGCAGAGCACCTGCGCGACACGCTCGCACCCAGTGGCCGCAAGGCCGCACGGGCCAAGCTCGACGAGGTCGCGGCGTTGCTGTCGACGCTCGTCGTGGATCTCGACGATCACTCGCTCATCACCGAGCACATCGAAGAGCTCCTCACCCAGTGGCGCCGCACGGGGGATGAGCCCGGCTCCCCCACCGACGACTCCGACCTCAACGCAGCGAGTGACGAAGAGCTGTTCAGCCTCGTCGAAACGAACAGGAAGGCCTGACGGTAATGGCGAACGAAGCGAAGCTCCGCGAGTACCTGAAGAAGGCGATCGCCGACACCCGCCAGGCCCAGCACGAGTTGCAGGAGGTCCGGGGCGCGGCGAGCGAGCCGATCGCGGTCATCGGCATGGCGTGCAGGTTCCCCGGGGGCGTGACGGACCCGGAGAGTCTCTGGCAGCTCGTGGCCGATGGCCGGGACGGTATGACGGACTTCCCGGTCAACCGTGGCTGGGACAACGAGGGCATCTACGATCCTGACCCGGAGGCGTTCGGCACGACCTACGTGCGTACGGGTGGATTCCTGCACGACGCCGACGCGTTCGATCCCGAGTTCTTCGGTATCTCGCCCCGCGAGGCGACGGCGATGGATCCGCAGCACCGTCTGCTGCTGGAGACGGCGTGGGAGACGCTGGAGGACGCGGGCATCGCCCCGCAGTCGTTGCACGGCAGCAAGACCGGCGTCTACACGGGGGTGATGTACCACGACTACTCCTCTCGGGTCAGCGAGGTGCCGGCGGCGCTGGAGGGCCTGATCGGCCCGGGCAACGCGGGATCGATCGCGTCCGGTCGCATCTCGTACACGCTGGGCCTGGAGGGTCCGGCCGTCACGATCGACACGGCGTGCTCGTCCTCGCTGGTGGCGACACACCTGGCGGTACAGGCTCTGCGTACGGGCGAGGTGTCCTACGCGCTGAGCGGCGGCATCGCGGTCATGGCGACGCCGGAGACGTTCGTGGAGTTCAGCCGCCAACGGGGACTCGCAGCCGACGGCCGCTGCAAGGCGTTCTCCAGCGACGCGGACGGCACCATATGGGGCGAGGGCGTCGGGCTGCTGATGCTGGAGCGGCTGTCGGACGCGGTGCGCAACGGGCACACCGTCCATGCCGTCATCCGCGGCTCCGCGGTCAATCAGGACGGCGCGTCCAACGGCCTGACCGCACCCAACGGCCCGTCACAGGAACGGGTCATCCACGCGGCCCTGAAGAACGCGCGCCTGTCGGTGTCGGATGTGGACATCGTGGAGGCGCACGGCACCGGCACCACACTGGGCGACCCCATCGAGGCACAAGCCCTCCTCGCCACCTACGGCCAGGGCCGCCCCGCACACCGCCCCCTGCACCTCGGCTCCCTCAAATCCAACATCGGCCACACCCAAGCAGCAGCAGGCGTCGGCGGCATCATCAAAATGATCATGGCCATGCGCCACGAAACCATGCCCCAAACCCTCCACATCAACCAACCCACCCCCCACGTCGACTG
>NZ_JBVJMW010000041.1:0-1659 GCF_055583985.1 Streptomyces sp. NPDC104313
GCGCCTGGTGGAGATCCTCAACCCGCCCCGCAGCCTCGCCCGCCACCCCCTCTTCCAAACCATGCTCGTCCTCCAAAACACCAACTCCACCACCAACATCAGCCTCCACAACCTGAAGGTCCAAGGGCAGCCGATCACCCTGTCCGGCGCCAAGTTCGACCTGTCTTTGAGTGTGGGGGAGGTGGGTGGTGGTGTGCTTCCCGGTGGGTTGGCAGGGGTGTTGGAGTACGCCACGGATCTGTTCGACCGGACCACCGCGGAGGGTCTGTCCCAGCGGCTGGCCCGCATCCTCGGTGTGCTCGCCCAGGATCCCGAGACCCGTATCAGCCAGGCCGACATCCTCGACCCGGGCGAACGGCGGCGGGTGTTGGTGGAGTTCAACGACACTGGGGACGCCGGTTCGTATGACGATGCAGTTTCTGTTCCGGTGCTGTTTGCGCGGCAGGTGGAGCGGGTTCCCGATGCGGTTGCGGTCGTGTGTGGGGATGAGGAGCTCTCGTATGGGGAGTTGGACGCGGCGTCGAACCGGTTGGCCCGGCTGCTGATTGCTGAGGGTGTGGGGCCAGAGCGGCTGGTGGCGTTGGCGCTGCCGCGTTCTACGGAGATGGTGGTGGCTGTGCTGGCCGTGCTGAAGGCCGGCGGTGCGTATCTACCGGTCGATCCGGAGTATCCTGCGGACCGGGTGCAGTTCATGCTTCAGGACGCCGAACCGGCCTTGATCGTTACCGCTGGGGGGGCTGGGGACTGCTTCCCCTCCACAGTGGACATACCGCGGGTTCTTGTGGACGACCCGACCGTGCACGCAGCCCTGGACGATCAGGATCCGGGGCCGGTGACAGATGCGGACCGGACACACCCGCTGGCCGACTCGAATCAGGCGTATGTGATCTACACCTCGGGCTCGACGGGCATCCCCAAGGGCGTTGCCGCATCCCATGGCAATGTGGCGGCGTTTGCGGGTGAGCCGCTCTTCGCCGGTGGTGGGCACGAGCGTGTCCTGTTGCATTCGCCAGTGACGTTCGACGCGGTGACGTATGAGCTGTGGGCGACGCTGCTGGGCGGGCGCACGGTGGTGGTGGCGCCAGCGGGTCAGCGGCTGGACCCGGAGGTGATCGCGGCGTTGGTGGCTAGGCACGATGTCACGGGTATGTGGCTGACCGCGGGGCTGTTCCGGGTGGTCGCGGAGGAGGCACCGGAGTGCCTGGCCGGGGTTCGGGAGGTGTGGACCGGCGGTGATGTCGTGGCGGTCGAGGCCGTGCGACAGGTGCTGGGGGCCTGCCCACAGCTGACCGTAGTCGACGGGTACGGTCCGACGGAGACGACGACCTTCGCCACCGCCCATCACGTGAGCGGTGTTGGTGCGCTAGAGCATTCCCTCCCGATTGGTCGTTCGCTTGCTGGTGCGCGGGTGTTTGTGCTGGATGGCGGGTTGCAGCCGGTTCCGGTGGGTGCGCCGGGTGAGCTGTACATCGCGGGTGCGGGTGTGGCGCGGGGTTACCTCGGCCGTCCGGGGTTGACGGCGTCGCGGTTTGTGGCTGATCCGTTTTCTGGTGTTGCTGGTGGACGGATGTATCGGACCGGGGATCTGGTGCGGTGGAATGCGTCGGGGAGTCTGGAGTTCCTGGGGCGTGTGGATGACCAGGTGAAGGTGCGTGGGTT
>NZ_JBVJMW010000042.1:0-1596 GCF_055583985.1 Streptomyces sp. NPDC104313
AGCTTGTTCTTTTTCTTTCGGCCTCGAACGGTGACTCGTACTGGGTCGCTCACCTGGGGGTTCGCCGGACGTGGGGGCGGCCTTCGTCTGATCATGTGCTCCGACCAAGGTGCACGTGACCGCGACGAAGGCCGTGAGGATGAGTCTGCTGCCTGATGCTGTCCGCAGGGAGGCGTTTGCGGAAGCGTCACGCTTCCGGGGCGAGTTCTATGAGTGTCTGAGCGCTCGGCGCGACGAGTTGTTCGAACTGTCCGACGCCGTGTTGTGTGCGGACGGTGCGGTGAAGTCCCCGGTGGATCTGACGTTGCTGCCGGAGCATCGTCGTGGGCACGGAGCGATGTACGGAGGTCTGAATCACGGCCGGATCGACGTCGGCCGGCTGCGTACCGTGCTGGCCGGCCTGTCGCTGCCGCGGTTCGAGGGCGGGCGCCTGGTGCTGGCGGTGGATGTGTCGCCGTGGCTGCGTTCGGACGCGCCGTGCTCGGCGGACCGTCTGTTCTGCCACGTCTACGGACGGGCGAAGACGGCCTCGCAGTTCATTCCGGGCTGGCCGTACTCCTTCGTGGCCGTGCTGGAGCCGGGGGCCACGTCCTGGACCGCGATCCTGGACGCGGTCCGGCTCGGGCCCGCGGACGACGCGACCGCGGTCACCGCCGCCCAGCTGCGAGGAGTGGTCGAACGGCTCATCGCCGCAGGCCAGTGGCAGGCCGGAGACCCGGCCATCGTGATCGTCAGCGACGCCGGCTACGACGTCACCCGTCTGGCGTGGGTCCTGCGCGACCTGCCGGTCGAGCTGGTCGGCCGGGTCCGCTCCGACCGCGTGATGCGTCTGCCGAAACCACCCAGGACGCACGGTGTCAACGGTCGGCCGCCCAAGCACGGTCCGGAGTTCCGCTTCACCAAGCCGGAGACCTGGCCCGAGCCCGCGATCACCACGGTCACCGACACCGCCCACTACGGCAAGGCCGTCACCCAGGCGTGGGACCGGGTCCACCCCCGGCTCACCCACCGCTCCTCATGGCTCGACCACGATGGTGAATTACCGCTGGTCGAGGGGACGCTGATGCGGTTGAAGGTGGAGCACCTGCCGAAGGAGCGGGATGCTCCGCCGGTGTGGTTGTGGTCCTCGAAGACCGGTGCCACCCCGGACGACGTGGACCGCTTCTGGCAGGCGTTCCTCCGCCGCTTCGACCTGGAGCACACCTTCCGCTTCGTCAAGCAGACCCTGGGCTGGACCACCCCGAAACTCCGCACTCCCGAAGCGGCGGACCGCTGGACCTGGATTCTGATCGTCGCCCACACTCAGCTCCGGCTCGCCCGGCCCCTCGCCGAAGACCTCCGTCGACCCTGGGAGAAACCGACCGCCTCCACCCGGCTCACCCCGGCCCGGGTCCGCCGGGGGTTCAGGAACATCCGCGCTCACCTCGCCTGCCCGGCCCGTGTTCCCCAACCCCGAGGAGTCGGCCCCGGACGGCCACCCGGCGCCAAGAACAAACACCGGGCACCCCGCTATGACGTCGGGAAAACCGTCAAACGCCCCGAGACCCTCAAGGCCATCGGCAAGCCCGGAAGATCTTGGTAGATAAAGAACAAGCT
>NZ_JBVJMW010000043.1:0-1543 GCF_055583985.1 Streptomyces sp. NPDC104313
TCGCCACCCCCCTCAACCTCACCACCATCAGCAAAAACCCCACCATCCCCCCACTCCTCCGCAACCTCATCCCCCGCCACACCCCAACCACCACCATCCATACGACGGATGAGGCGTCGCTGCTGACGTTGGTGCTTGAGCACGTCGCGACGACGCTGGGGTACACGGACGCGGGCACGATCGACGCGGGCACGGCGTTCCAAGGCCTCGGCTTCGACTCACTCACGGCGGTCGAGCTGCGCAACCGCCTCGGCACGGCCACCGGCCTGCGGCTGCCTGCCACGGTCACGTTCGACCACCCGACGCCTGCCGCGCTCGCGGAGTTCCTGCACAGCAAGCTGTCCGGTCAGCAGGCCGGCCGTCAGATGGAGGCGCGGGAATCGGCGGACGAGCCGATCGTGATCGTCGGCATGGCCTGCCGATACCCCGGCGACGTGAACACGCCGGAGGACCTGTGGAACATGCTGGTCTCGGGCTCGGAGGGAATCTCGGAGTTCCCCGCGGACCGTGGCTGGGACCTCGATGCGGTGTACGACCCTGAGAGCTCACGGCCGGGCACCACCTACTCGGCGGTGGGCGGATTCCTGCACGACGCGGGCGACTTCGACCCCGCGTTCTTCGGGATCAGCCCGCGCGAAGCCGCCGCCATGGACCCGCAGCAGCGCCTGTTGCTGGAGACGTCCTGGGAGGCGCTGGAGAGCGCCGGTGTCGACCCGGTCTCGCTGCGCGGCAGCGATACCGGTGTGTTCGCGGGCGCCATGTACCGCGACTACTCCAGCAGGTTCACGACCGCGCCCAAGGGCAACGAGGACGTGGTGGGCACGGGCAACGCCGGAGCTGTCACGTCCGGTCGCGTCTCGTACGGACTCGGCCTGGAGGGGCCGTCGATGACGGTCGACACCGCATGCTCCTCCTCACTGGTGGCCACACATCTTGCCGCGCAGGCACTGCGGTCGGGCGAGTGCTCACTGGCGCTGGCCGGCGGTGTCACGATCATGGCTACGCCGGATCCGTTCGTGGAGTTCAGCCGCCAGCGGGGACTCGCGACGGACGGCCGCTGCAAGGCGTTCTCCGGCGACGCGGACGGCACCGGCATCTCCGAAGGGGTCGGCCTGCTCCTGCTGGAGCGGCTGTCCGACGCGGAGCGCAACGGGCGCCGGATCCTCGGAATCGTCCGTGGCTCCGCGGTCAATCAGGACGGCGCGTCCAACGGCCTGACCGCACCCAACGGCCCGTCACAGGAACGGGTCATCCTGCAGGCACTGGCCAACGCCCGTCTCGAACCGTCCGATGTGGACATCGTGGAGGCGCACGGCACCGGCACCACACTGGGCGACCCCATCGAGGCACAAGCCCTCCTCGCCACCTACGGCCAAGGCCGCCCCGCACACCGCCCCCTGCACCTCGGCTCCCTCAAATCCAACATCGGCCACACCCAAGCAGCCGCCGGCGTCGGCGGCATCATCAAAATGATCATGGCCATGCGCCACGAAACCATGCCCCAAACCCTCCACATCAACCAACCCACCCCCCACGTCGACTG
>NZ_JBVJMW010000044.1:0-1503 GCF_055583985.1 Streptomyces sp. NPDC104313
CCTCCCCTTCGAGCGCCTGGTGGAGATCCTCAACCCGCCCCGCAGCCTCGCCCGCCACCCCCTCTTCCAAACCATGCTCGTCCTCCAAAACACCACCCATCACAACGCCAACCTCGCTGACACCCGCTCGGCACTCCATCCGGTGGGCATCGACAGCGCTAAGTTCGACCTAGCAATCTTCATAGACGAGGTGCACTCCGGTGCGCTCACAGGCGTGATCAAATATGCGACTGATATTTTCAACCGCAGCACGATCGAGAGAGTATCGGAACTCTTCCATCGGCTCCTCAACTCCATCGCAGACAACACCAATCAGCGCTTGAGTGAAGCCAGTCGACTCTCGCCTAATGAACGCCAACTAGTCCTGAGGGACTGGAACGGAGGTAGCTCCCCGCTACTTTCGCCGTTTACCCTTCCAGAGCTTCTCAGTGCGCAAGTTTCCAGATCCCCCGATGCGATGGCAGTGATCTTTGAAGGGGAAAGTCTCAGCTACGCCGATCTTGAATCGCACTCGTCCCACCTTGCGGAAGCCCTGCGGGCCAATGGTGTGGGTCCAGAAGCTATCGTCGCGGTCGCCATTCCGCGTTCACTCGAGCTGCTCATAACCTTGTGCGCCATACTCAAAGCGGGAGGCGCATATCTTCCCATCGATCCTAGTTACCCTGATGACAGAGTCCGCTACATGCTCCAGGACGCGCACCCTGCTCTGACTATCACGCAAGAGGTGTACGAGAAACTGGCAGGTGACCTGCCCCTAGTGGACGCAGGACACAGCGCCGCCATCGGCGCTCCGGTTCTGCCCCACCATCCCGCCTATGTCATCTACACCTCTGGGTCCACCGGCCGCCCGAAGGGGGTAGTAATACCCCACTCGGGAATCGTGAACCGCCTGCTTTGGATGCAGGATCAGTACCAACTAAGGGAAGACGACCGGGTCCTGCAGAAAACTCCATCGGGGTTCGATGTATCGGTGTGGGAGCTCTTCTGGCCACTCATTGCCGGAGCTACAGAGATAATCGCGAAACCGGACGGTCATCGCGACCCCTCCTACCTCGCCGACCTGATCAAGCGTGAGAGCGTCACCACCATTCACTTCGTCCCTTCGATGCTGGAAGAATTTCTCAGTTCTCCACGCGCTGCAGAATGCGTCACCCTGCGACGCATCATATGCAGTGGCGAGGCGCTGCCTGCAGAGTCTGCAAGGCGCGTTCATCAAATCCTTGATGTGGAACTGCATAACCTCTATGGCCCCACCGAGGTATCCGTCGACGTGACTCACTGGCCCTCATGCCCAAGTGATAACGAAGCCACAATCCCGATCGGCCGTCCCATCACCAATACGCAGGTGTTTGTGTTGGATGGAGGGTTGGAGCCGGTACCCGTTGGAGTTGCAGGAGAATTGTTCCTTGCGGGTGCGGGGTTGGCTCGTGGGTATTTGAATCGTCCGGGGTTGACGGCGGGGCGGTTTGTAGCGAATCCGTTTGGTCCGGTCGGGTCGCGGAT
>NZ_JBVJMW010000045.1:0-1355 GCF_055583985.1 Streptomyces sp. NPDC104313
GCCGATACGTTCGAGGAGCTGCTCGACCGTGTGAGCCGGACCGCTCTGGAGGGTTTGTCGCATCAGGATGTGCCGTTCGACCGGCTGGTCCAGGAGTTGGCGCCGGACCGTGACCGTTCGCGGAATCCCCTGTTCCAGGTGATGCTCGCGTTCCAGAACGCGCCGTCGACCGAGGCGAGCCCGGGGGACTTGGATCTGACGTATCTGCCGGTCGGTGACGGGACCGCCAAGTTCGATCTGATGCTCCTCGCGGAGGAAGCCGCGGGCGGTGAACTGTCGCTCGCGCTGGAGTACAGCACCGACCTGTTCACGGAGCAGACGGCTCGCGCCGTTCTTGACGACGTCCTGCGCGCATGCCGTGCGGCGGCAGCCGACCCCGCGTGTCCTGTCGGTGAGCTCGCCCCGGTGTCGCAGGAGGAGAGCGAGCTCCTGAACGTCTGGAACCGGACGGCCCGCACCGACGAGCTGAACTGCCTGATCACCCGTGTCAGGGAACATGCTCTGGCGCGGCCCGATGCCATCGCTGTCGCTGATGAGCACGGTGTTCTGACCTATGCGGAGTTGGCGGGCCGGGCGAGCCGCCTTACCCGTGAGCTGCTTGCCGCGGGTGTCGCGGCTGATGACCGGGTGGCGTACCACGGCGAGCGTGGTGTGGACGCGGTCGTCGCGTTCCTGGGGATCCTGGGGGCGGGGGGTGCGTATCTTCCGTTGGATCCGCATGCCCCGATGACGCGGAAGTCCGACATGGTCACCGCGTCCGGCGCCCGCTACCTCATCACCACGGTCGGCCATACCGCCCAGACCGACGCCGTCGCCTCGGCGGTCGGCCACACCGAGCAGACCGACGCCCTCGCCTCGGAAGCCGGCACCCGACCCGCCGTCCTTCTCTGCCCGACGGCTGCGGACGGATCGGGTGAACTGGTCCCGGTCCGTGCGGTGGACGATGATCTGGCTTACGTCCTTTACACCTCGGGGTCGACGGGGCGGCCGAAGGGGGCGATGGTTCATCACGCGGGGATGAACAACCATCTTCTGGCGAAGGTCGATGATCTGGCGCTGACCAGCAGCGATGTCATCGCGCAGAACGCGGCGCTGACCTTCGACATCTCGGTGTGGCAGATGACCGCCGCTCTGGTGGCGGGTGGCCGCACCACCATCTACGGGGACGAGACGGCCCACCACGCGACGGATCTGTTCGCCCGCGCCGACCAGGACGCCGTGACCATTCTCGAGGTGGTCCCCTCACTGCTGCGGGCCGCTCTGGACGCCTGGGACACCGTCACCCAGTCCGCACCCGAACTGCCCGCCCTGCGCAAGCTGGTCGTCACCGGCGAAACGCTGCCACCGGACCTGTG
>NZ_JBVJMW010000046.1:0-1094 GCF_055583985.1 Streptomyces sp. NPDC104313
AACCCACCGTGATCGAAGTCCCCACCGGCGACATCCACGACGTCACCGAACACATCCTCACCACCCTCCAACACCACCTCACCACCGACAAAACCCTCATCATCCTCACCCGCAACGCCGTCAACACCCCCAACCCCGACCTCGCCGCCGCCGCCGTCTGGGGCCTCACCCGCACCGCACAAACCGAACACCCCGACCGCATCATCCTCATCGACACCGACGACACCCTCGACCCCACCACCCTCATCGGCGACGAACCCCAACTCACCATCCGCCACGGCAAAACCCACGCACCCCGCCTCACCAAAACCCCAACCCCCACCCCCAACCCCCAACCCATCACCTGGGACCCCGACGACACCATCCTCATCACCGGCGGCACCGGCACCCTCGGCACCATCCTCGCCCGCCACCTCATCGAAACCCACAACATCAAAAACATCATCCTCGTCAGCCGCCGAGGCCAAACCCCCCACACACTCACCGACCTCGACGCCAACATCACCACCACAGCCTGCGACACCACCAACCGCCAAGCACTCCACAACCTCATCAACAACACCCCCAACCTCACCGCCGTCATCCACACCGCAGGCATCGTCGACGACACACTCCTCACCACCCTCACCCCCGAAAAACTCCACACCGTACTCAGCCCCAAAACAGACACAGCCCACCACCTCCACGAACTCACCCAACACCTCAACCTCAAAGCCTTCGTCCTCTACTCCTCACTCGCCGGCACCCTCGGCAACCCCGGCCAAGCCAACTACGCCGCCGCCAACGCCTACCTCGACGCACTCGCCCAACACCGCCACACCCAAGGACTCCCCGCCACCTCCATCGCCTGGGGACTCTGGGCCGACACCAGCGGCACCACCAAACACCTCACCACCACCGACCACGCCCGCCTCACCCGCGACGGCATCACCCCCATCACCACCGAACACGGCACCGCACTCTTCGACGCCGCACTCAGCCTCAACACCCCCACCACCATCGCCACCCCCCTCAACCTCACCACCATCAGCAAAAACCCCACCATCCCCCCACTCCTCCGCAACCTCATCCCCCGCCACACCCCAACCACCACC
>NZ_JBVJMW010000047.1:0-1027 GCF_055583985.1 Streptomyces sp. NPDC104313
GTGCTCGGCGAGCCGGAAGCTCGTGTATTGCGACCCGGCATCGGAATGATGTATCAACTCGCCCCGCTGGTAAGTCTGTTCGTCGCGGTCACGTTGCCACAAGGCCATGTCCAGGGCGTCCAGGACGAGCCGGGTCTCCTTCGCCAGGGCGGCGGACCAGCCGACGATCCGGCGGGAGAAAGTGTCGACGACGAAAGCGACGTAGACCACTCCCGACCACGTGCTGATGTGCGTGAAGTCCGCGACCCAGCAGCGGTTCGGGGCCGGCGCGACGAAGTTGCGGTCCAGCAGGTCCGGCGCCCGCTCGGCGGAACTGTCCGGGATCGTGGTGATGACCTTCTTTCCCCGGACGGCGCCGGCAAGGCCGAGCTCGCGCATGAGGCGTTCGACGGTGCACCGGGCCACGATGTTGCCCTGGCGGTGCAGCTCACGCCAGATCTTCCTGGCCCCGTAGACCCGATAGTTGGCCTCGAAGATCTGCCGGACGAGCGGCTTCAGCTCGGCATCGCGGACGGTGCGGGCCGCCGGGGCCTGGACGCGTTTGTGGTGGGCGTAGTAGGTGGAAGGGGCGATCTTGCAGTCGTGTGCGGTGAGCGTCCTGCAGATCGGCTCGACACCGCCGAAGCGGGCCCGGTGCTCGTCGATGAACGCTACGAGCGTGTGTGTGGCCGGTCGAGCTCGGCCGCGAAGAAAGACGCCGCAGCCTTCAGGATGTCGTTCGCCCGCTTCAGCTCGGCAATCTCCTTCTTCATCGCCTTGATCTGGGCGGACTCCTCCGTTGTCGTCCCCGGACGCTGACCGGAGTCGATCTCGTCGCGCTTCACCCAGTTCCGCAGCGTCTCGGCCGAGCCGATGCCGAGCCTCTGGGCGACCGCCCGCAGCGCGGCCGACTCGTTCGGGTAGTCACCGCGGACCTCGGCGACCATACGGACCGCTCGTTTGCGCAGCTCAAGGGGATAGGAGGAGGGGCGTGCCATGACTCAATCCTTTCACGGAATCGAGTCTCTACCGAACCCGGAACGGTTCA